>JAFUGJ010000058.1 GCA_017469425.1 Bacteroidales bacterium
AGCCTGAATCTCACCAAGAACTGGCTTGAACGCTTCGCCAGGCGGTTCCGAGAGACGGAGCCCCTATACGGATATGAGCAGAGCTTCTTCCCCATAGTGCAGGGGTGCGTGTATCCCGACCTGCGCAGGGAGGCGGCGGAGGATGTTGTGCGCTACGATGCCGACGGATACGCAATCGGAGGTCTTGCAGTGGGGGAGCCCACGGAAAAAATGTACGAGATGCTGGAACTCACCTGCCCTCTGCTCCCGGACGACAGGCCGAGGTATCTCATGGGAGTGGGTACTCCTGCAAACATCCTGGAGGGAATTGCCCGCGGGGTGGACATGTTCGACTGCGTCATGCCCACGCGCAACGGACGCAACGGCATGCTGTTCACATGGAACGGCATCATGAACATGCGCAACGAAAAATGGAAGGACGATTTCAGCGAACTCGACCCTTGCGGCACTTCTTTTGTTGACCATGCATACAGCAAGGCATACCTCCGGCATCTTTTCATCTCGGGCGAGATGTTCGCCGCCATGATTGCAAGCGAGCACAATCTCGCCTTTTACCTCGATTTGGTAAGGCAGGCCGGAGAGCACATCAAGGCGGGCGATTTCGCATCGTGGAAGGATGCCGCCGTAAAGAAGATAACATCCAGATTATGAAGAAACTGGACCTGTACATAAGCAAGAAGTTCATCAGTACCTTTTTCGTGGCGCTGCTGCTCATAATCGGTATCGTGATAATCTTCGATGTGTCGGAGAAGATTGACGATTTCGTGCAGCACGAAGTGCCCCTGAAGAGCGTGATACTGGATTATTATGTGAACTTCGTTCCTTATTTCATCAACATGTTCAGTCCGCTTTTCGTGTTCATCACGGTTATCTTCTTCACTTCCAGGATGGCCTCGAATTCGGAATTCATCGCAATGCTTTCCGGGGGCATCAGCTATGCCCGTCTGCTGGTGCCGTATGTGGGATGTGCGATTCTTATAGCCTGTCTGTCGCTCGGCCTGAATCTGTATGTGATTCCCAATTCCAATGTAAAGCGCACCGCCTTTGAAGAAAAGAACATCAGGACCGGCAGGGACAAGACCAGGATGCGCAATGTCCACTACCAGATAGCTCCGGGGGAGTTCGTATATGTGGAGTCGTTCAGCAAATGGAACAATACGGCCTACAAGTTCTCGCTCGAGTCGGTGGAAGGCGGCAAGCTTCGCAGCAAGCTGGAAGCCGATTCGGCGGTGTGGGACAGCACCAAAGAGTGCTGGAGGCTTCGCAACTGGTTCATCCGCGACTATTCCACGGGGCTGCAGGACAGGATTACAAGCGGCGAGCGCAAGGATACGGTGATAGCCCTCACCGTAACCGACTTCTACCGCAACGACAAAACGGTGCAGACCCTGCCTATAGGCCAGCTCAACCAGCTTATCGCCACACAGAACATGCGCGGCGATGCCAATGTGATGTTTGCCGAAATAGAAAAGCACAACCGCTATGCGCTGCCGTTTTCTGCCATCATCCTCACAATCATGGGGGTGTGCCTGTCTTCACGCAAGAAGCGCGGCGGCATAGGATGGAATCTCGGCCTGGGCATAGCCCTCGCTTTCTCTTATATCCTTTTCATGAGGTTTTCGCAGATGTTCGTCTATACCGGAAGCATGCCGCCCATGCTTGCGCTCTGGACGCCGAACATACTGTACGCCATAATTACGGTATTCCTATACTTTAAAGCGCAGAAATAAATGACTGTCAAAGTTGTGAACAAGAGCGGCAATGCCCTGCCGCAGTATGCGACGCTTTCGTCCGCGGGGATGGATGTGCGCGCGAATCTCGATGCCCCCGTCGTGCTTGCTCCTCTGCAGAGGGCAATGATTCCCACCGGACTTTTCCTTGAGATTCCCGAAGGGTATGAGGTGCAGGTGCGCCCCCGCAGCGGACTCGCCGCAAAGAAGGGGATAACCGTGCTGAATGCCCCGGGCACCGTCGATTCCGATTACCGGGGTGAAGTGAATGTGATTCTGGTGAATCTCTCGTCGGAAGAATTCGTGGTGGAGCCTTCGGAAAGGATTGCCCAGCTGGTTTTGGCAAGACACGAGCATATTGAGTGGGAAGAAGTGGAGCAGCTCGGCAGCACAGGGCGCGGAGAAGGCGGATTCGGCAGCACCGGACTCAAGTAATATGGAAACGGCAGAACTCTATTCCCTATATCGCGACTGCGGATGCAAAGTCAGCACCGACAGCCGGACCATTCCCCAGGGGGCGATATTCTTTGCACTCAGGGGAGAGAATTTCGACGGCAACGATTATGCTTTGGGAGCACTCGAAGCAGGAGCATCCTATGCGGTGGTCAACGATGATGTGCCGTTCGAGGATGCGCGGCTGATTCGGGTCGCCGACCCGTTTACGGCATTGCAGGAGCTTGCGGTTTACCATCGCGCCAGGCTTGGCCTGAGAGTAATCGGCCTCACCGGAACCAACGGCAAGACCACTACCAAAGAACTGATTGCCGCCGCACTCGGCGCCAAATACAGGGTAAGTGCCACCAAAGGGAACCTGAACAATGACATCGGAGTTCCGCTCACCTTGCTTTCTATAGACCCCTCCACGGAGATTGCAGTTGTGGAAATGGGCGCCAACCATCCGGACGACATTGCCAAGCTGGTAAAAGTCTGCCGGCCGGATTATGGGCTCATTACCAATGTGGGCACCGCCCATCTTCTCGGATTCGGTTCGTACGAGGGAGTTTTCGCCGCGAAGACGGAACTCTACAAATGGCTCGGTTCCAGGCGCGGCTCGGTCATTTTTGTAAATACCGACTATCCCGACCTTGCCGCCGCTGCGCGTAAACAAGCCTGCCATCAGTGGGAGTTCGGCGCCGCCTCCATGCAAGCCGCCTTGCTCCCTGTAAGCGAGTCGGAGCCTTTCCTCAGCCTGAAGCTTGCAGGAGATGAAGTTCATACCAAGCTTGTAGGCTCCTACAATCTTCCCAATGTGCTGGCGGCAATCGCCATTGCCGATTATTTCGGCGTGGCCCGCAAGGATTCCATTGCCGCAATCGAGGCATACACCCCCTCGAACCAACGCTCGCAGCTGGTCCGAACGGGGCGCAATACCCTCATTGTAGATGCTTATAATGCCAACCCTTCCTCAATGCGGCTGGCAATAGAAAACCTTTGCTCTCTTCGCGCCTCCGACAAGCTCGCTCTCCTTGGCGACATGCGCGAACTGGGTTCCGCCTCCCTTCAGGAGCATGTGGAAATAGTGCGTTTGCTGACTGCGCAGCAACTCCCATCGATACTCGTGGGCGAAGAATTTGCAAAAGCCCTTGCACATTGCGGTATCACTCCCGGGGAAGGCTGCATCCTTGCATCTTTCGACTCATCCGAATCGCTTGCGAAGCATCTGGAGGATAACCCGGTAAGCGCTTCCACCATCCTTGTCAAGGGCTCGCGCGGCATCCGGATGGAGAAAGTTATCCCGGCGCTATAAGCGCAGCTGGTATTGCAGCTTTACTTCATTGCGTACTACCGTCCTGCCATCGTGCAGGGCTTTCGATAAGGAGGCCCTGATGTAAATGGCATGCTGCCTGTTCCACGATTTGCGGTACTTGATTCCGCCCGTAAGCGAACAGCTGAATCCTCTTCCATAGCAGGCAGGAACGCTGAAAGCCCCCGGCACATCGCGCTCGTAGCAGTAGATACGGGTTTCCCACCCGGGAGTGTCGTAAAAACAGGCCCGGAGGTAAGCGTAGACATGCAGTCTGGAACTGTCGGAGGGTGTCCTGTATCCGGTTTCCGCATAGCTCAGCCAGCCGGTGCCGCCACTCTTCACAATGTTGTATCGTAATTTGGCACTGAATGCTTTCAGCTGCATGGTCATATC
>JAFUGJ010000043.1 GCA_017469425.1 Bacteroidales bacterium
ACATAACGGAGTTCCTTATTGTTTTCTTCCATATTTGAGCTTTTTGTTTATAAGACGGGAGAATCCGGAAAAGTACTATCCGTTCACAGAAAAAAAATTATGCAGCAGCCAAATCATTGACTACCAAGCACTTCCTGGAAAACAAATCGGCGAAATTTACCGATTTGTTTTCCAGGAACATATTGATTATCAAGCAGATAAGTACTGCAACTTATAAGCAGAGAATGAAGCCGAGGATTTCGCGGCGCCGCGAACGGAGCGATTTAAGTGCAGCTTCCATGGAATTGCGCACAGTGCTTTCGGAGATGCCGAGGGAGAGGGCGATGTCGGCGTATGACATGCCGTCGCGCTTTGCCATCAGGAAAATCTGACGGCGGCGCCGGGGCAAATTGTCTATTGCAGTCCACAGCCGGGCTTCCTCGATGCTGCGGTCGCGGGCATCTTCGTCGGAGATGATACCGTCCAGGTCCCGGGGAAGGGGGCTTTCTTTTCCGGCGCGGCGCAGCGCGTCCATTGCTGCATTGCGCACGGATGCATACAGCCAGGCACGGGGATTGCCGATTTTGCCGGATTTTTCCCAAAGCGTTCCGAAGGAGCCGCAGACGGCGTCTTCGGCCATGTCGAGGTCGCCGAGATAATGCATTGCATACAGGCACAGAGGCCTGTAAAGCTGACGGAAAAGTATTTCGAATTCTGAATAGCTGCTCATAGGTACTGAATAGGGAGTCAACTGACGCTCACCTCATATCCGAACCAGTCGTTGAGGGTGTCGTTGACTTTCTGCTCGATGGCTGGGCTGATACTCTTCCGTATCTTTTTGTAAACCCAGGCGGCCACTCCGGCATCATCGACAAGTCCGATAAGGCCGAGGGTTTTCTTTGGAAGGAGGTCGTGAGGCACCACTATATATATAATACCGGCGTACACGAGAGCCTTGTCGGTGGAAGAAAGGTCGCCGTCGGTAAGGGCATAATAGAAGCGGAGGACAATCCTGGTCGCCTCGCGTCCGGCTTTCCCGGAATAGGCGACAATCTTTTTGAAAGCGCTCCCGGCAGCGCGTTTCCAGTCGGCATCCTTTACTTTGTCAACAAGGGAATCCACGGGTTTCTTCAACATTGAATACAGCAAAAGAAGAAGGCATATTGTAAGCATGGCAATAGTATTTTACACTTCCCACAGCAAATAACGGTCCAAATCCGGAATGCTGCCATTTTGCCAGCAGGGGCGGCACAAAATGCAGCTGTTGAAAACTTTGTTCAAAAATCTGCTTGCTCCCCTTGCAGGGGGGCGCTTTTTTATGTACCTTTGCCCATTGGAAGTTAGAACAATGTCTTTTACCGAAAAACGCATTCTCCAGGAAGGTCTTACCTTCGACGATGTACTTCTGGTTCCCGCCTGGTCCGAGGTACTCCCGAGAGAAGTTTCCCTCAAAACCAGGTTTTCCAGAAACATAACCCTCGACATCCCGATTGCTTCGGCAGCTATGGATACCGTTACGGAAGCCCCTATGGCCATTGCCCTTGCGAGGGAAGGAGGCATAGGGGTTCTTCATAAGAACATGACAGCCGCGCAGCAGGCCGGTGAAGCCGCCAAGGTCAAGGCCGAAGGGCTCAAGGTGGCTGCGGGGGTAGGCATCACCGCCGACGCCCTCGACAGGGTGGCGCTGCTCGTGCAGGCAGGGGTTGACGCCATAGTGCTGGACTCCGCCCACGGCCACAGCAAAGGAGTGATAAATGCCCTCAAGGCAGTGAAGGCGCAGTATCCTGCATTGGATGTCGTGGTTGGAAATGTTGCCACGGCAGAAGCTACCCGCTGCCTCATTGAGGCGGGTGCCGACGCGGTCAAGGTAGGCATAGGGCCCGGCTCCATCTGCACAACCCGCGTGGTTGCGGGAGTGGGAGTACCCCAGCTCACCGCGATATTCGACTGCGCCGAAGCAGCTGAAGGAAGCGGAGTTCCCATCATTGCAGACGGGGGCCTTCGCTACAGCGGCGACATCGTGAAAGCCCTCGCCGCAGGTGCCTCCTGCGTGATGTGCGGTTCGATACTCGCCGGAGCCGACGAAACTCCCGGCGAAATCATAGAGGATTTCAAGAACGGAAAGAATTTCAAGATATACCGCGGAATGGGTTCCGTGGATGCCATGCAGGCCGGTTCGTCCGACCGCTACTTCCAGACAGGAGCGTTGAAACTGGTTCCCGAAGGAATAGTGGGCAAGGTTCCCGCCAAGGGGCCCGTTGCCGACATCATTTATCAACTGCTCGGAGGGCTCCGTTCCGGAATGGGTTACTGCGGAGCCGGGAACCTGGATGCGCTGCACGGAGCGAAGTTCGTACGCATCACTTCCGCCGGAGTAATTGAAAATCACCCTCACGACCTCACAATCGCCAAACCGGCACCTAACTACAACAAGTAACGATGGAACGGATACTTATACTTGACTTCGGATCGCAATATACTATGCTCATAGCGAGGCGTATCCGCGAACTCAGTGTGTACTGCGACATAGTTCCGTTCAACAAGGTTCCCGCAATCGACGGCGATGTAAAGGGCATCATCCTTTCAGGAAGCCCTGCCTCGGTAACTGCTCCGGACGCTCCCATGCCCAATCTCGCAGGAGTTCCTAAGGAGCTTCCCGTCCTCGGCATCTGCTACGGCGCGCAGTGGCTGGCCTGGAGTCGCGGTGGAAAGGTCTATTCTTCCGACACCCGCGAATACGGACGCGCGGTCCTTACCGTAAAGGATGCCGCAGACCCCCTTCTGAAAGGGATTCCCGCCGAAAGCCGGGTATGGATGAGCCACGGCGACACCATCAATTCCCTTCCGGAAGGATACAAAGTAATCGCTTCCACAGAGAGCGTAGAGAATGCTGCTTTCAGGATTGAAGGAAGCGATGTCTGGGGCATACAGTTCCACGCGGAAGTTCACCACAGCGAATTCGGAAAGCAGATTCTCGCCAATTTCGTGCTGGACATCTGCGGATGCGCGGGCGACTGGACTCCCGACAGTTTCATTGAATCCACGGTAAAAAGCATAAGGGAACAGGTAGGCTGCGAAAAAGTCGTGCTCGGGCTTTCGGGCGGCGTGGATTCGTCGGTTGCCGCCCTTCTGCTTCACAGGGCGATAGGGCCGCAGCTTCACTGCATCTTCGTAGACAGCGGACTGCTCCGCAAGGACGAATTCACCTCGGTGCTCGCATCTTACCAGGGAATGGGGCTGAATGTGAAGGGCGTGGATGCCGGGGAGAGATTTCTTGCCGACCTTCGCGGAGTTACCGACCCTGAGCAGAAACGGAAGATAATAGGGCGCGACTTCGTGGAAGTGTTCAATGCCGAAGCGGAAAAGATACAGGATGTACGCTGGCTTGCCCAGGGAACTATTTATCCCGATGTGATAGAATCCTCCGCAGTGCCCGGGGCATCGGCCACCATCAAGAGCCATCACAATGTGGGCGGGCTTCCCAAAGACATGAAACTCAAGATTGTGGAGCCACTGCGCCTGCTCTTCAAGGACGAGGTGCGGCGCGTCGGAAAGGCTCTCGGCCTTGTTCCTGAAATTCTCGGACGGCATCCCTTCCCGGGCCCCGGGCTCGGCATCAGGGTGTTGGGCGAAGTCACCCCCGAAAAAGTGGCCATCCTTCAGGAGGCCGACAAGATATATATCGATTCGCTTAAACGGGAGTCGCTTTACGACCGGATATGGCAGGCGGGATCCATACTTCTTCCCATCAAGAGCGTGGGAGTCATGGGCGACGAACGCACTTACGAATACACTATAGCGTTGCGGGCCGTGAGCTCGGTGGACGGCATGACAGCCGACTGGGTACGCCTCCCCTACGATTTCCTGGCCGAAATTTCGGACAGCATCATCCGCAGGGTAAAAGGTGTAAACAGGGTTGTTTACGACATCTGCTCCAAGCCGCCGGCAACCATTGAATGGGAATAGAAACCATCAAAAACAATAGATTATGACGAAAGCACAAACCGAAGGCATCTACGATGCACGCACCCTGGGCAGCGGAAAAATGCTCACGCTCGGACTCCAGCACATGTTCGCAATGTTTGGAGCCACGGTTCTTGTTCCTGTCATCACAGGGCTCTCAATGTCGGCGACCCTCCTGTTTGCAGGTCTGGGCACCCTCATTTTCCATCTCTGCACCAAACTGCGTGTTCCTGCGTTCCTCGGCTCATCGTTCGCCTTCCTCGGCGGCTATGCAACCGTGGTACAGATGGGAATGGCCGGAGGTCTCACCCAGGCCCAGGCTCTCCCCTACGCCTGCATCGGCGTATTCTGCGCAGGTCTCATCTACTTCATCCTGGCCGGGCTTTTCGCAGCCTTCGGAGCCAAGAAAGTCATGAGGTTCTTCCCTCCTGTGGTCACCGGCCCCATCATCATCGCCATCGGCCTCATCCTTTCCGGTTCGGCAATCAACAACTGCAACCAGAACTGGTGGATAGCCCTGCTTGCCATCGCCATCATCATCGTATGCAACATCTGGGGCAAGGGAATGATAAAAATCATCCCCATCCTTCTCGGTGTACTCGGTTCCTACATAGTTGCAGCCTGCTTCGGCCTGTGCGACTTCAGTGCCGTCAAGGAAGCGTCGTGGATAGGGCTCCCCGTCAAATGGGAGAACACCGCAATATCCGTCTTCTCCAACCCCAACTGGAGCCTGATAGTTGCCGCAATCATCGCCATCATCCCCATCTCCCTCGCAACCATGATGGAGCACATCGGCGACATGTGTGCAATCTCCTCTACCACAGGCGTCAACTATCTTGAGAATCCCGGCCTGCACAGGACCCTTCTCGGCGACGGTCTCGCAACCGCACTCGCATCGCTGTTCGGTGCTCCCGCAAACACCACTTACGGAGAGAACACCGGCGTACTCAACCTCACCAAGGTGTACGACCCCAGGGTTATCCGCATCGCAGCCTGCTTCGCCATAATCCTTTCCTTCTGCCCCAAGTTCTCCGCCCTCATCGGAGCCATGCCCGCCGCAACAATCGGTGGCGTTTCTCTGGTACTCTACGGTATGATTTCGGCAGTCGGCGTACGCAATGTCGTGGAGAATCAGGTCGACTTCAAATCCTCCCGCAATGTTCTCATCATGGCCCTCATCCTGGTGCTTTCCATCGGTATTTCCTATAGCGCCACCGGCAGCCTCGACCTCGGCTTCACCAAACTTTCCGGTCTTGCAGTAGGCGCCCTGGTGGGCATCATCCTCAATGCATTGCTCCCCGGAAAGGACTATGTGTTCGGGAAGAATGAACTCGGCGACAAGTCCGTAGATTTTGAAATTAACCGTCTCGAGAATAAATAATGACCGACAAACAACTTACCGGGAGCATCCGCGTCGTGCCCGACTACCCCATCAAAGGGATAATGTTCTTCGATGTCACCACCCTCTTCAAGAACCCCGAAGCATTTGACGAGGTCGTAAACAGGATTTGCGAGGCATACAGGAACAAGGGAATCACCAAAGTTGCCGGCATAGAATCCAGGGGATTCATTGCGGGGGCTGCGGTAGCCGCCCGTCTCGGAGCAGGTTTCGTGCCCATACGAAAACCCGGAAAGCTCCCTGCCGACACGGTAAGCGAGAGCTACAGCAAGGAGTATGGCACCGACACCATAGAAATCCACTCCGATGCAATCACGCCCGACGATGTGGTGCTCATCCACGATGACATCCTCGCCACCGGCGGAACGGCATCAGCCGCCGTCCGGCTGGTAAGAAAGTTCAGTCCCAAGGCCGTCTATGCCAACTTCATAATCAACATTACCGACTGTCCGAGAACCAGCCCGATACCCTCCGATGTGGAGGTAAAGGCCATCCTCGAACTGGCCGAAAACTGAAACACATTCATTATATTCTGTTCATAAATTACATTTTATGTCCAAAAAAATCATTTTCGCCGTTGCATTTGCAGCGCTTGTCCTTGCTCAAGGAGCAAAGGCCCAGAACCTCCAGACCTTCTATGATTTCGGCAAAGACCGGAGTTATGTGACCACCACCTTTGAAATGTTCAAAGGCGACAAGTTCGGTGACACTTTCTTCTTCATCGACCATTACTACAACAGCACCAAGGACAACCTCAAGGTGAACGGAGCAAGTTCCGCAATCAACGACAGCTACTTCGAAATCGAGCGCGGCATCAATTTCTGGCAGGATACCGATCTCAAGGACCTGAGCGCACACATCGAGTACGACGGCAGCACCTGGGGTGCAGGCATCTGGTGCTTCGGTGCCAAGTATTTCTTCCACTCCGCAGACTTCAGCAAGACCCTTTCCCTCTATCTTATGTATGACCTGCACCGCGGTGTCGGCGAAGCAGACATTCCCGTCAAGTTCACCGCAGTCTGGGGCCTCAACGACATCTTCGGAGTGAAGGGTCTCACCTTCAAGGGATTTGCCGACCTGTGGGGGCTCAACACCACCTTTGCAAACGGCAACACCGCAAAATTCAGCTTCCTCACTGAACCTCAGATATGGTACAACCTCGGCGAAGTGTTCGATAATCACCTCGACCTTGGCGGTGAAATTGAACTCTCCTACAACTTCGCAAGACACGAAGGATTCATGTGCAACCCTTGTGTTGGTTTACGCTGGAACTTCTAATCTGAAATACCATGGCAAACTTCCTTGAAAAAACTTTGGGATTCAAGGCAGGTGAGCATAATGTCCGCACCGAAATCGTTGCGGGCATTACCACTTTCCTTACGATGGCCTACATCCTGGCCGTCAATCCCGGAATCTTCAGCGCACTTCCCGGAATGCCCGGAGGTTCGGTATTCACCGCCACCGCCCTTGCCGCAATCGTCGGTACGCTCGTAATGGCAGTCTACGCCAAGAAGCCTTTCGCCCTTGCTCCCGGCATGGGCCTTAACGCATTCTTCGTATTCACGGTATGCCTCACTATGGGGCACAGCTGGCAGTTCGCCCTCACTGCGGTATTCCTCGAAGGCATCCTGTTCATCATCCTCACCCTCACCAAGGTTAGGTCCTGGATACTGAACGCCATTCCCCTCACCCTCAAGCACGCAATCGGCGCAGGCATAGGTCTGTTCATCGCGTTCATCGGCCTGCAGAATGCCGGAATCATCGTAAATTCCGACGCCACGCTCGTGGTGCTCGGCGATGTCACCCACGGCAAGGCCCTGCTCGCAATCATCGGTCTTGTGATAACCGGCGCGCTTGTCATCCTCAATGTCAAGGGCGGCATCCTCATCGGCATCCTCGCCACCGCCATCATCGGGCTTGTGGTAAAGGACCCTGCAAGCGGCGCTGCAATCACCAGCTTCAACGGACTGGTTTCGGCTCCCGACGGGCTCTCTCCCATATTCTGCAAATTCGAATGGGGACAGATTCTCAGCTGGGACATGCTGGCCGTGGTGTTCACCTTCCTCTTCATCGACATGTTCGACACCATGGGAACCGTGATTGGCGTTTCCCAGAAAGCCGGTATGGTTGACGAAAAAGGCAATGTGGACGGCATAAACAAGATGTTCCTTGCCGACTCCATCGCAACCGTGGCAGGTGCCTGCTTCGGAACTTCCACCACTACGACCTATGTGGAAAGCGCATCCGGCGTAGGTGCAGGCGGCCGCACCGGCCTCACCGCACTCACGACTGCAGTCTGCTTCGCCCTTGCCCTTTTCTTCTCTCCCCTCTTCCTTGCGATTCCCGGAGCCGCCACCGCCCCCGCCCTCGTAATCGTTGGCGTAATGATGATGACTCCAATCGTCAAGATCAACTGGGAAGACTTCTCCGAAAGCATCCCCGCATTCCTTACCGTAATCCTGATGCCGGTAGCCTACTCCATCTCCGACGGTATCCTCATCGGCGTCATTTCCTATGTGGTGCTCAACGCCTGCGCAGGAAAATTCAAGAAGATTTCTCCCGCCATGTGGGTGCTCGCCGCCCTGTTCATCGCGAGGTATATTTTCATATAGGCATACGGACGCATAGAACACAAGGGCCGTTCAAATGGGCGGCCCTTTGTATTTTCTTCAAATAATTATATTTTTGCATTCCTAATAATACAACGCTCAGGCAGATGATAAGGCACTCAATCCAGGCGAATCTTCCATTGGAATGCGGAACCGTCCTAAAGGACGCCCCGCTGGTTTTTCATACCTCTGCTCCGAGTTGGGACGGGATACGCAAGGTGATTTGGATTTGCCACGCACTTACCGCCAACAGCGACCCGCAGGACTGGTGGCCCGAAATGGTGGGCCCCGGCAAGCCCATAGATACTGACAGGCACTTTGTCGTATGCGTCAATTTCCCTGGTTCTTCCTACGGTTCTGTCAGCGCGGCGAGCATCAATCCCGAAAGCGGGAAGCCCTGGCTGCTGGATTTTCCGGCACTTACCATACGCGACATGGCATCCGTCTTTCCCATCGTGCAGAAGCATCTCGGAATCGACAGGATCGACCTTCTCATAGGCAGTTCCATAGGAGGA
>JAFUGJ010000044.1 GCA_017469425.1 Bacteroidales bacterium
CACTTCTCCACCGGCTACGACGACATAGTCTTCTACAACGACGACATCATGGTGGCGGAAGAACTCGACGACGAAGACTACAAATGCGAGGATTTCCAGATCGATTCTCCTTCGTTGAACTATGAGTTCAAGGGTGTTCGCACGCTCTTCAAACATGTGATGACAAAACTGAATTTCCGCCTTCAGCGTACCCAGGGTTCCGGAGCGAGCGCGTCCGTCACACTGATGAACTCCACCGACCTGGAGAATCTTCCGCTGAATCAGCGCACGGAGGTGATGCTGGTAAATCCCAGAAAGGCAAGTTCCATCATCCTCGGATACAGCGGGGAAGATAAGCGCTTCGTGACGGGTGGAAGCTACGCCACTGCTGATGATGTGGAAGCTGCGCTGCTTGAAACGGCCATGGATGATGAAGGAAAGAAACATTCCAACCACTTCTTCTTCCTCACCCGGCGCGAAGACGCAGCCGGCAAAACCTACTTTACGGTCGAGCCTCGCGACGGAGTTAAAGGAGAGGATGGGATAGGCATTGCGGAAATCGCTTCGTCGTCGCGCTACACGAGCGGAACCACCGCGAACTCCGAAGGATATGCAGACGGGGAGCTGTTCACAATCAAGGGAGGAGGCAATTTCCTTCGCAACACCGGGAGCGATGTGGAACTCTCCGACACCGACGACTCCGGCTCCCGCTGGGCAATCTACGCTGCAACCGTCATCTACGACCAGGAAATCGTGGTCACGGGAATCAAACTGAAAGGAATCTACACAAAGGGCACCTACACCGCCCGCGGCAACACCTGGGGGTCGCTCTCCGAAGTAAACAACGACGCGGTGCTCTTCTCCGACGGAATCGGCACCAAACTCTCCGTGTCGTCGCAGGATTTCTGCACCGGTTATCTTGCAATGCCGCAGGCCCTTGCCGACGAAGGGCAGATGGTGGAAGTGAACTACCGCATCGTAAACCGCATCAACGGCTACGAATACCGCGAGAACATCACGCAGACAGCATATCTCGTGACGGGAGGCCAGGACTGGACCCCCGGACGGGAAATAACATACACCCTTACCATGTCCGTGCACCGCGACCCCATAGAATTCACCGCGAGCTGCGAACTATGGGAGGAAGGAAAGGAATTCACACTTACCGGAAACTGATGAAACGCATCCTGCACATATCGGCCCTTGTTATCGCGCTGGCAGCCCTCGCCGCCTGCGTGAAGGAGAGCGTGTCCTCAGGAAGCGACGCACGAAGCAAAGTCACTTTCCTTGCCGCCGCCTACAGCACCGCCACCAAGGCCGATGAAGGCGCAGCGTTCAGCACTTCCGGAAGTTTTGGCAGTTACGCCTTCTACACCTCCGACTGGACCGACTGGGGGCAGTACATGGACAACGAATGCATTTCCTACGATTCCACGGAGAACATCTGGGCCCCCTCGCTCGATTTCTACTGGCCCAAGGCCGCGAGGGTATCCTTCCTTTCGTACGCTCCTTACAGTGCATCCGACCCTTGGATAAGCGCTTCGCTGAGTGACCCTGAAACCTTCGTTGCCAAGGACAAATCCCCTTCCGCGGACGACGACTGGCTCTTTGCCGACTATGCTGCCGACTACAACGGATGGTTGGATACCGGAGGGTACAACCATGTGGGCAACACCCCCGACTTCACCGGCGTGCCCGCATTCTTCCGTCACGCCCTCAGCAGGGTTTCATTCACCGTGGGCATCACCAGCATCGGCGACTCCAGTGCACCTCACTCCGTGACCACTACCATCGACAAACCGCGCGAACTCGGATTTGTCAGCACCGAAGATTCACCTGCAATTACGCAGACCAGCACAGTGGACGAAGACAGGGGGCACCGCACCGTTACCACCACGAAAAAGTGGACCGTGGTGCGCAGCATGGCGGAAGCGGTCACCGTCACCGACATCGAGGGCGCCCGCAAATACAGCCTCAAGGTCAATGGGGCTGAGCTTCGCTTCGTTGCCGGGAAAGGCACGCTCAGCCTGAGCCCCGACAAGAGTTTGCACTCGAACGGAAAGCCGGGAAGGCTGCCCTGGAAAGGAGATTGGACGCCTTCTGCCGGAGAGCCCTCCGCCACGATTCCAAGCAAAGCGCCGCTTGCGGACATAGACGCTCTCGGACAGTACACTCTCATCGACGCCACGACAGTGCTTCCGCAGTCGCTCGAGGGCGTGCAGATTTGGCTGAAGTACGAAGTCGGAACCGAGGCGCCCAAAGTGTCGATAACCACATACGACCGCACCTGGACGGTCACGGAAACCTACACAAGCATCAACATCACCGTTTACGACATCCTCAACGGCGACAGGGAACTCTCCAGCGACGACGGCGCCACCTCCATGGAGCAAAGCTACTCGGAATCCAAGGACCCGGACGACCTGTGGGCCGACCCTGCGCACACGAAGTATGCCGAAAAATATACGAAGTCGAGCAACAACATACCGTTCTTGATTCCTTTCGAGAAAATGATAGCCATCGACGGACAGGGAGGCATCTCCAGATGGGAAATGGGAAAGATATACAGTTACAGCATATCCATAGCCCCTTCCGGCAACCGCATTACCTGGGATCCCGCCGTGGATGAGTGGAATGAGTTCCTGAAACTGGATATAAGCCTTTAGGATGATTTTGAAAATAAAACAAAAACAAATTATAGTCATGAAAAAGTACATTGCAATCGCAACCCTCGCGCTCCTCGCAGGCGCCGCATGCTCCAAGGTGGATACCGTTGACAGTTCCGCCCCCGCAAAAATCGGCTTTGAGGTGGCAACTTATGTTCCTGAAAACCAGGCAACAAAGGCTATCGATGATGAAAAGAATACGACTTTCCCTGTCGGCGGAGGCGGCTCCCTGTTCGGAGAAAGCCTCACGACGGTTCAGTTTTATGCAAACGGATTTTTCTATCCTGCAAGCGGAACTGCAGGCCAGGATTTTATGAAAAATGTCACCATCAAACCCAATGGAGCCACATCTGACGCTACTACCGTATGGGCTCCTGGCGATGACTACTACTGGCCCAAGAGCGGATACATCAATTTCGTATCTTATGCTTCGGAAGATAATTCTATCTCCTTCACAGCAAAAGCCCTTGATACAAAGAAAGTAAAATTAACAATCGCAGAAAAAGCAATTGATGCCTCGGACAACATCCTCATTGCAGATGCCGTTTTCAATGCAAACAAAGACAACTGCTCTGGCAGCACCATGGATGTTTCGGGAGAAATAACCAACGGCGTTCCCACCCTCTTCCGCCATGCACTTGCAAAACTCAAAATCACCTTCAATCTCAAAACTGAAACTGCAAAAAAGACTACAAAAACAACCTATGTCGTGGAAGTTACGGACGCAAAAATAGAATGCGCCACCTCCGGCAGCCTTGAACTTGTAAACGACGGAAGTTTACTCGGTGATAACCTTGTCATCCAGCGTTGGTTCAATACCGGTGATGTCAATTGGACCACTACTGCAAGTGCAGGCATCGTATGCTCGAAACCCACCGTCACGCTTACCAATAATACCGATACAGGAAACGGAGCAGACGGCAATATTCTTGCCGAGCGCAGCGTCCTTCCCCAGGAATTGGGAACATCGGTAAAACTCATCCTCAAGTATACAGTTAAGGCGAAGCATGACTCGACGGATTATTCGGAGGAAAAATTTGAAGTGACCAAAGAACTAAGTACAGCTTCCATAACCAAATGGGGTGCAAACCAGAAATTCACTTACAACATAACCCTTGACCCCGTAACCAACACAGTCAGCTTCGACCCTGCAGTGCAG
>JAFUGJ010000045.1 GCA_017469425.1 Bacteroidales bacterium
CCTGATAGAGGGTAGCATCGTGGCAGAAATCCCATCTTAGCTGAGCTTCGCCTTGGACATCATCTTATCAAACTCTTCACGGCTAATTTTGAGTTTAATCGTGTGAGGATTCTTCTCCGCCTGCTCAGCCTTTTGGATGAACCTTTTGGCATCATCACCTGTCACTACAGGTATAGGCCTGATCTCCATTGCCATAATTTTTTTAGTATTCATGCATATAGATGCCGAGAACAATGCAAATTTACTTGTAAACCGAGAGATAAACAAATTTATTGCTTTTCCGAGGTGCAGCCGTAAATGCCCGCGCAGCGAGATTTGGTTGATATATGGTGGATGATTACCTTGACGAGGAGGCTGATGAAAACAGCCTGAGACATGGTTATCGTCTTCTTGGTTCCAGGGGGATTCTGGAGCAAATCACCGCAAAAGTGGAGACAGGACCATCACACCCTCGCCTCGCGGAATACTTCCTGGATTGAGGGATAGGTGTTGGTGAGGCAGGAGGGAAGGCCGGATTTGGCGACCCAGGCGGCTTTGGTGATGTCTTCTTCCCGCTGGGGGGTGAGGTCCACCGGGTCGGTGTAGAGCATTTCGTACCACCAGGTGTGTTTGAGATGCCAGATGCCGTCGCGCAGGTAGCAGTGGTCGGTGATGCAGATGAGTTCCCCGAGTTCGAGCTTGTCCACCCCGGTTTCTTCCTGCACCTCGCGCAGCGCCGTCACTTTGATGTCTTCGCCATCTTCCTGATGCCCTTTGGGCAGGTCCCAGAGGCCGTTCCGCTTGATGAGCAGATAGTCGCCGCGCCGGTTGCTCACAAGGCCCCCCGCGGCATTCACTTCCTTGAATTCGGCGCAGAGGCGGTGATATACTTTGTCGGTATTGGCTGCGGGGATGTAGATGCGGCTGAGTTCCCGCGAGGCTTCGAACATGAGCACCAGGGTATGGAAATCGATTCTTTCCCCAATGTGGAATTCCACGGCATTGGGGTCGGCGAGAGCCTGGTCGCCCGGCTCGCAAATGATGATGCATCGTTTCTCGAAATATATCCTGTGCATATAAAAATTGCTATCTTTGCGACTGTTTGCAAAATTAATAAAAATCCTCATTATGAGTGCTCAATACAAAAGTAAACATGGCATCGTGTCGCGTCCTGCGGCAGAGCTCTACATGGCTTTCACGGACATGCGCAACTTCCTGGCGATGCTGCCGGAGGACAAGAAGCAGGGCGTAAGCGCCGACTTCGACACCATCAGCGCCACGGTGCAGGGCTTTACCATCGGGGTGAAAGTTACCCGGCGCGAACCTTATTCTTATATAGAACTGCAGGACAATGGAGCTCCGTTCAATTTCGTGGTGGGCATCCATTTCGATGCCGCCGACGATGCCTCCAGGACCGATTTCTGGGTGGAACTGGATGCGGAGCTTAATTTCATGATGAAGATGATGCTGGGCGGAAAGCTCCAGGAAGCGCTCGACAAGGTTGTGGACGGCCTGGTGGCCGTTTCCGAAGGCCGCAGGCCCGAGGGTATGCCGGAGGATTTCAAGTTCTGAGAATGGCGGCGTCCACTTCTGTCAGGCTGAATCCGTTCAAGGGTTGCGATGGGCCGGAAGGCGTCGCCGTGCCCTGGAACCGCCATGGCCGCATCCTGGAAGAACGCCCGAATTTTACCCTTGACCCCCGTTTCCATGCAGGCTGTTACTATGTGCAGGACAGCAGCGCGATGTATGTGGGCCATGTCTTCCGCAAGCTCGCCCTCGGAAATGCGTGGGATTTGCCGACGCCCCCTAAACGGGTGTTGGACCTCTGCGCCGCCCCGGGAGGCAAGACAACCGACCTTGCATGTTCCCTTCGCGAGGCGGTGGGGGATGCCTTCGAACTGACGGCCAATGAAGTGATGAAGGCGCGCGCTTCGGTGCTGGCGGACAATGTCGCTGTGTGGGGCGATTCGAATGTGGCCGTCACCAGCGTGGACCCTGCAATCATAGGGCAGCGCATGAAGGGGTATTACGATGTAGTCGTGGCCGATGTGCCGTGCAGCGGGGAGGGGATGTTCCGAAAGGACCCCCGGGCCGTGGCAGAATGGAGTCCGGAACTCGTAAACCTCTGTGCTGCAAGGCAGAAGCGCATCCTTGCGGATGTGTGGCCCGCGCTTCGCCGGGGTGGATTGCTGATATATTCCACCTGTACCTACGAGGATGCCGAGAACGATGCCAACCTCGAATGGGCGGCGCGCGAACTCGGAGGGGAGATAATTGCCCCGGAAAACGAATTCGAGTCCTTCGGGGTGCAGCTCACCCGCCACGGGAACCTGCTTAAAGCGGGAATGGTGCCGGGCGAAGGCCAGTGGGTCGGGGCCCTGCGCAAAACCGCTACGGTGGAAGTGAACCCGGGAGCAAGACTGGCGGATTTGCATCCTTTCGAAAGCCGGATGCAGATTTTTGACCCGGAGACGCCCCGTGTGGAACTGGATTTGCAGGACGCTTTGCGTTACCTGCACCGGGATGTGCTTCGGCTGCCCGATGCTCCCTTAGGGATGCTGGTGGTGTGCTACCGTTCGCATCCCCTTGGTTTTGTCAAGAATATAGGCTCGAGGTGCAACAATCTGTATCCCAAGAGCCGGAGGATTTTGATGGATATATGAAAAGATTTTTAGCAGCTGCGGCCCTCGCATTTTGCCTTGCGGCATCGGCCCAGACCACTGCGGAACAGTTCAAGGCCCGTTACTCAAAGCTGGTTGCCAATGTCGGTGAGGCCGGGGTGGGCGTTGAGTATCTGCTCGACAAATGGGCTGCCGCATATCCCGACGACACGGATATGCTCGAGGCCCGATACCAATACTATTTTGCCAAATCGCGGACAGAGGAAGTGAAGCGTGTCGATGCCGCCAAATATCTGGGGCAGAAGCCCGTGCTCACCCTCAAGGATTCGCTCGGGGCCGATGTGAACTACTTTGTGGTTCCGCAGTTCAACGACTCCCTTTTCCGCATGAGCCAGAAGTGCATCGAGCGCGCCATGGAGCTGCGTCCTGACCTCATCCGCTACCGTTTCGACAAAATCGCGGCCCTCACCGCCTATGAGAAGGACAGCCCGGACATGGCAGCCACCGAGATGCTGAACCTCATCGACTACGACCAGAAGGCCCGCCCCGCATGGATTGCGGACGGCGAGGCTGTCACCCGCGAGGAGTTTGAAGGCGCGGTGCAGGAATACTGCTTCGTGTTCTACCGCATCGGCAGCGCTTCTTCGTATGAGTCGTTCCGCGTCATTTCCGAACGCATGCTCAAGGTGAATCCCCGCAGCACCCTGTTCCTGAACAACCTGGGGGCCTACTGGCAGGTGGCGAAACGAAACGACAAAACCGCGGCGAAATATTATAAAAAGGCCCTCAAAATCGACCCTTCCGACGCTACGGCAAAGGCGAACATGGCGGTTATCGAGCGCAATGCCAAAAAGAAAAAGAAATAATTCAAAGATATGAAAAGGACAGTATTGTTTATGCTTTCAATGATGATGCTGGCTTCATGCCAGAACAGAACGGCAGGAGTGAAGGTTCCCGCCATCGACCTCT
>JAFUGJ010000059.1 GCA_017469425.1 Bacteroidales bacterium
CACGCCGTTCGCGCCGCGGACGCCGTAGAGTGCCGTGGCAGCCCCTTCCTTGAGTATGGTAACTGATTCAATGTCGGCTGCGTTCAGAAGTGAAGGATCTGCTCCGCTTATGCCGTCCACGACATAGAGGGGAGCGGTGTCACCGTTTATTGAACCTATGCCCCTTATCATCATCATGGGGTTTCCCCCGGGGCGTCCGGAAGTCGAAAGTACGCTGGCGCCTGCCACCGTGCCGGACAGGTTCTCGAGCAAGTTGAATGCTGATGCCCTCTGCGAAAGAACATCTTCATTGACATCCTGTGCCTTGACCGGCAGCGCAGCTGTTGCAATGGCGACGATTAGTATTATTCTTTTCATGGTAATCATTCTGCTGCCTGTTCGAAATAGTAACCGTATCCGCTTCCATGCCTGACAATCCTGCTTGCGTCCTTGTTGCTGAAGTAGAAGTAGATTTCCTTTATTTCAGCATCCTTGTCCAGGCCGAAGAAGTGTCTGGGGAAGATGTACTTCTTGTAGGAGGTGTCGCTTGTGTTGGTCATCCTGGTCCAGTTGTCTTTCCTGTCGACGGTCACCACCGTGCCGTCTGCAAGGACTGCCGTACCCACCATGTAGATGTCCTTCGCGCCGTACAGGGCCGTCCTTTCGCCGTCGACTTCGGTCACGAACTGCACTGCGAAAAAGTCGCCGTAGCGGAATGTGGAGGGAACCGTGGAAGTGAGGGGCAGGGCAGTGTAGTCGAGGGAGCCGTCGCCGACTGTAATCAGCTGCGATTTGAGGTTATTCCTGTAACCTACGCCTTCCCAACCCTCTTTCTCTCCTGCAAACTCACAGGCGAATATCCATTTGACGGGCTTGGCACCGGTGTTGAACTTGATTTTGACATCCATCTCCACACGATAGTTCTCGTCCTTGATGCTGGTTACCTCCACCTTGGTGTTCTTGTTGGTGAATACCAGCCATTCCACATCGCCTCCTTTGTTGCCCATGTCGCCGTTGCGCAGATAGTAGGCTTGCGCCCATGTGAGACCCGTGTAAATTTCGAGACCTGCAGTACCGGTGGTTTTGGGGAGAAGTTCGTCCGAAATGGGAATCATGGGCTCGTCAACGAGGTCGTCCACCCCGTAGGCGGTCTTGAGATTCTGCGTCGAGATAGTGATTTCCGCGTTCTGGGCCATCTTCCAGGCGCTTGGAACCAGCATTGCGAATGCTATGCCTTCCGGTCCGTAGGTCGTCTCGGGCTTGATTGAACCCTTGACATGGATTTCAATGTCCTGGTTGGTCTGTATGTCGGCGGGAACTATGATTTCGGATAGCCGGAAGCAGGCCGTGAAAGCCGCGGCGGCTGCCGCCAGAATCAAAAGTATGTTTCTAATATGCCTTTTCATAGCCTTCTCTTGTCGTTTCGGTCGTTTTGAAATTAATCCTGTAACTGAGGTCCTTGCAGTCCAGGACAAGGTTAATCACGAACTCTCCGTTGACGAAGGTCGCGATTGTTTCGCCGGTGGCGAGTTTCAGTGCGTTGGGAATGCACACTTCGTCGAACACGCATTCCACCTTGCCGTCGGGAACCGGAAAATCGTAGATGTCGAAGGGCACATCACCCATGTCGAGTTCCATTGCGGTGATTTTTCCGCCGACTACATACAGTTTGAGAGCGTAAGTCTTCAGAAAATCGAAATATGGCATGAGGTTGATGCCGCCCGGATTCTTGGGGTCGAACTGGACGAACTCCCGTATGGCGTAGGTGAACTCGTAGTCCGAATCGATGCCGCCCTTGAGCTGCCCGTCGGTAGGAGCGACCTCAGTGCAGGCGGCCGCAATCGAGAGCATGCCTGCCAGTATGAATGACTTTGCCGTTGTTTTCATATTTTTCATGCACGCTTATTTTTTGAGGTTGGGATTGAGGCGTACCTGTTCGACAGGGTAGGGAATCAGCAGGTCTTCCTCTTCGAAGGATGCCGACATCGCAGGAGCCTTGTAGCCAATGAGGTCGACCACGGTGCCCTGCGTGAGGTCGAAAGCTTTGCGGGTGCGTATCATGTTGAACCAGTTTTCGCCGTCGAAAGCCTGTTCCCAGATTCTCTCCTTGAACACCTGGTCGAAAGTCAGGCTCGTCGGCCTGGAATCCGAAGGAAGGGCCCTCGAGTGAACCTTGAAATATGCGTCGATGGCTTCCGCGTCATTGGTGGCTGCTCCCTTGCATGCCGCTTCGGCGAGCGTGAGAAGGACATCTGCATAGCGGATGAGAGGGAAGTTCATCCCGGACTTGCCGTCCACGGCGCATTCGTCATCCCAATACTTGTAAACCGAAGCGGGGAAAGTGTGGGTTACGGTTCCGTCGAGCGATGTCTGGGAGGTATAGTAGAAGGCGTGGTCGTCGGTGCGCCTGTCGCCGCTTGCATAGGAGGACAGGAGTTCCGGACGGGGAGCCCATGCGCCCCCGGCGCGGGTGGCATCGTAGAGCGAGATGTAGGGCTTGAGAGTCTGGCCGTTGACCCTGGGAATGCTGAGCATGTGGAGAGGATTCTGATACTGGTCTCTCATGCACTGTATGCTGAAGAGATATTCCCTGCCGTTGGTGTCGTATCCGAGCCGGGCCTCGTCATATGTGGGGTACAGGTCGAATTCTCCGCTCCTTACGACTTCAAGGGCTTTTTCGTAAGCCTTGTCGAATGCGGAAGCGTCCTGCAGGGGATACCCGGCGCAGGTGAGGTACATCTTTGCAAGATGCGCCTTCACCGCACCCTTGGATACGCGCCCTTCGGCATTGTTCCAGGGAGTGTCCTCCATCAGTGTCTCTGCTGTAAGGAGGTCTTCGATAATCCTGTCGAAAACTTCTTTTTCCGGGCTCGGCGACACTTTCGCATCGTTGAATCCCGTAGTTGGCTTGGTAAGGAGCGGAACAGGACCGTACATGCGTACGAGGATGCTGTAGAACCAGGCCCTGAGGAAGTATGCTTCGCCCAGGTACTGATTTCGCATGGCATCGCTGATTTGTATGTC
>JAFUGJ010000003.1 GCA_017469425.1 Bacteroidales bacterium
CTGAAAGATTTCGGAATCACGGACTTCGGCGAACCTGCGGGCCTGCAGAACCGCTTCGACCTGTATTGCAACGGCGAACGCCAGCCTTCGGCACGGTGGCCCGAAGACCACTACCTGCATGCGGGGCAGAACTTCGGAAAGACACCCACGCCAAGCATGGCAGCACTGCCGGAAGAACAGATAGATGTGTTCTGGGAGGGCGACTTCGATGCCAATACCGGACGGGTGGAAAACTGGCGCGACGAACATTCCGGGGCCGTACAGGGATATATGCACTATGACTGGAACCATTCTTCGCACAGGATAAAGGCGATTGAAGGAAAACGCATCAAAGTGGACTCTCGCTGGAGCCGTTACGGATTCAAAAGCGGACTGCGGTACATCGCATACAATATTCTGCATGAGCTCGACAGCGCAGGGGAATACTATGTGGATACCGAAAGCGGACTCCTATACTGGTTTACCGCCAACGGCTATGCCCCGGATACCGACGAACTGAGCTATCCCGTTTTCAGGGACAGCGCCATGATGACGGTTTCCTGCTGCCGGAACCTTAAAATCAAAGGGATAAGCCTTCAGGGCATGAGAAACGACGCCCTCCATGTGCGCGACAGCAAAAAGGTGAAGATAAGCAGATGCCGCTTCCGGGATGTTGGGGCCAACGCAATGATTATAAGCACCTGCCATGACCTGAGTGTCAAAAAATGCATAGTTGAGAACTGCGGCCAGGCAGGAATCAAGGCGGCGGGAGGCGACAGGGTCACGCTCTCCCCCGCCGGATATGTATTCAAGAAGAATCTTTTCCGCAATTTCTCACAGCTTAAATTCACTTACGAACCCGGGCTTAACTTTGTCGGCTGCGGAGCCATCATACGCAAAAACGAGTTCTACTCCTGCCCTTCGTCCGGAATGCGACTGGAAGGGAACGACATCCTGGTGGAGAAGAACTACCTGCATGACCTTGTGAGCGAAAGCGACGACCAGGGTGCCTTGGACATATTCGGCAACTACTACTACCGCAACATCGTAATCCGCCGCAACCGTTTCGAAGACATAAGAGGACGGAACGGAAGTGCTTACGGGGCTGCCGCCGTGCGCCTCGACGACCTCATAAGCGGGATTGAAATCAAGGGAAACAGTTTCCGGAACTGTGGGGGGAAGAAATTCGGGGCGATACAGATTCATGGAGGAAAAGACAACATCGTGGAAGGCAACCTGTTCGAATCCTGCCCCACTGCAATAAGTTTCGCCCCCTGGGATGAAGACAGGTGGAGGAAGGTTATCGCCAGAAAAGGCATCAGCGTATACTCAATTCCCGACTCCGTGCAGATTGGAAACGCCCTCTACCTGCAGCGCTACCCCGCCCTCAAGGAGGACATCAACGCCAACATAAACCGCAACTTCATCCTGCACAACCGCATCATCGACTGCGGCCGCCCCTACTTCCGAGAATGGGGCCACAATGTGCTGGAAGGGAATGTAATAGAATGATTCATAATGAATAAAAACAACGAAGCCGGCCCGGAAGGGTCGGCTTCGAAGTATATATGGAAGCTTTGATTAAATATCAAACTCAGGGCCGTTGCTGCCTGCCTTCCACTTGTAGTAGCTTGCGCTGTTTCCTACCCATGCATTGAGGATGTCCAACAGAGTTTCGTAATCCTTGTCGTTGTATGTCACGACACCTGCAAACTCAAACTTGTCGTTGAATGATGCAAGGCTGTCATTGGTCTTGACAGCGCTGTTTTCACCAATGGCATTAAGGCTGCTTGCGGCATAATAGGAATTGCTGATTACATCGGCATTCTGATATCCTACCAGGGCGCCAAGGCACTTGAGGGCACCTGCAGAAGGGGTCTTGCCATTGCTGAGGCC
The DNA here is from genome assembly GCA_017469425.1 of Bacteroidales bacterium. Classification (GTDB taxonomy): domain Bacteria; phylum Bacteroidota; class Bacteroidia; order Bacteroidales; family UBA932; genus Cryptobacteroides. Next base: position 1,876 of record JAFUGJ010000003.1, read on the forward strand.
GACATTGCCGGCATTGTAGGTGTTGCCGATTACGCCGCCGCCCCATGTGCTGCCAATGATACCTCCAATGTAAGGAGTAGCATAATCCTCAAGGTCGTAGAGGACATCGCCATCATTGTAGCTGTTGTAGATGGTAAAGAGGGTGCGGGCACGGAAGGTTGTATTGTATGCCATAACACCGCCGGCAAGACCGCCGATGAGCACGCCGTTATATTTTGCACTGTAATTGTGCGAAGCGACCTTGCCATGGTTGGCAGAGTTGCGCACAATAGGGTTCTGCCCATAGCGTGCACCGAACAGACCGACAAGACCTCCCGTATAGTAGTCGCCGGTAATGTTGCCCTCGTTCACACAGCCGATGATTCTGGTTCCGCCGGAGATAGAAACGGTAGTGCCGCTCTGCCTGTTGGGGTCGTAGCAGTTGCCTACTATACCACCTACGGCATCGGCGGAATTGGAAGCGTTCGTAGCAGTCACATCAGCCTTGTTGACGCAGTTCTCAATAGTCACATACTGGTTGGTAGTGGCTGTTCCAAAGACTGTGAAACTGGAAGTTGCAGCACAAATACCGCCTGCACCCACATTCGCGCAGGAAGAGGTACCACCGCTGTAAGAGCTGGTTGCAACGACTTCTCCGGTATTCACACAATCGGCAATCCTGATAGCGGAAATGGCATTGTTGCCGCAGCTGGCAAGGGATACGATACCGCCCACTCCGCCAAGGCCGTTGACCTTGCCGGTATTGTTGCTGTTTTCAACTACACCCTGCACATGGACCCAACCGGCAATGCCTCCTACCAGGGAACCCCACTGGCAGCCATACTGGGAGTCTGCACGGATGTTGAGGTTGCCTGCAGCCGTAACGGCGCCGGAGTTGTTGACATTCCTGATTGTAATCCAGTAAGAAGTACCGACGATACCGCCAACCTTGATGTAGCCGGTAATATCCGCCACATTGTTGGAATCGGTAATGGTGGAATTCTGCGCATAGCCTGCAATGCCGCCGGTTCCGTTATTCCAGGTTCCGCTGGCGCTGTTATTCAGGTTGTCAATGGTGTAATACTGATAATAAGGAATGAGCACACCGGTAGGGTTCGCGGTCTCATGTTCGGAGCTTACACTTACATTGTTGACGCAATTCTCAATATTTGCGAAATAGATGTATCCTGCGATGCCTCCGACGGAATTCGTTCCGAAGACTTCACCGTTGTTGCTGCATCCCTTGATGTCGGCATAGGAAGCGTATCCTGCAATACCTGCAATCCTGCTTCCCGTGCTGGTGACTTCCACGGAGCTCGAAAGGTTCTCCAGGCTTACCCTGCTGTCGGCGCTGCCGCGCACATAGCCTATGATGCCCGAAGCGTAGTTACCGGTGGAATTGACCTTTCCGGACACTTTGAGGTCCTTGACAGTGCCCCCGGCATCGACGACTCCGAAGAGGGCGACATAGTTCTGGCTCTTGCAGTTTTCACCTTCAAGGTCGACGACAATGCTGTGGTCGTTTCCGAGGAAGGTACCTGCGAAGGGGAACTGCACATCGGCAGAGATATAGTATCCTATGGGAGAAGCTACAGGCTCGGTAATGTCGGTCACGAGGCTTACGAACTTGCCGGTGTAGGGGTTTCCGAGATTGACGGAAGCGGAGAAGGCTCCGAACTCACCAAGGTTGCTGATGAGGTAAGGGTCGGATTCGGTTCCCTCGCCCTTGAGACCGTCGGAGAGGTTGTCGCCAATGCTTCCGAGGCTGACAATCTGGTTACGGAGAATCTCGTTCTCACGGGAAGAAGTAAGGGTCTGGTAACCGCCGTTGCCACGGAGGGCAGTGATGGAGAATTCTTCCTTGTAGGTGCCGGGAGCAACGGCGACATAGTAATCACCGTCCACACCGCCGACAGCCACGGTCGCCGACTTCGAGGCGGAAACGGCGGTAAGGGCGGGTGCCCCCTCGCTGAAATCCACGGAATAGGTGCCGGTCATTGAATTCTGTGCATTGAACTGAAGGATTTCGACCACATTGCCGGAGCTGATGTTTACCTTCACGATGGCAGCCACATTCTTGAGCGTAAGGTCCGTTCCGTTTTCTGCGGATTCACCTGCGCATATATTGGCACTCTCGAAAAGGCCGTCGGGATTGGAGGGAATCGACACATTGAGCTTTCCGCTCGCAACGCCGGATGCAGACTCGACGGGGTACACGGCAAAATATTTGGTATCCTTCATGCTCACCTCGACTTCCACGATGTTGCGGTCGGCCTGGTCCTCAGGAATCACGACATCCTCGAAATAATTGCCGGTGGAGTTGAAGACGCGCACCTTGTCGCCTGCAAGCCATTTGGTCTTGCCGTCCACAAGTGCGGTTTTGGTAGCGTCGAAACCTATGGTAAGCTTGGTGGTTTCGCCGGAACGAACAGCGGCAGGTTCAGCCAATTCGTCACGCTGGCAGGATGCAACTGTCAAAATGCTGACAACAGCAAAAAGGAATAAGTATATCTTTTTCATCGTATTATCTTTTTAGCAGTTACACATTCATTACCAGTTCCATACTCCGTTGCCATAATCCTCGAGGTCTCCGCCGACTGCAAGTGCAGTCTTGGGAATGAAAATCGAGATGCAGGAATCGAGTTCAGACATCTGCTCTGCCGTCAGGGTCGCATTCTTCCCTTCGCCGTCAAGCTTGTTGAGATTGAATGCACGGTATGCAAAACTTGACCAGGAGTCGGTCACGACGGTAACCTTGTCCTTCACCACATCGGGACGCGTAGCGGTGACCGTAGAAAGGGCGGTCCATCCCTCGGGACGGAACTGATAACCTTCCTTGAGCACAATCAGAGTTCCGATAGGAAGCTGTGCCTTGCCAAGAATATGGCTTGCTGCGAACACATCCAGATTCGCATCATTCACAAATCCGTTGAAAGCGGCATGAAGAACCGAGGGAGATGCAGATGATGAAGTGGAAGAAGCTGCGCTTGCCGTACTCTGGTAGTAGGCGTTGTGAACGATGGTGAGCTCCTGCTCGACATACTGGGAAAGGTCGTAGCCTTCGGCAACGGCGGCAGCCCTCAGTTCGCTGTTGGGAACGGCGGTCTTGAGAGGTGCGAAATCCTTGCTTGCGGTAACGGCATAAGGACTGCCGATTGCAGCTGCAACAGCCTCCTTGATGGCAGGAAGGTACTCATTTTCATACCTGTAAAGATGCTTTCCGTCAGTTTCCACATCGTAGAGGTAAGTTACACCACTTACGCTCTTGCCGGTAAGGGCCTGTGCCCATGTGAGGGCGGCGACCTCGCGGCCTATGTTGTAACTGAGGTTGACATCGTCACGGGTAATGTTGTCCTCGAAGAAAGAGGTGCGCAGGTTCTGGACTGCGGTTCCAACGGGAATGACGGTTTCGATTTCGCCGTTTGCAAGGACATTGTTACGAACGACATCGACGATGCTGGAGAACATTTCGTCCTGGTCGTTTGCATAGACATCAAATCCGCTCACGGTTGAACCGGCACGGAACGCCTGGGTGAGGTTCCATGCAAGGGGCACGAAGGGGCATACCTCACGGACGGCGCCAACGACACCTGCAAGGCTTCCACTCACCGATGCGGCCTGACCTGCAAGGGCGGGAGTCTGCTGCAGAACGATGAAATCCCAATCCTCGGGCTCGAGAATCTTCACGGCAATGGTATCGGTGCTTACCCACTCACCCTCTTTGATGTAATCATACTTATATGCATCTTCCGCATCGGAAACGAGCAGGGATGCATGCTGTTCAAGGGTGGTATTCCCAGAATAGAGATTGCCGAGATGAATCTTTGCAGGGGCATATCCGAGCTCCTGGAGGACAGGATACAGATATGCGAGGGCATCCTTGGATGCTTCGTTGCCGAGTGCAAGGATACTGATGGCTTCCGGGTCCACATTCGCGGCTTTCTGGGTAAGGTTGAGAGTGGCCTTCACATTTGCATCGGTCTTGGCACTGAATACGACCTCGCCTTCGCGGGGCTCTCCGGTATCGTTCAGGGTCACGGCAAGGGTGAAGACATTATCGCTTGAAGACTTCAGCGAAATCCAGTTGGCTCCGGGTGTGACATTGACCTCGTCATTGCTCGTAACGGTGATGTCGAACTCCTGTCCGCGGGGATTTACCTTGCGGGTCTCTTCAGCGACGCTGATCGTGGGATCTCCTGCAGCCTGGGTAATCTTAATCACCTCGGAAAGCTCGTCAAGAGTGATGGTAACAAGCCCCTCGCGGATTTTTGCAAGAGGATTGGCACGATAGCCGATGGATACTGTGTAATCCTTCATTTCGGCTTTCGTCTCAGACTTGGTTCCATTGGAATAGAGCCAAGATGTAGCATCTGACGCGATCGACACCTTGATAGAGCTGTAGTTCGCGCTGATCGGAATCTCGATGGTTCCGTCACCTTTCGCAGCATCGTATGCCTTTGTAGGCACCACGAGTTGGGCGGGGTCCTTGACCTCAGGTTTAGGGTCATCGTTCTTGTCTCCACAAGAGCCGACAAACAAAACGCTGAGTGCCAGAAGTGCTAATAAACTTTTTTTCATAAAAGTGTTGATTAAATGGTGATTATCAATCAATGTCGGCTTCAAGGAATCCATGGGCTTCAAACTCCCAGAGATCTATGAATCCGGACGAATTGTAAGAATTGCGGAACACAATGGCGACATAACGGCCTGTCTTCTGTTCCGTGGCCACGAAGGACTGCACCGCCTCGTTCTGGTTCAGGGATACCGACAGGACGGGCTCGCCCCAGTTCCTGGAATAATTGGAATCGTCGGGGCTAAGCGCCGTTTCGCTCACATACACATTCACGGCCCTGATATACCTTCTCGTCTGGGCATCGGCAGCAGGGTCCATATAGAAAGTGAAATTGGTGAATGTCATCATGTTGGCTCCGGTAAGATGGGTATCAATGACCAGAATCTTGGGGAAAGTGTTGCGGTTTGACGCAGCATTCGAGCTGAACCAACGGCACGCACCGTCGTCCTTGATTCCGTCAAGGATGAGGGAAGGATAGAAGGCGTCCCTCACCTGCCCGGAAGTGACGGTGACACTTGCGCGGCTCCTGTCCACATTATAGCAGAAAGGCACACGCGACTTGCTCCAGGAAGATGCCCAGACCGTATCCACGCCTTCCGAAGGGCAGTAAGCCGAGATAAATTCGAAAGACTTCCCGGGCATTACATCGGGGATGACAATTACATTGTCTTCAGGCTTGAGGACTTCACTCTCCACGGTTTCGCCATTGTTCTTGCGGTAACGGAACTTGGTGGCAACCATTTCGTCGGTTCCCTGCGTCATGGTAACGGTGGCGTTTCCGCTGAACTCGTCGACGAGGGCGGATACCAGGGAGCGTTCGGCATGGGACACGAGCCAACCGTCGCCGAATGGCGAAGTGGTGACCTCTTCTGAAAGGGATGCATTGCCCGCACCATCGTAGTTCACGATATTGAAAGTGTATGCGCGGTCTTCCAGATTGTCGATAACCGTTTCAATGACTCCGTCGGGATAGTCCGAATAGTTGAACTCCCTGGACTGCGTGTAGTTGTCCCAGAAGAGTTTCGCCGTGCGCAGGGAAGGGTCCATGGGAGCCTCCCACCTCACGAGGATTCGACAGAATCCGGCACTTGCCACGGCATTCACCGGCTTTGCAGGATAAATGCGGCCCCCGTCTACCACGAATTGCTTGTAGACGGTATCCTGCTTGCCGCAGGAGAACAAAAGGCCAAGCGCACTTAAAAGCAGTATGTAAATCGTCTTTTTCATTGGCTGAGCATTAAATTAGTCCAAAATAGGCTCTCCGAAAGGAGTCACTTCTCCAGTCTGCACCTGCCTGTTCGATGTCGAGTGCCCATATTCGAATGTGCTGAAAGTATTCACGAAGATGACTCTCAGATAACGAATCGGCTCATTGCACCGGGGATAGACATATTTGTCGAATTCGAAGTCATTGCCGGCATTGAAGGTGTCGCGGTCTTCCGCAGTGATGTCACCAACCAGACCGTCGGGAAGGTAGCCGGAGGGCTTGGCCTGGGTGAACTTGCCAAGGCAGAACCACACATCGGTGTCGAACCCGTAGGGATTGTCGTCCGTGGGATCGAACATCTTTCCGGAAGGCTTTCCGTAAGTTCCGTCGGACTGCAGTTCTCCGCGCGTTCCCCAGAACTCATAGTCGCGCACGGCACCGCCCATGAAGGGATTGTACCCTATACGGGGCAGCGTGGCAATGCGGCTGAGCTTTGCTTCATGTCCGAGGTCGATGGTCAGCCACCCGGGGCTTGCACCGGATTCCTCACTCACGAAGAAATGGGGTATTTCGGAAAGACCGGAACCGTCCCACAGGGCTTCGACAGGATACCAGCTGGGATTCGTGCTGGCGCAGTTGTCGTCGGGAATGGAAGCATTCCTGAAGCTATACACGAGCTTGCCCGCAGCATTCTTAACGGTATCGAGCTTTGCTTCCCACAGAGGCGTGAGAACCGCGATGGTAGTATCGGATACATTCCCCCAGTGGTCGCGCAGGTACACGCCATAGATGGATTCCACAGGCTCGAGACCGCGGCGGGTAAGGCGGATGTCGTCGCTGGAGGTAAAGAGGGTCGTAACCTCCACCCACTTCATCTGGTTCTTGGGTTTTCCGATGTCGGACAAATCGGAGTCGCGAAGCAGGCATACTGCAAGGTCGGCATGGGAAGTGTTTCCCTGAATGTCGATTTTAACTCCACCGAAAGAATCAAACAGGGTAGGAGTGACCGTCATGATAGCCGGAGCGAGCGGAGTGATGGTGACATCCACAGCCTCGGACCTTTCTTCGTTGACATTGAAGGAATAAACCTTGACAATATGGTCGCGGGTATCGGCATAGCCTTCCACGACGAGGCTGTCGACATAGCGGGAAACCTTGGAATTGACTTCCACGCCATTGCGCTCGTACACTGCCACGACGCCCTTGAGGTTGGGATCGTCGGGGATATTGACCTTAATGACAGCACCGCCGCTGATATTCTCCACGCTCCTCACCGATACAGGCAGGGGTTTCGCAACATCCGGTATCTGGTCGATGCGGCCTCCAAGATCGCCGGAGCATGAAACGGCAGCAAGGAATACTGCAGGAAGTATTATTTTGAGTATTTTCATATCCATATCATTAAATATTACCATCCGAGATTCTGGACCAGATTGGGATTACGCTCCAGATAATAGTTGTATATAGGCCAGAAATAATCCTTGAGGCCGAATGTCTGCGAAGCAATCAGCTTGCGCACATAATAGTCTTCGGGGCTGGAACCTGTGACGGTGTAGCCATAAATACCCTTCTGGTACTCTGCGGGAGCTTCTTTCCAGCGGCGGATATCCCAGAAGCGCTGGCTCTCGAAGGTGAGCTCGATAAGGCGCTCACGGTGAATGATGCTGCGCATGCCATACTGGGTATCGTAGTATCCGGGGTTGTTGGAATAGTTGTCCCACGAATCCTTTACATCCGGAATGCCTGCGCGCTCACGGACGGCGTCCAGATACCGGAACAGTTCGTCACGATGCGCTCCGTTAGGGCCTTCGGCCTCGTTGATAGCTTCGGCATAAAGCAGGTAGAGGTCAGTAAGGCGGATTACAGGCCAGGGGAACCAGTAAGACACGAAGGTGTTGGTGCCTGTAAAATTGCACTGCTGGGGATAAAGCTTCTTCGCAAAATATCCCGTGACAGGGCCTACCTCGCTGCCGGACTTTCCCTGAGGGCCGCCGTTGCGGCATTCAATGTGAGGGAGGTCGGAAGGCTGCACATCGTTGAAATTGGAGATTTCTCCATACCATATTCCTCCGTCGAAACCCAGATACGAGTAGTAGCGGGGCTCCCTGCCTATGTTGTGGCGGATAGTCTTGTATCCTTCCACTATATAATAGGAATGGTCGGAAGGGCTGGATGTGATTTCCTGGGAGTTGACGCCCTGCCACTCAAGGTCGTTGTTGATGGGAAGTCCGTTCTTGGTATAGAACTGGTCCACGATTTTGAGGGGCACGCCGATGAACCTGTATCCGCCCGTAGTGTGGGAATTGCCCGTCATGTTGGGCATGGTCCACATCTGGAAAGCGGTGGTGGAACCGGTGGAAGAAATCTGGGTGTTGGGCCACACGACCTCGATGGGGTCCTGCGCAGTCTGCCTCTGGTTGAAGGCGTTACGCAGTGTAAGGGTGCGCTTCAGCGAGTCGGTGACACGGTAGGAGATGTTGCTGTCGTCATACAGGCGCATGTTTGCCTGCTCGCAGACCTCGATGGCTTCCTTGCAGGCGGTAAGGGCGTAACGCCAGCGCTCAAGCTTCTGGTCGTCGTCCTTGTCCGGGAACAGCTGCACTCCCCTGTTGTCTACAAGCGAGGCTTCTTCCTCGTTGCCGTTGAAGAGCGGGCTCGCAGCATAGACCGCGACCTTCGCCTTCAGGGCCTTGCAGATTGCCTTGGTGATGCGGCCATACATGTCGGAGGATTCCGGCATCAGGGGGAGGTTGGGTTCGGCCTGGTCGAGCAATTCGAGAATATAGTCGAAGCAGTCGTCGATGTTGTCGCGGTACACGCGCACCGTCTCGACATCGGAGTCGATGGGAAGGCTCTCGCGGATAATGGGAACGGGACCCCACTTGCGCACGAGATTGAAGTGGTAGTAAGCCTTCAGGAATGTGGCCTCGGCCTTCCACTGCTCTTTTTCCATGTCGGTCATGTCGGGCACATTGTCGATGTTTTCCACGAGAATATCGCAGCAGCGGATGCCCTGGTACATGTCGGCCCAGTCGTTTGCATAAACCCTGGACGCACTCTGGAAGCCTCGGGCTATGTTGAAATAGGTGTTGGGAACGCGGGCCGAGGTATTGGACACCACCCGTCCCACCAGATCCCAGAGTTCATCGCCGGTGAGCATGGCAGGGTCGTTCGCAACATTGCCCTCGATGGGCATATAGGAATAGCAGGTTGCCAGATAACGGATTGCACTCGCCCTGAGGTTGAAAGCCATATCGAGCGTGGCAATGCCATCGTCGGGAACCACATTAAGATACTTGTTGCATGAATTCACGCCAAATAATGAGAGCGCGACTGCAAGGACCAAAGATGATTTAATGAGAATCTTACGCATGGCTGACACATTATTTGAAGGTTACATGAAGTCCGATGTTGAAAGTACGCTGAATAGGATAGTTAAGGCCGGTATCGGCAAGCTCGGGATCCCACAGCTTGAAGCGGCTCCAGCAAAGGAGGTTGTTGCCCTGCAGATAGACGCGGAGATTGTCGATGCGGTACTTCTGCGTGAACTTGTAAGGCAGGGTATATCCGAATTCGAGCTGCTTGAGGCGCAGGAACGCTCCGTCGCGCATCCACCAGGTACTCACGGCGGAGTTGTTCAGGTTGGAATACGCGCTGTAGCGGGGCCAGAGCGCATAGATATCGCGGTTGTCCTCGCTCCAGTGACTGTCGGCATAGGCCTTGAGCAGCTGGGTGTTGTTCACGAAAGGAGCGGTACCGGCAATATTCTGGGAAGGATTGTAGCGGGTCGAGGCATCAATCCAGAAACTTTCGTTCGCAAGGCCCTGGAAGAATACGGAGAAGTCGAAGCCCTTCCAACCCATGGATGCACCGAAACCATAAATGATTTCAGGGGAGGTAGGAAGACCGATAGGCACGCGGTCGGCCTCGGTAATAACACCGTCACCGTTGACATCGGTATATTTGATGTCACCACCGCCGTACTGGCTGCCGAATGAAGCCTGCGAAGGGGAGTTGGCGGCCTCTTCATCGTCGATGAACAGGCGCTCGGCGATATAACCCCAGGTCTGCTTCAGGGAATATCCCGCATGCATACGGTACTTTTCGGGATATTCCGGCTCTTCATAAACCAGATACTTGCTGGTGGAATATGTGAAGTTGCCTCGGGCGGAAGTCCAGAAGTCTTTGTTCCAAACCTGCTTGTAGTCGGCCTGGATGTCAATGCCATGAGCCTTGGCTTCACCGATATTGGCCTGTATAGTTGCCTGCAGGCCCATGGTTTCAGGCACATCGGCACGGGTCATGAAAATGTCGGTGCGGCGCTCGGTAAAATACTCGGCAATGACATCAAGCTTGTTGAAAAGTCCGAGTTCCATGGCAAAATTGCTCTTGTAGGACTTTTCCCAGGTAATGGCCTCGTTGGCATACCTGTTCACATCGATGCCCGTGTATGCAAGTCCCCCGGTCTCACCGAACCTGGCGCTTCTCGTGCTGCTGTTCATGTTCATCTCGGACAGGTAGTAGAAGCGGTTGGTCGCGGAACCGATATTGTCGTTTCCTACAAGACCGTAGGAAGCGCGGAACTTCAGGTTGTGGACTGCCTTCTTTGCGCCCTTGAACCAGGGTTCGTTGGAAATCACCCACGCGAGACCGGCGGAGGGGAAGAAGCCCCAGCGGTGGCTCTTGTGGAAACGCTCGGAGCCGTTGTAACCGAAGTTGAACTCGGCAAAGTAGCGCTTGTCCCAGCCGTAGGTGAAACGCCCGGAGAGACCGGCATTGCGCGAAGGCAGCGACAGCTGCAGGCTTCCGGCGTTGGCGTTCAGCTGCTCACGGGCGGTGAGGACGAGAAGCCCCGTGACATCATGCTTTCCGAATTCGCGCGCATAGTTCAGGCGGCTCTCGGAGTACATGGTATTGGTGATGGTCTTATCCCCTTCCCCGTACTGGAGATAGTCCGTACCGCTGTCGTTGATACGCTGGATGGTGTACTCCCCGGTGTAGGAATCGTAGCGGTCGAGAGTGTACCAGTATGGTTGGAACATACGGTAAACCTGCCAGTAGGAAAGGCGGGTAAGATTGAAGAGCGTCATGAAAGTGAGGCCCTTGGTGATGAAGCCCAGATCCTGGTTGAGTTCCACGGCGGCAATCATCTGGCTGCGCTGGGTGTCCTTGTATCCGCGCACGAGGTCGGCGTAGGGGTTGGAATAAGAACCATCCTTATAGTTACCGAACATGATGTGCTTGATACCCACATGCTCGTCGTCCATCGGGTAATAAGCCGGGAAGAGGACGGGGTCGGAGTGAACCACCTGCTTGTAAACCGCATCACCGCCATTCAGAGGGCCGGTATAGTCGGTGAAGTTGCCGGTAAGGCGCACCGCGAGCTTGGTGGTGGGGGTGATGTTGATGTCAACATTCGAACGGAGGGTATAGGTCTTCTGATCGATGTTGTTGTTGAAGGTGTTACGCTTGTCGACCTTGAGGATACCGGTGTCCTGCGTAAACGCGCCCGTTACATAATAGGTAGCGATCTTGCCGCCTCCGCGGGCCGAGAGATTGGCACGGTATGCAGTCGAGAAATCCTTGAACAGCATATTGTACCAGTCGTTGGCAGGATATATGATACGGTTGGCGCCGGGCTTACCGGTCTGCTCGATTTTGTCGTAGGAGTACATCAGTTCGCCGAGGGGGTCGCGGGTGGAAATGGCCTCGTTGTATGCCTTCATGTAGGTCACGGGGTCGGCGAGCTCGAGGTTGCGGGTAGGCTGGGATATGGAAGTCTCGACGCGGGCGAATATCTTCGCAGGGCCTTCCTGGCCTCTTTTTGTCGTAACATATATTACGCCGTTTGCACCGCGGGCGCCGTAGAGGGCGGTTGCGGTTGCATCCTTCATGATGGAGAAGCTCTCAATGTCGTCGGGCTGCAGGCGGGCGAGGTCGGTGGAGGTAAGTTCGATGTTGTCGATGAGGATGAGCGGACTGGTGTTGGCTCCGAAGGTGGTGATGCCTCGCACGAAGAAGTCGGCATTGTCCTGACCGGGCTCACCGGAACGCTGATAGGCGATGACGCCCGCAACATTTCCCGCGAGGGCGGTGGTAAGGTTGCTGGAAGGAACCTTGAGGGTTGCCACATCGATTGCGGTAACCGAACCAATCACGCTTTCCTTCTTTTGCTTACCGAAGGCGACCACCACTGCATCGTCGAGCTGGTTCCTGTCGTCGGCAAGCTTGATGATGAAGTTGCTCACATCCCCAACCCTTACAATCTGGGTCACCTTGCCGACGAACTCGAACTTGAGGTCGTCGGAAGGCTTGACTCCGGAGAGGGTGAACGAGCCGTCCAAATCGGTGCTGGCGCCGCGGGTGGTACCCGCAATGGTGACGCCTACGCCGGGCATGGGTTCTCCCGTTTCGTCTTCAAACACCATTCCCTTTATAGTCCTGGTCTGCGAGAAGGCTGAGAAAGAGAATGTTGTGAGGAGAATTACGAGAGTGAAGAATCTCTTGGATCTCATAAAAATCTTGAAGATTAAATAGGTTATATGCGTTTATTCATTAATATTTTGCATATTTGCAATACAGTTTGCAAGGTAAGGTCTTTTTGTCAAAAAAAAAAAATTTTCTCAGCCTAATGCATTTCAGATTTATATTTTTAACAATAGCCATTTTCAGCCTCTGTGCTTGTTCTTTGAATAAGGAGCAAATTGCTTCGAATTCTGACAGGGTACCGGTCTTGAACGAATACGAAATCACGGATGAAAGTTTGATTATCATCCAGGGCAGCGACGAGTTTGTCCGCCAGCTTGAAACCGGGAACGGCTCCCCCGTTGAAGGCTTCCATTTCGAAAGGGTCATTCCGGAAGACGAGCAGTTTGAAGAGCGCCACAAGGCAGCCGGGCTTCACAAGTTTTTCTTTGCCGTGCCCGACGATGACGCCGCACGGACCAAAGCCATGCCCGGGCTGAAAAGCAGCCCCCTGATTGAAGTGCTGGAAGTGGTTCCCCGAACGGAAACAGCCGCGACCATCCCTTTCAACGACCCAAACGCCTACATGCAATGGCACCTGAACAACACGGGCGCCCTCATTTCTGGGGCGGTTTCGGGTGCCGACATCAATGTGGTGCCCGTCTGGAACGAGTTCAGCGCGGGAAAGAGCGATGTGGTGGTGGCCGTAATCGACACGGGAGTACAGCCGGACCATCCCGACCTTCAAGGGGTGGTTGTTCCTGCGGGAGCAGGCGGCAGCAGGTCGTTCCTGAACTCCACGGCATCCCATCCCTATTCTTACACTCCGCAGCGGCACGGCACCCATGTCGCGGGCATAATTGCCGCCATCAACAATAACGGCACCGGAGGCTGCGGCATTGCAGGCGGGAACGATGGCACCGGCGGGGTGAAGATACTTGACCTCCAGGCCATAGCGAGCGAAGACGGCGACGGCGGCAGCATCTATTCTGCTTTCATCTATGCAGCCGACCATGGCGCCGTGATAGTGAACAACAGCTGGAACAACAAATATGATTCCGAGAGCAGGGTTCCTCTCAACACGGATTACTTCACGGCAAGCGCCATCAACTATTTCATCCAAAACGCCGGAACGGACTCCCGAGGGAACCAGACCGGCCCCATGAAAGGAGGGCTCGTGCTGTTCTCGGCAGGCAACAACAGCTGGACGAGAAGCCAGCCCAGCATGTACGAAGAAGTCATTGCAGTAGGCGCCACCGGCCCTGCGGGAGAGCCATCGGCCTACACGAACTATGGCGACTGGGTGGACATCTGCGCCCCGGGGGGCAATTACAACGCATACGGCAACACTTCCGCCCAGATTTACAGCACCGTAAGCGACAGCGGCTATGCCTGGATGCAGGGCACATCCATGTCATGCCCCGTCGTAAGCGGAGTGGCGGCCCTGATAGTATCGCAATACGGAGGGCCCGGATTCACCAATGCAGACCTCAAGGAAATGCTGCTGGGTGGAGCAGATGTTGAGAGGACCAAATCCCACTCCAGGGCAATCGGCCCCATGGTGAATGCTTATGAATCCGTTGCCTATAAAGTCAAGGAACTCGCTCCCTCCGACGATGTGAGCGTCACCCTGAACGGACTTGAAGCCACGGTGAACTGGACCGTTAAGACATACGGCGACGAGCCGGTTTTTGCCTATAAGGCAGTCATCGGCGAAAAGGAAATGGATGTAAAGGACGCCGACCCTTTCAACCTGGACGCATCCATACGCAGCCGGACAGTAAATGTCAACAACCGCAAGGCAGGTACGGCCCTCTCGTCCGTGTTTTACCAGCTCGAACGGGGAAAGGACTACTACGCCACGGCCATCGGTTATACCCGCAGCCACAGGTATTCCACCGGCAACAAGATAGTCAAGTTCCGCCTCAACTCAGGCCCGTCCGTCAGCAGGGTCGGGGCGGAGAAATTCCAGCTGACCCACAGGCAGAAAGACAGCGGCAAAGTCCGCTACTCCGACCCTGAAAGCGACATACTCACATTTGACCTGGACCCGGGTTCCCCGGCAGGCTCATGGGGAGAGCCGTCAGACGGAGTAATCGTGTTCTACATCGACGGTTCGGCGGCTCCTGCCGGAAACTATACTGCAAGGGCCACCGTCAGCGACGGAGAATTCAGCGCAAGCGTCGAAATTCCCTACACCATCCTTCCCAACATGGCCCCCGTATCCGTCAAAGAATTCGAGGATATTTTCATCAAGACCGGCACCGTCAGCCTGAATCTTGACGAATATTTCAAGGACGATGACGGAGACGAGCTCGTATTTTCCGTATCGTCCTCATCTTCAGGGCTTATACCCGTGCTGGAAGGCAGCAAACTGAAAATCGCTTCCGACACTCCACAGGCGGCTACCATAGGCATCAGCGCCACCGACGGCCTGAGCGACCCCCTTTCCGGGGAATTCAAGATAAGGTTCTACGACAATCCGGACATTGATTTGTACCCCTCAAGGGTCAGTGACAAACTCCACATCGCAATTTCCGGAGAAGGCAGCGTGAGCATCAAGATTACAGGCTCCACCGGAAAAAGCATTTACAGCCGGACGGTCAGGCTCACTTCTTTCGACATACACGAAATCGACATGTCATCCTGCGCCCCCGGCATCTACACCGTCAAGCTGTCCGGAGCATGCAATGCAACTTACAGAATAGTCAAAATATGAAAAAATCCACTTTAATCCTGATTGCCGCCCTGCTTCTCTGCGGAAGCATCAGCGCAAAAATCACACTCCCGCCGGTAATCGGCGACAACATGGTGCTGCAGCAGCAGACCGACGCCGCACTTTTCGGAAAGGCAGCTCCCGGCAAGACCGTTACGGTCAAGACATCCTGGGACAAGAAAAAGTACTCCGCAAAGGCTGACTCCGAAAGCGGAAAGTGGCTTCTAAGAGTAAAGACTCCCGCAGCCGGAGGCCCTTACGAGATAACCATCAGCGACGGCGAAAAGCTTACCCTGCACGATGTTCTCATCGGCGAAGTGTGGTTCGCTTCCGGACAGTCCAACATGGAGATGCCGGTAAGGGGATACGGCTCCCAACCGGCCAAAGACGGCGTAAAATATATAACCGCAGCCAAGGCATCCAGGCCGATACGCATCTGCAACATCAAGAAGCAGTCATCCCTCACTGTACAGGACAGCTGCGGCGGACAATGGTTCAAACACACGCCCAATGCAGTTGCAGAATGCAGCGCCACCGCATACTTCTTTGCCGACGCCCTGCAGGGTGCTCTCGACATTCCGGTAGGAATCATCGTCAGTTCCTGGGGAGGCAGCAGCATCGAAACCTGGATGAAGCGTGAGGTTTTCGAAAAAGAATTCCCCAATACCGACCTCGGGCATCTCGACGGCAAGCGCCCCGTGAAGCGTAACTACCACGACCCCTGCCTTCTCTACAACGGACAGGTCGCCCCGCTCATTCCCTTCACATTCAAGGGGATGATATGGTATCAGGGAGAGCAGAACCGCCCCAATCCCAACCTGTATGTGAAGCAGCAGCAGGCTTATGTGAAGATGATGCGCGAAGACTTTCAGGTTCCCGACGCACCCTTCTATCTGGTGCAGATTGCCCCCTACACCTATGACAACGGACGCAAGACGCACAGCGGTTATTTCTGCGAAGCTCAGCAGAAGGCCGCCCAGAGCATCCCCAATGCAGGGTATGTAACGACCGTAGATATAGGTGAGCACGGCACGATTCACCCCTCACACAAGCAGGAAGTGGGGCAGCGCCTTGCGCTTCTCGCCCTCAGCAACGACTATGGTTTCGATGCCATCGAAGCCTGGGCCCCTTACTACAAGATAGTACAGTTCAGGGAGGGCAAAGCCTTCGTGCAGATGAAAGTAGGAAACCTCGGTCTGTCTCCCCTTGGAGCCGAAATCAGCGGATTCGAAATCGCCGGAGCTGACCGCAAGTTCGTGGACGCCAAGGCGATGCGCGACCCGAAGAAGGGCGACAATGTTATCGTATGGAGCGACGAGGTTCCCGAACCGGTTGCAGTGCGTTATTGCTGGCGCAACTGGAGCGTAGGAGGGCTTTACAACAATTTCGGAATCCCTGCCGGACCTTTCCGTACCGACGACTGGCCCGTGAATCCTAAGGATTGGGAGTAGCCTGTTTCCAGCGGTCGGACAGGGTTTTCATATAGAAACCGCCAACTACCGAACGGGCCTGCATCGCATTGAATGTGGGCTCGTTTGTATTTACCCAGTCGCCCATCGGCACCCGGTCGGGGGTTTCGTCGTAGAAGCGGTAAACCGGCATCATGAACTCCCGGAAAGTGTCATTGTCCGGTGCCATTGAAGCCGTCCAGATAATCCAGTCTGTCTTGGTGTACTGCTTGCGGCTATCCAGCGGCAGGCCATAAAGATTCTGCCTGGTTTTGTAGAAGGCAAGTTCCTTCTCCATCACTTCGGGGCCGAAAAGCTTGAGGTCCAGAAGAGTGTCCCACACCATATTGTACTTCTGGCTCCAAGTTCCCTCGCCATCGAAGGTAAGGCGGTAATGGTCTTCTTCCAAAGCGGCTTCTTTCCACAGCTGCGCCATCCTTTCGGCAATCGCACGGAAAGCGCGCGCCTCATCTTTCTTGTCGAGGGCATAGGCCAGCTTGGCATAGGCGGCGACTCCCAGGATAGCCTTGGCGGAAAGGTTGGCGTTATGGGCAAGCTTGCCAGCGAAATCGTCGGTACAAAGCTGGTTCTCAGGGTTCTGTCCATTTCCTATGGCATACAAGGCCCATTTGGTCAGGGCGTTCCAGTGCTTGCGGGCATATTCGATGTTGCCATCGCTGCGTACTGCGGCTGCAGTCAGCAGAAGCATATTGCCGCATTCCTCGAGCGGCATCCAGTTGCCATAATGCTGCCCGTAGGCATCGGGATAGCGCCCGATGTCGTGAGGAGCCCAGACTTTATTCCACTTCTTGCTTTCGCTATAGTCGAAAATATGGTTCAGAAGGGCATGGGCAAGTTCAGGGCTGTACAGCAGGAACAAGGGAATTGAAGGATAGGTGACATCCACCGTTCCTGCGCAGCCGTTCGAGAAGTTTTCCTTGCTGATGAAGAAAGGCTCCCCTGAAGGGCCTTCGACAAGCTTGTGGGCCGATATGCACTGGCGATACGCAAGGGCGCAGAGTTCGGCATACTCCTTCCCACCGGAGTAAAGGGCATCGGTAACAATCTTTTCATCGAGCGCCGCGCAGCGTTCCAGCACCTTGCCATGCTCTTTCTGTGCGGAAGCAATCTCCTTTGTTATCCTGTTGTCGCCCCTGCGGTTCCAATACGGGCGCAGCGGCTGGCCGAGGTAGCGTATGGACTGCACATCATCGTAGGCAAGCAGGATGGTGGCGCTGCGTTCTTTCTTCACATTGCCGAGGGAAACTACGCAGGCAAGGGCATCGTCGCCGCTCACGAAATTCTCGCTCTCAACCTTGGCGGGGCCCCGATGCAAAGTGCCGTCGGCAACGAAAAGTTCACGGGCTGCACGCGACTTCACTACTCCCGCTTTCCCTTGGGGCGAACTGAGATAGAAGTACCCCCAGTCGATTCGGATGTCGTCGCCACGGCGGCCAAGCACTTTTTGCGACACCGTACCGGTGCGGGCGTATTTCACGCCGTCAGCCGAACCGCTTTCAAGAACCATGGGCACTACTTCCAGGTCGAGCGCAAGGCGGGGGGAAGCCTCGAAGTAAATCTGTATCTGATGCTTAAGGGCATCCTTGGGCCGGAATGTGAAATCAACATAGTTCACCGGACGCGAGAGCAGGTTGAAATCGTCCGGAATCAGTGGGGCCGTAAAACACATCTCAACATCGACCTGACCGCAATCGAAAGAGTAAATCGTGCGGGTCGGAAGGATGTTCCGGCCTGTCTGCGCAGCCGTTTTCCCGAAAACCACGGGCCCCTGCACCCAATACAGCGAATCCTTCGGCTGTTCCATGGGTTTCATCCCATACATGGCGTCGGGGCTGTTGGTTTCATTTCCCATCAGCCTGTAGCAGACGCCGTCGATGCGCACCACGGCGAGAAGAGGCTGCTTGCGTCCGGTCCAGTGGCGGGTCATGTCGGAAGCGAGGTCATCGGTAAAACTCCATACCGAAAAATACGGGTCCACGCTCACCAGCGGGGTGGCGGGGGCCCTGAGACTGTTGTGAAAATCAAATGAGCGCGCAGGAAGTGCTGCGCAGAACATGCAAATGGCTGCCGCCAAAATGGGTTTATTCATTGCGTCTGCTTTTAATCCTGTCGGAATACATTTTCATGAAAAAGCCTCCGAGCACCGAACGCGCCCGCATCTGATGCGAACGCGGAGTGTCGGTCTCTATCCAGTCGCTTAGAGGCCCGAGAAGCACCGAATCTTCGTAAAAATCGTAAATGGGATCAATGAACCTGTCAAAGGTGACGGCATCGGGGGCCATCGAAGCGGTCCACATTACCCAGTCGGTCTTTGTATAAGTTTCCCTGCAGTCGAGCGGCACTCCGTAGCGTCTTTCATGGCTGAGATAATAGGGAATCTCGGCCTGCATTATTGCCGGATCGAAGATATTGAGGTCCAGCAGGGAATCCCACACCAGATTGTATTTGAGGCTCCATGTGAGGGGAGCATCGAACGAAAGCCGATAGTGGTCGCCGTCGAAAGCCGCCTCCTTCCACAGCCCGGCCATTCTGCGGGCGGTGTCGGCCCAGGCCGAAGCAATGTCTTTCTCCCCTATCTGCCCTGCCATTTTCGCGTAGGCCGCCACTGCAAGGATAGCTTTCGCAGAAAGGTTGGCATTGTTGGCGAGCCGCCCTGCAAAATCGTCGGTGCAAAGCTGGTCCTCGGGATACTGTCCATGCTCGCGGGCATAATCTGCCCACCTGGTAAGAGTGCTCCAGTGGCGGGCGGCATAGCTGCAGTCGCCGCTTTCCTGCACCACCGCCGCAGTGAGCAGCAGCATGTTGCCGCACTCTTCAAGTGGCATTGAGTTGCCATAGCGCTGCCCGTAGGCATCGGGATAGCGTCCTACATCGTGCGGTGCCCAGTCGTTATCCCATTCCGAACTTTCGCTGTAATCGAAGATATGGTTAAGCAGCCCCTCGGCAAGTTTCACATCATATAGCAGGAACATGGGAACGGAAGGGTAGGCAACATCGACGGTACCTGCGCAACCGTTCGAGAAGTTTTCCTTGCTGATGAAGAAAGGCTCGCCTTTTGGGCCTTCCACCAGCTTGTGCGCGCACATCACCTGCCGGAATACCGAGGCGCAGAGATTGGCATACTTGCGTCCTCCGCTCGCTAGGGCTTCGCCGGTCAGTGCCCTGTCAAACTCCTCGCAGCGGCGCATCACATCCCGGTGCTGCCTGCCTGCAAGGGCGATTTGTGAAGTAATGCTGTTCTGCCCGGACCTGTTCCAGTAGGGGCGCAGGGGCTCTCCGAGATACTTGATGGAGTAGATGTCGTCGTATGCCAGAAGCAGGGTCTGGCTCACCTTGCGCTTTACACTTCCGATATCTACGCAGCAGGCAAGGGAAATGTCATCCGACACGAAATCGGAACTTTCCACGGTGCCAAGGCTTTCTCCCATTCTGCCATCTGCAAGAAACCGTTCCCTGGATGGCTGACCCTTAACCACTGCAAGCTTTCCCTTGTTGCCTTCCGAAGCGAGATAAAAATATCCCCAGTCGATGCGGATGTCGTCGCCGTTTCTTTCAAGCACCGGCTGCGCAAGGCTTCCGGTACGGACATACTTGACGCCGTCGGCACTGCCCTCAGATGCAACCACCCCGGTCATGTCAAAATCGATGGCGATGCGGGGAGAAACCTCGAAGTAAAGCTGCACCGAATGTTTCCTGCCGTCGGTGGAAGCCATGCTGAAAGTGACATAATTGACAGGACGCGAAATGAGGTCGAAATCCCCCGGAAGGAGAGGCGCTACGAAAGCAAGCTCAAGGCGGACAGGACCGCAGTCGAAATTGTAGAAACTGCGCGTGGGAAGAAGGTTGGAACCTGTCTGCACGGCGGCACGGGTAAACACCTCGGGCACGCGGCGGGTGTAGCTGCTGTCTGGAATGAGCTTTGGCTGAATACGGCCCTCCGGAACGCCGGGCACGGCATTCTCGCTTCCGAGCACCCGGTAAGTGACCCCGTCCACCCGCAAGGCCGCGAGCATAGGCTGCTTGCGCCCGGTCCAGTGGCGCGTGACATCGGCATTCAGCTCCTTTCCGAACGACCACACCGAAAAATAAGGGTCTACACTCACGAGGGGCGTGGCGGTGGGATGGAGGTCGTTGGTATAGAAAGAAGCATCGCCTGCACCCAGGCGGGCGCAGGCGGAGAGGACTATCAGGCAGGGAAGCAGGCGCAGTGTCATAGCGTAATTTCCACGATAAAGTCGGTGCTGCAGTCGTATGCTTCGGGAAGGGTGACGCTGAAACTGTCTTTAGCCTTCTTGTTGAACTTCAGGGGCGTACCGTCGGCAAACGCCGTCACCTTCTTTGCCTTGAGACGGAAGGGAAGCGTAATCACTCCCCCTTCCGGGGCTTCCATCACATGCAGGTAAATCTTGTTGTCCTTGTGGGTGAGGACGCCCCAGTTCTGTGGCTTGAGCATGGTGGCGCGGGTGCCGAAAATGGTTTCGCCGTTGGCCTTGAGCCAGTCGCCCATCGCAGCGAGCCTCCACACGCTTTCCTCAGGGATGCACCCGTCGGACTGAGGGCCTACATTCAGAAGAAGGTTGGCATTGCGCCCCGCGGTGCTGAGAAGGATGCGGATAAGTTCGGGAACGCTCTTCCATTTGGTGTCCTTGATGTCGAATCCCCAGCTCTTGTTGAGGGTCTTGCAGGTTTCGAGGGCGAGTTCGGTGCTCACATGGCTGGTGCGTCCGTATCCGGCATTGTTCTCCCCGGGAATGTCGCGCTCGAACAGCTGTATATCCTCTCCGGGGATGGGAATGCGGTGATGGTTGTTTGCAACGAGGCAGGAGGGCTGCAGGGAGTGGATAAGGCGGTAAATCCTTTCATACCCCCAGTCGAAATCGATGTTGATTTCCTGCCCGGGTTCGGGTTTCTTTATCTTTGCCCAGTCGCCGTCGAACCAAATGCATCCGATTGGCCCGTAATTGGTTAGAAGTTCGGTAATCTGGGCGCACATGAAGTCCAGATACCTGGCATACATGTCCTTTTCCGTCTGAGTACCCGCTATTGCAGGGTCACGGGGATAATCGTCGCGCCCCCAGTCAAGAAGGGAATAGTAGAAGTTGAGAGTTATCCCCTGCCTGTGGCATTCGTCGGCAAGTTCCTTGAGGACATCGCGTCCGAAAGGCGTGTCGTCCACGATATTGTAGGGCGAAGCCTTGGTGGCGTACATCGAGAACCCGTCGTGATGGCGGGAGGTGATGGTGATGTACCTGGCTCCGGAAGCCTTTATCTGCGCCACCCAGCGGGCCGCATCGAATTTGGAAGGATAGAAACCTCCGGGCAGCTTGGAATACTCGGAATAAGGAATCTTTTCGTTATACATCACCCATTCTCCACGGGCCA
>JAFUGJ010000060.1 GCA_017469425.1 Bacteroidales bacterium
GGGCCGGGAGGTCAGAGAATAGTCCGTCGCTTTCGTATTCTCCAATCAGGTAAGAGAACTCGTAGTCACGGCGGTTGATTTTGCCGCTTCCAACCGGACTCCATTCGCATATATGAATCCACTCTCCGGAACCGTCCACACGCTTGTATGTGAGGGCGTCTCCGAGGATGATGTTCTTTGAGAGGATATAGCGGACTGCCTCGATGCAGGCGTCCTTGCATTTGGACTTGAAAAGTGTTCGGTATTGCTCAGTGAAATAGTCCAGAAGACGCTGTCGGCAAGCGGCTGCATTGTCCGGCAGCAGTTCTATGCCATAGATGCTGGAAACTGCCAGCACGGCATTCTCTTCGTATTGGAGTTGGGTGTATTGTTTTGATTTGACTCGTGCCTCACATACGGCGAGTTTGCGGCGGAGAATTTCAATGAGGAAGTTGCCGTCACCACACGCGGGTTCCAGGAAACGGGAATCGAGCCGCTCCGTTTCCGGCTTTACAAGGTCGAGCATCGCGTTCACTTCGCGGGGGTTTGTGAACACCTCGCCGTGAGCCGACACCCTCTCCTTGGATTTGATTTGGGTGTCCATCATTAGCTACTATAATTGCGTAGCTAAAGATTCGATGATACAAATCGGCTAAAACCTTGAGCACAGATAAAGGCATGGACCTCTCTTATTGCTACCCAAGGTTCTAGCCAACCTGTATAAGAAATAAGTTTAGTCCACGCCAAAGCGCAGACATTCGCAAACTTATTCGTCTTATACTCTTGAATTGGCTAGATTCTGGGTGTCCGAATAAATAGCAAACGCTATATTAAAATATGTCTACAATACTCGTTTGGAATATTGTTAGGGCAAATTTATGGTTTTTTGTTAATAATCCCATACGGTTATGCAAAAAAAGCTACGGCAAGATTGTTTCAGCAACTTTTCATCACGGCACAATTTCATTGTATTTTTTATATATTTGTAAGCTACAACACACACGATGATGAACACTAAGCCACAACTCGTTGAGAAGAAATATCTTCTTCCATTCATCCTCATTACTTCGCTGTTTGCCCTGTGGGGCTTTGCCAACGACATCACCAATCCCATGGTGGCCGCTTTTCAGACCGTCATGGAGCTTTCTGCGGCCAAGGCTTCGCTGATTCAGTTCGCCTTCTATGGAGGTTATGCCACGATGGCAATTCCTGCAGCGCTTTTCATCCGCAAATATTCATACAAGAGCGCCATCCTGCTCGGCCTGGGGCTCTACGCCGTGGGAGCGTTCCTGTTCATCCCGGCAGCAGCCTACCAGCAGTTCTCTTTCTTCTGCATTTCGCTCTATATCCTCACTTTCGGGCTTGCATTCCTCGAAACTACCGCAAATCCCTATATTCTTTCGCTCGGAGCAAAGGAAACTTCCACCCGAAGGCTGAATCTCGCCCAGACATTCAATCCCCTGGGCTCGCTCTGCGGAATGAGCGTGGCATCCTTCATCGTGCTGCCCCAGCTGCTCTCCGACAAGCGAGATGCGGCGGGGAACATCATCTTCCCCATGCTGTCCGACGCCGAGAAGGCGGATATACGCCTGCACGACCTCGCAATCATACGCAATCCCTATGTAATTATCGGCCTGGTGGTACTGGTGGTTTTTGCGGTGATAGCGCTCGCACGCATGCCAAAGACCCAGAGCGAAGAGGAGAAGGCGTCCGGCAACACCCATACCACTGGGCAGACCCTCCGCAACCTCTGGCACAACAAAGCTTACCGAGAAGGCGTGCTCACGCAGGTTTTCTATGTGGCAGCCCAGATTATGGTATGGACCTTCATCATCCAGTATGCCGACAATCTCGGAATCAACAAGGCCGTAGCCCAGCGCTTCAACATAGTGGCAATGGTGCTATTCCTCTGCAGCAGGTTCATATCCACTATGCTTATGAAGTATCTGAATTCCCGCAAGATGCTGGGAATCTTCGGGGTATGCGCCGCGCTCTGCACCCTTGGAACCATACTTATCGTGGGCAAGGCAGGGCTTTACTGCCTCGTGGGCATCAGCTTCTTCATGAGCCTCATGTTCCCCACCATATACGGCATCGCCCTTGAGAATGTGGATGTGCAGGACACAACCCTCGGAGCATCGTTCCTGGTAATGGCAATCGTGGGAGGCGCGCTCATGCCCCCTCTGCAGGGCAGCATCATCGACCTCGGCACCGTGGCCGGACTCCCCGCTGTCAACTTCTCCTTCATCCTGCCCCTGGTCTGCTTCGCAGTAGTTGCCACCTATGGCTGGAGAATGTATGGAATGTATCAGAAATCAAACAAATAACAAAAGTATGAAGTATCCCAAAATTGGTATCCGCCCCACCATCGACGGTCGTCAGGGCGGTGTGCGTGAAAGCCTGGAAGAAAAGACCATGGCCCTCGCAAAGGCTGTTGCCGAACTGATAAGTGAGAACCTCCGCAATGGAGACGGCTCCCCCGTGGAGTGCGTGATTGCCGATTCCACCATCGGCCGCGTTGCGGAGAGTGCCGCCTGCGCGGAGAAATTCGAGCGTGAAGGCGTCGGCTCCACAATCACCGTCACCTCCTGCTGGTGCTATGGTTCCGAAACAATGGACATGAACCCCCACTATCCCAAGGCTGTATGGGGATTTAACGGCACCGAGCGCCCCGGAGCGGTTTACCTCGCAGCAGTGCTTGCAGCCCACGCACAGAAGGGCCTCCCTGCATTCGGAATCTACGGACACGATGTGCAGGACCTGAATGACAATACCATTCCCGCAGATGTGGCTGAGAAAATTCTTCGCTTTGCACGCGCCGCACAGGCAGTTGCCACCATGCGCGGAAAGAGCTATCTCTCCATGGGAAATACCTGCATGGGCATAGCCGGTTCCATAGTGAACGCCGACTTCCTGCAGAACTATCTCGGAATGAGGGCAGAATATGTGTCGCTGGTGGAGATTCTTCGCCGCGTGGACTTCGGCATCTACGACCACGAGGAATTCGAGAAGGCAATGGCATGGGTGGAAAAATACTGCAAGCCGCAGGAAGGCCACGACTACAATGAAGACCGCGCCCTCTTCCCCGGCACTCCCATGACCAGCTTCAACGGAAAGGGCAAGGGCAAAACCCGAGAGGAAAAGGATGCCGACTGGGAGTTCACGGTGAAGAACATGATGATTATCCGCGACCTCATGCACGGCAATCCCAAACTTCTCGAGATGGGATACAAGGAAGAGGCCCTCGGACACAATGCCATCGTGGGCGGCGTGCAGGGCCAGCGCCAGTGGACCGACTACAAGCCCAACTTCGACTTCCCCGAGAGCATGATGTGCTCTTCCTTCGACTGGAACGGTATCCGTGAGGCCGATGTGCTCGCCACCGAAAACGATTCCCTGAACGGCCTTTCCATGCTCTTCGGGCATCTGCTTACCAACCGCGGCGTGATGTTCAGCGATGTGCGCACCTACTGGAGCCCCGAGGCAGTGAAACGCGTAACCGGCGAAGCTCCCACCGGACTTGCCGCAAACGGATTCATCCACCTCATCAACTCCGGAGCCACCACCCTCGACGCTACCGGTGCTATGAGCGACGCGGATGGCAAACCCACCATCAAGGAACCTTGGAACATGACCCAGGCCGATGTAGAAGCCTGCCTCAAGGCCACCAACTGGATGCCTGCCGACCGCGACTACTTCCGCGGAGGCGGTTATTCCGCACACTTCGTCACCCGCGAGGGCATGCCCATGACCATGATGCGCCTTAACATTGTGGCGGGTCTCGGCCCCGTGCTTCAGATTGCCGAAGGCTGGACTGCCGAACTGCCCAAGCACATGCACGACATTCTCGACAAGCGTACCGATCCCACCTGGCCCACCACCTGGTTCGTTCCCCGTCTGGATGCGTCAAAGGACTGCTTCAAGGATGTTTACAGCGTGATGAACAACTGGGGTGCAAACCACGGCGCAATTGCCTACGGCCACATCGGAGCCGACCTCATCACCCTGGCATCCATCCTGCGCATTCCCGTCTGCATGCACAATGTTTCCGAAGACAAGATTTTCCGCCCGGCAGCGTGGAACGCCTTCGGAATGGACAAGGAAGGTGCCGACTACCGCGCCTGCGCCAACTTCGGACCTATCTACAAATAGCGTTTGTGCCACCGTGGAGCCAGCAAATTGACTATTAATACTTTATATAAAACGACCTCTCCGATACCAGAGAGGTCGTTTTATATAAACCATTATCTATTAACAATTTGACTCCACGCATCAGTTTCCGGCAAGCACAAGCCTGCGGGTATTCACATTCCCGGAACCGTTAATCTTGCTCCGGACATTCCGGGCATTGCCGAGTAGTTCGACATCACCGCTGCCGTTGATTCCGACCACGATGTCACCTACCTCGCGGCAGTTCAGCTTGACATCGCCGCTACCATTCACCTTGACGCTGGCGGAACCTGCGGTCAGGGCATCCACTTCAATTTCGCCGCTTCCGTTCACTGAGAGGCTGAAATCGCCATCGACAGCGAGCGGACCATCGATTTCGAAACTGCCCGAGCCGTTAATCTTCGCCGCATTCAGCACCGGGGAATTAACGAATACCACGACATCGTTTTTCGTGCTGTATCCGCATCCCTTTTTCGTTCCTATGCGCAAAGTGCCGTCCTTCACTTCAATCTCAAACAGCTCCAAAAGATTTTCGTCGGCAACCAACAGCACTTTCTGCAGCCCCTGGACAAATACCACATCAGCCGAACCATTTACGGAAACGGCATCGAAAGGCCCCAGGTCGAAAGATTTCTCAGCCTTCACGCCGTTTCCGATGACATGATTTCCACGGATGACAAAATTGCGGGCTGCGAGCATAACGCCTGCCACAAGAAACACCAATATATTTTTCATACTTCTATTGTTTATGCAATAGACGGCTCTTCGCGCAGAATGTTACAGTAATTCTTCGATGCTTCCCGCAATCTGTTCCGGAGTCACGGTAGGCTCGAATCGGGCCACGACCTGTCCATTGCGATTGAGCAGGAACTTGGTAAAATTCCACTTGATGTCGGGATTGGAGGCATATTCGGGGTCGGCGTTCGCAAGCATTGCATCCATGCGTTTCGCGCGTTCACTGTCTCCGAAACCGGCAAAAGGCTTCATGGTCCACAGCCATTTGAAGATGGGATTTGCCTTTGGACCGTTGACATCTGACTTGGCCATGAGAGGGAAGGTCACCCCATGGTTCAGACGGCAGAATTCTTCTATCTCTTCGTCGGTGCCGGGTTCCTGATGGCCGAACTGGTCGCAGGGGAAGCCGAGCACCACGAATCCCTTGTCCTTATACTTCTGGTAGAGGGCTTCAAGACCGTCGTACTGGGGAGTGAAGCCGCATTTGGAAGCTGTGTTCACCACGAGCATCACCTTTCCTTCGAACTCGGACATGCTCACTTCCCTGCCGTTGTTGCCGGTGGTGCTGTAATTGTAGATGCTGCGCTTCCGGCAGGCGCGGGCCGCATCTTTGGCGCTGATGCGCTTTCCTCCGTTGTCAAGGTCGACAATCACATAGTCGCTGCTTCCCATGCCAAGTTCTTTCATGTATGTGAGCTGCCGCAGGCCGTGGCGGCTCTCGATGCGTTCCACCATGTGCTTGTGTTCTTCATCGTGCATGGCATAGATAATATCCACGCAAGCCTGGTCGAGAGCGAGGATGTCGGTTGAAGACAGGATGCCCACATCGGGAGTGACGACGGCCTCAGCCTCAAGTCCTTCGCAGTCGCAGGATACCGACATGTTGCGCATCACATTCACATAGGTCACATGCTCCCCGAAATGGTCGATGGTTGCCTTGGTGGATTCGGTCATGCGCTCCATCAGTTCCTCCTCGGCAATGCTCCACATATCATCGGACCCCTCTGCCGTGTGAATCCACGCCTTGCCGATACGCCCGTCGGCACAGCCTATGCCAATGTTCTTGTTGCTGCCGCCGAATCCGCCCATTGCGTGGCCCTTGAAATGCGTGAGGGCCACCATCGAATCGTAGTTCAGAAGATTCTTTCCCACCGACATTTCCTTGAACCATTTACCCCCGTTCACGGGAAGGAGGGCCGTGCCGTCTTCGTCGAGTATATCCACGGGGCGGAAGGTCCATCCATTCACCTCCAAGGTCTGGCGGTGAGCTTCGGTAGTGTAGCGGTCACCCTCATAATAAGTGTTGGTCTCGATGATGTTGGCGTCGGGCAGGTCCTTGTCCAGCAGGGCCTTAACCCACTCTCGAGGGATGATGTTGGGGCCGTTCTGCTCGCCCGTGTGGAGCTTTACCCCGACATGGCCTTCAATCTTTCCGTTCACCTGTTCATAGACCTGGATGAGGCCCTCGGCGGAAAGGTTGCGGGTGAAATAAACTACGGATTTGCCTTCGTCCCTGGCGCAGCCGGAAAGTGCGGCGGTAAGTGCTATGCTCATAACGAATCTTGAAAGTTTCATACTGAAGAGATTTATGCAAATATAATTCTATTTGCGCAAATCGCCATCTTTTATTATCTTTGAACTGTCTTTTAAAGCAACTTTTATGAGCCAACTTCATGTAATCAACCATCCCATGATACAGCACAAGCTGACTATCATGCGCAAGAAAGAAACCGGATCCAAGGACTTCCGGGAACTCCTTAAAGAAATCGCCCTGCTGATGGGTTACGAGGTCACCCGCGACCTTCCGCTGGAAGATGTGGAAATCGAAACCCCTATCTGCAAGATGACTGCCAAGGAAGTAGCCGGGCGCAAGCTTGCCATCGTGCCTATCCTGCGCGCGGGCCTCGGAATGGTGGACGGGCTCCAGACCCTGGTGCCGGTTGCGAAAGTCGGCCATATCGGGCTCTACCGCAACGAAGAGACCCACGAGCCTGTGGAATATTACTGCAAACTTCCTGAAGATATTGACGAGCGCCTCGTAATAGTAACCGACCCCATGCTCGCAACCGGAGGAAGCGCCTGCGACGCCATCACCATGCTCAAGAAGCGCGGCTGCAACAATGTACGCCTGATGTGCCTGGTAGCAGTGCCCGAGGGTATCGCAAAGGTGCAGGAAACGCATCCGGATGTCGACATCTATGTCGCCGCCGTTGATGAACACCTGAACGAGAACGCATACATCGTTCCCGGCCTGGGCGACGCAGGCGACCGCATCTTCGGAACGAAGTAAACAGAACCTGTTGGAAATGAAACAGACCATACATTGTTCTGTTGACAAGAAATCTTTCTACGAAGTCAATGCACGACTGGTTTTTAATCGACGGACAGTGATCTGGTCTGTTTTGCTTTTTGCTCTTATCCTATTAGGAATCTTCGACTCTCCAAGTGTTTATACCTGGATACTGATAGTGTTCCCGTTTGTTTTCCTGATATACAGAAACTCTATAAAAAAAGCGTATGAACAATCAGTGAAGTTCAACGCATTAGAGTTCGACCTCACTTTTTCGGATGATGGTGTTGAATTGCAAACATCTCAAGTGAAGGCCAACTATTCCTACAATCAGTTTATCGCTTTCAAAGAGTTTAAAAATACATATTGCCTGTTACTGAGCAAAGACAGGATCATCATTATCCCGAAGACTCAGTGCCCAGAAGAACTGAGAAGGCTTTTATTGTTGTCCCTTTTTGGCACTCATGTCCTGCGGCACCGGCAAAAAAGCTATTGAACCCATCAACACCGAAGGAGAGTCCCAGCCGGTCAAGAAACTGAAAGTTTCGCAACACGACGCAAGCAGCTATTCAACCATCTATGACTACTTGCGCGTAAAAGTTCCCGGCGTGCAGGTCGTTGGCACCACTATTACAATCCGCGGCGTCCGCTCCATCAATTCCGGAACCGCTCCTCTCATAATTGTTGATGGCAATGCCATGAAATATCTCCGGCATCAGTTCTCAGGAAATGAGGTTTCTTTCCCGTCAGGATATCCAGGAACACCTTGCATCTCGCTCCCCATTCGCGGACATGGGTGAGAACTCCACCTGAACGCAGGCTCACATCCTGGGCATTGTATCCAATGGCTTCGGTGCCCTTCTTTCCAGCAATGAACACGGCGCGTTCATTGTGAAACTTCTGGCTCACAACCACAAAAGAATCCTGTCCGAAAACTTCCCTGGCCCTCACGACCGAATCGAAGGTCCTGAATCCGGCATAATCCAAGAATATCACATCAGCCGGAATGCCTTTTTCCACAAGGGCCTGCTTCATTGCCTCGGGTTCGTTGTAATTTGCATGCCGGTTATCGCCGCTCACGAGGATGCGCTCAACTTTTCCAGCCTCGAAAAGTTCGGCCGCAGCATTTATCCTGGCAATGAAAAAGCGGTTAGGGCCGCCGAACCGCCCCTTGGGCGATGTCCCCAGCACAAGGGCCGTGTGGCAATGCGGCAGTTCATCCAGAGAATCGAATACCCGCGACTTCGCATAGCTGCCGATGCGCACATTGCAGTAAACGACGAAAGCTATCGCCATAACAGCCATAACTGCAACACCCTTGAAGAAAACCCGTGCTTTCATATTACCAATCCCGCATTTTGCAAATATTATACCCCTGTGAGATATTTGTTTTCAGGACGATGCTTCCCTCAATGCGGAGGCAAGTGTTTGTTATTCAAGGACTTCCTTGCAAACTATCACCAATCTTTTGCGATAGTTAATAAGTAAACCGCTATGGATAAAGGAGTTGCATTTCCCGGTACGATTATTGCCTTTTATCCGCAGAATGATTATACTGCTATGAAACGATTGTTATTCGCATGCTTATTGATGGCCAGTCTCACAAGTCTGGCGCAAGATATACCATGTCCGCAAGCAGGCAAAGCGTATTCTTATAAAGATGTTGAAGTTAAACCCGGTTTCAACGGTAGTCTTTACAATTTCTCAAAATGGATTAACGCTAATCTTCATTATCCGGAGGAGCTGAATGACAGCTGTTTTGATGGCAGGATTATTGTTTCTTTCATCATCAATGACGATGGCAGCATATCCAATGTTCATGTAAAGCATGGATTACACCCATTGCTGGATGCAGAAGCGATTCGGGTTATCTCCATGTCACCCAAATGGACCCCGGGCATGATTGAAGGGAAAAAGGTCAAAACGGATATTATGTTTCCCGTTATCTTCCCTCCTTCTCCTGAAGTATCCTGTATTCCCACGCTCTAAACCCCAACTTCGGCGAAGTTTTAGTCGTTTCGTGATATATCATTTGAAGTGCGGGTGGAGAGACTCGAACTCTCACGCCTTGCGGCACCAGATCCTAAGTCTGGCTTGTCTACCATTTCAACACACCCGCCCGCAATAACATTCAAAAATATCCGCCGAATGGGGCGGACTGCAAAGGTAACAATTTTTCCGAAGATAACCTTTATTTCCCCGCTTCTTTGGCGGCACGGCGCTTCTGCGCACGGGATTCGGCCATTTCAGCCCAAGGATGCTCGGCAGCCCATTCCATCTGCTGACGGGTGAGTTCGTCCAGGGCATCGTCGGCGGCGGAAGAGATCTCCAGTTCCATGTCGGACATCTCTTCACTCATCTGCATATCGTAAAGCGCAGCATCCACCTCCCGGAATTCTTCATTTGAAAGGAAGTCACTGTCATCGCCTGCATAGCCTCCCAGCATCCTGGCATTGGCGAGGCGCCTCTGTTCCCGTCCTGCCTGCGCCATTGCATTATCCACTCCCCTGTCGTAGATATTGCGTATGACATCAAGGAGATTCACCTGCATGGTATCGAGATCGGCAGTAAACGAAGGCACCTTGCCGTTGTGGTATTTGTTTCGTCCGAGCGAGAAACGCCATTTGTCGAGATTCCCGTAGATGTTGATTCCAAACCGGAAAGGAATGAAACTCTTGAGCACCGAAATATTGTATTTCATGCTGCCGTTGAAGCCCTGGGTGCCCATCAGGGCAACCTTGTAGCGGTCGACGCTCAGTTCGAAGGGATAAATTTCCACCTTGTTATCCTCTATCACCGCATCCACATACAGGTCGTCGATATCGCCGATGTTCTTGTCCTTGAACATGAGCAGGCGTGTTATCTTCCGCAGGCTGCCCGCATTGGAAATGTGCAGATTTTCCCCTGTCACCCGCACGAGCCCGTTCATCGTGGGGGTGAGGATGTTCATGTTGGTGTCGAGCTGGCTGGTGAGCGTCACATCGCAGGCGAGCTTCCCTTCAAATGACTTGAGGGCGGGCATCATGGCATTCACGGTGGGAAGGGTGTGGATGATGTCGTAGGCCGACATTTCGCTCAGATGCAGGTCGAGTCCGGCGGAGATGTCGGATTTTTTGTGCGAAGCGTAGAAAGCGTCCAGTTTCACCTTCCCGAGATTGGTATTCACATCAACATCTTTCAGCTGAAGCACCCTGTCTCGGATGTTGACTTCCGCCGAAGCGGGACGGATGTCAAAATCGGAATATTCCACCCTGTCTGCCGACATTCTCACGGAACCTTCGAGGTTCTTGGGCACCACGAAGGCTCTCATGGTTGAATCGGGAACGAATGTGGCATCGGCAAGGTCGTCGCGCACATAATCTTCATATTCCGTGGAAACCGGCCCAGCCTCCGAAGCCTTCTGCATGGCCACCAGAATCTCATTAAGATTGAGCCTCCCGGAGTGCAGGCCAAGGTCGAAGCGAAGAGGGCCGCGCCCGCGGATGAAACTCCGTATATTCCCGGCGTAGCCGTTCAAGGAGACATCGGAAGTGCCGCAATTGAGGTCGAGCGAAGCAATCTGTGCGTCGTCATCGTCGAGGGCGATGTCAACGGCACCGAGGCGCGTGCGCAGAGGCAGCGCGGGAGAACGCAACCATGCCCTGTCAACAGAAATCACTCCTCCGGGATGCCAGCGGCTGTAGAGCCCCAGAAGGGAAGAATCAAGGGCTACGCGTATGTCCTTGGAAGCGAATTCGTCCAGCGCACTTTTTACGCCAATCAAGGACATCAGGGAATCACGGCTCGCCCCGGGATATATCCTGCGCAAGGAATCCAGCCTGTGCCTGCGGGTGTTAGTGCGGGGCACATCCTTTCTCACCCTTTTCCAGGCTTCGATGGAAACATCGGTTCCGGTAAGCCCGAACCTGTTTTCACCCGCACGGACATGGATTTTATCTTCCGTAGTATTCAGGCTGACATAGGGAACATAATTCCCGTCGATTTCCCTTTTGTAAACATTTGCCTTTGCGGTAAGGGCACGCATGTGAGCCCTGAGAGAATCGCTGCTCTGAACGGCAAGACTGTCGGCAGACATATCCACGAGCATCGAAGCACTTCCGTTGGAGATATTTACCGTAGGAGCCAGCAGCAGGGCCTGAAGGTTCTGGGAAGGCATTGCAAGATGCACATCTTCACCGGTAAGGGAAGCGTTCAAATGGGAACGGCCGAACTGATAGTCGTAAAACTCCCTCAAATAGGCGTTGACATCGGCTGTCAAATCAAGGCGTCCCTTGCCACTGATGTCAAGCGCCTCCGGCATGTATTTGTAGAGCGAATCCAGCAGGGTATGCGCATCGGCACGGGCGGCGACCAGAGGGTCTGAACCGAGAAGATTGCGTCCGTCACCATCAAGATGCAGAGATACGCCGTCGCTGGTAAGGTTCAGATGGTCCACTACCGCGGAGAGTTTTCTGTCGGATGTGAGCTTTGCCGAAGCCCTCACATCCAGAAGGGCGCTGAGCTTCCTGGGAAGATAGCGCACATGCCCCCCGGGCACCGACAGCTCGGCCTCCACGGCAGGCCACTCATCCTCAGAAATCTTTCCCTCCGCCTTCACTCCGAGGTTCAGATGGGCATCGGTACGGATGTCGGCGGCATCTGCAAAAAAGTTGCGGGCATACCGGTCAAAAGCCTCTCCGAGATTGCAGTCGTCAATCGAAGCTGTTGCATCAACATAGGAATAGTCCTTGAACATGCGGTACTCGCCCTCAGCATGAAGGGGTACATAGGCAAGTTCCGCATCCATGCTGTGCAGCTTCAGGTCAAAACTTTCCGAAGCCTTGCCGAAACCCGCCCTTGCCTGCAGCACAGCGGGGATATGGAGTTTGCCGAGGCTCGAGGATGACAACAGCGCATCACCTTCCAGCCCGATATCCAGCAGATTGGTCCGGGGATTGTCGATGCTGAACCTGTCCAGGGCGAGCGAAAGGGTGTCGGCAGGAAGCCTGCCCCCCACGCGAAGTGTATCCAACCGCAGCTGCAGCCCTTTAACCAGTGAAGCCTGCCAGTCCTTTTTCAGCCGCAACCGGCCTTTCATTGAAAGTTCGTCGAAACTCAGACGGGCATAAACCGTGTCGGCCTGCGAAGTGTAGATGAAATACGGATGTTCTCTAACCTTTGCCGAACCCACGCATATCCAGGGGAGGCTCACCGGCTTGGAAACAGTGTCCTTGGGTGCGGAAGGTCCGAATATGCCGGTATTGGCGGCATCGGCGGTATAGGAGTGATAGAACACCCGGGGCCTGTCGATACTAAGGGAACTCAGGCTGATTTTTCCGCCAAAGACCCTCCAGATATTTACTGCAGCCCATATGCGGGTGGCCGATACGAGGGTGTCGGCATCGCTTCCTCGACCTTCTGACAGCATGGGCCTGCGAAGCCCCACGCGGTCGAATTCGGAGTACAGCGAATGAGGATAAGTAACGGACAGGCTGTCGATATTGACCGACAGCCTGGGAAAACTCTTGATTGTGGAGAAATGCAGACGGGAGTAGCTCAGTGAGCCTTCAGGGATGGCGGCAGCGGCTGCCGCATCGATTTTTCCCCGGACCCATGAACTGTTGAGCACAAGCTCAAGGGCCAGCACCAGAGCCGCCAGAAAGGCGACAATGGCACCCGACACGATGCAGAGCCTGCGCACCCCCTTTTTCATGGTTTAGAACTGCTTGAAGAAGTCGTTACCCTTGTCGTCCACGAGAATGAAGGCAGGAAAATCCTCCACCTCAATTTTCCAGACGGCTTCCATCCCGAGGTCGGGATATTCCACGCACTCGATGCTGCGGATGGAGTTCTGCGAAAGCACTGCAGCCACTCCGCCGATGGTGCCGAGGTAGAATCCGCCGTGCTTGCTGCAGGCATCGGTCACGGCCTGGGTGCGGTTGCCCTTGGCTATCATCACGAGCGATGCGCCGTGGCTCTGGAATTCATCCACATAAGGGTCCATGCGGTTAGCGGTGGTAGGGCCCATGCTTCCGCAGGGATATCCTTCCGGAGTTTTGGCGGGACCTGCATAGAGGATGGGATGGTCTTTGAAATATGCCGGCATCTCTTCTCCAGCATCCAGACGGGCCTTCAGGCGGGCGTGCGCGATGTCGCGGGCCACAATGATGGTGCCTTTGAGGTTCACGCGGGTTCCCACGGGATATTTGCTGAGTTCGGCACGCACGGCGTCGATTCCATTGTTCAGTTCGATTTCAATGCCCTTGGCGCCCTCTCCCGGACGGCGGTACTGCTCGGGGATGAGTTCGGAAGGGTTGGTGTCGAGT
Source organism: Bacteroidales bacterium (assembly GCA_017469425.1). Classification (GTDB taxonomy): domain Bacteria; phylum Bacteroidota; class Bacteroidia; order Bacteroidales; family UBA932; genus Cryptobacteroides. The sequence continues at coordinate 13,480 of JAFUGJ010000060.1, forward strand.
TTTTCAATCCACACGCCGTCGGCATTTATCTTGCTCTTTATGTTGCGGTCGGCAGAGCAGCTTACGCCCATGCCTATGGGGCAGCTGGCTCCGTGCCTCGGAAGACGCACCACGCGGATGTCGTGCGCAAGATACTTGCCACCGAACTGAGCCCCGAGGCCAATCTTCTGCGCTTCCTTGAGGAGTTTCTGCTCCAAGTCGATGTCGCGGAAAGCACGGCCGGTTTCATCTCCTGTTGTGGGAAGGGAATCGTAGTATTTGATGCTGGCAAGCTTGACGGTGAGAAGGTTCTTCTCCGCACTTGTGCCGCCGATTACGAATGCGATGTGGTAAGGCGGGCAAGCTGCCGTGCCGAGGCTCTTCATCTTCTCCACCAGGAAAGGAAGCAGTGTACCTTCGTTCTGGATGGTGGCCTTGGTCATGGGATAGAAGTAGGTCTTGTTGGCGCTGCCGCCGCCTTTTGCAACCATCACGAAGCGATATTCGCTGCCCTGGGCAGCCTCAATGTCAATCTGGGCGGGCAGATTGCATTTGGTGTTGACCTCCTCGTACATGGTGAGCGGAGCGTTCTGGCTGTAACGCAGATTCTCCCGGGTGTAGGTATTGAAAACGCCAAGGCTGAGGGCTTCCTCATCTTCGAACCCCGTCCAGACCTGCTGCCCCTTCTCGCCATGGATGATGGCGGTGCCGGTGTCCTGGCAGAAAGGCAGAACGCCCTTCACGGCAGTTTCGGCGTTGCGCAGGAACTGAAGAGCGACATATCTGTCATTTTCGCTTGCTTCGGGGTCATCCAGAATCGCAGCCACCTGCTCATTGTGCGCACGGCGCAGCATAAACTCGCAGTCATGGAAACTCTGCTGAGAGACAAGCGTAAGGGCTTCGGGCTTCACTTTAAGGATAGTATGTCCTTCGAATTCGGAGGTGGATACCAGTTTTTCAGAACCGGGAATGCGGTAATATTCCGTTTTGTCTTCCCCAAGTTGAATCAATGGAACGTATTTGAAATCAGGCATTATTGTGGTACTTTATTGATGCTTTGTCTATAATCAAGCAAAGATAATGAATCCTTCGGACCTCTGCAAAATCTTTTAGGGATAAGGAGGTGGAGCGTCAGTCTATGTCTTCGACGGTTGTTGCGGTGCCGCTGCCTTTCTGCATGAGGAAGGTGCGGATGAAGGCGTCGAGGTCGCCGTCGAGCACGCCTTGGGTGTCGGCGGTGGAGAGGCCGGTACGGAGGTCCTTTACCATCCTGTAGGGATGGAGCACATAGGAGCGGATCTGCGAACCCCATTCGATACGCTTTTTCTGCCCTTCCAGTTCGGCCTGCTTTTCCTGGCGCTTCTTGAGTTCGATGTCGTAGAGGCGGGATTTGAGGATGCGCAGGGCGTTCTGGCGGTTGTCCTGCTGGCTGCGGGTTTCGGTGTTCTCCACCATGATTCCGGTGGGAATGTGCCGGACGCGCACGCCGGTTTCCACTTTGTTTACATTCTGTCCGCCGTGTCCTCCGGAACGGAAGGTATCCCATTCGATGTCGGAAGGATTGATTTCTATGTTGATGGTATCGTCGACCAGAGGATACACGAAAACCGACGAGAATGTGGTCTGGCGCTTTCCCTGCGCGTTGAACGGGGAGATGCGCACCAGCCTGTGAACCCCGTTTTCGGCCTTAAGGTAGCCGTAGGCATAATCACCTTCGAACTGGATGGTGGCGCTTTTGATGCCGGCTTCATCGCCCTCCACGAGCTCGGTCACCGTCATCTTGAAACCGTTGCGCTCGCCCCAGCGGGTGTACATGCGCATAAGCATGGAACTCCAGTCATTGGACTCGGTGCCGCCTGCACCGGAATTGATGGTGAGCACGGCTCCGAGATTGTCGCCCTCTTCGCCAAGCATGTTCTTGAATTCGAGGTCTTCAATCTTCTTGGATGCATCTGCGAGCGCGGCGTCGGCATCGGGCCCGTCGGGGTCGAGTTCGAGAAGCACTTCCAGGTCATCGACCGAGGTAGCTGCGGCATCGAAAGCACTTACCCATGCCTTTATACTGCCTGTGCCTTTCATGAAAGTCTCGGCAGCCTTGGGATCATCCCAAAAATCAGGAGCCTGGCTCTGCTTCTCGCGCGAATCCACTTCCGCACGCTTGCGGGCAATGCCCAGCGACTGCTCCAGCACCCCCAGGCGCTCGCGAAAATCCTTAATTTGTTCTGAAGTAATCATCTTGCAAAAATAGCCATAATTTTGGATTTCAGGAACGCCCGCTCGCCTTCGGTAAGTGCGAAACTGTATGCCGCAGCAGATGTGGCCGCAGTTGCAGCCGTCAGCACAGCAGCAAGGCGCCACCAGCCATCAGGCACCAAAATCCACACAATCAGCGTGAACGAAAGCGACGCCGCACCAGTGCAGAGGACCTTCAGCACTGCCTCGCGGAAGAACTTCCCTATGGGAAAACCTGTCTGGGACCTGACAATCAGCAGCCGCGCCGCATCAACCGCCACATATACCAGCACGAAGACGACATAGGGAGTCCATGCGGGAGCCCCCAACATGAACGCAGCGCAAGTCACGGGCAGCACGAGGACGCTGATTGCGGATGTAACCAGATAGTAGCGCCTGATTTCTCCCGTCGCAAGTTCGAGCGTAACCAGGGTGTTGAATGCGAGGTCCATGAGCAGGCAGGCCATGGACAGAACCGAAAAGAGACCCGTGCCTGCGGGATTCCTACCGAAAAGCAGAAGCGATATCCTGTCCGCCTCAAAAACATAGGGAACCATGAAAAACAGTACGATGATACCCGCATATTTCGCCCCTTTGTTCACAAGTTCAAAGGCATAGGCTTTGTTTCCCGCAACATACTGCTTGGTAATCTGCGGATTTACCGCAAGCACGATGTTGCTGATGAACTGGCGGAGTATGTTCTCAATCTGCCCGGCCACTCCCCTGGCAGCATTCAGCGCAACCCCGAAAAAGAAGTTTACTGCAAGATTGACCCCCTGGGTATTCAGCAGATACGCTCCGGAGCCGAGGAAGTTCCACCCTGCGAAGCCCAGCATCTCCTTGAAAAGGGGCTTGTCGAAGTGCAGCCTGCAACATGTTTCGGCAAAATTGCGCCTGCAATAGATACTGTATGTCAAACGGATGACAAAGGCCACGGCAAGCATCAGCAACGAATAAACCTTCAGCTTGTCGAATCCGACGAAAACCAGCCCCACGGCCACTCCGAGCTTGAGCACGCCCTCAAGGATACTGATGAAGGCATAGGCCGACATTTTTTCGTGGGCCATTATGCTGGCATTGAACGGCAGGCTGAGAAGGGAGAGCACCAGCACGCCGAGAGAGCAGTGGAGCACCCAGTGCGCCGCTTCCAGCCTGTCCGGTGGCAGGTTCAGGTAATTGTTCACATACCAGATACCGAGGCTTTCGACAAGCAGCACCACCAGAGCGGAAAGGCTCGCCATCACTATCACTCCGGTAGAGAATATGCTTTCGCTCTTTTTACGGTCACCCTCCTGCAACCCTGCCGCGATATAACGCGAAAGAGCCTGGGCCACGGAAGCCGCGAGAATATTCCCGAGTGCCACAACCGAGCCGACGGTGCCGTATAAGCCATAGTCATCGAAGCCGAGCGTGCGGAGGACGATGCGGGTAGTGAACAAACCGGCCAGCATCAGGAGAAGCATCCTGAAATAGAGGAACAGCGTGTTTTTCGCTATCCTCCGGCTGTTTTCGGATATTTCGGTCTGTGGCCTCATCGCATCAGTTTCTGCTTAATCCGGTGGCAGTAATTGTGGAACTTCTTGTATGTGGGATTATTCCGGAACAGCTTGACTGCAAGCGCTTTGCGCACTGCTTTGGAAAAGCCCCTGCGTTCGAGGCACCTGTGGAATACATAATATTCCCGTCCTTTTTCCGAAGCTTCAAGGATTGCCGGAGGATACGACTTGCGGGCCTCGAGCACCCCTTCCGGCCCCCTTACCAGCAGTTTTTCCCTTATATGGGCGAAAGCCTCCCGGCCTGCAGCCGTATTCAGGCCCACAAAAGACTTGCCGGGACTGGCTCCCTCTGCGGTGATATAATCCCCGAGAGTAATGTCGCCCACACGCCCCGGGCTCGCAAACGGGCAGCCGTAACAGTTCTCGCGAAGGGTCACGCCTTCAAGGTATCCAAGGTAATAAGGCTGCGTTGCGGCATCTCTTTCGTACACCCTGCCGTTGCTTCCGGACACTTTCATACGGAAACGCCCTCCGTCGCGGAAAGATAGCTCCACCGGGGTACCCAGCGAATGCCTGCGACGGAGATATTCAAGTTCTTCATCAAGATAAGCGGGAGGAACGCTTCCGTGGCAAAGAAGGTCGGCACAAAGGAGCTTTCCGGCATTCCCAACACGCATCCTAAGCCCCGCCACCTGGCAGGGTGTTCCTATGAAAAGTGCATCTTCACCGGCACTCACCGCCGCTTCGATGGCTTGATGGGCCTCCTTTCCGAAATGGCTGTGGACATATTTGGAGCCCCGCATCTTCTGCAGGTCTTCTTCGTTCCGGATTTCGGCGACAACCGCCCTGAGGTTGGCATCGAGTATGCTTGCCCAGACCCTGCCTCCGGTTTCGAGCCGCCATTTTGCAAGCATGTATGCCACGCCGCCAGAAGAAGAGGCTCCGGCATCATCCATCCCGGCGACATAGCATGAAGATTCGTCCAAAGGATGGATATATTCTTCGGGCAGGGCCGTACCGCGGGAAACGGAGCCTGAGCCCAAAAGGGCTTCGCGAAGATACTGAAGGCCCTCGGCACGGGCTTTTTCACTCAGCCGCCCTACGGCATCGGTATCATAATCCGCGGGCAGGAACCCGTTCCAGACACGGTTTTCCAGGCCGAAACGGCGCAGGAGCTCATAGATGCGCCCGTTCTGCGAGAATGTATCGCCGTCGCTGAAGCGGCGGAAAGCCACGAACTGCCTTTGAAACCTGATGCTCATGGCCACTCCGTGGAAGGAATCGGTACAAACGAACGCCGCGCCGTGTACAAGGCTGATGAAATCCTCGATTCCGGCCTTTGCACACAACCTGGCTCCGGGAATCCTGAAATCCGGATTTTCCCCGGAAGGGACCATGAGGATTTTCCGTATACCGAGCTTTCGGGATATGTCCTTTACGGCAGCCGCAATGGAGTCGTCCTTGCGGAGGAAATAGCACAGTATATAGTCATGCTTAGGAGCAGCGTCCGAAGCACATTCCATCCATCCGGAATCATCCAGGAGGAACACCGGGTCGGGAACCGTGCAGATGTCGCTCCTGCCGGTAACTTCCGCAATGGCATCCGCACCCGACTTTTCCCTCAGGCTGATGTAATCGTAATACTTCAGGTACCCGGCCACCTTGGAGCGGTATTGCTCCGGAATGTCGCCCGTGCCTATGCTGCTGGCATAGGAAATCTTTCGCTTGCCGGGCGCGAAAGCAAGGAATTCAAACTCCCGGAAGTGGTCGTGGCAGTTCCATATCTGGTCGCTGCCTGCAATCAGGGTTCCGGTTTCCGAGAGCAGCCTGCGGAGGCCGTACGGACCGGTTACCCTGCGTTCCCGCATGTTATCCCTGCAGAAACGCCTGATGGCCTTGAGCTTTTTCCTGTGAGGGGTCCTGTCATATTTCCAGAACCTGCGGATTCCGAGGTTGTAATTGAAATTGTCTTTGATGTTTCGCAAAGTAAAGGGCGTACGGAATCGCTTGATAAGGAAAGGGTCGCATCCCAAATCTTCCACGGCCTTGTAAAGGGCGTATGCCTGGAGGGTGGTACCATAATTCGGAGTGCCGTACCAGGTAACGATTCCTATCTTTGAGCCTTCTCTTCGCATAGCTTGCTAATATACGGATTATTTGCCATTATTGCAATTGAGCGATGCATTTGCTAAATTTGCAGCTGATGCGTATTCTTGCCGTCATACCACTCTATCATCCTGACACTGAACTGCTCAGGAAAAACCTCGATGCATTTGCCCCATGGGTGGAAAGCATTCTGCTGTGGCAGAACTCCCCCGTGGACGCTTCCTGCTTGGAAGACTGCCCCTGGAGCGCGAAAATCAGATTCTGCGGCCAAGGCAGCAATGACGGAATTTCAAAAGCACTGAACTTCGCTTGGAAAACGGCAGCGGACGAAGGCTTCGACGCCGTACTCACCATGGACCAGGATTCCGTATGGAAAAATTTTCCCGAGTTCGTACGCAAGGTGTCCGGCAATTCCGCGCCTTATGGCTTCTACGGCCCGGGGGTTAACGGAAAGGCTTTCGAGGGGGACTTCATTGAATCCACAGACCTCATCACTTCCGGAATGCTCATTCCCATGAGAGTGCTGGACGCAGTGGGAGGCTGGGAAGAGCGTTTCAAGGTTGACGGCATCGACAACGACTTTGTCTTTCACGCCCTGTCGCTGGGCATAAAAGGATGGAAGACAGGAGGATGCGCCCTTATTCAGGAATTTGGCAGGGTAACTTTCAGGCGCTTTCTCGGCATCCGGTACAGGGTTTACAACTATCCCCCCGAAAGGCTTTATGAAATCTATCGCAACAACCTCGCCGTAATACACAGATACCCGGACACCGGGGAGTTCGCCCGCAGGTTCCGCAAAAACTGGTTCCTGCGGAAACCCATTCGCATCCTGCTTGGAGAAAAGGATGTGTCCGCCAAGTTCAAGGCAATTTTTGCAGGCATCCGGGATGCAAGGAGGTACGCAAATGCCTGAAGTCAGCATTGTCATAGTGTGCATGAACCGCCCCGACCTGCTCTACCCCTGTCTGCAGAGCATACGCGACAACACTTCCGCAAGCTATGAGACACTGGTGGTGGCCTACAGGTTTTCCGAAGAGAATCTCGCGGCCCTGCAGCGCGACTGGCCGTCGGTCCGGGTCATAGTGAACGACGAACTTGCCGGATTTGCCGAAAACAACAACCTCGCCCTTAGGCAGGCAAGGGGGCGGTACTGCTTTGTCGTCAACGACGACACCATCATGACGGAGCCGGTCATAGACAAGCTGGTCTGCGACTTCAGCCAGCTCAGCTCAAATGTTGCAGCGCTCTCCCCCAAAATTGTCTTCCCCGACGGCTCGGTCCAGACATCAGGCCGTGAAGCCTGGAGCCCGGTCCGTTACCTCGCCCATTATCTTCACCTCGTCGACGAAACCCGGCCCGGGCCGTACAGCATGAAAGACGGGCTGTTCCGCACGAGGACCCTCAACGGAGCCTGCTTCCTAATTCGCACGGACATTTTCCGCGAAGCCGGATGGTTCGACCAGACCTACACTTTCACTCCCGAAGACATTGCCCTCGGGCACTATCTGGAGCACCTCGGATACGAGGTATGGGCCGATGCCGACACCGTCATCACCCACTTTGCAGGCTCCACCGCCGGACCGATGGAAACGACCATAAAACCCACCAGGGTCCGAGGTTCGCTGATTTTCTATTCATCCATGAAGCATCCGCACAACCCACAGGGAACATCCTCCGTTAACCGGTCGGTCTACTGCCTGATGGGGTGTTTCGTATGGATGGTGGAAGCGGCCCGCGCACTCAAATGGTTCTTTCACGACCGCAGCAATCCGCAGAGCCGCGCAGCCATCATGTACCGCACCGCACGGAATGTCATGTGGGCCGTATGGTGCAGGCTCAGCACCAAGGAAGTGTTCACCAAACTCTATAAGGAGGTTCCGCGATGAAGAGGATTCTTGTGGTCGTTGTTGCTTATAACGGGCTGAAGTGGCTGGAGAGGTGCCTCGGAAGCGTCGCCCAGGCCGACCTTTTCGTGGTTGACAATGCTTCTGCCGACGGCAGCGCCGACTATGTGGCGGAGCATTTTCCCTCGGCAGTGCTGGTGCGCAACAGTTCCAACACCGGATTTTCCGCCGCCAACAACCTCGGCATGCAGTACGCCCTCGACCACGGCTACGACTATGTCTACCTGCTCAACCAGGACGCGTGGCTCTTCCCCGACACTCTCGGAAAGCTCCTCCGCGCTTCGGAATCGAACCCCTCCTACGGCATCCTCAGCCCCATGCAGCTGTGCGGCGACGGCATTTCCCCCGATTCCCAGTTCGCAAAGCTTTTCGCCGCAGCATCGCCTGACAACAATTTCGCCGGTGTTCCTTCTTCGGAAAAGGCCGGGCAGGTCCTTCGGGTTGGCAGGGTGATGGCCGCCCACTGGCTCGTTCGCTGCGACGCACTGCGGCAGACAGGTCTTTTCAGCGACGAATTTCCCATCTACGGCCAGGACGACGACCTTTGCAACCGCATGGAAGCTGCCGGATGGCACACCGGCATCGTTCCCGACGCCATTGCCATTCACGACCGCGCGAAGCGAAGCGAAGACAAGGCCAAACTAATCTACCGCAACTACTACATGGGCTCGCTGGTTCGCCTTCGCAATCCCCTGCTTCCCCGCTGGAAAGCCTGGGCATACATAGTTCCATTCACTTTCGTAAAGGCGGTGAAATACCGCTCCACAAAGCCTTTCAGATATTTCCTGAAGCTGATTACCGGCACTAAAGAAAGCGCCCGTTAGCGAAAATCAGATTTTTCCGGCAAACGAAAGAAGCGTTGCCGGGCTGCCGGATGCGAAAAATTCGGTGGCGACAGCGGCATCGGCAGAGGCTTCGTCAGAGGCAGGAGCCAGTCCGCGTTCAGACAGGACACTCTGTAGACGGGCGGCGACAGCGGGAGCAGGGTCGATGAACTGGACATCCGGATAACCGAGACGGGTGGCAACTTTTTGCAGGGTTTCCAAAAGGAAAGGATAGTGTGTGCAGCCAAGCACGATACGGTCGGCGCCGGTTTCGAGAAGCGGCTTCAGGCTGGCTTCGACCGTCGCTTCAGCCTCAGGTCCCGTTAGTTTTCCGGCCTCAACGAGCTCCACGAATCCGCGTCCCACCTTTTCCTCTATGCGGATGCGGTCGGAAAAGCGCCCCTTGGTATTAAGGTATTTGCTTCCCTTGAGGGTGCCGGCTGTTGCGAGAACTCCGATTACCCCCGACATGGTTCCGAGCGCTGCTGGCTTAACTGCAGGTTCCATCCCCACAAAAGGGATGTCGTAGCATGCACGCAAATCCTCAATGGCAGCAGCGGTAGCGGTATTGCAGGCAAGAACCATCGCATCAGCCTCTTTCCCGAGGAAAAACCCGGTAATTTCGTGCAGCCTTTTTCGGATATATTCCGGAGACTTGTCGCCATAAGGGCAATGCGCGTTGTCGGAATAATAAAGATAATGATGCCCGGGCATGAGGCGGCGAATCTCCCGGAAAACCGAAAGACCTCCCACGCCCGAATCCATTATGCCTATTACTGCCATGCTCTGCGAAGATACAAAAAATAGCCAAGAAATTGTAATGGATTGCGGCATCAGCCTGCCACCCTTGAACGCCGCGATTATCTATATTCCTATCATTCAACTATTTACGCAAAAACCATCGCCCGATTTGAGCGATAGTTTGTAAGCAAATAATTATAAATCAAGCTTTTGGCAATTCCTGCCGAAAACTCAGCTTAGAACGACAGGGCAATGCCGATGAAGTCGTCGGCCTTGAGGGCTGCTCCGCCGATGAGTCCGCCGTCGATGTCAGGCTGGGCGAAGAGTTCCTTGGCGTTGGAGGGCTTGCAGCTGCCACCATAGAGGATGGTGGTGTCGTCGGCAACCTGTGCGCCGAACTTGCCTGCGAGCACTTTGCGGATGCAGGCGTGGATTTCCTCAGCCTGCTCTGCGGTAGCAGTCTTGCCTGTGCCGATAGCCCATACGGGTTCATAAGCCACTACGATATTTGCCATGTCGGCAGCGGTGAAGTTGAAGAGCACATTTTCGGTCTGGGCCTTTACAACATCGAAGTGCTTACCAGCTTCGCGCTCGTCAAGATTCTCACCTACGCAGAGGATGACCTTCAAGCCCGCCTCAAGTGCGAGTTTCACCTTATCCACGAGTTTGGCATCGGTCTCGCCATAATACTGACGGCGCTCGGAGTGTCCGAGTATGGTCCAGCCAGCTCCGGTGGACTTAATCATATCAACCGAAACTTCTCCGGTGTAGGCACCCTTTGCCTTGTCGGCACAGTTCTGAGCGGAAAGCTCCACGCGGGTTCCTCCCACTACGCCTGCAATGGCGCAGAGATGGGTGAAAGGAGTGGCAACGACAAGGCCGACCTCTGCGGGAACCTCAGCAGACTTGGCAACGACATCTTTGGCGAGCTGTACGCCTTCGGGAACGGTGGTGTTCATTTTCCAGTTCCCAGCAACAATTTTCTTTCTCATATTCTTTGTAATAATATCTGTTCTTTGCAAAACAGGCGCATTGGCCTTCTTCGCACCTCTTCGGGCTTGCAAATTTACTAATAATTAGCCAAATTTGCAGACTGTTAACAAATCATTCGATGAAGAATTTTGTAGAAGAACTCAAATGGCGCGGGATGATTCACGATATCACCCCCGGAACCGAAGAAGAATTGAAGAAGGGACAGATGTCGGCCTATGTGGGAATCGACCCCACAGGTGATTCGCTGCACATCGGTCACCTCGTGAGCATAATGATACTCAAGCATTTCCAGGCATGCGGCAACAAGCCCTACGCACTCGTGGGAGGTGCCACCGGCATGATTGGCGACCCTTCCATGAAGAGCGCCGAGCGCAATCTTCTGGACGAACAGACCCTCGCGCACAATGTAAAGTGCATCAAGGAGCAGCTCGGGAAATTCCTGGATTTCGAGTCCGACGCCCCCAACAAGGCAGAACTGGTGAACAACTACGACTGGATGAAGGACTACACTTTCATCAACTTCACCCGCGACATCGGCAAACTCATCACTGTCAACTACATGATGAGCAAGGATTCGGTGAAGAAGCGCCTCAGCCGCGATTCTTCGGAAGGAATGTCGTTCACAGAGTTCACCTACCAGCTTCTCCAGGGCTACGACTTCCTCTATCTCTACGAGCATGAGAATGTCCGCCTGCAGCTTGGCGGAGCCGACCAGTGGGGCAACATCACCACCGGCACGGAGCTTATCCGCCGCGTGCTCGGAAAAGAAGCCTACGCCCTCACCTGCCCGCTCATCACCAAGGCGGACGGAGGCAAGTTCGGCAAGACCGAGAAAGGCAACATCTGGCTCGACCCTGAGCGCACCACCCCTTACCAGTTCTACCAGTTCTGGCTTAATGTGAGCGACGACGATGCCGAGCGCTATATCAAGATTTTCACCATGCTCGACCGCGAGACCATCGAGGCCGCTATCAGCGAGCATCGCGCCGACCCCGGACGCAGGACCCTGCAAAAACTTCTGGCAAAGGAAGTTACGGTGATGGTTCACAGCGAGGCCGAATATGAGAAGGCCGTGGCTGCATCGCAGATGCTTTTCGGGAAAAGCACCTCCGAGGAACTTCGCAAACTCGATGAAAAGACCTTCCTCGCAGTGTTCGACGGAGTGCCCACCTTCGAAATCGACAAGGCCAAGCTTCCCTGCGGAGTACTCGACCTGCTCGCAGTTGAAACCTCCATATTCCCTTCCAAGGGCGAAGCCCGAAAGATGATTCAGGGCAACGGATTCAGCATCAACAAGGACAAGTTCACCGACCCCAACGCGCAGGTTGGCGAAGCCGACATCATCGACGGCAAATACATCCTCGCACAGAAAGGGAAGAAGGACTACTACATCATAATAGTGAAGTAATGGACAAAGCACCTTCCACAAGGCAGCTGAAGGTTGCCCGCGAGATTCAGAAAGACCTTGCCGAGATTATCCGCAGCAAGGGAATGGCTTCGTACGGCGGGGCCATGGTTACCGTCAGCGAAGTGCGCGTCAGCCCCGACCTGTCGCTGGCGAAGGTGTATGTGAGCATCTTCCCTTCCGGCAAGCAGCACGAGGTCATGGACAAGCTCGAAGCCGAATCCCGCATGCTCCGCGGAGAACTGGGCAGGCAGGTGGCAAAACAGCTGCGCATAGTGCCTGAGCTGGTGTTCTATCTCGACACTTCCATCGACTACGCCGAGCACATCGACGAACTCCTCAAGAAGTGAGACTGCCCGTCTTCATAGCCCTCCGCTATCTTTTCGCCCGCAAGTCACACAATGTGATTAACATCATCTCGGCGATAAGCGGGGCTGGCATGGCGATAGGCACGGCTGCGCTCATACTCATCCTGTCGGTTTACAACGGTTTCAGCGGCATCATCCGCGACAATATGGCATCCGACGGGGCCGACTGGAAGATTGTGCCCTCGGCGGGCAAGGTGTTCGTGCCCGAAGGAGAAGCTTTCGACTGGCTCTACGACGCCCCGGAGGTTGCTTCGCTTAGCAGCATACTCGAGGACAATGTCTTCGCGGTGTATGAAGGGAAGCAGGAAATCGCCATTGCGCGCGGAGTGGATGAAGTTTACGGCGAAGAACATGGCATCCGCCTCATGGAAGGCGACACGGAACTTGCCTCCGTCAGCCAGGCCCTCGCATGGAAGATGGGAATCAACCCAAAATTCCTGTCAATGCTCGACCTTTACTACCCCGACCGCAAGGCCGGACTTTCCCTCGCAAACCCCGCCGCTTCGCTTCGCTGTTGCAGCATCCATCCCGGCGAAGTGGCCGACATCTTCGTTCCGCAGGGAAGCGAAGGGATAGTGATTGTGCCGATAGGAACGCTCCGCACCCTCGCAGGCTACACAAACGAAGTGAGCGCCGTTGAAATCGGGTTGGCGGACGGACTCTCCAGGCGGGCTGAAAGACGATTTATCCGCGCTCTCGAAAGCAGGCTCGGAAGCGGGTTCGAGCTGCAGGACCGCGTGAGGCAAAACGCCCAGATGTACAAGATGATGCGCTACGAAAAAGCCGCCATCTTCCTGATACTCATCTTCATAGTCATCATCATCGCCCTCAACATCTTCGGTTCCCTTTCCATGCTCATAATCGAGAAGGAGGAAGACATCGCCACGCTTCGCGCCATGGGTGCCGACGACAGGCTGATTCGGCACATATTCGTGCTGGAAGGATGGATGATTTCGCTTCTCGGCATGGCCGTCGGGGTGGTAGCAGGAGTTGCCGCAGCGCTGCTTCAGCAGCATTTAGGCCTGGTCAAGATGCCGGGGAATTACCTCGTCAGCGCCTATCCCGCAATCCTTCGGGCCGGGGATGTGCTGCTCACCGCCGTCGGCGTCGCCCTCATCGGCCTTCTCGTCGCCGTCGCCCCGGTGGCAAGGAAGGTGGAGGGGTAAGTTATTCAGACCCAAGCAGGACGACACGGCTGGGCAAGGACGCGAAATCGTCCGTAATCATATCCGGCGAAGCCTTCCTGAGCTCTTCGGAACTTGCATTGCCGTAGCTCACCGCGAGGGTCCTGGCTCCGGCCCTGCGGCCCATCAGTATATCCACGGGCATATCCCCCACCACCAGCGTCTCTTCCGCCCTGAAACCAAGTTCGCGAAGGGTCTTCAGCACCGGCTCGGGGTCGGGTTTTGCCTTGCTCACGCTGTCGGCCCCGAGCACATAGGAAATGTATTCCGCGATGCCCATGTCCGCAAGGAAGCCGTTCAGGGATTTGGAAGAACGGGAGGACGCTATGGTGAGGGTGTACCCTTCCTCTTTCAGCCGCCTGAGGGTTTCCTTCACACCGGGAAAGAGGCCGGGAACCAGGCTTTTGCGGTTCTTCTCGAAAATTTCCCTGTAGCATGCCGCGCATCGCTGCGTACCTTCGGCCGAAAGCGAGGGGTAAAGCTGTATGAAACCTTTTTCAAGAGGAATTCCTATAGTTGCGGCTATTGCGGCCTCATCCGCTTCGGGAAGGCCCATCTCGAGCATTGTATCCCGCATGGTTTTAACTATGTTTGCACGGGTATCGCCGAGCGTGCCGTCAAAATCGAATATTATAAGTTTAATCTTCATTCTTTTGGTTATATCGGACTTCAAATTTAGCGAAAATCCCCAAATCTTGCTATCTTTGAATTCTATGGATATTCTGACAATGGTTCTCGGGGCCCTGCTGGCCCTTGCACTGACAGCAATAGTGGTAATTGCCGTACGCGGCGCCAAGAAAGCCGATGCCCTGCGCTCTGAGACGGAAGCGGCAAGGAAGGCTGCGGCAGAACAGGCAACCTCGCTTCAAGGCAGAATTGAAGCGCTCACAGGCGAAAAGGCAGCGCTGGAAGCCAGGCTCGCGGCACAGGCAGAAGCCCGGAAGCAGCTGGAGCTTCAGAGGGAGGAAAGCATTAAGGAGCAGCGTGAGTTGGTAGAGGCCCTGCGCACCCAGGACAAGGAGCAGGCGGCCAAGTCGCTGGAAGAGATGCGGAACGCCTTCAAGGCCCTCAGTGCCGAAAACAGCGAACATTTCCGCAAGTCCAGCGCCGAGAGCGTGGGAGAAATCCTTAAACCCATACAGGAGAAATTCAAGGAATTCAGCGACAGCGTGAAGGCATCCGACGAAAAGAATGCGGAGCGCAGCGGTTCCATGGAAAAGATGATTGGCCTCCTTACCGAACAGAGCAAGAATGTTGGAAGCCAGGCCCAGGCACTTGCCGACGCGATTACCGGGCAGAGCAAGGCACAGGGTGATTTCGGGGAGATGCTGCTGGTGGACTTGCTGCGCGAAAGCGGACTCCAGGAAGGGGTGAACTACGATGTGCAGGGGGTGATACGCGACGAATTCGGACATGAGATAAAGAGCGACGACGGACGGACCATGATTCCGGATGTAATCGTCCACTACCCCGACGGAGGCGAAGTCATCATAGACTCCAAGGTGAGCCTCACGGCCTTCGTGGAATGGAACCAGGCAGTGCGGCCCGATGTCCGCAAGCGCGCAGCCCGCGAGCATGTTGCGAGCATACGCAGGCATGTGGACGAACTCAGGGGGAAGGACTACGCATCCTACATCCCCGAAGGGCGCAAGAAGATAGACTACAACCTCATGTTCATCCCCATAGAGAACGCCTTCCGCCTGATGCAGGAGGAAGAGCCGCTTCTCTGGCAGCAGGCCAAGAACCAGGGAGTGCTGATTGTGAGCCAGATGTCGCTCGCGATAGTGCTGAACATGATTCTCGTGGCATGGCGCCAGTTCGACCAGCAGCGCAACATCCAGGAGGTTTACAAGACCGCATCGGAACTGATGAGCGTGCTGGAAAACTGGATGGGAGAATATGTGAAGATGGGCGATAAGCTTCGCGAAGTGGGCCGCAGCTACGACGAGACCACCCGGCTTCTCACAGGCTCCAACCAAAGCGTAGTGAAGAAGATTGCCAAGCTCGAAAAACTCGGCGCAACGCGCAAGCGCTCCAACGCCGGGCTCAAGAGCGGTGGGCGCATGGTTGCAGGCCGCGCCTCCGTCATCCCCACCGCCCTCGCGCAGGGTCTTGAGGAGGAAGATTAAGGATTCCGACGGAATAAGCAGTATATCTGCTTACGACAGCAGACAATTCCAAAACAGCAGTGTTTTGGAACCCGATGTACTCCAGGATTTGGCATACAAGTTCTTTTCCCGAGGCCTCATGTCAGGCGATAACCTTTCTTCAGGACAAGTACAAGAGTATTCTCGAATCCTCAAAGCAAAAAACTGATTCTCTGCAATCATTTTGCAATGGCCTCGCGAAAAACCGTAAATTTGGAGGACTAATAGATAGACCGCAATGGAAAAAAATCTTACCATACGCAACAGCGCTGACTAATTCCTTATCTTCCAACTTGAAAACCGGGAAGATGGTGTCCAACTGCTCTATTCCGATAAAACCCTTTGGCTCACTCAGGACGCTATTTCCTTGCTGTTCGACAAAAGCCGCTCCACCGTTGCTGAGCATCTGCAGAATGTCTTCGCATCCGGAGAACTGTTCGAAGATTCAGTTTGTCGGAAATTCCGACAAACTGCCGCAGACGGCAAGAATTACCAAGTGAAATACTACAATCTGGATGCTGTAATCTCCGTCGGATACCGAGTTAATTCCGTGAGAGCCACCCAATTCCGTCAGTGGTGTA
>JAFUGJ010000004.1 GCA_017469425.1 Bacteroidales bacterium
CGGTGGAGCAGGCCGGAGCCCTTCTTCTCAAGAGCCGCAAGGTGGTGCAGAAGAACAAGGAAATGCTGCAGCTCGTATTCGACCGCACGCCTTTCTATGGCGAAATGGGCGGTGAAGTGGGCGACACGGGAGTTGCAGTTGCCGCCGACGGCGAGGTGGTGAAGATTCTCAACACCGTGAAGGAGAACAATCTCACCATCCACATTGCCGACAAGCTTCCCGCCGACTGCAGCGGAACCTTCACCCTCAAGGTGGATGCCGCCCGCAGGCAGAAGATTGCGAACAACCACAGCTGCACCCATCTTCTCGACCAGGCCCTGCGCGAGGTAATCGGCACGCATGTGGAGCAGAAAGGCTCTTTCGTGTGCGACAAATACTTCCGTTTCGACTTCTCGCATTTCGAGAAGCTGTCCGAAGAGCAGATTTCCGCCGTTGAACGCCGCGTGAACGAAATGATACGCAGCAACTTCCTTCTCGAAGAGAACCGCAGCGCCACCATGGAAGAAGCCAATGCGATGGGCGCAATCGCCCTCTTCGGCGAAAAATACGGCGACCGCGTGCGCGTGGTGAAGTTCGGCCCCAGCGTCGAGCTCTGCGGCGGATGCCACACTTCCGCCACCGGCAACATCGGTTTCTTCAAGATTACCTCCGAATCCGCCATCGCTGCGGGAATCCGCCGCATCGAGGCCGTGAGCGGAGAAGAAGCCGAGAATCTGGTTTACGGGCTTCAGGAGGTGGTGCGCACCGCGAGGGCCATGTTCAACAACACTCCTGGCCTTACCGATGCCATCCGTAAGATGATTGAAGAGAACGACGGATACAAGAAGCAGATTGCCGAAGTCGCGAAGGAAAAGACCCTGATGCTGAAGAAAGCCCTTCTTGAAAAGGCCGAACTCATAAACGGACACAATGTCGTAAAGATTGCAGAGGCCCGCGACCTCAGCATGCTGCGCGACGCTGCCTCCATGCTGCAGAAGGAAGCGGAGAACCTTGTGATTGCCGCAGCCTTCGAAACCGCAGGCAAACCCCAGCTCCTGCTCATGTACAGCCAGGACCTGGTGAAGGCGGGAAAGAATGCCGGGGCCGACATCCGCGATGCCGCAAAGCTCATCCAGGGCGGCGGTGGCGGACAGCCGGGGCTCGCAACCGCAGGCGGCAAGGATATTGCAGGACTTGGGGCTGCACTTGACAAACTCGTTGAAAAGATTTGAAAAAGCTCGATTCTTTCATACTCAAGGCTTTCATAGGACCGTTCGTAGCGATCCTGCTCATAGTCATATTCATCCTGATGATGCAGTTCCTCTGGGTGTATATCGACGAACTCGTGGGCAAAGGCCTGGGCCTGAAAATCGTGCTTGAATTCATGCTGCTGGGAGGCTGTACCATCCTTCCGCTGGCACTCCCTCTTGCTACCCTGCTCAGTTCCATGATGGTAATGGGGCAGATGGGCGACAACAATGAGCTCATGGCCATAAAGAGCGCAGGAGTTTCGCTTTCGAGGGTCATGCTTCCCCTCATGATTGCTTCGGCCTTCATCAGCGTCGGAGCCTTCTATGTGGGCAACAACCTCGTGCCTGTCGCATGGAACGAAATATACACCCTGCGCGACGACATCGGCAAGACCAAAAACGAAATCAAGATTCCCGCAGGAACTTTTTACGACGGAATCGACGGCTATGTGCTCCGCACCGAATCGCAGGACAAGAAAAGCGGCATGATGTACGGAGTGATGGTGTACGACCATTCGTCCAACAAGGGCAATACCTCGGTAACCCTTGCCGATTCCGCCCTTATGAAGATGAGCAAGAACAAGGACTACCTCACTTTCACCCTTTACAACGGCTCCAACTATCAGGAAAGCAATACGCGCAAACTGCGCGACACCACCCGCGAACTGCAGCACATCGACTTCGAGAGGCAGGAGATGATAATTCCCCTCAAGAATTACTCGTTCCAGAAGTCGGACAGCAGCCGCTTCGGCGACCAGGCCAAGGCCATGCGCCTGAGCCAGCTTTCGGAGAGGAAGGATTCGCTTACGGAACTTGTGTCCGGGGTCATGCACGACCGCTACCAGCAGTTGGCATCAAACAGCGGTTTCTCGCTCAAGACCCAGCTCGACACGGCCCGCAACTCGAAAATCCTCGAGGCGGAACTGTTTTCCGATGCTTCATACATGAAGTGGGAATCCGCAGGCAGGAAGAGCAAGTCGTACAAAAAGGCGGTCGAAACTGCGGAAAGGATGCAGTCCACGGTGATGTCTTACGGCAACGAGGTTTACGAGCATTATTTTTATCTGCGGCGCACCGACATCGAATTGTATAAGAAATTTGCACAGGCTCTGGCGTGCCTGCTGCTCTTTTTCATAGGTGCACCCCTCGGGGCTTTCGTGCGCAAGGGAGCTTTGGGCGTGAGTGCCATCATCTCGGTGCTGTTCTTCGTGCTTTACTGGGTGGTGGACATTACCGGCACGAAACTCGCCCGCGACGGCGCCGTCACCGCTCCGCTCGGAGCCTTCGTGTCGGCTCTTGTGTTAGGCCCCATAGGGGCTTATCTGACTTCCAGGGCCATCAAGGATGCGACCCTGTTCAACAATGACAATCTTATGACAGGATGGCGTAAACTCAAAAGCAAATTCACCCGTTTCTTCCGTCCGACCCGCATCGTCTTCATGGGTACGCCGGAATTTGCCGTGGCATCGCTGGATGCCCTGGTCAAGGGTAAATATAAAGTGGTGGGCGTAGTCACCGTTGCCGACAAACCCAGCGGCCGCGGGCTTGAGGTGCACGAAAGCGCCGTAAAGAAATATGCGGTGGAGCATGGCATCCCCGTTCTCCAGCCACTCAAACTCAAGGACCCTGAATTCCTCGCGCAGCTCGCTGCATGGAAGGCCGACCTGTTCGTGGTGGTGGCCTTCCGCATGCTTCCCGAAGAAGTATGGCAGATGCCAAAACTCGGCACTTTCAACCTGCATGCCGCCCTGCTTCCGCAGTACAGGGGAGCCGCGCCAATCAACTGGGCTGTAATCAACGGAGAAAAGATTTCCGGCGTCACTACCTTTATGATAGACAAGGACATCGACACCGGTGGCATCATCCTCAGGCACGAAGTGCGCATCGGCCCCGACGACACGGCGGGCGACCTGCACGACAGCCTCATGGAAGTGGGCGCGAAGCTTGTCGTGGAAACCACGGAAGGCATCATACAGCGCAATGTGGAAACCCGCGTGCAGCGCTCCTTCATCCAGGGCTCCGAAGTTCTTAAATCCGCCCCGAAACTCACAAAGGAAAATACCCGCATCGACTGGAGCCGTCC
This sequence comes from Bacteroidales bacterium, assembly GCA_017469425.1. Lineage (GTDB taxonomy): Bacteria > Bacteroidota > Bacteroidia > Bacteroidales > UBA932 > Cryptobacteroides. The sequence continues at coordinate 3,313 of JAFUGJ010000004.1, forward strand.
GGCGCAGGACATCCACAATCTGGTGCGCGGACTTAACCCTTACCCTTCGGCATGGACCACGCTCGTGCGCGACGGAAAATCCACCGATGTGAAGATACTCTCCGTGCATCCGCTTGACAGTACGGGCAGTTTGCCGCATGGAGGCATCGTATCCGACGGCAAGCGCCTCCTGGTCCGGGCGGGCGACGGCTTCGTCGAAGTTAAGGAACTGCAGCTTGCGGGCAAGAAACGCATGGCCGCCGATGCTTTCCTGCGCGGGTTCAGGGAGATAGAATCTTACAATTTCGTGTAGGCTATGGCCAGGTATGTGTTCAATCCCATTACGCTTATGTACGAGGTCCGCGAAGAACCCCGTTACAAACGCTGGCTTCGCGTGGCGGGGATTGCGGCACTTGGCATAGCCCTGGGATTTTTTTATATCTGGCTCTATACTTCGGTGCTCGGCCTGGACCTTCCGAAGACCGCCCGGCTGAAAAAGGCGAATGCCCGCTGGCAGTCGAAAATCGCCCTGACCACCAGGCAGCTGGACCTCTACGAAGAGGCCCTGAAGGGAATTGAGGACCGCGATGACAATGTTTACAGGTCGATATTCGGCCTCAATGTGATTCCGGAGGACGCGAAGAACATGATAGCGAACCCCGAAGACGACAAGCTGACTTCGAGGCTGAACAGCCTCCTGAAAAGGGCCTATGTGCAGACCAACGCCCTCGACGAGGTTTATGGCATCGCACTGAATGCGGGCGACATGATTTCCCACATCCCTGCAGTGCCTCCGATTTTCCCCAAGAAGGATGCCTATCATCTTGCGAGCCCCTTCGGCTATCGCACCGACCCCGTGTACGGGGGCACGCGTTTCCATTCGGGGCAGGACCTTGCCGCGGCGCAGGGTTATCCGGTTTATGTGACCGGCGACGGTGTCGTGGTAACCGTAAACTACTCTTTCTCCGGCTATGGCAACGAAATTGTCGTCGACCATGGTTTCGGCTACAAGACCAGATATGCCCACCTCAGCCGCATGGATGTGGCGGAAGGCATGAAGGTATATCGCGGCGACCAAATCGGAGCCGTCGGGAAAACCGGCAAGGCCACCGGTCCGCATCTGCACTACGAAGTGCTGTACAAGGGCAGCGCCATCAATCCCTACAGCTTCATGAATCTCGACATGAGCACCGAGGAATACCAGGCGATGATTGCCCGGCGCAGCGAGGAAAATGCACCCAAGACCAGTTCCACCCTGGAACTCCTTAAAAAGCACGGAAGATGAGACGCAAGATTTACACATTCGACGCCGCCGCCATGGGAATGCGCAAGTTTACGCATTCTGTATGGTCGGTGCTTCGCGTGGTGCTGGGGGTGCTGCTGGTGTCGGTGTCGCTTTTCATCCTTTTCTACCTCATTACTTCGCTGTTCGTGAGCACCGACACCGAGAAACTTCTCAGGACCGAAAACAAGATGTACGAAAAGGCCTATGCAGAGCTTCCGCAGCGCCAGAAGTTGTTGGAAGATGCCGTGGCGGTCCTGCAGCAGAAGGACTCCAGGATATACGAAGAGGTCTTCCATACCAAGGCTCCGGAGATGGACCCTGTAAGCAGGTTGGATTTTGCTTTCGGGGCCGATACCATCCCGGACGCCAAGATAGTGACTTATACGACCCGGAAGGCCGACGCGCTGCTCGGCGTGGCTTCCGAGGTCGATGCATCTTTTGAGCGTATTTACCGCATGCTCGGGTCCGGGAATGCCATTATTCCCCCCATGACAATGCCCGTTTCCGATGTGTCCTATCCGCAGGTCGGCGCCTCTGCGGGCATGCACCTCAATCCTTTCTACAAAGTGGATGTGGAGCATCACGGACTGGATGTGATTGTGCCCCAGGGCACTCCTGTGAAGGCTCCTGACGACGGCACCGTGACGGAGGTCGTGCGCGCGTCCAAGGGCGACGGCAATGTGCTCTCCATACAGCATGCCGGGGACTATACCACCAGATACCTGCACCTTGGCGAAATCTATGTGAGCGTGGGGCAGAAAGTCCGCAAGGGCTCCCGCATAGCCTCGGTGGGAATGTCCGGCAATTCATATGCACCGCACCTCCACTACGAAGTGCTCAAGGAAGGGCAGTATTGCAATCCGGTGGACTTCCTTTTCGGAAGCATCGCGCCAAAGGACTATGCCAATATCCTCTTCATGTCGATAAATACCCGTCAATCAATGGATTAATATATGGAAAAGCTGTATTATACCATAGGTGAAACCGCTTCGCAGCTGGGCGAGAATGTGTCGCTCGTGCGGTACTGGACCACCGTGTTCGGCAAGTTCCTGAAGCCTTCGCGCACGACCAAGGGCGACCGCCGCTATACCGCCGAGGACATTGCTACCCTCAAGCAGATTCATTATCTCGTCAAGGACAAAGGGCTTACGCTTGAAGGCGCCGCAAGGCAGCTCAAGGACGACAAGAGCAGCGTTGACAAACGCGTGAAAGCCCTCGAATCGCTCAAGGACATCCGCACCCAGCTCATGGAAATACGCAAGGCATTATGAGAGTAAGCGACATAGTCCGTGCAATTGAAGAATTCGCCCCGGCTTCCATACAGGAAAGCTGGGACAATACCGGCCTGCAGCTTGGCTCGCCCGGGCAGGAAGTGAGCGGAGTGCTGCTCGCGCTCGACTGCACCGCGGAACTTGTGGAAGAAGCCGTCCGCAGGGGCTGCAACATGATAGTGACTCATCATCCCCTGATTTTCCATCCTCTTTCCAGGATAGACCCTGACAATCCCGTGGGAGCAGCGGTGATTGCTGCAATCCGTTCAGGCGTAGCCGTTTATTCTGCCCATACGAGTGCCGACAAGGTGCCCGACGGGGTGAGCGGAGCCATGGCGGCAAGGCTGGGCCTGCAGAATGTGCGCATCCTCTGCGAAGAGGTCCCTGGTGTGGGCCTCGGTGCGGTGGGAGAGCTTCCTGAAGAGCTTTCCGTCAGCGAAGCCGTGGCTCTCGTGAAACGGGTTTTCGGCCTTTCATGCCTGCGCACTTCCGCCCCCATAGAAGGGAAAATCCGTACCGTCGCAGTATGCGGAGGGTCGGGTTCGTCCCTGATTGGCGACGCCCTTGCAAGCGGGGCGCAGCTCTACCTTTGCGGCGACATCAGCTACCATCATTTCTTTGTGCCGGAAGGGTTTATGCTGGCCGATGTGGGGCATTTCGAAAGCGAAGTGCAAATCGTGGAAATATTACATTCCGTAATACGGAAAAATTTTCCTAACTTTGTATCCCTTGTATCCGAATCAATCGGAGAGGCAAATCCGGTAAATTATTTGTAATTACAATATGGCAACCAAAAAAACTGTTAAGAAAGTCGTGACTCCTGACGATTCGCGCGAGACCTTCGTGAGCCTGCAGAAATCATTTGCAGATTCCGGACTCAGCGTAAACGAGAAACTCAAAGTCCTCTATCAGCTTCAGGCAGCCGACAACGAAATCGACAAGCTCGTGCAGCTGCGCGGCGAACTTCCCGCAGAAGTGACGGTACTCGAAAACGAAATCGCAGCCCTCAGGGCCAAAATCGTGCGTTTGAATGAGAATATCGCTTCCGAAGAGGCTGCAATCGAGGTCAACAAGGGCAAGATGGCCGAGCACGAGGCCGACATCCTCAAATATCAGGCACAAATCGACAAGATAGCCAACAGCCGCGAATATGATTCCATCAGCAAGGAGCTCGAAAACGAGAACCTGCTTCTGCGCATAGCCGACAAGTTCATCACCGAGGCCCGCGACCGCATCGTGGAATCCCGCAAGCAGATTGGCGAAATCGAAGAGCGCGTATCCATCCGTGAGGACGACCTTGCCGCCAAGAATGAAGAACTTGCCTCCATCGTGAGCTCCACGGCGGAGGAAGAGAAGAAGTACACCGAAAAGCGCGAAGCCCTCGCCGCCAAGCTGGATGCCCGCACCATGAGCGCATACGAGCGCATCAAGGCCAGCACCCACAACCACCTCGCCGTGGTTCCCGTTTACAGGGAAGAGGCTTGCGGAGGATGCTTCAACACCATCACTCCCCAGAGGCTGGTGGACATCGCTTCCGGCAACAAGCTCGTAATCTGCGAGCACTGCGGCCGCATCATCGTAGGTTCCGACATCTAAAATCCTCATGGCAGAGCAAAGGCCCGGGCGCAGGAAAAGCGCCGCCAATCTGGACAATCTCGGATTGGAAATAGGAAACAAGCCCCCTCAGGCACTCGATGCCGAGGAGGCTGTGCTCGGTGCCATGCTGCTGGAGCCCGCCATCGTCGACCAGTCGATGGCCGAGCTCACCAAGGACTGCTTCTACGACAAGAAAAACCAGATGATATTCGAGGCGATGGCCAAGCTCGTAAACGAGCACACTTCCCTCGACATCATCACCGTAACCGACAAGCTCAAGGCGCTCGGCAATCTCGAAGCAGTGGGCGGTTCCGTGGTGCTCGCCAACTACACCGACCGTGTGGGCAGCGCCGCGCATATCGACTACTACATCAAGATTCTCAAGCAGAAGACCATCCAGCGCGACCTCATCACCGCCTCATACGCCATCCTCAAGGACGCTTTCGACGACTCCGTCGATGTCGACGACCTCATTGACATGGCGCAGTCGAAGGTGTACGACGCCGTGCAGAACAATGTCCGCAAGGATGTGCAGGAGATAGGCTCCGTCATCAACGAGGTCATGGCCGACATCCAGGAGCGCCAGACAAGCTCCGGCCTCAGCGGAGTGCCTTCCGGTTTCCCTACCCTCGACCGCATCACCCAGGGCTGGCAGCGCAGCGACCTCATCATCCTCGCGGCCCGTCCTTCCGTGGGTAAGACCGCGTTCTCGCTCAACATTGCCCGCAACGCGGTGGTGGACCGTCACATGCCGGTGGCCTTTTTCTCGCTCGAAATGTCGCGCACCCAGCTCGCGAAACGCCTGGTTGTGAGCGAAACAGGGCTCAGTGCGGACAAAATCAAGGGCGCCATCAAGCTCGAAGACTACGAGTGGGAGCAGCTGGAGTATAAGATAAAGGACCTTTCCAAGGCTCCCCTCTATATCGACGACACTCCGGGTCTTCCGCTGATGGAGTTCCGCACCAAGGCCAAGAACCTCGTGCAGAACAAGGGCGTTAGGCTCATCATCGTAGACTACCTGCAGCTGATGCAGGGTCCTGCCGAACTGCGCGGAATGCGCGAGCAGGAGGTGGCCGCCATCTCCCGTACCCTGAAAGCTACGGCAAAGGAGCTCGACATTCCCATCATCGCCCTCTCGCAGCTGTCGCGCCAGGCGGTGCAGCGTACAGGCGGAGCCGGGAAACCCCAGCTCAGCGACCTTCGCGAATCCGGTTCCATCGAACAGGATGCCGACATGGTACTCTTTATACACAGGCCCGACTTCGTGGGGCTTTCGGACAATCCTGAAGACAAGGAAAAAACCCAAATCATCATTGCAAAGCACCGTAACGGCGAAACCCGCGACATCGACATGGTGTTCAAGAGCGAGCGCGTCAAATTCATCGAAATGGACGAGGCTCTCGACATCCAGGCCCGCATGGGCGCTCCCATGGGCTCTGCAATGAACGAAGATTTCTGATTCGGACGCCATGGCAGCAAATCGTGATATAGCCCATACAGGGAAAATCGTGGAAATCAGGCCGGATTTCACCACCGTGGAAATCACTTCCCACAGTGCGTGCAGTTCGTGCCATGCCGAAGGTCTTTGCGGACTTTCAGACGCCGTGAAAAAAGCCATTCAGGTGCCCACTCCACTTGGAAACTGGAGCGTGGGGCAGGAAGTGAATGTGATGCTTCGCAAGTCCATGGGATTCAAGGCCGTGTGGCTTGCTTACATGATTCC
>JAFUGJ010000061.1 GCA_017469425.1 Bacteroidales bacterium
ATGGGGCACGGACAAGCTCTCTCACGAGCCCGAGGATGCCTTCTGGACCACCGCCGCATGGCAGGGCGAGTGGAAACTGCTCGGCGACTTCGAGGTGGTGAAACCTTCCGGAGAACCCATGGGCACCAACACCGCCGAAGACCTCGCCGCGCACAATGCGGGATTTGAATTCACCTTTGCAAACGGTTCCGACCACATACGCTATGTGCGTTTCGTTGTCAAGGAGACCTGGGCGAAGACCGCAGCGCTCCACATCTGCGAGATATCCATTTTCGGAAACGACGGCAACTGAACCTGAAATAATCTGGCTATGAATATTTTGAAAACACTGTCGGCTATGGCCCTTGCAGGCATCGTCCTCTGCGGCTGCGACTCGATGAACGACATAAACAAAAAGTGGTACGACCAGGGCGAGAAGACCTACACCGGAATGGTGGAGAACATCAGCCTCACCGCCGGATACGAACGGGTGGTAATGAACTGGGAACTGGGCGCAGACCCCCGCATCACACAGGTAGTCATATCCTGGAACGAGGGCCGCGACTCGGTAGAGGTTCCCGTCGTACGGACCGGAGCCGCTCCCCTTGCGATGAGCCACACCATAGAGAATCTTGAAGAAGACAACTACATCTTCGTATTCTGCACCAAGGATGCAGCCGGAAACAGGTCCGTTCCCCAGGAGGAAGCGGTTACCGTGTTCGGGCGCAATTATGCATCCAACCTCAGGCCGCGCGGCATCAGTTCCTTCAGCAAGCGTGCCGACGGATATGTGGAGATACGCTGGAGCGATGTATCCAGCACCGCCGTGCAGTACAGCACGCTGCGATGGACGGCAGCCGACGGCTCTCAGATGGAGCGCAAAGTTGGAAACGCCGAAAGCCTGACCTTGCTTGCAGGGTTGGAAAAAGGCATGACGGTAAGGGCGAGTTCGGTCTATCTTCCGGAAGGCTCGCTTGACGAGATGGAATCGCAGGTACGGGAATACACCGTGCCGGGCCTTGTGGCGGAGATGGACAAGAAACTCTTTGCCGCGGTCGTGTGCGCGGGCGACAACAACACCAACGCCGGAGGCCGCGACCTGTCGCGCATATGGGACGGGAAAACTCCCAATCCGAACATCCTCCACACCCTCGCCAACGCGGCAGGCTTCTCATTCCCCCATTATTTCACCTGGGATATCGGAAGGGTCTGCGGACTGACGATGTTCCACATCTGGCCCAGGACCGACAGCAGCAAGTCCTACTACGACCACCAGCCACGCATCTTCGAGCTGTGGGTTACCGACGAACTCAAGGCCGACACCGGCGACGAATCGTACTGGAAGACCGATGCCTGGAAGGCCGACTGGACCAAGGTAATCGACGAGACGGGCATTCCCACGGCCACTGCCGACGCCCTTGCCACCTGGCAGGCCGGATGGGAATACGAGATTGCAGGCGAAGTGCCCGCACGCTACTTCCGCCTTGTCGCCAAGGCCAACTGGGGCGGAGAGAATGTGGTGAACATAGGTGAAGTTTCAATCTGGGGGAACATTTAGGACACATGCTTACCGAACTTTTGCTCACGGCCCTCGCGGCCTTGTCCCTTACGGAAAATTTCGATTCCCCTTCCGGAATTTCATCCACGGTGGGAAGAGGGGTATGCGAAGTGCGGAACGGAGTCCTTTATTCGAAGGACGCCTATGCCGTGCTGGGTTCCCCTGAAATGAAAGACTACAGTTTCAGTTTCGACGCCCGTGCTCCCAAGGACGCGGAACAGGTGCAGATATGGGCCGGATTCCGCTTCAAGGACCGTTTCGACCGTTATGCGGTCGGCATCAAGGGAGGGTTCCAGGACGATGTGTATCTGATGAGAGTCGGGTACATGGGCGACGACGAATTCCTCGGAGTGCGCCCCCTGGGTTTCCACCCCGTTCCCGGCGAATGGTACCGGATGAAGGTGGAAGTCTGCGGCAGCCGCATCAGGGTGTTCGTGGGTGACGAAAAGTTGCCGTACATCGATGTCAAGGATCCGCAGTCCGCTCACTGCCCCGCAGGCCCCGTGACACTTGGAGGAGCCTGGATTGCGGCGGAATTCGACAATCTGCGGATTGAACCGATGGAAGAAGGCGCCCTCGACGGCGTAAAGCGCAGGGAAGTGAGTTTCGTGCCTTCCGCCGAAAACAAGAAAGCCCTGCGCAAAAGGCAGAGGGCCGGATACCGGGCCGTTACCGTGGAGCCGCTTGCGGAAGGCCGCACGGAAATCAGCCTCGACGGCGGATGGCTCTTCCGCCCGGGTTACGAGACAATCAACGAAGATGCCGCCGTGTCGCCCGACTATCAGGATGCGGGCTGGCATGTCATGAATGTTCCCAGTTTCTGGACCCCTATAAGGATATGGCTACACGGAGAACAGATGCCTACCCCCAACGGCATGGAATCGAAGGGAACTTCCGATACCTACTATCAGCAGGAAACCGAGCGTTGCGACAATTACAGTTTTGACTGGAACAAGACCCAGGAAGCCTGGTACAGGCAGTGGCTGGAACTACCCTCCAACATTGCAGGAAAGAAGGCCGTGCTTCATTTTGACGCGGTGGCGAAGGCCGCCCATGTATGGGTAAACGGGCATTACTGCGCATCGCATATCGGGATGTTCGGAGATTTTGATGTGGATGTTACGGAGCACCTGCGGCCCGGCAGGAACCTTGTGGCCGTGAAGGTAATCCGCAATGTCGTTGACAAAAAGGACGACGACGATGAAGTTACGGCTGTCGCGGTAACCATTCCGGTTACGAAGGAGATGCTTCGGGATGTTCCCCACGGCTTCCACTATACCTGCCCTCCCGCAGGAATCTGGCAGCCCGTGAAACTCGTATTTACCGACCCCGTCAAAATCGAAGATGTATTCATCAAGCCTTCCCTCGACGGAGCGGAATTCGAAATGACGCTCTCCAATCCTTCCCGCAAGCGTCTGGAACTGCGCACCGAAATCCGCGATGCACAGACCCATTCCATACTCTACGAAGGCAGGAGCATCGCTTCGACCCGGGACACCCTCTGCACCTGGTCCGTAAGTGGGCTCAAACCCAGGCTCTGGAGCCCGCAGAACCCGAATCTTTACGATTTCAGGTTCAGCATCGTATCCAAGGGCAGGGAACTCGACGCCATCACCGTCACCTCCGGCTTCAGGACCTTCGAAGCGAAGGACGGCTTCCTGTGGCTCAACGGACACAGATACTGGCTGAGGGGAGGGAACCATGTACCTTCGGCACTCGGCCCTTACGACGAAACCCTCGCCAACAGTTTCCTGACACTGATGCACCGCGCGAACATAGATGTCACGCGCACGCACTGCGCTCCCTGGAACGAAGTATGGATGGACGCCGCCGACCGCATCGGAATCGGCGTCAGCCACGAGGGAGGATGGCCGTGGCTGATGATTACGGGCGACATCCCCTCCGAAGAATCGCTGCGCATCTGGAGGGAAGAGGAATACGACCTTGTGCGGAAATACCGCAACCACCCTTCGCTTCTATTCTGGACGGTAAACAATGAAATGAACTTCTACGAGTGGGACCAGGACAAGGACCGCACGAGGGAGAAATACCGCATAGTGTCGGATGTGGTGAAGCACATGCGCAGCATCGACCCCACCAGGCCGATATGCTTCGACTCCAACTATCGCAGCAAGGGAAAGGAAGACAAATACGGAGCCGAATTCATGCGCAGCATCGACACCGGCGACATGGACGACATCCACAACTACTACAACTGGTATCACGACTCAGTTTTCCAGCAGTTTGACGGGGAATTCACCAAACAGTGGAAGGCTCCGGGCAAGAGGGTCACCATCAGCCAGGAACTTTCCTCCGGCTACCCCAACAACGAAACCGGGCATCCTACCCGTTCCTACCAGATTACCCATCAGAATCCTACCTCGCTCGTAGGCTACAACACTTACGACTGGGCCGACCCGGCATACTTCCTCGAGGCCCTGTCCTTCACGACGGGAGAACTTGCCGAAGCCCTTCGCCGCTCCAACCCGGAAGCGAGCGGATTCCTGCATTTCGCCCTGATGACCTGGGTGCGCCGCTGCTACGATGCCGACGACCTCGAACCCTATCCCATATTCGATGCCCTTTCCAGGGCCCTCCAGCCCGTGCTCGTCAGCGCCGAAATATGGGGCAGGCACCTTTACGCCGGAGAGCGGCTGCCGCTGAGGGTATGCATAGTAAATGACAGGGAAGACGGAAACGACCTCCCTCCCACGAAGCTTCGCTGGGAATTCGTATCCGCCGGAGGGAAGGTCCTCTCGTCCGGAAGCACCGATGTGGCAGGGGTTCCCCACTATTCGCGCCTGTGGCTGGAGCCGGAAATCATGATTCCCGCCATCGAAGGATGCCGCGACGATGCCAAACTGCGCCTCAGACTGTGTGAAGCAGGGATTCCCGTAAGCGAGAACGAATACGCGATTACCATAGGCACACGCAGTTATGCCCGCACGGAAAAGCTGGAAGGCATGAAGTTCTGCGCAATTTCTCCGATAGCACAATTGGAAGAACTCGGAGTGGCATACGATTTGGTGTCCTCACCAGTGAAAGGAAGCATACTCGTAGCCGATGCCTCGACGCTGGCGGACGCTGCGCAGCTGCGCCGTTTCATCGACGAGGGAGGAAGTGCAGTCTTCCTCGGTGCGGACAAACTTGCCAGGGAGGTATTCCCTGAGTACATAACGGGCGCTTTCACGCCTCACGAAGGAGATATTTGCTTCATGGAGCGCAACGACGACCGTGTATTTGAAGGAGTCGGCGAAATGGACATGAGATACTACAACGACGGAACTGCGGCACTCCCTGCCGTATGCCGCACGGCCCTCAAGAGCAAACGCTGTCCGCAGGTCGAGGAACTTGCAGGATATATGGACATCCACGCCTATATCGATGCGAGACCCGATGTGAGGATGAAGCAGCTCGACGCCATACGCGGATTCTCCCTCGAACGCATCAGCAGCGGCAGTGGAAGTGCGATGGTTTCGACAATATGCACTGAGAAAGCGGCCTCCGACCCGCTGGCGGCCAGGCTGCTCGTCAACATTCTTAGCGACGCAAAAAAATGAACACCAAGACGATGACATCACTTATCACCACGGCCCTGATATTCTCATTCCTGTGCTGTTCGCACGCCGGAGGAAATGACCCCTCAGGCAAATCGGGGCCGGAGCCGGAGCCGGAAAAAAGCGAATCCACGGTACTGCTCGACCTAAGCCGCTACAATTCCGTCAGCGCTTCGGACGCATCGGCGGTCACATCCATGTGGGATGCGCTGCACCTTGTATCCACCCTCCAGGGGATAGTCAACCGCGATGAACCCAGGCTCTACATACGCTACATCGAAAACGAAGGGCTGGATGTCGACCAGTGGTGGTGGGACAAACTGATTGGCGGAGGCAAGTGGCTCGAAGGACGCACCGTGCTCCGTATGAACGACCCTGTAAAAGCCCTGGAGCACTTCAAGGACATGGTAAAGGGGCTCGTGGTATATGACCCGGCTGTGGCCGCCACCTCTTCGCTGGCATCCATGGTGGCCGGAGTCGAAGACCTCGTTGCCGTGCGCTACGACACCACTCCCGGAAGCCTGTACCTGCGTCTTGTCAAGGCGGGCTACCCCGTGGCCGTGAGCTTCGTGAACGATGACGGCTCCTCCATGTTCGCTTCCAAAAGCGCCGCTTACAGGTGGGCAGTGGCGAACTACCTGGAGAAGGGCAGGTGCAACACCGGATATGCCGCCTATTATCCCGACCAGTACTGGCTGCGCCACCCCGGGAATTCGAGGCTGAATCATCATCAACTCACCAACCACGACTTCTTCGTATCGAAGAGGGCTTTCTTCTTCGACCTCTCCCCATGGGGAGACGAACCGGCGACGGACGCACCCGAGGAGCCCGTCGGCTCCGACCTTGCCATGCTGAAGGAAATCCTGCTTCAGATTTACAGGCAGAACGGGGGCACGGAATTCTGCCACATAGGCGGATTCCCCTGCTGGGCCCTCAAGTATTCCGACAACGGAAGCGTGGGGGGCAGCCATACTCCCGTCCAGACGGAATGGGAATTCGCCCGCATAATCAGCGCATACAATGCATTCAAGGACGCCGACGCCATATCTTACGGGGCCTTTGCCAATGCCTCTTTCTGGCAGCACTATCCCCTTCAGGACGAATATCCTCAGAAACGGGTGACGAGGGAAAGCCTGCGCGAGCGCGGATTCATAGGAGCCGACGGCAAGGTTGACAGGAGCCGCAAGTATATACTGTTCTATGTGGGCGACTACGACGCTTCCGCATGGATTTACCAGATGATGCCAAAGATTTGGGAAGATTCCGCACGCGGAAGCCTTCCCCTCATGTGGTGCATCAATCCCGTCCTTGCAAGGCGCGCCCCCATGGTAATGGACTACCTGAGGCAGAGCGCAAGCGACAATGATTACTTCGCCGCAGGCGACAACGGAGCCGGATACCTCAATCCCGGAATGCTTGAAGAACCCCGCGCGGTCAGCGGCCTGCCCTCGGGGGTGAAGGCATGGGCCGAACACAACAAGCCTTTCTACAAACAATGGGGGCTCAGCATCACCGGATTCATCATCGACGGCAACGCTCCCGGCATGTCACAGGAAGGGCTGTCCGCCTACGCGTCATTCAGCCCGGACGGAATAGTGCCGCAGAAGACCTCCGGCCAGGCCCTGCTCGTGGACGGGATGCCCGTGCTGCGCTACGGACCGGACCTCAACGGAACGGCGGACGAGTCGGCAAAGGCCGTGCTTGCGAATCTGAAAAAGCATGAAGACATACCCTTCTACTGGTACCGCACGATACTGCGCACTCCTTCGTGGCACGCGCAGGTCAAGAAGAAAATAGAAGAGGCTGACGCCAACGCAGTCTGGATGGACGCACCGTCGTACTTCGAACTGCTGAGATGTCTGCTCGAAGAAAACAAATGACATAAAACAATACTGACATGGGAAAGGACAAAACTCTGTTCACAACTATCCTTCCGGTCATGTTCGGATTCTTCATCATGGGATTCGTCGACCTGGTAGGCATCTGCACAAATTACATCAAGACTGATTTCGGCATGAGCGACTCGCTCGTCAGCCTTATATCGGTATCATGCTTCATCTGGTTCTTCCTGCTGAGCATCCCCACGGGATTCCTGATGAACCGCTACGGGCGGAAGAATGTCGTGCTCTGGAGTTTTCTCGTGAGCTTCGCCGCCATGATGCTGCCGCTCTTCTTCGGAAAGAGCTTTGCAGGCTACATCATCGCCTTCGCCCTTCTCGGCATTGGCAACACCCTTCTCCAGGTGGGGATGAACCCCCTCGTGAGCGAGGTCGTATCCCCCGACAAACTCACCGGAACCATCAATCTGGGGCAGTTCGTAAAGGCCGTGTGCTCTTTCCTTGCCCCCATCATCGCCGCGGCATGCGTAGGCACAGCTTTCGGCTGGAGGCTCATCTTCCCCATCTACGCGGCCATTTCGCTCCTCGCCACCCTGTGGCTCTGGCTGTCGCCGGTGAAGAGCGAACCCGTACTCGATGCGCAGACGGCTTCGTTCGGAAGGACATTCTCACTGCTTGCAGACAAGACCATACTGCTTTTCTTCATCGCCATACTCGTCCTCGTGGGCGTCGATGTGGGCATGGGCGTATCTTTCCCGAAACTCCTGATGGAGAAATGCGGATTTGATGTCGCGGACGCGGGCCTCGGCAACAGCGCCTATTTCCTTGCCCGCACGGTGGGAGCATTCTGCGGCGGCATCATCCTGATGAAAATAAACGAAAAACGCTTTTATCTCGTGAGCATAGCGGTGGCGGCCCTCGGACTGGCTGGGATGTTCGTCGCAAAGGCCCCCTGGCTTCTGGTAGCCTGCGTCGCCGTGTTCGGGCTCGGATACTCCAATCTTTTCGGCATCATTTTCTCTCTCGGGCTCAAGCACATGCCGGAAAAGGCCAACGAGGTGTCGGCACTGCTGGTTACCGGTGTGGCCGGAGGCGCCCTCATCACACCCGTGCTCGGCCTTGTCACCGACATGACCCACACGCAGCTCGCCGCAATCGCCGTATTGCTGATTTTCTGGATGTACATGCTGTCAATATACGGTACAGTAAGCAAAACTTCTTCAAAATAACATGGAAAGAAAAGGTATCATTTCTGCCGGCAACTGGGTTGTCGATTCGGTAAAATTCATAGATGTATATCCCCGCAAGGGAAACCTTACCTCAATTACGGGAGTAGATGAGGGGCTGGGCGGATGCTCGCACAATGTGCTGGCCGACCTCGCCGCGATGAAGAGCGGAATTCCCCTCTACGCCGGTGGCTGCATAGGCGACGACGACCATGGCCGCATGTGCCTGGACGCCTGCGACGCGCTCGGCATAGACCGAAGCAATCTCGTGATGCTCGAGGGGGAATCGACATCCTACACGGATGTGATGACCGAGACATCGGGCGGAGCGGCGCGTACATTCTTCCATTACCGTGGAGCCAACGCAAAACTTGACGCCTCACGCGTGCTCGCATGCCGCAGCAACGCCCGCATATTCCATCTGGGGTATCTGCTGCTGCTCGACAGTCTCGACAGGGAAGATGCGCAGTACGGAGTCGAAGCCGCCCGCGCACTCGACGGGCTGCAGCGTCAGGGCTATGAAACATCCGTCGATGTGGTGTCGGAAGAGAGCGACAGATACCGCAAGGTGGTACTCCCCTGCCTTCCCTATACCGACTACCTGATAGTGAACGAGGTAGAGGCCGAAAACAGCCTCGGAATCACCCTCCGGGCCGCAGACGGCTCGATAAGATTCTCCGATGTGGAGGATGCCGCACGCAGATTGCTCAGTCTCGGGGTACGCAAGATGGTGGTGATTCACTTTCCTGAAGGAGGCGTGGCTGCCACGGCCGACGGAAAATGCTGCAGCGCAGCGTCTTTCAGCCCCGCACGCGAAAAGATAGTGTCCACCGTAGGGGCGGGCGATGCGTTCTGCGCAGGTGCCCTGTACGCGATTCACGAAGGGTTCAGCCTCGAAAAACTTCTCGACTTTGCATCTGCAAGCGCACGGTTCAACCTGTTCAGTTCCACCTCGACGGGCGGTGCCCCCACCCTTGAGGCAATAGAAGCATTCCTAAACACGCGCAGCAAATGAAGACAGCACTCATGTATGGAGGCGGCAACATAGGCCGCGGCTTTGTGGGAGCGCTTTTCAGCCTTTCCGGATACAGGGTCAATTTCGTGGATGTGGCGAAAGGAGTCGTGGACGAACTGCGCGAAAAACAGCGCTACCCCATCAGGATAGTGTCCAACGCAGGATGCGAGGACATCATGATTGAAAATGTAAGCGCGGTGGACGGAAACGACACGCAGGCCACGGCGGAAGCAATCGCAGAATGCGACATCATGGCCACGGCAGTGGGTGCCCGCATACTCAAGTTCATAGTGCCGAACATCGTTGCCGGACTGCGCAAGAGATGGGCTGAAGGCGCTCGCCCCCTCAACATCATAATATGCGAAAATCTCAACGATGCCAACCGCATACTTGAAGGCATGATACGAGAACTCCTCTCCGACGAAGAGCAGGCTCTGTTCACCGAGACCGTGGGGCTCGTGGAAGCCTCCATAGGACGGATGGTTCCTGTGCAGACTGACGAAATGAAAGACGGGGAGCCGCTTCGGGTGTGCGTCGAGCGCTACGGCTTCCTTCCCGTGGACAAATCCGCTTTCAAAGGGAAGATTCCGGTCGTGAAAGGCATGGTTCCCTCCGAACCATTCGACTTTTATGTAAAGCGCAAGCTCTTCGTTCACAACATGGGGCATGCCACCACCGCATACCTCGGCGACATTTTCGCCTATCCGCTGATATGCGAGGCAATCGCCGATGCCGACATCCGCATCATCGTGCGCGAAGCCATGACCGAAAGCGCGATTGCGCTGAGCAGGCGCTATGATGTGCCGCTCGACGCCCTTGTCCTGCATATCTGCGACCTCGTGGGACGCTTTGGGAATGCAGCTCTCAAGGATACCTGCGCAAGGGTGGGAGCCGACCCTGCGAGAAAACTGTCGCCGGACGACAGGCTCTCCGGAGCGCTGACCCTCGCGGTGGACCAAGGCATCACCCCCGTTTATATCTGCGCCGGTATCGCCGCCGGAATGCGCCGTTATCTGGCAGAAGCGGGAATGGCATTCAGCGTGGAAAACGCACGAAAGGTCCTATCCGAAGTCTGCCACATCTCCCCTTCCGAGCCGGTTTCAGGCATAATTCTCCGCTTCTGCGAAATGATTCGCGGAGGTATCACCCCTGCAGCCCTCCGGAAGGAAGCCGATGCCATGAAGGCGGCATCCCTGCACAACATCATATAGACAACACCCGTAAATGAAAATCCGACATATCCTTCTTGCCATGCTGCTGTCCGCCTTTGCATGCGGGTGCGGCAGTCCGTATTGCAATCCTCTTGAAAGCACCGACCCGACCGTGGGAGGGGTTGGAGTGCTCCTGCAGCCTACAAGGCCCACGGTGCACCTGCCCCACCAACTCGTCCGCTGGACGCCGGGGCGCATCGACCTTCTGGACGACCGCATATCGGATTTTCCGCTCACCCTCACCTCGCACAGGCTGGAGTCGGTTTTCGGCTTCCTCCCCTTTACGGAGAACGGCACGCCGTGGCAGGAACGCATGCAGGAATACGACAACGAGAGCGTGAAACCGTGGCTGTATTCTTCCGAACTGGAGGACTGCAGCATCCGTTTCACCCCCTCAAGGAAGAGCGGCATCATTGAAGTGGATTTCGGGCAGTCCGAAGGCTTGCTCCGCTTCAGGGCGCTCAATGCCGACGGCAGTTTCAGCCTGGAAGGCGGAGCCCTGCACGGAAGGGAAAACTTTCATGGCATGTCGGCATACGCGGAAATTTCATTCAGCAAAGCCGTGCAGGCAGTCGAAACTTCTGCCGGGGGAAGCTCGGTACTGCTTTCCTGCGGCCCCGGCAAGATTACCATCCGGTACGGCCTTTCGTACATCGACAATGCACAGGCAGCCGCCAACCTGGAAAGCGAGATTCCTTCCCACGACTTTGAAAAGACTCTCTCACAGGCGAGGGAGCTATGGAGCCGCACTCTCGGGCAGATACGGATAAAAGGAGGCACGCCTGCACAGCAAAGACTTTTCTACACCTCGCTCTACCGCTGCTGCGAAAGGATGGTGGACATCACCGAACAAGGACGCTATTACAGCGCCTTCGACCATGAAATCCACGAAAGCTCAAGGACCTTCTATACCGACAACTGGATGTGGGACACCCACATTTCCCTTGAGCCGCTGCATACCATCCTGGACCCCGGAAGGGAGGAAGACATGCTCGAATCCTATGTAGAGATGTACAGGCAGTGCGGCAACATGCCCTCTTTTGCCGTAATATGGGGAGACTGGCCTGCGATGACCGGCAATTACGCGGCGGTATGGATGGCCGATTCCTGGGCAAAGGGTCTCCGTTTCGACCTTGAAACCGCCTACGAAGGCATCAGGGAAGCCTCCCTCAACTCTACGCTCCTTCCCTGGAGGAACGGCCCCAAGTGCGAGTTGGACGACTTCTACAACGAAAATGGCTGGTATCCCGCCCTTCACCCCGGAGAGGCCGAGACCGTGGATGCCGTTTCGCTGCCCTGGGAACGCAGGCAGGCCGTTTCGCTGTCAACCGCCTATTCCTATGCCGACTGGGCGGCTGCAAAACTCGCCCGCGAACTCGGAAAAACCGAAGACGAAGCGCTGTTCATGGAAAGGGCCGCATTCTACCGCAATGTTTACCGTGCCGACAAGGGCATGTTCTGGCCCAAGGACAAGGACGGGCAGTGGATAGAAGGAGTGGACCCGAGATACATGGACAGGGCCTACTTTACCGAGAACAATGCCTATACCTTCCAATGGGATGTCAAGCACGACCTGCAGGGCCTGTTTACGCTCATGGGAGGACGGGAGCAGGCGGAAAAGAAACTGGACGACCTGTTCCGCATACAGCTGTCCGTTCCCAAGTTCCAGTTCTTCACATATCTGCCGGACGCCACCGGTATGGTGGGGCAGTTTGCGATGGGAAACGAGCCCGGCTTCCACATCCCGTATATCTATGATTATCTCGGCAGCCCCTGGAAGACGCAGAAACGCATCCACCAACTTATCGGCATGCTGTTTTCCGACACGGTATCCGGCATTCCGGGTGACGAAGACGGAGGGGGCATGAGTTCTTTCGTCGTGTTCTCCATGATGGGATTCTTTCCCGTTACTCCGGGCATCCCCGTCTATGCGATTGGCAGCCCGTTCTTTGAAGAATGCAGCATACGGCTGCCTTCCGGACGGCTCTTTACGGTGAAGGCGAAAGGTGCCTCGGAGCGCAACAAGTACATCTGCGGAGCCACCCTGAACGGAAAGGTCCTTGACAGGGCTTGGTTTACGCACGAGGAACTCATGGCAGGAGGGGTGCTGGAACTTCGCATGACATCGAAACCCGACAGGCAGTGGGGAAGGGAGAACCTTCCGCCCTCATCTCTTTCCGAATAATTGCACGCTGCTGAAACGGGTGTCCACACCCGAAATTTGCTGCGTGAAAAAATATTCGTATATTGCGGAGCTTATAATCAGTAAACAGGTTCTGTCATGAAAACAAAACTCGTAGCTGCCGCAATAATGGTACTCCTGCTGAACGGATGCAACAAGACGGAGTATAACGCACATTTAAGGTTTGATGTTTCGAATGAATTTGAGACCAAAGCCATCATCAACGGCCTTACCGAATCCGGAATTGACATTATCTGGGAAGAAGGTGACGAGATTTCCCTGGATGTAAACACTTATATGGACGAAATGCCGAAGCCCCTGAACACGGTGGAAGGAAAGCTCGTCTATCAAGACGGTAAATGGAAAACCTATCAGGCAAAGGGTTCATCCTTCGTAGAAAAGGAAAGCATTTCCATCAGTTCGCCATTTCTAAACAGCAAAGTCAGGATAAGGTTCTCCTGCATTAATGACACATTCGTCGCCGCATGGGTCCGCACCATTCCCTTCTCTGAAGGAGTCCAGACGATTCTGGTTACGCTTCCCTTCGAAACATGAAACAACAAAAAAAGAACCGTTCTCAAACCAAATACTTGGAAATAAAAAACTCGAGGGGATAGAATAGAGCCGCCGCTAAGCAGCAGAACTCTTCACACTACTACCTTCAGCACCCTTAATACCTACGGTAGTGGCTCCGAACTCTTTCGGTTTTGCCATTGCGAACGCGTTTGTACGCCTTCACCTTGACAAGCCTCTCGACTTCCATCCTAATGGAGTAGAGAACAAGTATTCGCCTTGTCTTTCTTTTCATATAATATTTAACTAACATCTTGTAAAGACAACGGACTTCCTTGATTCAGCACCTCCCCTCGAGTTGAGCGTCTTTGAGAGAAATAAAACAGACACCTATTAAGGGTAGATGCCTGCTTTCACTTTTGATGTTAGCCGTCATATTATATGACCTTGCAAAGGTAGTCATTTTTCTTTTACTTTCAAGGCTATAATAGAAAACCTTTTGAAAAAGAACA
Source organism: Bacteroidales bacterium (assembly GCA_017469425.1). Classification (GTDB taxonomy): domain Bacteria; phylum Bacteroidota; class Bacteroidia; order Bacteroidales; family UBA932; genus Cryptobacteroides. The sequence continues at coordinate 13,592 of JAFUGJ010000061.1, forward strand.
AGGTGATACACCGTTGCCGAATGTATCACCTTAAGGGTTTGTATTAAAAAACTATTATTTGTTATTTGCCTTAAACTTTTCAAGGTTGCTCTTATACTCTGGGAGCAGGTCTCTATCCTCAATCACATCGGTTATCAATTCTGAGATTGCTTTCATCTGTTCATCACTCTCTTCAGGGAAGGATGAAACTTCCATGAGTATTAATTCCTCCATTTTGAAAATAATGCGTTGCCCACCATCCGACAACCTGGCTCCTATCATTATTATCAAACGCATCCAAAATATACTGCCTAGAGTCTAGATATTTCCCATAGTTCTTTACATAGCTGCGCCTATGACATCCTGACGGAAGGAGATTCGGTTATAACAGGTATCCAGTTTTGTAGAGACAGCCTTGTATAGTTGCATTAGCCTTATCTACATCTGTTTTGGGTCCACAAGAACATAACAAAGCTAGCGCGCAGCATAATAGTGTAAATAGTCATCTGTACAAGACTTAGTAACACAAGTTTATCTTTTTGGCGAACGGGAATAAAGTTGAATTATCCAAACTGGAGAAAGAATTGCAAGTTGTCCGCAATCTGGAAGGCCGAATTAAAGCCATTAAAAGCGCAAATGACCTCAACATCAAAGGAAAGGTAAAGTATGGCATGAACCTTATTTCAAATTTGAGCGAATATCAATGTATTACAAAAAAAATCAAGTGGACTCACCCGTTTTTTCGGGAAAGTCCACTTTGGTAGCCTCTAGTGGAATCGAACCACTATTTAAGGTTTAGGAAACCTCCGTTCTATCCGTTGAACTAAGAGGCCCCGTTTTTAGTTTTCGTCCTTGACGATAATCTGACGGCCACGATAGTAGCCACACTCAGGACATACCCTGTGATACATTACGGTTGCACCGCAGTTAGGGCAGGTAGCAAGAGTAGGAACGGGAGCGAAATCGTGGGTACGACGCTTGTCCCTGCGCTGCTTTGAAAGTTTGTGTTTCGGATGTGCCATGGTACTGTATTTTATTTATTGTTATTTCATCATGTCCTTCAGCGCTGCAAAGGGGCTGTCCGCAAGCGGAGTCTCCCCTACAGCATCGGCTTCACTCTTCAGATACCGGACTGCATCGGGATTGCACTGCCCCTCGGCATGCACCCTGCGCATGGGCAGGGATATGCAGATGTAGTCGTAGATGAACTGGCTGAGGTCGAGTTCGCTCTCTCCCTCGGGAACCATCACGATTTCCCTGTCGCCCGCATCGGCACTTCCGGCTTCATCCCCAAACTTGACGCTAAGCTTGAAGCCGGTATCCACCGGAAGCCGGAGATCCTCCAGACAGCGGTCGCACTGCACAGTCACCTCTCCTGAAATCCTGCAATCCACTCCGATATAGCGCGATGCCTTCTCGACATACGCTTCCACGGAGATGCCTGCATCCAGAATCTCTGAATTGTCGAAGTTGCCAAAGAACTCAACATCGGCATCCCAGTCAAACCGGGTACCGCCTTGTGTCAGGCCATTTAA
>JAFUGJ010000062.1 GCA_017469425.1 Bacteroidales bacterium
GCATCCCCGCTGCCAGGGATTTCCGCTTCAGCGACTTCGACTCCTTCGTGGAATTCGCCAAGGGAAAAGAATTCGACTACCGCTCATCGGCCCGCACCTATTTCGACCAGATGCGCAAGGAACTCGTGAAAGACCAGCTCGCCGACAGCATGAAGGATGAACTTTCCGCCCTTGAAAAGGCCCTCGAAATGGATAAGGAAAGCTTCCTTCGCCTTAAAAAAGATGAGATTATCCCCTTCATCGAAGAAGAAATCGCCACCCGCTACCACTATCAGACCGGGGGAGTGGAAGTGCGCATCCGCTATGATGATGAACTTCGCACGGCTCTCGAAAGCCCGCTGGTATCATATTGAATAGTACGCCATGAAACTGATATTCGCTACCGCCAACAAAGGAAAACTGCGTGAAGCCGCTGAAATCCTCGCCCCTGCGGGCATCGAAGTGGTATCGCCCTTCGACCTGGGATTCAGCAAGGAAGAAGTCGATATAGAAGAAACCGGGAGCAGTTTCAGCGAAAACTCCCTTCTTAAAGCCAGGCATCTCTATGGCATGCTGCCTTCTCCTATGGCAGTGCTTGCAGACGACAGCGGCCTTGCTGTCGATGCTCTCGGAGGCGCCCCGGGCATATACTCGGCCCGCTATGCCAGTCTGGACGGCTCCGGTTCCGACCATGACTTCGCCTCGAATATAGACAAGCTTCTTTTTAATCTGCACGGCGTAAGTGACCGCCGCGCCCGCTTCGTGTGCTGCGCAACGCTCATTCTGCCGGACGGTAATGCGCTTCAGTTCGACGGAATCTGCGAAGGCCGCATCGCCCTCGCCCGCTCCGGCTCCGGCGGCTTCGGCTACGACCCGGTCTTCATCCCCGACGCCTACCCCGGCCTCAGCATGGCCGAAATCTCCGAAGAAGCCAAAAACTCCATCTCCCACCGCGGCCACGCCCTGCAGCAACTGCTCCGCTACTTTACTGCAAATCACATCTGCTGACCCCGTTTGTATTGATGATTCTTTCTTCCAGGCTCATAGTGCTGAATTCCACCAAGGTTGGCGACAATTCCCTGGTGCTGCATTGCATCAGCCGCGAGCTGGGGAGGCGCAGTTTCATTGCCGGGGTGCGCAAGGGCGGAAGCAAGGCTATGTACTTGCCGCTCAGCATTCTGGATACCGAAATCGTTGAGAATTCCAAGTCGGACCTGTGGCGGCTCAGGGGCATTTCCGCGGCGTTTCCGCTCACAGGACTGCGGAGCAGTTTCGACAAGAACGCCGTCACCATGTTCATCAGCGAAGTGCTTTACCGATGCTTACAAAGCGCCGATGCTGAACTCTACGGCTGGTGCGAGCGCAGTATCCTCACCCTGGATTCGCTGGAAGGGGATTTTTCCAACTATCATCTCCGCTTCCTGCTGGAACTGTGCTCCGTGCTGGGTTTCTCTCCGAGTTTTGAAAGCCTCGCTCCCTTTGCCGAAGGGAATCTTGCCGAAATGCAGGACCTGCTGAAGGCCGACTTCGCATCTTTTCTCATCTATCCCCTCAGCGGGGAGAAGCGCAGCGCCATGGCGGAAGGTCTTCTGCGTTACATATCCGTATATTCCGAAATCCCGCTCAGTATCCGTTCTCTTGCGGTGCTGAGTGAATTATATCGTTAGTTTTTATGAAGAAATTGTTTTGCCTGCTGATTATCCTCAGCACCCTGCAGCTTTCCGCCTTTGAGCGCGAAACCATTTGGCCGAAAGGCAAGATGCCCGACGCACAGAAGCATCAGATTGCCGCCATGACCGACGAGTCCGGCGCAAAGGGATTCAATCCCGACAAATACCGCACGGCTTACCTTGAATGGTTCGAGAAGCCTGCCAATCCCAATGGGGCCTGCATGATACTCATATCCGGAGGCGCCTATGAAGACTGCTGCGATGTATCCCTCATAAAATATTGGCGCGAAGAGCTTACGGCGCATGGAGTGCAGTGCGTGAACCTCGTATACCGCACTCCCCGTCCCGTCGGCCTACCCATCTACCAGTCGGCCTGGGAGGACGGGCAGAGGGCCGTGCGCATGGTGCGCAGCGAGGCCGCGAAGAGGGGATTCGACCCCGAAAAGATAGGCGCAGTGGGAATGTCGGCGGGTGCTCACCTTGCCTTGCTTCTCGCAACATCCTCGCAGACTCCGGCCTACGAAGCGGTGGATAAGCTCGACGAAGTGCCCTGCCACATCAACTGGGCCATCGCCAACGCTCCCGCCTATGTCACGACCGACGGTGAGAAAGGCACCAGCGCCGAGCGCGACGGTTACGGCACCGATGTGGCGCTTAGCAAAGTGTTCAAGTTTGACGGGAAAACCTGCCCTGTAAGCCTGCACCATGGCGGCTTGGACCCATATTCTCCAAATGGCTCCACCCAAGTATACAGGCAGCTCAGGCGTATGGGGATTCCGGCGGAGCTGCATCTTTATCCCGGAAAAAAACACGGTGCCTTCGGCTTCGAAAGGGCGCTTGAATTCATGACCCAGATGGGATGGCTGGGCCCGGTTGCCGAAGAGGTGCCCCTGATGTCGCGTTTTCCTTCCGACGACGACCGCGGAGCGTATAAAAAAGAATCCATCTGGCCCGAAGGGAAGATGCCTGACAGGCAGGATGCACAGTGCGAGCCTTATATCGAATGGCATTTCCCGAAACAACTGAAAACTCATGCGATACAGATAATCTACTCCGGGGGCAACTACACCGGAAACGACCCCGACGGATTCGAAGTCGCCCCGGCAAGGCGCTACCTCAATGCCATGGGAGTGACGGTCGTAACCCTTAAATACCGCACTCCCCGTCCTGAAGGGCTCTCCAAGCACACCACCGCCCTTGAAGACCTCCAGCGTGCAATCAAGACAGTGCGCAACGAAGCCGCATCGCACGGCCTCGACCCCGACCGCATAGGCATCATGGGTTCATCCGCAGGAGGCCATCTCACCCTCCTTGGAGCCACCTCGTCGAAACACAGGGCATACCGGCCCATCGACGACATTGACAAAGTATCCTGCAAAGTGCAGTGGGGAATCGGCATCTATCCCGCCTACGCCCTCACCGACGGCATCGACCATCACAATACCGGCGGAGGCAACGATGATTCCGCCGTGCTCGTGCCGGAATTCACCTTCGACCTCGACACCTGCCCCATGCTCCTAATCCATGGTGATGCCGACGGATGGTCCGCCATGAATTCCGTGAAAGTATGGGAAAAGATGCGCGCCATGGGCGTGCAGAGCGAGCTGCATACCCTCGCCACCCGCAAGCACTGCTTCCAGCGCACGGCATCCCCCGGAACCGGCAGTTACACCTGGCTTGACCGCATAGGCGAATACCTCCGGCCTTTCATCGCAGAATAATAGGTGCCGGGGCATTTCCTTTTGCCATTTTTTTATATCTTTGAGGCCGTATAAGCAACATTAGTTAGTATGAAGAAGTTTATCGCTGTTTTTGCAGCCGCCATTTTCTGCGCCGCTGCCTTTGCAAATGAAACTCCCCGCTGGCTCCGTCAGAACGCCATCTCTCCTGACGGCAGCACCGTGGCATTCGTGTATCAGGGGGATATCTGGACCGTTCCCGCCACCGGCGGACAGGCCGTCCGGCTCACTACCAACCCTGCGCACGACACCGAACCCCGCTGGAGCCCCGACGGAAAGTATGTCATTTTTGCATCGCACCGCGAAGGGCAGAAAGACCTCTGGGCGGTTTCGGTGAACGGAGGCAGCCCCAAGCGCCTTACCGACTATGGCGGAGCACAGTCGCCTTACGCCGTGTCGAAGGACGGAAAGATTCTTTTCGGAGCTTATTATCAGGAACTTGCTTCTTCCAGCGCCTTCCCCGGTTATGCGACCCTTTACAGCATAGACCTTGCCCGGGCCCTTGCCGCCGATAACGCTTCGCTGCCGGTGCCGGTGCGCGTGGCATCCGTGAGGGTTGGAGCCGCCGACATCAATGCCGCGGGAGTCATCCTTTACGAGGATATTACCAGCCCCGAAGACCCTTACCGCAAGCATCATACTTCTTCAGCCGCCCGTAATATATGGAAACTTCAGGACGGGAAATATACTAAGCTTACATCCTTCATAGGGGAAGACCGCACTCCTGTATTCGCCCCGGACGGCGTCCATTACTACTATGTGAGCGAGCAGAGCGAAACGCCCGTCGCGGAAAACGGATGGGCCGGTGATGCCAATATCTGGAAGTCGGACATCAACGGTGCCGCTCCGGTGCGCGTCACATCCTTCGAAAAGAACCCGGTGAGGTATCTGAGCATCAGCGGCAACGGCGTGCTCTGCTATTCCTGGAACGGAGATTTATATACCCAGAAGGAAGGTTCCGCGCCCGTAAAGCTTGAAATCAGCATAAGCAAGGACAATAACCAGCGCGAGCATACATACAGGGTGACCACTTCCGGCCTGAACGGTTTTTCGGCTTCTCCCAACGGGAAGGAGATTGCGGTGGTTTCGCGTGGCGATGTGTTCGTCACGCCCCTTGAACTCGGTGACACCAGACGCATTACCGACACCCCCGAAGCAGAGAGGGGAGTGGCTTTCGGAAAGGATGGCCGCAGCCTCTTCTATGCATCCGAGCGCAGCGGCGAGTGGGCCATCTACAAGGCATCGCTTACCGACAAGGCTGACAAGATGTTTACCTTCACAACCAAGGTCAAGGAAGAACGCATCACGCCCGAAGGGCAGGTATGCTTCCAGCCCAGCGTGTCGCCCGACGGCAAGTGGCTGGCATATCTTCGCAACCGCACGGCGCTGGTGGTGTGCAGCACCTCCGGAGGCAAGGAGAAAGTGCTTCTGCCGGAAGGGGTTAACTATTCCTATTCCGACGGCGACCTTCAGTTTGAATGGAGCCCGGACAGCCGCTACATACTCTCGACATATCAGGGAGAGCAGCGCATGTATAACGAGGATATATGCCTTATCGATGTTGAGAGCGGAGAAGTTACCGACCTGACCCAGAGCGGATATTCCGACGGGAACTTCAAGTGGGCCATGGGCGGAAAGGCCATGACCTACACCTCCGACAAGGCCGGTTACCGCAGTCACGGCAGCTGGGGAGCGGAGGGTGACATCTACATCATGTTCTTCGACGACGAAGCATATGTGAACTTCATCCGCGGCGAGGACCTCGAAAAGATAGAGGGTCTGTTGAAGGACGACAAGCAGGCTGCGAAAGACAAGAAGCAGGCTGCGAAGGACAGCACTTCCAAGAAGCCCGCCAAGCTGAATCTCGAACTTGACGGACGCTTCGACCGCATCGTGCGACTCACCCGCAATTCCGGACGCATCGGCGACTATCTTCTTACCCCCGACGGCAAGAAACTCTTCTACAGCGTGCAGCTCGAAAGAAACATGGACCTGGTGCAGGTTGACCGCAAGGACGGCAGCATCAAGGTGATAAAGAAAGGATTTGGCGGTCGCTTCATTCCCTCTGCCGACGGCAAGAGCGTGTATGTGGTAGGCGGTAGCGGTGTCACCAAGGCCGACCCCAACAACTTCAGCACCAAGGGCGTGAGTTTCAGGGGAGAATTCGAGTACTTCCCCGAAAAAGAGCGTGAGTATATTTTCGAGCACTGCTGGAGGCAGGTCAAGGAAAAGTGGTATGTGTCCGACATGCACGGCGTCGACTGGGCTGCGGTTGGGGAGAACTACCGCCAGTTCCTGCCCTACATCACCGACAACTTCGCTTTCCGCGAACTGCTTTCCGAGATGCTTGGCGAACTCAACGGTTCCCATACCGGCGGACGCTACGGTGCCGCATCGGGCAATGTTGGCCATCTGGGTGTGATTTTCGACGAGGACTATACTGGCAAGGGCTTGAAGGTGAAGGAGTTCCTGCCTTACAGCAACTTGCGCAGATACGCTCCCGAGATGAAAGAGGGCGACCTTATCCTCGCCATTGACGGAAAGGAGGTCGAGGCAGGCACTCCCTGGTACCGCGCCCTCGCCCAGAAGAGCGGCAAGCGTATTCTCATAACCGTAAAGGCCGGAGGCAGGCAGAAGGATGTGCTCATCACTCCTTCGGGCAGCGACAGTGAAGGATATTACCAGCGCTGGGTGCGTAACAACGAGAAGCGTGTGGAAGAACTTTCCGGCGGCAGGGTAGGCTATGTGCATGTGCGCGGGATGAACTCTGCAAGTTTCCGCGAGGTGTACTCCAAGGCCCTCGGCAAGTACCGCACCTGCGACGCCCTGATTGTTGATACCCGCAACAACGGCGGCGGATGGCTCCATAACGACCTTGCCACCTTCCTCGACGGCAAACTGTACACGGAACGCAAGGCCCGCGGAGTTTACATGGCTCCCGAGCCCTATGACAAATGGGTAAAGCCTTCGTGCGTAGTGGTTTGCGAAGCCAATTATTCCGATGCCTGCGGCTTCCCTTACTGCTACAGGGCCCTCGGCACCGGAAAGATTATCGGCGCCCCTGTTCCCGGCACTGCAACTTCGGTGTGGTGGGAAACCCAGGTTGATCCTTCCCTTGTGTTCGGTATTCCCCAGATAGGTTCATGGAGCGTTGCCAACGACAGGTATCTTGAGAACTTGCAGCTTGTGCCCGACATAGTGGTTTACAACGACCCCGAAAGCGTGGCGCGCGGCGAAGACAGGCAGCTTGAGGCCGCCGTGGCCGAAATGCTCAAAGAAATCGGCAAATGACGGGCAGGACCAAAGGACTTCTTGCGCTGAGTCCGCTGCTGGTTTTTCTGGCAGTGTACCTGGTGTCGTCCTTCATCGCCCGCGATTTCTACAAGGTTCCCATCGCATCCGCATTCCTGATAGCTTCCGGATATGCGCTTGTCATCACACCGGCCGGAAGCATCAATGAGCGGATAGCTGTTTTCTCCCGTGGCGCAGGGCATTCCAATGTGCTGCTTATGATATGGATATTCGTCATGGCCGGAGCTTTTGCAAGTACGGCCAAGGCGATTGGGTCCATCGACGCCACGGTGAACATTACCCTTCAGTTACTGCCGGGGCGGTTTATCCTTATGGGCTTGTTCGTGGCCTCCTGCTTCATTTCCATGGCTATTGGCACCAGCGTGGGTACGGTCGTTGCCCTGGTGCCGATAGCTTCAGGTCTTGCAGACGGGATGGGGGCGCCCCTCGCTTTGGTGCTCGGCGCGATAGTGGGAGGAGCCTTCTTCGGCGACAATCTCTCGTTTATCTCCGACACCACCATCGCAGCGACAAAAAGCCAGGGCTGTTCCATGTCGGACAAGTTCCGGACCAACATTTGGATAGCGGCCCCCGCCGCTGTCGCGGTTGCAGTGCTCTACCTGTTTCTGGGCAGCGGATACGACGCCACCCCCGATGCGGGGGGCGTGAATTTCGTCCTGCTCATTCCTTACATTTCGGTCATAGTCCTTGCCATCTGCGGGATGAATGTGCTCGGGGTCCTTTCGATAGGGCTTCTGCTGAACGCGGTAATCGGATTCTGCAACGGAAGTTTCGGCTGGATAGATTTTCTCGGCTCAGTGGGAGAGGGCATAGGCAACATGGGAGAACTCATCATCGTAACCATGCTCGCCGGTGGAATGCTTGAAATCATCCGCCACAACGGAGGCATCGACTTCATAATCAATGCCCTTACCAGACGCATAAAGGGGCGGAGGGGTGCCGAATTCAGCATTGCGGCGCTGGTTGCCTTCGCCAATGTGTGCACGGCCAACAACACCATTGCCATCATTACCACGGGCAGCATTGCCAAGGATATTTCCACGCATTTCGGGGTCGACCCGAGAAAGAGCGCCAGCATCCTGGACACCTTCTCCTGCATCATTCAGGGGATACTTCCCTATGGAGCCCAGCTGCTGATGGCTTCGGGGCTCGCAGGCATATCCGCCATCCCCATTATCACGCACCTGTACTATCCGCTGGCCCTTCTGGTGGTGGCGGTGATGGCAATCGTGTTCGGATTTCCGCGTCAGCGTTCTTTGGTGAGATAGACCTCGTCGCCCGGTTCCGCGAAAAGGTACTGCTCGCGGGCGAGGGTTTCGAGAGTGTCGCGGTCGTTGCTCAGGATGCCGATCTGGCGGTCCAGTTCGTTTATCTGCTTCTGATAATATTGCATCTCGCGGTTCTGCCTGCGGATGGTGAAGCCTGCGCCTATCATGCGGATGATGCTGTCTCGCTTTACGAACAGGACCAGCAGGCAGATTGCGGTGGAAATGATGAAATAGCGTATGAAGGAACGCTGTCCGGCTTTGTTACCGTCCTTGCTCTTGTTCCATATATCTTTTCCGACCCGTGACATTATCGCAAAAATAGTTAAATTTGCAGAGATTAACCAATAAATTTTATGAAACCTACACTTCTTGTTCTTGCTGCCGGAATGGGCAGCCGTTACGGCGGCCTCAAACAGATGGACGGCCTCGGCCCCTCCGGTGAAACCATAATCGATTATTCCATTTACGACGCCGTGAAGGCGGGCTTCGGCAAGGTCGTGTACATCGTGCGCGAATATTTCCTCGAGGACATGAAAGCCCTTGTGGCGAAAAAATATTCGGGAGTTCGCTGCATCGACGGCACGCCCCTGGAGTTTGTGTTCGTTACCCAGGAACTGAACAAGATTCCCGCAGGTTTCACCCTGAATCCCGAGAGGCAGAAGCCCTGGGGCACGGCACATGCGGTGCTGATGGCGAAGGATGTGATTAATGAGCCTTTCGCCGTCATCAATGGTGACGATTATTACGGCAAGGAGTCGTTCGGCATCCTGGGTGACTGGTGCCGTGCGCATGAGAAGAGCGAAGGTCAGTTCTGCATCGTGGGATTTGAGCTCGACAAGACCCTGTCGGAGAGCGGCAGCGTGTCGCGCGGCATCTGCCATTACGGAGCCGACCGCATTCTCACTGCCGTTGAAGAGCACCTGAACATTGCCAAGGAAGACGACGGAGTGGTTTACGGCGACAATTCCGTAAACGGCGACACCCATATCGTGCTCGACGGCAAGGCCCTCTGCTCCATGAACATGTGGGGCTTCACCCCCGACTATTTTGCCAAGAGCGAGGCCATTTTCAACGACTTCCTGAAGGCCAACATCGGTGAGCTCAAGAAAGAATTCTATATCCCTTATGCCATCGACTGCATGATCAAGGACGGAAGTGCCGCCACCGAAGTGCTCTCCACTCCTTCCCGCTGGTTCGGCGTCACTTACAAGGAAGACCGCCCGGGCGTAGTGGCCAAGTTCGAACAGCTTGTGGCAGAAGGCGTCTATCCCTCACCCCTTTATTGATATGGCAAAGCGCGGCAATTTCGACATCCTCAGCCATTACACATGGTGCATCCCGTCAGTGGCTGACATGTTCATCATGCTCCTGTTCCTGCTTCTGGGCGCCGTCATAGGCAATGTAATCGTGTTCGTGTTCATGGCTGTGATGGAGCAGGCGGCGGCAATGGAGTACGGCACCCTGGTGTCGTATCCCGTCATGTTCATCCCTCCCATGCTCTGGGCTTCGTCCGTGAGCAGGCGCAACGCCCTTTCGTTCAAGGGCGCCAGGCTCGACAATAATCATTTCGAGCCCCTCGGTGCATGGGCCTGTGCCGCGCTGGTGATTCTCGCTACCTTTACCTGCGGAGTTCTCGGCGATGCTGCGGGTTCGCTGCTTCCTCCCATGCCCGAATGGCTGGAAACGACCCTCAAGAGCATGACTACGGGCAAGTTCTGGGTGAATTTCCTGTGCGTGAGCATTTTCGCACCTTTCTTTGAGGAATGGCTGTGCCGGGGCATGATACTCCGCGGGCTTCTCGTCCGCAAGGTTAAACCTGCCTGGGCCATAGTCATTTCGGCTGTATTCTTCGCGTTTATCCACATGAATCCCTGGCAGGCGGTGCCCGCTTTCATCCTGGGCTGCCTCTTCGGCTTTGTGTACTACCGCACCGGCTCGCTGAAACTCACCATGCTGATGCACTTCACCAACAATACCGTCGCCCTTGTACTGGGCCACATTTCTTCCCTGGATGAGATGGATACATGGATGGATGTGCTCGGGTCGGGATACTGGTATGTGTTCGCCGCCTGCGTGGTGCTGCTTGGCCTCGCGGTCAACGCTTTCCGCCGCATCCATCTCTCCAAGCCGGAAGGCAATATCGACATCGTTCCCGCCGCCTTCGACGACTGAGCCCGAGGTTCTTTCAGTGGATGCGGAGGATGTCGGCGCCGCGCTCGGCAGCAAGCCGTTCGGCGTAGGCTGAGCCGGTGTCGGCAGGAGAGTCCTTTGCGAAGGGATTCGGCGTGCGGGTGAAGCGTTTGTCGGCGACGCCGACGAGGATGCGTTTGCCGAAATGACGGAATTCCGGAAGCCTTTCCAGCAACTCCCAATTCTGCTCCGGATTCTTCGCAAAGCCGAATCCCGGGTCGAGTATCCAGTCCTGTATCCCGTATTCCAGAGCCTTGTCTGAAAAGCTGCTAAAGTAGCTGTCCACCGCTTTCACAACCCCTTCGCTATAGTCACACAGGGAATCCATGCTCCGGGGATTCCCTCTTTTGTGCATGGCTATGTATTCGAGGCCGAGTTCCGCCACGGTGGGTAGCATCTGCGCATCGTCTTCTCCGGCGGAGATGTCGTTCACGATGAATGGCCCGATAATGTCGTAGCAGCGGCGGACAATCTCCGCAGAGGTGGTATCCACCGAGATAGCCGGAGACTTCTCTCCTCCGGCTATCTCGGTCAAAACCGGCTCCAGGCGGCGCCATTCTTCTTCTACGGGCACTTCCGCAGCGCCCGGGCGCGTCGACACGGCGCCAATATCGATAATGCTGCAGCCGCGCTCCAGCAAGTCTTCAATACGCTTCATCGCCTCTGCAACTCCCGAAGCCCTGCTCGGGGCATAGAAAGAGTCGGGCGTTAGGTTAAGGATTCCCATCAGTTCCATAATGCAAATATAATCATTATCTTTGCAGTCTATGCTGATAGTTCTTGAAGGGCTCGACGGAGCCGGAAAATCCACGCAGGTACGGATGCTCCGCACCTATCTCGAAAGCAGGCTGCAGGGCTTGCGTTACATCCATTTCCCACGCTATGAGTCGGCAGTGTATGGCGGTCTTATCAGCCGCTTCCTGCGCGGGGAATTCGGAAGCATCGAAGCCGTGCATCCCCAGCTTGTGGCTCTCCTGTTTGCCGAAGACCGCCATGGTGCGGCCCCTGAAATCAAGGCGGCACTCGCCCGGGGGAACACCGTCCTTCTGGACCGCTATGTGTATTCGAACATCGCGTACCAGTGCGCCAAACTTCCCAATCCCAACGAGGCGGAAGCCCTGAGGGAATGGATTATCAATACCGAGTTCGGGCAGTTCGGGGAGCCGAGGCCGGACCTGAACATCTTCCTGAATGTGCCCATGGGCTTTGTAGAGAAGAACATACATTCCGAACGCAAAGGCTCCGACAGGGCATATCTGCAGCATGCGCAGGACATCCACGAAGAGGATATAGAATTCCAGAAAAGGGTGCGCGCCATGTACCTGCGCCAGGCTGAAGTTGACAAGGGCCTTCAGGTGGTGGACTGCGCCGATGCCGAAGGCGGAATGCTTCCGCCTGAAGAGATTTTTGCCAAAATCAAAGCGCTGGTAGACAGTAAATTGGGCTTATGAACGGATTTCGCAGAATATGTGAGGTGCTGATTGGTCTGGTGTTTTTCGTTGCCGGAACGCTCAAACTGATGGACCCTGTGGGCAGCGGCCTCATCGTGGATGAATACATCAAATTCTTCCATCTCGGATTCATCCTCTTTGCATCCCGTTTTCTTGCATGTGCCCTCGCCCTTTTCGAATGTGTGCTCGGCTCCGCCCTCATCGCAGGAGTGTGGCGCAAGGCCGTGGCGATGATTTCCGGCATCACCATAATCTTCTTCACCATCATCACCCTCATCCTCTTTATCGCCAAGCCTGCAATGGATTGCGGGTGCTTCGGCGAATTCATCCATCTGGGGCACGGGCAGACCTTGCTGAAGAACCTCATCCTTGCGGCCCTGTGGCTGCTGGCATTCATGCCCATGCGCAACCTGGGCGAACCGCAACGCTTAAAATATGTCAGCTTCGGCATAGCTGCGTTTTCGTCGTTTCTCTTCCTTCTCTACAGCGTGCTGTCCATCCCGCTGCGCGACTATACCGACTTCCAGCCCGGCAACGAACTCGAGGCTTTCTATTTCTCCGATGCATCCGGAGAGTATGCCGACAGTCTTGCCATGGCGGGGAAGGTGATGATTGTGAGTGCCTACGAGCCAGCAAGGCTCAAGCCTGAAAAGGTGGAAAGGATAGCGGAATTCCTCAGGGTATCTTTCGAAAAGGGCTATACGCCCCTGTTCCTTACGGCATCCACGCCCGAAGACATTGCTTCCCTCAGCACCGACCCGGTGCTGCTGGCACAGACTTATTTTGCCGACCGCAAGCTCCTTATGACCTTCAACCGGGCGAACGGCGGAGCCACTATGCTCACCGACGGGCAGATTATCCGCAAGTGGTCCGGCAGGAGCCTTCCCTCCGCTTCGGAGCTGGATGCAATAAATGAAAAGGCCCCGATGGATTACATGGTCAGTTCACTTAATCGCACCAGGGCCCTGTTTCAGGGATACCTAATCTATGTTCTGGCAGTGTTGATGCTGCTTTAGAGTATCGTAATCTGATAAGGCATGCGGGCAATCACCTGGGGTTCGGTGAGTTTGCCGAGGGCCTTCACATATTTGTGCTCGGAATTCTGTCCGATGTTTTCCATAATCAGTTCCAGGCTGGTGAGAGGCTTGGGGTATTCGCTTAGCTGCCAGCTTTCGAGCCCGGCTGCCGAGGCTGCATATTCGATGGCATCGTTGAGGGTGCCGATTTCGTCCACCAGGCCAATCTTGATTGCATCGGCTCCGGTCCAGACACGGCCCTGCCCGATTTCATCGACCTTGGCTTTCTCGATGCCGCGGCCTTCCGAAACGAGGGTGGTGAACTTGTCGTAAATCGACTCGATGCTGTGTTCCATGTATTTGTACTCCGCTACGTCCAGAGGACGGGTGAGGCGGGTCATGTCGGCATGCTTGTGCGACTTGGCTTCGAAAGTGCCTACCTTTGCCACATTCTTGAGGGTCTTACTGGCTTCCGGGATGAGCCCGAACACTCCGATTGAGCCGGTGAGCGTGGTGGCGTTGGAGAAAATCTTGCTGCAGTTGTTGGAAATCCAGTATCCGCCGGAGGCTGCCATTTCGCCATAGGATGCAATCACGGGCACTTGGGCGCTGAGAAGGTCGAGCTCGTGCTTGATTTTCTCGGATGCAAACACGCTGCCGCCGGGGGAGTTGACGCGGAGCACCACCGCCTTGACATTGGAGTCGGAGCGGACTTTGTCAATCAGGCTTGCAAAGCGGTCGCCTGCAACATTGGAAGGGTCGCTGCCGTCCACAATCTCGCCGTCGGCATAGATGACGGCAATTTTATCACGCACTTTGTAATTGGTGAGCACCTTGGCCTGGGCGTAATCGGCAAAGGGGATGAATTTCACATCCTTGAAGTTCTCCACAACAGCATAGGTGGCGAGTTTTTCCTTGAGTTCTTCCCTGGAGAGGATGGCGTCGGCGAGACCTTTCTCCACGAAATCCTCGGGCAGGCAGAGCTCGAGATTGTCAATCTCCCTGTCGAGTTCTTCCACGGTGATGCCCCGGCTCTCGGCGATGGGCCCGGAAACGCTCTCCCACATGGAGTCGACCAGTCTCTGATACTGTTCCTTATTTTCTTCGCTGGGGCTGTTGCGCACATACATCTCACCGGCGGATTTGTATTTTCCGTGACGGATGAGCTGCATGTTGATGCCGAATTTGTCCAGAAGGTCCTTCAGATAGAAGCTCTGGGCGCAGAGTCCGGTGAAGTTGTAATTCGCGCCCTGATATGAAGAGATGAATACCTTGTCCGATACCGAAGCGAGGTAGTAGCCGCCGAGGTTGAGGTTTTCGCTGTAGGTGATGACGGCTTTTCCGCTGCGGCGGAACTCTTCAAGGGCCTGGCGGAGTTCGGTGAGTGCCGAAATGCCGGAAGTGTTGCCGTCGGGCTTCAGGAAAATGAACTTGACGCCGGGGTCGCTTGCTGCGGATTCTATGGCCTTCACCGCCTTGTAGATGCCCAGCGGAGTCTGGGTCTGGCCCTGAATCATCGCAATCGGGTCGGAAGGGCTTTCCTGTTCGGTAATGGCTACTTCTGAAAGGTCGATGGTCAGCACTCCCTCACGGGGCAGGACGGCAGAACCGCCACCGCCCAGACCGGAAGCTGCTGCGCCTGCAATTCCGGCAAAAATGACGAAGATGAGAAGGTTGACGATTAAGATGCCGCAGATGACGGCGAGAAGCATTTTCAGAAACTGTTTCATCTTTTTGACTATTTAGTGACACAAAGATAATTTTTTTTATCTTTGCAAACACGATATTTTGAACAATTAAAAATTAATCAGTATGGCAAACAAATACGCGGGCACCCAGACCGAGAAGAACCTGCAGGCCGCATTCGCCGGTGAGTCGCAGGCGCGCAACAAGTACACCTATTTCGCATCCAAGGCAAAGAAGGAAGGATTCGAGCAGATAGCCGCCATTTTCCTTGAGACTGCCGACAACGAAAAAGAGCACGCCAAGCTCTGGTTCAAGGAACTCGAAGGCATTGGCGACACTGCCCAGAACCTTGCTGCTGCAGCCGATGGCGAAAACTATGAGTGGACCGACATGTACGAGGACTTTGCAAAGACCGCCGAGGCTGAAGGCTTCAAGGCCCTTGCAGCCAAGTTCCGCCTGGTAGGTGCCATCGAGAAGCGCCACGAAGAGCGCTACCGTGCCCTGCTGAAGAATGTGGAAACCGCAGCCGTTTTCGCAAAGAGCGAAGTGAAGGTGTGGGAATGCCGCAACTGCGGACACATTGTAGTGGGCGTGAAGGCTCCGGAACTGTGCCCCGTATGCGCGCACCCCAAAGCCTACTTCGAAGTGCACAAGGAAAACTATTGATATGGAACTACAGGCCGAAAGGCCAGTGGTGATGCTTATGACGGGCAGCAGCATGGGATTTCTCGCGTTGCTGCCCTATCATTTCGTATATCTCGCCCCAGTCGGGGATGCCGCCAATGTTGCGGTCGTCGATATACACATCTGCAAGCACCTTGGTAGTGTCGTGCCTGAGCATCGCGTCTGAGGGCTGGTTGCTGTTTACGGCATAGAAATCCAGCCCTCTCGCGTGACACCATTCAACAGCTTCTTCAAGCAGTTTTCCCTCCCTGGAAGTCCAGAGTATCAGGCGGTTGCCTTCACTGCGGAGCATCTTGAGGGTTTCTATGGCAAAAGGTTTCTCCCGTCCGATGCGCGGATACTCGTGCTCCACAATCGTTCCGTCGAAGTCAACAGCTATCGTCATTTGCGAAAGAGTTTTCTGAAGAATCCTTTTTTCTGCCTGTTCCGGTATTCTTCCGAATCTTCATAGCCATATCCGTAACCATACCCGTAGCCATACCCATAGCCGTATCCGTAGCCATAGTTGCCGAACCCGTATCCGCGGCGGCGGGTGAGTTTGGGTCCGTTGAATACGATTGCCATGTTGTTGAGGTGCTTGCTGGCGTAGAGTTCGTCGAGCTGGGGAAGTATTCTCCTGTCGAGCTGTCCGCTCCGCAGGATGAACAGGTTGCTGTCGACCACACGGTTCATGATAAGAGGTTCGGAGAGCATCTGCACGGGCACGCTGTCGATGATGATGTATTCATAGCGGTCGCGCAGGAGCTTGATGAGTTCGTCGAAGCGCTCGCGGGACAGAAGTTCATCGGGGTTGGGGGGAGTTGCCCCCGCAGGGATGAAGTCTATGCCCTCGCGCGCATCTTTCCTGAGCACATCGTCGAGCGTCAGGTCGAGGTCGTGCAGGTAGTTTGAAAGACCTTTGGATTTGTGCTTCAGTCCGAACAGCCCGGAAAGTGACTTCTTGCGGAGGTCACCGTCAATCAGCACGACCTTGCGGTTGAAGTCGGCAAGACACGCGGCCATGTTCACGGTAATGAAGGTCTTGCCGGAGTGGGCGGTGTACGATGTGATTGCCACCACCATGGGCGGACGGCTGTCGGGGTCGAGGAAGTTGAGGTTCGTACACATAAGACGCATCGCTTCCGTAAAGACGCTGTATGCCTCCGACTTGTAGACAAGCTGTTCCGAAATAGTCTGCGGGGAGCTTCTTCTCCGTTTGAACAAACTGTGTGACAAGTCTTTTTCCATAGGAATCTCGGCGAGGAAGGGCACATCGACATTCTCTTCGATTTCCTTCCTGGTGCGTATTTTCGTGTCGAGGAACAGCCGTGCAATCAGTATCACCACGGGAATCATGAAGCCGATGAGAAGGGCGAGCGCAAACATCCTTCTCCTGTCGGGCGACGACGGGGAGTAGCTCGGATAGGCCATGTCTATCACGCGGATGTTGTCGTCGGCCATGGCCTGTGTGAGGATATTTTCTTCCCTCTTGTTCAGGAGGAAGGTATAAATGGCCTCGATGATGGCCTGTTTCCTCTTGATGTCGAGCATTTCCTGCTGCTTGACAGGCATTTCCGAGAAATCTTCTATGGCCTTTTTCTCCCGCCTGGCAAGTTCTGAACGGCTGATGCCGAGGCTGGTGATAAGGTTGCCTATCATTTCCTGGATATTGCGCCTTATGGTGTGCAGGGAAGCTTCCACCTGCTTTACGGCAGGGCTCTCCGTGCTGCTCGCCTCCACGAGCTTGTCGCGGCGCAGTGTGAGCTCGTTGTACTGGGAAATCATATCGTCGATGCCCGCTTCATCCAGCCCGGTGTTCGCCGGAATCATCACGAAGCTGTCGGCCAGTCCGTCAACATATTCCTTCACATATTTTGCCAGAGCCATGCGGGTTTCAACGGCAATGATTTCGGAATTGTACTGCCTGCTGTCCTGCAGGTAGCGTCCGGCGGCTTCGCCCACATCGAGCAGCTGGTTGTCCTGCTGGAAATTGATGAGCTCTCCTTCCACTCCGTTCAGCTCCTGCTCGATTATCTTGATTCTTTCATGGATGAAGTCTTCGGTCTTGCGGGCGATGTGGTTCTTTTCATCTATGGCGTTCTCGTTGTATTTCAGGACGAGGGTGTTCACTATGTCAGCTGCGCGCTGGGAATTGAAATCCTCTTCGCTGATGGTAATCATGTCTTTCGAGTGCGAGATGGACAGCCCTCCTACGAATGCCGACGCCACATTGCCTACGGGAGAGCGCCGTACATTGATGCTGTGCCCCAGGTAGGTATCATATCTCGGCGTGGCGGTAAAGATGAGCCAGCCGCTTCCGGTGCGGATGGTATCGCCTAAGGCCACCATGTCGTAGCCAAGGTTGCCGGATGTAATCTGTATGCTCTGCGCGCTCATGGGCACTGCGGTGAAATGGAACATTCCGGGGTCGCAGCCTTCCTCGCGGGAAAATTCCACACGGATGGGGGAGAGGTTGCTGTACAGTTCGACATTGCGGTTGCGTATGGTTTCCGTGTAGCTGACATCGGCATCCAGTGCCGTCACCACTTTTGACATGAGGCTGGTGGAACGAAGCACCAGGTCCTCGGTGGTCATGGTTACGGTGTTTATCATCCTGTCGTACTGCTCAAGCTGCACGGTCCTGATGTCGGAGTCGGGATTCTTGAGTATGGCAGTGATGGAACTTTTGTAGCGGAATGGCAGCTTGGAGTATTTGTAGGACGCTATGCCCAATGCAAGGATGATGAATATCACGAACCATACCCAGTTGCTCAGCAGGTAGAGGGTGATGTCCACCAGGTTTACCTGCTCGTTGCGGCTTACTTTTGTATTTGTGTGTTTCATTTCAGACTAACGGCTTGTCCAGAGTAACATGTAACTGATTGCAGACAGCGAGGCAACTACGGGGCTGAGTATCTTCAGGAACAGGTCGCCCCCGTTGGAGAGCTGCAGGCCCCATGGTTTCATATACACGATGTCGTTCTGCTGGAGGTAGAATACGGGCGAGTCGAACAGGTCTTTCGACTGCAGGTTGATGGAATATGCCTTGCGTATGCCATTCTCAGTCCTCACCACCATCACATCCGGAATCCTCGAAGTCTGGGTAACCCCTCCCGACCTTGCGATGACCTGCAGGATATTGATGCTGTTGCCATCGACATTCATTATGCCTTCTCCTATCTCGCCAATAACGGTGATGGTAAAGTTTTCGATGTCGGCCTTGACGACCGGCTCCCTTATGTAGCCCCGCCTGGAAATCTCTTCTCCTATTTCCTTTTTAATCTCATTCAAGGTCTTGCCTTCAACATTCAGCTTTCCCAACACAGGGAAGTCGATGTTCCCTTCCGGGTCTATGAGATAAGTGGAGGAAATCGCGGAACCTATTCCTTCTCCTCCTTTGAAACCGGCTCCCGTATTGAAGGGCGCAGCCAGTTCCTCATCGATGCTGAATACCTGAATGCTGATGCGGTCGTCCTGCTTGAGCTTGAGCTCCGGAGCCGGTTTCACTGCATAGTCTACATCATACTCCAAATCCCGCATGTACGAAATTTTTGCGGGTGTGGAGCAGGACAGCGGTATGATTGCCACTGCCGCCAGAATCCATAAATCAAATCTTTTCTTCATATAATTGAATTGTTTTATCTATCATCATTTCCATGGTGAATGTCTCTTCGAAACGCTTTGCCGCCCCTTGCGACAGCCTTTCGTAATAATCGGGCGATGAGCATATCCTGCAAATTGCCGATGCTATTGCCGACGGGTCGTCCACGGGTACATTGAGCCCCGAAACGCCGTCCTCGTTCACCCAGGGTACTCCCGACTGAGGGATTTCGGTGGCAACCACGGGCTTCCCGCACGACATGGCTTCTATCTGCACTATGCCGAATGCTTCAGTCTTCCAGCGGGAGCAAAGGACAAAGACATCGCAGGCGCCGAAATATGCTTCCGAGGCCCCGTCAGGGATGTATCCTGCAAGGTGCACCTTGTGCTCCAGCCCCAGTTCCGAAATGAGAGATGTGAGCATTTCGCGTTCGGGCCCGTCGCCTCCTATCACTACCGAATAGTCTTCAGGAAGCTCCGCTGCAGCGCGTACAAGGTTGGAATATGCCTTGTAAGGAACCAGCCTTCCGAGCGAAAAGACGAGCCTGTTTCCGCCGAAACGCTTTCGGATGCCCTCGGCCTCTTCGGGGTCGAAGCAAAGTTTTTCTATGCCTATGGGAATGCATGTGCACTTGTCCTGAACCTTTTTCAGGAAAGGGGATTCCCGAAGATACACCGGGCTCGTTCCCACTATCTTTTCCGCTCTTCGCAGCAGCCAGCCCTGCAAGGGTCTGTAAAAAAACAGGAAGAAGCGCTGTGAAACTATGTCGCTGTGCCAGTGCACGATAACCCTCCCTTTGTATCCGGACATCCATAGCGCTAGGGCGGCCATGGGGTCGGGATGGTGAATATGGATGATGTCGTACTGCCCGGCATGCTTACGCATCCATGGTATCATTGCCGGTGCTATCATGGTGCCGGCTATCTTTGCGTACGAGCGGACGCATGTCATCCCTTCCGGAGGAACCTCGCCGCCCGGAGCCTTGGCGCAGAGCATCTCGCAGCGGATGCCGCGACTGCGCAGCCCCCTTGTGATGTCCCACATCACTTTTTCCACTCCTCCGCGTATGGGGAAGAACTTACCGAGCTGCAAGACTTTCATAAAGGTCGATATAGTTTGCGTAGCATTTTTCCTTGTCAAAATTGTTGAGGGCGTGTTGCCTGCATGCAAGCGAAGTTGCATTGCGGTCAGCAGCGGAAAGAGCCCTTGCAGCCTCGAGCATTTCCATTGTGCCTCCCTGCCTTACCACGCATCCGGTGCCTTCTGCAATGGCTTCGGGGCTTCCTCCGGTACGGTAGGTAACCACCGGAGTGCCGCAGGCTATGGCTTCCAGGTTCACCGTGGGGTAATTGTCCTGCCAGGTAGGGTTCAGGAAAACTGTGGCCGAAGCATACAGGGCGGCGAGCCCTGCGATGTCCGAAGTGCGTTCCACCGTGCGGACGCCAGCGGGCAGCCTTTTTTTCTGTTCATCGCTCATGCGGCCCACCATTACCAATTGTTCGTCGCTTCTGAGCATCCCGGCAATTTCGGCAAGGTCGGCAAATCCCTTTTCTTCGTGCCATAGCGTTGAAACGGCAAGATAGACCGTTCCGTCCGACTTTGCGGCTGCCTCGGGCTTGAAAACGGAAAGGTCGATGCCATTGTGGATTGTCTGGAAGCGTTTTCCGGAGAGGAAAGACTGTGACATTTCCTTCCGTATCCATTCCGACACGGGAACGATGGTGAGTTTGTCGATGGAAGAGAAGGCTTCCTGCTTGTCTTTCCAGTTTTTTGCCGAGCGGTCGGCGAACCAGCTTGCGGGGAAGGCTCCCTTCTGTGGGCAGTGCCCGCATCCTTCCTTCCATTTTCCGCATCCTGCCGCACAGTAGTAGTAGCAGTGGCCGGTGTAGAGCCAGCAGTCGTGAACAGTCCATACGACGGGGATGCCGCTTTGTCTGAGGTAGGAGGACAACAGGGGGTAGTTGAGGAAGTAGCCGTGAAGGTTGTGGATATGCACTATGTCGGGCTTTATTTCAGCGATTTTGCTTATCAGCCTTCGGGTTGCCCGGCGGGATGCGAGCCCGTGGGCATCGAAAAGGCGGGTGGCCGCAGCGTGGCACAGAAGGTCGGCCTTGTCACCTACCGGAATGAGCCGGGAACTGTGGGGCGGAAACCCGTCGCGAGCTCCGCTATAGGCGATGTAGCTTTCCCATCCGGAGGACATCGCGGCTTCGCCGATTTCCTTCATGATGCGTCCGGTGGAGGTGTTGAGCCGCACTACCGGGTTTATCTGCAGCAGTTTTCGTGTCATAGTTTTCCTCCTACCAAAACGCCTGCAGTACGCGGGGTGAATTTTTTCATAAAGAGGAACAGGGCGCTCACGACAGTGAGGGTGACAAGGGCAGTAGCCATGTATGATGCAAAGAGGCTGGCGAACCCTGCCGGATGCAGGAGCGCAGCGAACACTTTCTTAAGGGATATCACCGGGATATAATGGTACAGGTACACGAAAAAGCACCATGCCTGCCATGCGGGAGCAAGGCGCGGGAGCCACTGCGGATCATGGACATGGATGCCGCTCACTGCGAGCCATGCACCTGCAATGAACCACAGGTTGTACCAGGGCCGCATCCCGAAATGCAGGCATACTATGGCAAGTGCAAGCACTCCCCATATTTTCGTGTATCGCACGAGCAGCCATGCCAGAGGAGCGGTGAGTACGGCTATGATGAGGTCGCGGATAAACCAGAGCGACATGTTTTCGGGGCCGGTCCAGAAAATGAACAGCGGATTCTTCCAGTTGTCGCCGAAATAACCCGACATCATGCCAGGAGCAAAGCGGTAGGCCGCCCAGTATGCCACGAATGCGAGGGCGTTGGCAATAATGTATGGCACAAGAAGGGAAAGAATGCGCCTGCGCCATTTATCTATGAAAAACTGCACGCCGGGCTTTTCCGGCACATTCAGGAAAAACAAATATCCCGAAATGACGAAGAACAGCGGAACGCAGATGCCCGTTGCCGCCATCATCGCCCTGGTGAAGGTGTCGAATGCGGGCGAAATGCCATCCAGCCCTACGAGCTCGCTGTGCCGGAATACTATGCCTACGGTGAGCAGGACCTTGAGCAGGTCTATGAAAGCAGATCTTTGAAGCATTTTTCCCAGTATCCCATGATTTTGTCCTCGGAGTAGGTTTCCGACACCTTCCGTGCCCGGATTGACATCGCTTCGATTTTTGCGGGGTTTTCCATCAGTTCCAGCATTGCCCCGGCAAGCGACGCAATGTCGCCGTCCTGTACTATCAGGCCGTCCGTTCCCGGCGTGATTATGTCGCGCGGGCCGCAAGGGAAGTCGAACGAGACTACGGGCAACCCGCTGGCCATGGCCTCAATCATCACCATGGGGAAGCCCTCGTAGTGCGAACTCATTACGAGAAAGCTGCTGTCGGCGTACTCTGCGAATATCTTGTCCGTAGGCGGATTGATTGACGCCGAATCGGAGATGCCAAGCCTTGCGGCCTGTGCTTCGAGCCTTTCCTTCCATTCTCCCTGCCCGAAGATGTCGAGATGCCATTCCCTGCGTATGCCATCCGGCAGCATGGCCCATGCATCAAGCAGGCGGTCGAAGCCTTTCTGATAGTCAAGGCGTCC
>JAFUGJ010000046.1 GCA_017469425.1 Bacteroidales bacterium
AGCCAAACCAAAAGCGTGCTTGATAAACTGGTAATACAAAAGATGGTATTGTAAAGCCGCCCCGTGATTAGGGACAATCTGGGAAGTCTCTTGAAACATCACACGCATCTTCAGCTTCTTCTCCTTCACAAAGCCGAAGAACAAATCCATCATCCGCTTGTTCTTCTCCAGATAGGGAGCCGTCACCTTTGTCCACTTGATTTCGCCGAACAAGTTCAGTTGCGCCTTCATCTCCTCCAATGCCGTATTCACCCGATAGAAATCCTTGCTCTGAACAAGCACACCACCGTAAAAGTGCGAATAATATGTACCCTTCGACAGCGACTCATCGCAATATATCATGTACTCCCTCATATTGTCACAATATCAGGAACACAAAGTTAACTACTCTTCGCCAGAAAGCAAAAGAAACTTATAGCCATCCATAGAAGAAGCGCTCCTCCCGGCGGCCGCCACCAACCGAAAAATGGGTACTATATCCATAAAGCAATGAAATCCAGGCAGTTACGCTTGGATTTCATTGCTGTGTAGCGGAGGCAGGACTCGAACCTGCGACCTCCGGGTTATGAGCCCGACGAGCTACCGACTGCTCTACCCCGCGGTATTGGACTGCAAAGGTAGCAAGAAATTTTGAAAATGCAAAATTTATGTCAGAAATGCCAGAATGCCGTCGATGTCGTCGGAGCTGAAACTGCGCTGTTCTCCAGAGGCGAGATTTTTGAATTGCACGGTTCCGGCGGCGGCTTCATCCGCTCCGTTTATTGAGATGAAGGGGATGGCTTTGCGGTCGGCGTAGTCGAACTGCTTTTTCAGCTTGGAAGAGTCGGGATAGATTTCCACCGATATGCCCTTTTCTCGAAGCGTACCTGCAAGCGGCAGCACATAGCGCACTTCCGCGCCGCCCATGTTGGCAAAGAGAACGGTAGTGCTGCTGCGCAGTCCTGCAGGGAATTTGTCGAGACCTTTCAGGACATCGTATATGCGGTCGGCCCCGAAGCTTATGCCAACTCCGGACATGTCGGGAAGGCCGAAGATGCCGGTAAGATTGTCGTAGCGCCCGCCTCCGCAGATGCTTCCGATTTCCCAGTCGAGGGCCTTCACTTCGAATATCGCACCGGTGTAGTAGTTCAGTCCGCGGGCAAGCGAGAGGTCGATTTCCACAGGCACGCCAACCCCTGCGGCTTCAATCAGGCCGAAGAGTTCTTCGAGCTCGTCAAGCCCTGCAAGGCCGGTAGCAGAAACGATGCCCGAAGCCGACCCTCCGTTCATCAGGCCGCGCATCGCCGAAATTTTTTCGGATGCCGTGCCGGACAGTTCCAGAATCTGCTCGATTACCGCTATGGCGGAAGGTGTGAGTCCCTTGCCAAGCATCTCTTCCTTTACTGCGTCCAGCCCAATCTTGTCGAGTTTGTCGATGGCCACGGTGATGTCCACGACCTTGTCGGGGAAGCCGCAGATTTCCGCAAAGCCTGTGAGCACCTTTCGGTTGTTGATTTTCAGCAGAACACGGATATCCAGCAGGGAAAACACCTTGTCCACAATCTGCACAAGCTCCAGTTCGTTAAGCTGCGATTTCGAACCTATCGCATCCACATCGCACTGGTAGAACTCGCGGTAGCGGCCCTTCTGCGGACGGTCGGCCCTCCATACGGGCTGAATCTGGAAGCGCTTGAAGGGGAAGGATATTTCGTTCTGGTGCTGCACCACATAGCGGGCAAAGGGTACGGTGAGGTCGTAGCGCAGACCTTTTTCAGGCGCCTGCGCTGCCTTCTCTCCACTGTTCATCACCCGGAACAGCAGTTTGTCGCCCTCGTCGCCATACTTTCCGAGAAGGGTGGAGAGGTTCTCCATCGCGGGGGTTTCTATCTGCGCGTATCCGAATTTGCGGAACACGCTTTTGATTGTATCGAAAATGTAATTCCTCTCGGCCATTTCCTGCTGGGAGAAATCACGCATTCCTTTCGGGATTGAAGGTTTATTTGCCATAATGCTGCAAATTTAGCAAGATTTATCGTTTAATATGATTTCCAGCCTCCATTTCGCGCGGCCCGCCACCAGTCCGTGCCTTCCGGAGAACTTTCTGCCGCCCAGCTGCCTTCCGGAACGCAGCAGCTCCCAGAGATTGTCCAGAGCTGTGGCACTCAGTCCCACTTCTTCCGTCAGGCGGAAAAGTACATAGCGGGCATGCCTGAGCGAGAGAAGGGCGGGCACCGATATTTTTCCGTCCGGCAGGAGGACCCGCTCGCGGGCATCGAGATAATAATCCTCCGCGATGTCGTCTACCTGTGCGATGCGCCCCATGGTAGCCCGCAGGGAAGAAAGAAAGGATGGATTAAGTTCTTTCAGTACGGGTACGACTTCGTGGCGGAGGCGGTTGCGTTTGTATGCGGATGATGCGTTGCTGCTGTCTTCGCGCCACCCAAGGCCCTTCGAGAGCATCCATTCCCTTATTTCAGCACGGGATACTCCGAGAAGCGGACGCACGATGATGCCGCGGTCGCCCATTCCCCGAAGGCCCCTCGTGCCTGTGCCGCGCACAAGGTTGAGAAGGAAAGTCTCGGCATTGTCGTCGGCATTGTGGGCCACCGCGACGGCATCGAACCCTTCACCGGAGCAAAGTTCCGAAAACCATGCATAACGCAGCTCCCTCGCCGCCATCTCTATGCTAAGCCCCCCTTCCGCCGCAAAGGCGGCAGTTTCGAATCGTTTTACGAAGCAGGGCAGGTCCTTCCCGGCGGCATATTCCCGCACGAAGGCTTCGTCGCCGTCCGACTCATCGCCCCGAAGGCCGAAATTGCAGTGGGCAATAGCGAAAGAGGCCCCCGGAAAAAGTTCGGGAGCCTTTTCGGCCATATACATCGAATCGATGCCGCCGCTCACTGCAAGCAGCACTTTCATTTCTTTTTGGAAC
>JAFUGJ010000063.1 GCA_017469425.1 Bacteroidales bacterium
CCCATGCGGATACCCTTCTCGAGGTACTTCACGTTGGTCACGAAGAGGTCGTCACCCACGAGCTGGCAGCGTTCGCCGATAGCCTTGGTGAGCTTCACCCAGCCTTCCCAGTCTTCCTCGGAAAGACCGTCCTCGATGGAGTCGATAGGATACTTGGTGATGAGCTTCTCGAGGTACTTGATCTGCTGTTCGCTGGAAAGCCTCTTTCCGCGGGGATCCTTCTTCTTGCCGTCCTTGAGCTGCTTGTAGTCATAGTAGAACTTGCCGTCCTCGCCCTTGAAGCAGAACTCGGAAGCTGCGCAGTCCATTGCGATGGTGATGTCCTTGCCGGGCTCCAGACCTGCGGCCTTGACAGCCTCGATGATGCAGTCGAGAGCGTCGTCGATGCCCTTGAGAGCGGGAGCGAATCCGCCTTCGTCGCCTACTGCGGTGGAGCATCCGCGGCCCTTCAGCACCTTCTGCAGAGCGTGGAAAACTTCTGCACCCATGCGCACGGCCTCAGCCTCGTTGGTTGCGCCTACAGGACGAATCATGAATTCCTGGAAAGCGATGGGAGCGTCGGAGTGGGCACCGCCGTTGATGATGTTCATCATGGGAACGGGGAGAACATAAGTGTTGGTGCCGCCGATATACCTGTAAAGGGGAATGTCGAGGTAGTTGGCTGCAGCATGCGCAACTGCGAGCGATACGCCGAGGATGGCGTTTGCGCCGAGCTTGCTCTTGGTAGGAGTGCCGTCGAGCTCAATCATGGTCTTGTCGATGGACCTCTGCTCAAGAGCGCTCATGCCGATGATTGCGGGAGCGATGATGTCGTTCACATTGGCGACTGCCTTGAGAACGCCCTTGCCGCCGTAGCGCTTCTTGTCGCCGTCGCGAAGCTCAAGAGCTTCGTTTTCGCCGGTCGATGCACCTGAAGGAACAGCTGCCACACCTTTAATGCCGGATTCGAGGATAACTTCTACCTCAACTGTCGGATTTCCGCGTGAATCGAGGATTTCACGACCTGTAACTTGGATAATTCTCATAATTTTTATTACAATTGAATGATTTCCGATTCAAAATGCCGTTAAAAGCGGCACAAAATTACAAATTCTTTATTGTATTGTCAATATTATTGTGTATTTTCGATTCCTCGCAAGATAAATCAGTTCAATATTATGAAATACCGTTTTTCCCTTATCGTTTCGCTTGTTTTCCTGATGGCTCTTCCCTCCTGCGGAAGCAAAGAGAACAATGCTCCGGAGCCGGTTCCGAGTGGCATATCCTCCTTCAATCTTTCCTTCGGCCGTCTGAAATACCTGAACGGCAGGCCCGGCGTGGAAAGGACATGGGACGAAATCAAGGAAATCATTCTTTTCAATGATGAGAATACCGGCGGAGTCAGGGCCGGCGTCGCTTCCGAAGGCGGCAGCGCAACGGCCTCGTCCGCAACTCCCCTGGAAACACCGGTATATGCCGTGGCTCCGTCCTCGGCGGCCCATTCCATGAGCGACGGCCTCCTGCATGTCAGCATCCCCGATTCCCCATCTTCCGCACGGCTTTGCGATGTGCCTGCATTTGCATCCGCTTCCGGAAGTACAATGCAGTTCCGTACCCTTCCGGGCATAGTCAAGCTGACGATAGATGATGCTGACCGCTTCAGGAGCATTACGCTTTCGGCTCCGGCCGGGGAATACATCGCGGGGGATTATACCTTAAATCCCTCCCAGGCCATTCCTTCCATCACGGGAGGAAGCACCCGTTCCATTAACTACTCGCTTGCAGGCGGGCTCCTGCCCGAGGGCGATTACTACTTTGCCGTGGGAAGCAAGGGCAAGAGCAGTTCCATCGAACTCACGCTGGTTTCTTCCGACGGGCAGGTTTTCACCCAGACCGGGGAACAGTGGCCCGCTGCCGGAGAGGTGTATAACTTCGGCAACAGTTCCGAGTGGACCGGCGGACAGATCCTGCTCACTGCAGCGAACCATCCCCGTCTGCTGATGAACAATGCCGATTTGGAGGAAGTAAAGGGCAAACTGGACTCCAATCCGGCGCTGAAACGCCTGCACGACATCGTAATCGCCAATGCCGACGCCAGCATAGGCATGGCTCCTCTCGAATTCAAGCTCGACGAGGCCGGGAGGCGTATCCTCGATGTGTCGCGCAGCGCCCTTATCCAGATTTTCAGCTGTGCCTATGCCTACAGGATGACGGGGCAGTCCAAGTATATGAACCAGGCCGTGCTTCAGCTGCAGGCCGTGTGCTCCTTCGATTCCTGGAACTGCAAGTCCCACTCGCTCGACACGGGTGAGATGGCCGCGGCGGTAGGCCTGGGATACGACTGGCTCTATGCCGACCTGTCCCAGTCAATGAAGGAAACCATTGTCAGTGCCATCCGCAAGAATGTGGTCACCCCGATATTCAACAGGCAGTGGAGCCAGAACTTCTATGAAACGGTCGGAAACTGGGAGCAGGTATGCTGCAGCGGACTCGTGACTGCGGCCCTTGCGGTTTATGAAGAGTGTTCCAACGAGGCGCAGGTGCTCATCGACCAGTGCCTCAATTCCAACAAGTCCGTTGCTCCCCAGCTCTTTGCTCCGGATGGCAACTATCCTGAAGGGTACAGCTACTGGGAATACGGATGCTCGTTCCAGGCCCTCATGAACCACTGCCTCGAGACGGCAATGGGCTATGACAATTACTCGGGCATCGCGGGCATTTCCAAGGCTGCGAGGTATTTTATGTATATGGAAACCCCTCTGGGATACAATTACAATTACTGCGACACGGCACCTGTAACCCAGAATGTGGGCCTTGCCATGTGGTATTTCGCATACAAGCAGAACGACGCCTCCGTGCTTGCAAACGAAATCCTGAAACTCGAAGCAGGCGGATTTTATGACAGGCGCCTCGACCCGGAGTCGCGTCTGCTTCCCATGGTGATTCCTTTCGCCGCAAAACTCGACCTGTCGAATATCAAGGCTCCCGAATCCAAGTTGTATGTCGGCAGGGGGGCTACTCCTGTCATTGCCGCCCGCAGCGGTTGGAACTGGTTGAGGAGCGATACCGATGCCTATTTCGGCTTCAAGGGAGGAAAGGCATCCGAAAACCACGGCCACATGGATGCAGGTTCCTTCGTATTCGATTCCCAGGGCGTGCGCTGGGCATGGGATTTTGTCAGGCCCAGTTACGCTCCGCTCGAAAATGCCCTCAAGGCTGCAGGCGGAAATTACTGGGACATGACCCAGTCGTCGCTTCGCTGGACCATAAATGTACTGAACAACAAATGCCATAACACCCTTACCGTCAACGGGGCCAACCACCTCGTGAACGGAAAGGCCGAAATCACGGACAGTTTCGAAAGGGAAAATGAGTACGGCGGCACCATAAACATCACTCCGGCAGTATCCAACGGACTTGCTTCGGCGGTGCGTACGGTGAAACTGGTAAATGATGCCGACCTTGTGGTAATCGACCGTCTGAAGGCCCCTGACGCCAAATCTGCGGAAGTGGAATGGCGGATGATGACTCCGGCGTCGGCGAAGGTGGAGGACGGACATATCACCCTCAGCTACAATGGCAAGACCGAGTATCTGACAGTGAAGTCCGATGCGGCATTTACCCTTTGCACATTCGACTTGACAGCGACGGGCAAGTACGACACCAACCTTGCAGGCTACAGCGGTGTTGGATTCAAGCTCTCCCTCGCTCCCGGAGCGGAGGCGGAATTCACTACGACGCTGTCGGCAAAGCTATAACAAACCTGCCATATAAAAAAAGCGTGGGGCCCGAGGGCTCCACGCTTTGAGTATAAGCACTTTGGATTACAGATCCATCAGCTGGTCCTGAACGCTGTCGTCCTTGCGTCCTACCACGATGTCCTGGTAGTCGGAAAGGCCGGTTCCTGCAGGAATCAGATGTCCGCAGATGACATTCTCCTTCAGTCCTTCGAGGTGATCGACGCGGCCGCGGATGGCAGCCTCGCTGAGCACCTTCGTGGTTTCCTGGAAGGATGCGGCGGAGATGAAACTGTTGGTGCGCAGGGCGGCACGGGTAATACCCTGGAGCATCAGACGCGCGGTAGCGGGTTCGGCAGGACGCAGAACCATCTGCTGCCTTCCCTGACGCTCGAGGGATGCGTTCTCGCTTCGCATGTCGCGTGCACTTACGAGGTCGCCCGTGACATACCTCTCGCTGTCGCCTGCATCGATGACGATGAACTTGCCATAGATGCTGTCGTTCACATCCATGAAGCGGCTCTTGTCGACGAGTTCTTCCTGGAGGAATTCGGTATCGCCGGGGTTGGTGATTTCGACCTTGCGCATCATCTGACGAACGATGATTTCGAAGTGCTTGTCGTTAATCTTCACACCCTGGAGGCGGTACACGGCCTGAACCTCATTCACAATGTATTCCTGGGCTTTTACGGGACCGAGGATATTGAGAATGTCGGTAGGCGACACGCCGCCGTCGGAAAGGGGAGTACCTGCCTTCACATAGTCGTTCTCCTGCACAAGTATCTGCTTGGTCAGAGGCACGAGGTAGTGCTTTTCGATACCGCTCTTGTTCTTGACGGAAATCTCGCGATTGCCCCTCTTTACCTTGCCCATGACAACCTCGCCGTTGATTTCGGAAAGGATTGCGGGGTTGGAAGGATTGCGCGCCTCGAAGAGTTCGGTAACTCGCGGCAGACCGCCGGTGATATCCGAAGCCTTGCCGATGGCACGGGGAATCTTGATGATGATGTCGCCCAGCTTCACTTCGCTCTTCTCTTCCACGGTGACATGGGCGCCTACAGGGAGGTTGTACTGCCTGATGGTGTTGTCGTCCCCGTCGAGAATCACGAGCGTAGGGTTCTTGGTCTTGTCTTTGGATTCGATAATCACCTTGTCGGTGCTCATGCTGAACTCGTCAGCGTTGTCCTTGCGGAAGGTGACGCCTTCAATCATGTTTTCAAAAGCAACCTTACCGGCAGCTTCCACGAGGGTGACGGCGTTGTAAGGATCCCATTCGCAGATGCGGTCGCCCTTGACCACCTTGTCGCCGTCCTTCTTGTAGAGGATGGCTCCGTAAGGGATGTCGTACTGGGAATATGCGTATCCGGTGTTCTCGTCGACGATGCGAAGCTCGGTCATGCGGCTCACCACCACGGTTTCGGAATTGCCTTCCTCGCTGATGCGCTCGATGGTACGGAGTTCCTCGAACTGGAGCTTGCCGTTGTATTTGGAGTCAATAGAAGAATCCACGACCGAACCGCCTGCGGTACCACCGACATGGAAGGTACGCAGGGTAAGCTGGGTACCGGGTTCGCCGATGGACTGTGCGGCAATGACGCCCACCACTTCGCCCTTCTCGACCATGCGGCTGGTGGCGAGATTGCGGCCATAGCACTTTGCGCATACGCCGTGACGGCTTTCGCAGGTGAGGACGCTGCGGATTTCAACCTGCTCGATAGGCAGCGAGTCGATGAGCTCGGCCTGCGCCTCGCGGATTTCCTCGCCTGCATGCAGGATGAGTTCTCCGGTGAGAGGGTTGAAGATGTCGTGTACGGTGGTGCGTCCGAGGATGCGTTCGCCAAGGCTCTCCACAACCTCATCCTTGTTCTTGATGGCGGTTGCAATGAGTCCGCGGAGCGTTCCGCAGTCTTCCTCGGTAATGATGACATCGTGCGACACATCCACCAGACGCCTTGTCAGGTAACCTGCATCAGCGGTCTTGAGGGCGGTATCAGCAAGACCCTTGCGGGCACCGTGCGTGGAGATGAAGTATTCGAGCACCGTCATTCCTTCCTTCAGGTTGGAGATGATAGGATTCTCGATAATCTCGGCACCTGCTGCGCCGCTCTTCTGGGGCTTTGCCATAAGGCCGCGCATGCCGCAGAGCTGCTTGATCTGCTGGGTTGAACCACGGGCACCCGAATCCAGCATCATGTATACGGGGTTGAATCCCTGCTGGTCCGAAGAAATCTGCTTGGTCACGATACCGGTAAGCTTGTTGTCGATACCGGTCCAGAGGTCGATTACCTTGTTGTAGCGCTCGTTGTTGGTGATGAAACCCATCGCATAGTTGTTCTTGATGTCATTCACCTGCTTGTAACCCTCGTCGATGAGGCTTAGCTTCTCCTTGGGGATGATTACATCGCCAAGGTTGAAGGAGATACCGGCGCGGAAAGCCTGGTCGTAACCGAGGTTCTTTATATCATCGAGGAACTTGGCGGTGCGGGTCACACCCGTGTTCTTGATAACCAGGGTGATGATGTTGCGCAGCGCCTTCTTTCCGAGGATTTCATTCACATAGGGCACTTCGTCGGGAACGAACTGGTTCACGATGATGCGGCCTGCGGATGTCTTGATGATGTGGGTTCCCTTCGATGCATCCTGCTTGTCCACTGCAACGCGCACATTGATTTCGGAGTGCATGTCAATCACCTTCTCGTTGTATGCGATAATCACTTCCTCGGGGCCGTAGAAGGTCAGACCTTCTCCCTTTGCGCCGGGGCGGATCTTGGTGATGTAGTAGAGGCCGAGCACCATGTCCTGTGAAGGCACGGTGATAGGCGCACCGTTGGCGGGGTTGAGGATGTTGTGCGAGCCGAGCATGAGCAGCTGTGCCTCCATGATTGCGGCATTGCCGAGAGGGAGGTGGACTGCCATCTGGTCGCCGTCGAAGTCGGCGTTGAATGCGGTACAGGCAAGAGGATGCAGCTGGATGGCCTTGCCCTCGATCATGCGGGGCTGGAAAGCCTGGATACCCAGACGGTGGAGGGTAGGTGCGCGGTTGAGCAGCACGGGATGGCCCTTCATCACATTTTCAAGGATATCCCAGATGACGGGGTCCTTGCGGTCCACGATCTTCTTTGCGCTCTTCACCGTCTTCACGATGCCGCGCTCGATGAGCTTGCGGATGATGAACGGTTTGTAAAGCTCTGCCGCCATGAACTTGGGAAGACCGCACTCATGCATGTTGAGCTCAGGACCTACCACGATGACCGAACGGGCGGAATAGTCCACACGCTTACCGAGGAGGTTCTGGCGGAAGCGGCCCTGCTTGCCCTTGAGGGAGTCGGAGAGGCTCTTCAGCGCGCGGTTGCTTTCGCTCTTCACCGCCGAACTCTTCTTGGAGTTGTCGAAGAGGCTGTCCACAGCTTCCTGGAGCATGCGCTTTTCGTTGCGCAGAATCACTTCGGGAGCCTTGATTTCGATGAGCTTCTTGAGACGGTTGTTGCGGATGATTACGCGGCGGTAGAGGTCGTTGAGGTCGGATGTGGCAAAGCGGCCTCCGTCGAGGGGGACCAGAGGGCGGAGATCCGGGGGAATCACCGGAACCACCTTCATGATCATCCACTCGGGACGGTTGACCCTCTTGCTCTCCTGGAACCACTTCACAACCTGGAGGCGCTTCAGGATTTCGGCCCTGCGCTGCTGCGAAGTCTCCACCTGCATACGCTGGCGAAGCTCATGGCCGAGCTGCTCGGGATCTATTTCCTTCAGCAGGTCGTAGATGCCCTCGGCACCCATTTTCGCCACGAACTTTTCGGGATCCGAATCGGGAAGATTCTCGTTACCGGGAATCTTGGCCAGCACATCGAGATATTCGTCCTCTGCGAGGAGTTCCATCTTCGCCACTCCGGATGCTCCGGGGCGGGTCACGATGTACTTCTCATAGTAAATCACGGATTCGAGCTTCTTGGCGGGAAGTCCGAGAACGGCGGAAATCTTGTTGGGAGCGCTCTTGAAGTACCATATATGTGCAACGGGAACGGTAAGGCTGATGTGGCCCATGCGTTCGCGGCGCACCTTTTTCTCGGTAACTTCCACACCGCAGCGGTCGCACACGATGCCGCGGTAGCGAATCCTCTTGTACTTTCCGCAGTAGCACTCATAGTCCTTGGTGGGGCCGAAAATCTTTTCGCAGAAAAGACCGTCCCTCTCCGGCTTGTAAGTCCTGTAGTTCACCGTTTCCGGTTTGAGGACTTCGCCGCAGCTCCTTTCGATGATGTCTTCAGGAGAAGCAAGGGAGATGCTGATTGTCTGGAAATTGCTCTTTACCTTGTTTTCTTTATTGTTGAAATTAGGCATGTTCCTTTTGAATTATCCGTTAACAATTATTCCAGCGTAACCTTGAGGCCGAGACCCCTCAGTTCGTGCAGCAGCACATTGAGAGATTCAGGAATGCCTGCAGGCGGCATGGGGTCACCCTTCACGATGGCCTCGTATGTCTTGCTCCTGCCGGTCACATCATCGGACTTCACGGTAAGGATTTCCTGGAGTACATTGGCAGCACCGAATGCCTCGAGCGCCCACACCTCCATTTCACCGAAACGCTGGCCGCCGAACTGGGCCTTGCCTCCGAGAGGCTGCTGGGTGATGAGGGAGTAGGGGCCGATGGAGCGGGCGTGCATCTTGTCATCTACCATGTGGCCGAGCTTGATCATGTAAATCACGCCGACTGTTGCGGGCTGGTCGAACCAGTCGCCGGTGCCGCCGTCGCGAAGACGCGTCTTGCCGTACTGGGGAACGCCTGCCTTGTCGGTGAACTCGCTGATCTGCTCGTTGGATGCACCGTCGAAGATAGGGGTGCTGAACTTCACGCCAAGCTTGCGTCCGGCCCAACCGAGCACGGTTTCGTAAATCTGGCCGAGGTTCATACGGGAAGGTACGCCCAGAGGGTTGAGCACGATGTCCACGGGGGTTCCGTCCTCGAGGAACGGCATGTCCTCCCTGCGGACTATCTTTGCAACGATACCCTTGTTGCCGTGACGGCCTGCCATCTTGTCGCCGACGGTAATCTTGCGCTTCTTGGCAATATATACCTTTGCAATCTGCATCACGCCGTTGGGCAGGTTGTCGCCAACCTTGATCTGGTCCATCTCGCGCTTGCAGACGGCTGCTTCATTCTTGAGGGCGATGCAGTAGTTGTTGATAAGGTCGCGGATGAGCGTGTTGGATTCCTTGTCGGAGGTCCATTTTCCGGAATTCACATTCTCGTATTCGATGTTCTGGAGAATTTCGGAGGTGAACTGCTTGTCCTTTGCCACCACTTCAACTCCAAAGAGGTCGAGTATACCTGCACTCTTCTTGTTAAGGGTGAGGATTCCGAGCTTGCGGAGGAATTCGGCGCGCAGCTTCTCCGCCTTGGCATTGAATTCCGCCTCGCGGATTTCCAGACGGGTCTTCTGGTCGTTCTTGGCTGCACTCTTCTTGCTGCCGTCCTTGGTGAGCTTGGCGTAGAGCGCGGTCTTCACCACGGTGCCGCTGAGCGATGGGTTGGCCTTGAGGGAGGCATCCTTCACATCGCCTGCCTTGTCGCCGAAGATGGCCTTGAGCAGTTTCTCTTCAGGAGAAGGATCGCTTTCGCCCTTGGGGGTAATCTTACCGACCATGATGTCGCCCGGTTCAATGTGGGCGCCGATGCGCACGATACCGTTGCGGTCGAGATCCTTGGTGGCGTCCTCGCTCACATTGGGGATGTCGGAGGTGAGTTCCTCCATGCCGCGCTTGGTGTCGCGCACCTCGGTAAGGTACTCGTCCACATGCACGGAAGTGAGGATGTCCCACTTCACCATTTCCTCGCTGAGCACGATGGCGTCCTCATAGTTGTATCCCTTCCAGGGCATGAATGCCACCATGAGGTTGCGGCCCAGGGCGAGTTCGCCGTTCTGGGTGGCGTAGCCTTCGGTGAGCACCTGGCCCTTCTCGACCTTGTCGCCCTTGCGGACGATGGGAACGAGGGTGACGGTGGTACTCTGGTTGGTACGGCGGTAAACAGGGAGTTTGTACACGGTTTCCTCGGGCGAGAAGCTTACGAAGGCTTCGTCCTCGGTGCGGGCGTACTTCACATGGATTTCATTTGCATCGACATAGGTCACCTCGCCCTTGCGCTCGGCCACGAACTGGGTGCGGGAATCCAGGCAGACCCTCTCCTCAAGACCGGTTCCCACGATGGGGGATTCGGGTTTGAGAAGCGGCACGGCCTGGCGCATCATGTTGGCTCCCATCAGTGCACGGTGGGCATCATCGTGCTCGAGGAAGGGAATGAGCGAAGCGGCTACGGAAGCCATCTGGTTAGGAGCGACATCCATGTAATCGACTTCTTCCTTGGTAACCACGGGGAAGTCGGCCTCCAGACGGCACTGGATGCGGTCGTCGAGGATGTTGCCGTCGTCGTCCATCTTGACATTGGCAAGGGAGACATACTTGTTCTCCTCGTCTTCGGCAGTCATATAATGGGTTCCGGCAGCGCTCAGGTCGACCTTACCGTCCTTGACATCGCGGTAGGGGGTTTCAATGAATCCGAGGCTGTCTATGCGCGCATATACGCAAAGCGAAGAAATCAGACCGATGTTAGGTCCTTCAGGGCTTTCGATAGGGCAGAGCCTTCCGTAGTGGGTGTAGTGCACATCACGCACCTCGAAGCCTGCGCGGTCACGCGACAGACCTCCGGGGCCGAGTGCGCTCAGACGCCTCTTGTGGGTGATTTCGGCAAGAGGGTTGGTCTGGTCCATGAACTGGCTCAGCTGGCTGGTTCCGAAGAACGAATTGATGACTGAAGAAAGGCTCTTGGCGTTGATGAGCTCGGTGGGAGTGAACTGTTCGCTGTCGCGCACATTCATCCTCTCGCGTATGGTACGGGCCATGCGGTTGAGACCTACGCTGAACTGGTTGGCGAGCTGTTCGCCCACGGTGCGCACGCGGCGGTTGGACAGGTGGTCGATATCGTCCACGGCAGCCTTTCCGTTGATGAGCTTGATGAGATATTTGATAATCTCCACGAAATCTTCCTTGGTGAGGACGCGCAGGTCTTCGGCAGTGTTGAGGCCGAGCTTGCGGTTCAGGCGGAAGCGTCCCACATTGCCGAGGTCGTAGCGCTTCTCGCTGAAGAAGAGCTTGTCGATGACATCGCGGGCGGTGTTCTCATCCGGCGGTTCCGAATTGCGAAGCTGTTTGTAGATGTAGTTGACTGCCTCAATCTCGGTGTTGGTCGGGTCTTTCTGCAGGGTGTTGAAGATGATAGCGTACTCGCTGGTGCTTGCCTCGTCCTTCTGCAGGAGAATGCTCTTTGCATCGGTGTCGAGGATGGCGGAGATGGTCTCGTCGTCGAGGATGGCGTCGCGGTCGACGATGGGCAGTGTCCTTTCGATAGGGATAACCTCACCGGTGTCCTCGTCCTCGAAGTCCTCGGTCCAGGTCTTGAGCACCTTTGCGGCAAGCTTGCGGCCTTCATTGGCCTTCAGGGTCTCTATATTGACTTCAACTTCGTCGGCAAGGTCGAAGATGTCGATGATGTCCTTGTCGGAATTGAAGCCGATGGCTCTGAGCAGGGTCGTTACGGGGAGTTTCTTCTTACGGTCGATGTAAGCGAACATCACATTGTTGATGTCGCTTGCGAATTCAATCCACGAACCCTTGATAGGGATGATTCTCGCGGAGAAAATCTTCGTTCCGTTGGCATGAAGGGTCTGGTCGAAGAAAACACCCGGGCTGCGGTGGAGCTGCGACACGATGATGCGCTCCGAGCCGTTGATTACGAATGTGCCGCCGGGAGTCATGTAGGGGATGTCGCCAAGATATACATCCTGGATCTTGGTGTCGAAATCCTCGTGCTCCGAGTCGGTACAGGAAAGGCGGAGTTTTGCCTTCAGAGGAACACTGTACGACAGTCCTCTCTCAAGACACTCCTCGATCGAGTACTGCGGCGGATCGACAAAATAGTCGATGAACTCCAGCTTGTAGGAGTTGCGCATGTCCTCGATCGGGAAAATTTCCTGGAAAACCTGATACAGACCTTCGTTCTTCCTGTTCTCAGGGGTAGTCTCTAACTGAAGAAAATCCTTGAAGGACTTCAGCTGGACCTCAAGCAGATCGGGATATTCCAGTATTTTCGAGCTTGCGAAGTTAATTCGCTTTGATTGGGTCTTTTTTGACATAATCTGCCTTAAGGAAAGTAAATAATTTTTAGACGGAAAAAAGGTTTAGAGCCTATTATGCCCGGCTCTAAACCTGTTTTGTCCCTTAGCAGGGAGGGGGTGAAGTTACTTAACCTCAACCTCTGCTCCGGCTTCTTCGAGGGTAGCCTTGAGCTGCTCGGCCTCTGCCTTGGATACTTTCTCCTTAACGGCCTTGGGAGCTCCGTCAACGAGATCCTTTGCACCCTTGAGGTCAAGACCAAGAGCTTCCTTGACGGCCTTGATGACCTGAAGCTTGGCCTGTCCTGCGCTGGTGAGGATAACATCGAACTCAGTCTGCTCTGCGGGTTCGGCTGCTGCGGCTGCAGCGGGGCCGGCTACTGCAACAGCTGCAGCTGCGGGCTCGATACCATATTCTTCCTTGAGGACCTTAGCAAGTTCCTGTACATCTTTTACAGTCAAGTTTACCAACTCTTCTGCAAGTGCTTTTACGTCTGCCATAATTGTTTGTTGTTTAAATTGTTATTATTGTTTTTACTGTTCTTTTTCTTCGAGGGTCTTGACAACGCCTGCGATGGTCTGGCCTGCGCTCTGCAGTGCGCCAAGCACATTGCGTACAGGACTCTGGAGCATTGCGATGATGTCGCCGATGAGTTCTTCCTTGCTCTTGATGTTCACGAGTTCATCGAGCTTGTCGGCTCCGATGAATGCGCATTCCTGCACATAGGCGCCCTTGAGGGCAGGCTTCTCG
Organism: Bacteroidales bacterium; assembly: GCA_017469425.1. Taxonomy (GTDB): domain Bacteria; phylum Bacteroidota; class Bacteroidia; order Bacteroidales; family UBA932; genus Cryptobacteroides. The sequence continues at coordinate 12,636 of JAFUGJ010000063.1, forward strand.
TTCTTTTTCTTCTGCCAGTCCTGGATGAGCCTGGCGGGAGCGTTGGGAGATTCGGTGTACATTATCGCGGTGTTGCCGGTGAGGGTCTCGACGAGGCTCTCGATTTCGGCATTCCCGCTGGCTTTGAGGACATGGGTGAAGAGGGTGTTCTTCACTACGCTGAGCTTGATGCCCTTTTCAAAGCACTCACGGCGGAGTTTGGAGGTCTGGTCGGCATTGAGTCCGGCGATATCCGTAATGTAGAAATTAGGATACTGCTGAAGCTGCTCCGAAATTGTTGCGATAACCTGGGTTTTCAGTTCTTTCTTCATAATACCTAATTTTTACTCGGCACCGTTGAGGAATGCCTTGAGATCAACTTTAACACCGGGAGACATGGTGGTTGCGAGGGCGCAGCTCTTCATGTAAGTTCCCTTGAGGGTCTGGGGTTTCAGCTTGGAGATGGCGTTCAGCACCTCGGCAGCATTCTGATAAATCTGCTCGGGAGTGAAAGACACTTTTCCGATGCCGGTGTGAACGATACCGGTCTTGTCAACCTTGAAATCGATCTTTCCGCCCTTGACTTCCTTGACTGCATTGCCGATTTCCATGGTAACGGTACCGGTCTTGGGGTTCGGCATGAGACCTCGGGGGCCGAGAATCTTACCGAGGGCACCGACCTTTGCCATTACGGAAGGGGTGCAGACGATAACATCGATGTCGGTCCAGCCGCCTTTGATTTTCTCGATATACTCGTCGAGTCCTGCATAGTCGGCACCTGCTGCAAGAGCTTCGTCCACTTTGTCGGGGGTGCAGAGCGCGAGGACGCGCACTACCTTTCCGGTTCCGTGAGGGAGGGTGACGACGCCACGAATCATCTGGTTAGCCTTGCGGGGGTCAACTCCGAGGTTCACCGAGATCTCGACGGTTGCATCGAACTTGGTATAAGTGATATCCTTCAAAAGAGCGCACGCCTGTGCGAGAGGATAAACCTGGGTGTGGTCGAATTTGGCCATCACCGCTTTCTGATTCTTAGTAGCCTTGCTCATAGCGTGTGATTATTAAAGGTCCTGAGGGAATTCACCGGAGACGGTGATACCCATGCTTCTTGCTGTTCCAGCTACCATACGCATTGCAGATGCGAGCGTAAAGCAGTTGAGGTCCGGCATCTTTCCTTCAGCGATGGTGCGTACCTGATCCCAGGTGACGGAGGCAACCTTCTTGCGGTTGGGCTCGCCGGAGGCCGTGGTAATCTTTGCAGCTTCCTTGAGCGATACTGCCACAGGCGGCTGCTTGACCTCGAATGTGTAGGATTTGTCGGAATAGACTGTGATAACTACAGGGAGGATTTTGCCTGCCTGAGCCTGCGTGGCTGCATTGAAAGCCTTGCAGAAGTCCATAATGTTCAAGCCTTTGGAACCAAGGGCGGGTCCTACAGGGGGTGCAGGATTAGCTGCTCCGCCTTTGATCTGGAGCTTGATGAATCCGGTAACTTCTTTTGCCATTTTTACTTGTTATTCTTTAGTTACTTGTGTAAAGCTGAGTTCGAGCTGAGTCTTACGGCCGAAAATGACCACGATAACCTTGACTTTGCTCCTGTCTTCAAGGATTTCGTCCACAGTGCCGCTGAAGCCGCTGAAAGGTCCGTCGGTAATCTTTACGGATTCGCCGATTTCGTAATTCACGATGGTTTCAGCTGCGCTGTCGATGTTTTCATCCTGAACACCGAGTATCCTCTGCACCTCGTCCTCACGGATAGGCACGGGAACCCGTTCCACCTGCGTGCTGTCGATATTTTTCTTTTCTGTAAGGAAGCCGGACATGCCGGGAACCAGATTGCGGATGATGTTCTCGAGAACCGGACTGAGCGTGGCCTGTATAAGCACATAACCAGGGAAGAGCAGTTTGTCAACCGCCTTCCTCTTTCCATTTTTGGTTACTATCTCTTTCTTGACAGGTACCAGCACCTGACCAACCTGGTCGGAAATGCCGCTGCGCTCGATTTCTTTTTCGAGATACTCTTTCGCTTTCCGTTCCTTGCCGCCTGCAGCCCGCAGAACATACCATTTCATATCAGCCATTTCGCACGAAAGTTACAGTGTGTAGATGAGCTGCATCAGATGGTTGAAAGCATAGTCGATTATGAAGAGCATCAGCGCGAGGATTACCGTGGCGACCATCACCAGGAGCGCAGAACTCTGCAGCTTCTGCCAAGTGGGCCAGGTAGTCTTTTTGACGAGCTCTACATAGCACTCTTTTAAGTAATTGATAAACTTTCTCATCTTTACATTTAATTGACCCGGGCAGTTGGAAGCAGAAGGCCCGCGTCTACTAAACATTTACCAAATCGTAACCTTTGATATTTGCAGGGGAAGCAGGAATCGAACCCACATTGACGGTTTTGGAGACCGCTGAATTACCATTATTCTATTCCCCTAAAAAGTGGGCGGCCCTTTTCAGGCGGCCCACTTGGGCTTTTCAGCACTCAGATTAGTCAAGAATCTTGATAACCTGACCTGCGCCGACGGTACGGCCACCTTCACGGATTGCGAAGCGGAGACCTTCGTTGAGGGCAACAGGGGTGATGAGCTGAACATTGATTTCAACATTGTCACCAGGCATGACCATCTCAACTCCTTCAGGGAGAGAAATCTCACCGGTAACATCCAGAGTACGGATGAAGAACTGAGGACGATACTTGTTGTGGAAAGGAGTGTGGCGGCCGCCTTCCTCTTTCTTCAGAACATAGATTTGGCCAAGGAAGTGGGTGTGAGGGGTGATGGAACCGGGTTTTGCGATAACCTCACCACGCTTAACCTCTTTCTTGTCGATACCACGGAGAAGCAGACCTACATTGTCACCTGCCTCACCCTGATCGAGGAGCTTGCGGAACATTTCAACGCCGGTAACGACGGTGTTCTTGGGTTTGTCGTTGAAACCTACGATTTCAGCGGGATCATTGACATGGATGGTACCGGTCTCGATTCGTCCGGTAACTACGGTTCCACGGCCGGTGATGGAGAAGATGTCCTCGATAGGCATGAGGAAAGGCTTCTCGTTCTCACGAACGGGGATGGGAATGTAGTTGTCGACGGCTTCCATGAGCTCCATGACCTTGTCTTCCCACTCGGGCTCTCCATTGAGGGCGCCAAGGGCGGAACCGCGGATGACGGGAGCGTTGTCACCGTCGAAGTTGTACTTGCTGAGAAGGTCGCGAACCTCCATCTCAACGAGGTCGAGCATTTCGGCGTCGTCAACGAGGTCAACCTTGTTCAGGAAAACGACGATCTTGGGAACATTCACCTGACGGGCGAGCAGAACATGCTCGTTGGTCTGGGGCATGGGACCATCGGTAGCGGCCACAACGAGGATTGCACCATCCATCTGGGCGGCACCGGTAACCATATTCTTCACATAGTCGGCGTGGCCAGGGCAGTCAACGTGTGCATAGTGACGGGTGGCGGTTTCGTACTCTACGTGAGCGGTGTTGATGGTAATACCACGCTCTTTCTCTTCAGGAGCGTTGTCGATCTGGTCGAAGGACTTGATCTTGCCTTCGTTACCTGCTACTCTTGCTGCAAGCACCTTGGTGATGGCAGCGGTAAGGGTAGTCTTGCCGTGGTCAACATGGCCGATAGTACCGATGTTGACATGCGGTTTGGTTCTTACGAATGTTTCTTTTGCCATAATATTATGATATAAAAGTTGTCAAAAAAAAAGAGCCGATGATGGGATTTGAACTCATGACCTCATCCTTACCAAGGATGCGCTCTACCCCTGAGCTACATCGGCTTACTTTTGAGCGGGGTAGGAGAATCGAACTCCCATTTCCAGCTTGGAAGGCTGGCATAATAGCCATTATACGAACCCCGCTTTCGGGAAGCGTCCAACTTCCGCTCAATGTAGTGGGCAAGGATGGATTCGAACCACCGAAGGTATAACCAGCAGATTTACAGTCTGCCCCATTTGGCCACTCTGGTACTTGCCCTTGTCGTGCCTGATGCTTGCTCAGGGCACGGAAGCGAGCCGATGGGGGGATTCGAACCCTCGACCCCGAGATTACAAATCACGTGCTCTGGCCAACTGAGCTACATCGGCAGTATTTCAAGCCTTTTCATCAAAAAGGACTGCAAAGATACTTATTATTTGCGATTCTCCAAAAATTTTTAAATCTTTTTAGTACTTTTGTGAGCTAAACCATTAAACATGAACGCCGAAACTGTAGCCGCCCGCATACGCAATGGACAGAGGGAAGCCTTCGATGAGCTTTTCTCCGCGCAATGGCCTTCGCTGGTGTCTTATGCCAGCATGATGCTGGGCAGCCGCGCGGACGGGCAGGATGTGGTGCAGGCCGTGTTCCTCAATCTCTGGAAGAACCGCGGAAACCTGCAGGACGACACCCCGATGGACGCATATCTTATGAGGGCCGTGTATAACCGCAGCCTTAATATAATACGCTCGGGCAAGGTGCGCCGCACGCACGACTCGGTTTGGTCCGCCCGCATCCGCGAAGAACTTTCGGTATGCTACGACCCCGACCGCAATGATGTCATGCGCCGCATCTTCGGAGCGGAAGCCAGGCAGGCTATTCAGGACGCAATCGAGACTCTGCCCGAAAGGTGTCGGGAAATCTTCCGCATGCGTTACGAGGATGGCCGTTCGGCGTCCGAGGTGGCCGGAATTCTCGGCATCAGCGTGTCCACGGTTAACAACCAGGTCTTCAAGGCACTGGGGCTGCTGCGCAAGGACCTCGGCTTTCTTAAGGTGATGGTGCTGTTTTTTGTCATCCTGTTCAAATAATTTTTCATTTTCAAATAGGCAGTAAACTGCCGGAAGGTGTCTATTCTGTGTTATTTATACAAGCAGAATGGACGACAATCTCCTGATTGCCTATATCGAAGGCAAAACATCGGCCTCTGAAGATGAGAGAATCCTGAACTGGATACTCGCCGACGAGGCCAACCGCGATTATCTTGCAGAGCTCAATGCCATATGGCATGCATGCGCTGCTCCCGCCGCACATAAGGTTGCCGCGCCCCGGCGCAGGCTGTCCGGAAAGTGGATTGCCCGCATCAGCATGGCGGCAGCCATTGCCGTGGGCGTGGTGTTTTCAGTATTCTACTTCTCCCGACCGGAAAAGGAGCCAGAATGCTATGTCTGGTTCAACTCCAATCCCTCTGTCATGAGCATCACCCTGCCTGACGGAAGTTCGGTTTGGCTGGACCGGCATACCTCGCTGAGCTACTGCGAAGGCGGAGATAAAGGCGTGCGGAGCGTTATCATGCAGGGAGAGGCTTTCTTCGATGTGGCAAAAGACCCCTGCCGGCCTTTTGTGGTTGAGACATCCGGGCTGAAGGTAAAGGTGTACGGCACGCGTTTCAATGTGCGCTCCCTCCCTTCCGAGTCCTTCTCCGAAGTCGCGCTTGTGGAGGGGTCCGTTTCGCTTGCCGACAAGGACGAGCGCAACATGATATTCTTGACCCCCGGGCAGAAGGCGCACTATGTTGCAGCCGACGACTATCTGCAGGTATCGGAAGTGCCGGTTGACAATATCCTGCTCGTCCATTACGGGATAGAGAGCCTGCAGAACCAGACTCTCTCACAGATACTTGCACATATCGGAGAGAGTTACGGCGTGAGCCTGTCCTGCGACAAAGATTCGATGGAGGAACGCTTCACTGTCAATTATCCGAAGGACATTCCTTTGGAGGATGTGCTCTGGACGGTTGAGGCAATCTCCGGCAGCAAGATAAGTATCACTGGCAAAACAGGCGAGAAGTGATGAGGACGATTCTGAAACATTTACTGACGGCCGCCATTGCAGCTTTCGTTGCCGTCAACGCTCATGCAGCGAAGTACACCGTAAACATCTCCTGCACCGACAGGACGGTTGCGGAACTCGTCTCAATGCTCACCGACCAGACAGGACAGTTGTTCTCCTACAGTTCGGCGGTGGGCGAAAAGCGCGTCTCGCGCGTACGCGTGATAAAGAGTAATGTAGAAATGGAGGAAATCCTGAAGGCCGTTTTCGGCGGCAGTGGGATAGACTGGAAGGTTAACGGCAGCATGGTGGTGCTTGTGCCATCGGCCGGGAAAGCCGGGGCGGAGAGGGCGGAAGCCACCCATGAAGAACTTGTGCCTGCAATCCCGGAGGTCCGGCCTGAACAGGAACTCATAGAGAAAATTGACGGCAAGGTAGTGGTGAGCGGTGTGGTGCGCGAAGCCGACGGAACCCCCGTGATCGGTGCCGGAGTGAGAGCCATGTCGAGCGGTGCGGGAGTCGTGACCGACCTTGAAGGCCGGTATACCATCGAGGTGAATCAGGGGGAAACCCTTTTGTTCGATGCCCTCGGATACGGACATGTGTCGGTGGATGTGGGAAATCGCCGTTCGGTGGATGTGGTGATGAAAAGCGATGAGCTCGTGCTCGATGCTTCCGTGGTGGTAGGGTACGGAGTGCAGCGGAAAGAAAGCGTGGTGGGAGCCGTCGTGCAGATCGACAACGATGCGATTGTAGGCGCCGGTCAGTCGAATGTTACCCAGGCCATCGCAGGAAAGCTCTCCGGGGTGCTCACCATGCAGAATTCCGGCATGCCGGGTTCGGACAACGCCACCATCCTCGTCCGGGGCGTTTCGAGTTGGAACGGCAGCGCTCCCCTGGTTATGGTGGACGGTGTTGAAAGGGAATTCAACGACCTGGACCCCAATGAGATAGCATCGCTCTCCGTGCTCAAGGATGCTTCGGCCACGGCAGTGTTCGGGGCCAAGGGGGCAAACGGGGTGATTCTGGTAACCACCAGGCAGGGAGCGAAGGGCAAGCCACGGATGAAGGTTTCGCTGTCGCAAAGCTACAACTTCCCCACCGGAATCCCCAACCATGTGAGTGCTTATGAGACTGCGCAGGCATTCAATGTGGCGCTAAAGAACAACGGACAGTTCTCCGCCCTGTATTCGGATGCCGACCTGGAGCAGTACAGGCACCCTTCGTCCGCCCTGAACGCCCTTCGCTATCCCGATGTGGACTGGTACAAGATGCTGATGCGGAAATGCTCTCCCGAAACCACCGCCAACCTGAACTTCAGCGGCGGCACCGACAGGGTCAAGTACTTCTTCTCGCTGGGTTACAAGACCGAAGGCTCCATCTTCAAGGAATTCAAGGACGGCGCAAAGTACTCCTACGACAGGATAAACTATCGTTCGAACCTTGATTTCGACATCACGAAATCCACGATTCTGTCGTTCCGCGTGGGAGGGTCTCTCGGAATACAGCAGAGCCCGTCAAGCCCTATCTCGGCAATGTATTCGACATCCACCATCCTCTTCCCCGCATATTTCCCTGCGTGGGTGCTGGAGGAAATCCCGGATCCGGATTACCCCGATGCCAACGCCCTCCGGAGGACGAACTCCTACTTCTACGGCTCCTATTATGGGAATCCCTACGGAAACCTTTCCCTCGCCACATATAACCAGTACACCGATTCCAAACTTTTCACCGACCTGCTGCTGGACCAGAAACTCGACAAGCTCATCCCGGGGCTTTCGCTTAAGGGGAAATTCTCCTTCAGCACCTATATGCGCAGGCTCTCGGAGTCGGTATCCAACTCCCTTTCGAGCTTTGCCCTTGACTGGGCTGCCGTGGATGCGGGCACGGGCAACCCCTGGGTTCCCAGCCAGAGCACTACCATAGTGCTGGAGGATCCGCCGTATTCGGCGTCGCAGGGAAATGTCACGACCTACAATTATACCCTCTACTGGGAAGGGTCGCTCAACTACAACCAGTCCTGGAACAACCATCATGTGACGGCCCTCGCCCTTTTCCAGCAGAAGGAATATGTGTCGAGGGTGGCCTTCCCCTACCGCAATGAGGGCTTAGTGGGAAGGGTGACATACGACTACCATCACAAGTACCTCTTCGAAGGGAACCTTGGTTACACCGGAAGCGAGCAGTTCGCCCCGTCCAACAGGTTCGGTTTCTTCCCTTCGGTGGCCGTGGGCTATGTTGTGTCGAACGAGACATTCTGGAAGAAAGCCTTCCCCTGGTGGAACAAATTCAAGCTGCGCTATTCCGACGGTCTGGTGGGAAGCGACAAGACGGATTCCCGCTGGCTCTACTTCAGCTCGTTCAACAGCACATCCACAGGCTATATCTACGAATCTGAATCCGCCAACGACAATGCCCGATGGGAGACGGCCCGCAAACGGGATATAGGCATAGAGATGGCCTGGCTCAAGAACCGGCTCAGCCTTGAAGTGGACCTGTTCGACGAGCACCGCAGCGGCATGCTGGTCACCCCTATGATGACCCTGCTTGTGGGAGCGAGCTCGAAGGAAGTGAACCGCGGGGCCCTGAAGAAGCACGGTTTTGAGGCGGAACTGCACTGGAAAGACAAACTTCCCGGCGGGTTCGAGTATCATCTGGATGCCATGTATTCGTTCAATGAAAACCGCATCACCAACTATGAGGATGCCCCTTATACACCAGAATACCAGAAGGTCGCGGGCAAGCCCCATGCCGGGCAGTCCTATGGCGAAACGCTCGTGGACGGGGGATATTTCACATCCGTGGATGACATCCATAACTACATAGGATATACCTCGAGCTGGGACCTGATTCCCGTGGGAGCATACAAATACCTTGACTACAAGGCCGATGGACGCATCGATACCAACGACATGCACGCCGTGCTCGGCAGCCGTTATCCTTCCACGCTGGTGTCGTTCGGGGGCGGTTTTACCTGGAAGCGCTTCGACTTCAGCTTCCTCTTCTACGGCAACCTCGGGAAGTGGGTGAACTACAACGGCGCTTACGAAATAGACTTCACGCACAATGAGATACGCCTGAGCGAGTCGCAGCGCAATTACTGGTCGCCGGACAATCCCGGGGCGACGCATGCCACCATGGTATATCGCGGTGCCTCCGGCCATCCCATGTACACTTGGGCGGGCATTACCAGTGCCGAGTCGGCGGACATGGGCCTCGTAGGGCATACCTGGAGGCGCTCGGACTATGTCAACCTGCGTGACCTGCGCCTGGGCTATACTTTCGACTCCCGCAAGCTCAATGCTGCGGTGGGAATCAAGAGCCTGAATGTGTACATCAATGTGAACAACCTGTTTTACTTCACCACGCTGCTCGAGGGCAATCCGGAAGCATCTTCCTTCGTGAGCGGAAGCTATCCGCTCATGCGCACCCTCCAGTTAGGATTTAAACTCGGAATATAATGAAAAGGATATCGGCTTTTCTTTTTGGCATATTGCTCCTCTCATCCTGCAGCTGGCTGGATGTATCGCCCGACCTTGGCATGACAGAGGAAGAGGTGTTCAGCAATTACACCAATTTCAAGAATTACCTGTACAGCGCCTATCATGGGGGCACGCAGCTTGATTTCGATGTGGCCGGAAACATCTTCCGTGCGTATTGCCCCATCGGAATCAACAGCACCACCTACCGTTTCACCATGAACACCATCACGGACATCTCCGATTCGGGAAGACCCCTGCGTTCGCATGTGATGAAGGGAGGCTTCTGCGGCGACGACAATGCCCGCACCTTCGTGAACGGCAGGGCTCCCATCTTTGCCACGATGTGGATAGTGAACAGGATTGCGAACCGCTGCATCGAAAATATAGACAGGCTCCAGGGAGTGTCGGATCCGGACAAGTATGACCTGCTGGCCCAGGCGTATTTCCTGCGTGCGCTTGCTCACTTCACGCTCTGCAACTATTTCGGCGGAATGCCCTATGTGGACCATGCCCTTTCGGGGGATGACAGCTTCGACCTGCCGCGGCTGAGCTCCCGCGAAACATACGACAGAGTCGCCCAGGATGCCTGGACGGCCTATGAATATTTCGACCGTGCCGGACTCGTGCGCAGGGACCCCATGCCCGGGGAAGCGGGCAATCTGCAGCATTCGGAGATAAACCATGCCGCAGGCATTGCCGCACTTGCCCTGCGCAGCCGTGCGCTCCTTTACGCCGCCAGCCCCCTGAGCAACCCGGAAGGGGATGTTTCTGCCTGGGCAGCCGCCGCCGAAGCAGCATCGTTCACCCTCGACACGGCGCTGGAGTACGGTTATTACCTGCTGCCTTTTGACGAGTGGGAGAACAACTGGAAGTATGTAGATTACACCAATGAACAGCTCTGGGCATGGACGGCAGGAGCCATTGCGGACAATAACGATTACATAGTGAGCTGCAATGCATATCCCATGACAAACAACAAGAATGGCGGAGCGGTATGCCCGACCCAGAATGCCGTTGACATGTATGAAACAGCCTGGGGCGATCCGCTCAATACCGAAGCAGACCGTGAGGCAGCGGCGGCCCTCGGCCATTACAACGAGCAGCGCCCCTATGTGAACAGGGATCCCCGTTTTTATAAACTGGTGGTCTATGACGGAGCATCTTCCGAAGGAGCCCCTGTCATCAATATCTACTACAATCCCGACACCGGCACCTGGCCCACCACTGCCCTGAGCGGAAAATCCCGCTATTTCGGCTACACCTGGGGCTCGCAGACCGGAATGGGTGTCTCCAACACAGGATATTACAGCCGCAAATGGTGGGACGGCAAATACACTTCCACCAAGTTCGCGGTAACCGATCCCCTTTTCCGCCTTGCGGAAATCTACCTCAATTATGCCGAAGCGGCGAACGAGGCATGGGGCCCGAACGGGGGAGTCGCAGGGCAGATAAGCGCCGTGGATGCGGTGAATGTGGTGCGCGACCGCGCCCTGATGCCTCCCGTCCTCGCCAGATATGCGGGCGACAAGGACCTTCTGAGGGAGCGTATCCAAAACGAAAGGGCTATCGAATTCATGGATGAAGGAGTGCATTACTTCCTCGATATCCGCCGGTGGAAAGTAGCCCCCGAGCGCATGCGCAAGACTCTCTACGGGATGTATATCGAGTCCTGCCCGGTCAGCGCGGAGCATCCTGCGGGGCGCAATTATGTGCGCACCCCCCTGTCTTCCGACAGGCAGTCTACATGGAAGGACGAGATGTATTACTTCTTCCTTCCTGCCGAGGAGGCCAACAAATTCAGCGTCTTTGAAAACAACCCCACATGGTAGAATCACAGATGAGACATAATTATATCATACTTTTCCTGCTCTTGTTCCCGTTGTGCGCCGCCGCCCAGGCCCCGGCACCGGAGGATTCCCTCTACACCGGCAGTTCCAAGTCGGCGGGGCGGGAAGTGCTGGGCATCTATCCCACGCTCGACCTGATGAACTCCTTTACCGGGGTGCTTCCGGGTCTGTGGGTGACAGAAAATGCAGGTGCCACAGGGGTGAGGTACCACACTGAGAATTGCTCGCTCTCCATCAGGGGCTTTTCCGGCGTAAAGTACATCGTGGACGGCATAGTGCTCTCCGAACCCGAACAGTTCCAGCTCGATCCGGAAGACATCGAATCGGTAACCCTCGTGTCGGGCATCGTGGACAAGGCGCGCTTCGGTCCGGAAGCGTCGCGCGGAGCGGTTTATATCCGGACGGTGAGAGGCCTGCCCAAGGGGCGGGAAATCCGATTCACCGTGCAGAAGGGCGTCGATATGGTTGACAGGATGCCCGGATGGCTCGGGGCTTCGGATTATGCGGTGCTGAACAACCAGGCTCGCGAGGCTGCATCCTTCCCCGTGCTTTTTGACGACGAGGCCCTTCGCACCGTGGCAAAGAACGACATTTTCGATTATTATTATCCGGCGGTTAACTGGCAGTCGCTGATGCTGAAGCGGACTCGCGACTTCACCAAGGCGGGATTCCTCGTGAGGGGCGGCGGCAGCAATGTCTCTTACAGTACCCACATCGGCTGGGCACACCATGGCGATATTTATGCCATGGGCCCCGTGTCGGATTTCAACCGTTTCAATGCCGACATGTCGATTGATGTGAGGCTGAACCACCGCATCCGGGCGGAAGTCAATTTCATCGCCCTGTACACCATGCGGCGCAGCCCCCTGGTGGGAGGCACCACCAACAATACCTACGAATTTCCTTCGGTGCTGAGCCTTCTGCACAGCGTTCCGTCCACTGCCTATCCCCTCTATGTCGACAGGGATTCCGACACGGGAGTTTATAACTGGACCGTTTCTGCACGCTATCCCGACAATCCCTACGCCAATCTCTACGACAGCGGATTTTATACCGAAACAGGCCGCACCGGGCTGACGGATGCAGTTCTTCACTACGATTTGGGAGGACTGCTTCCCGGGCTGCGGAGCGAAACCCGTTTCGGGCTCAATGTCTATTACTCAACCCGTATCGGAATGGAAAAAGACTATGTGGGCGTGATTTATGATCCGCAGACCGGTATCAAAGCCCCCACTTCGCACATGGGAACATCCGCCACCTCCAAGTCTCAGTTCCTTGCCGGGTATCTGCAGGGGCTGCAGTTCAACCAGCGTTTCAGTTACGACAAGTCCTGGGGGCGCAATGCAGTGACGGCTTCCCTTGGCTACAACCGTTCGCACCTGGCTTATTCCATTGAAGGAGGATACCATCAGCAGCAGAATGTGGTGATGGACCTTGCATACTCACGCGGAGGTCGTTTCAAGGTGGAGAGCGTGCTGAATTACGCCGGAACATCTGCCCGAAAGCGCGGACACCGCTATGAACTTTTCCCTACCCTGGGAGTTTCATGGCGCCCTCTGGACTGGGTCAAACTCCGCACCCAGGGAGGTATCCTGGGGTATGAGCCTTACGGCGGTCAGTACTACTGGCAGAGCCGTCTCACCAAGGGCAGTGCCTATACCTTCGGCCCTTACTCCTCGGGACAGTGGTTTGGAACGGGCTCATCCATCAGTGTCTATTCCACCACGGTCTCGCGTTATGCAAACGAGGATCTGGGATGGGAAAAGAACAAGGAGTTCGAAATCGGAGCCGACTTTACGCCGGTCCGCAACCTTAGTTTGGGGATAACATACTATCATGTGCTGCAGGACGGCATTGTGGTTGACATATCGTCGGTGCAGCCTTACTTCTACGGACCGGGAGCCCTTTACGACAACTATAACGCCAATGTTTACGATGGAGTGGAACTGAATGCGGAATGGTCCGGGAAGCTCGGACAGGTGCAGTTGGGCGCCAGTGCGTTTGCTACCGTTGGTACTGCCCGTTACCGCAAGGTTAATGAGAGTTATTCCGATAAATGGCAGAACCGGGAAGGCAAGAGGATAGGAAGCATCTGGGGCCTTGAGTGCATCGGCAAATTCGCTTCGGATGAAGAGATAGCCGCCGCTCCCTCCCAGAACTTCGACGCGACGCTTTATCCCGGCGACCTCCGTTATCTCGATTATGATGAAAGCGGGGAGATTGACAGCCACGATATTCATGTGATAGGAAACAGCTCCCCCCTGCTTCGTTATGCGGTCAACCTCAACCTTGCATGGAAGCGGTTCGATTTCACCATCGTGGGCACCGGCAAAGCCTTCTTCGATTCAGTACTGAACAATGCATGGTTCTGGAACGGATGGGGAGACGGCAACTATTCCACCTTCGTGCGCGACAATCTGGGAGGGGCCTATCCCCGGCTGTCCTACCTCAAGTCGGAGAACAATTTCCGTGTTTCCGATTTCTGGATCAGGAGGGGAGACTTCTTCAAGATACAGAGCGTTGAGGCGGGAGTGCGTTTCGGGAAGGTGCGTTTCTGCATTCGCGGGGCCAACCTGCTGACCATCTCCGGTATAAAGGATGTGGATCCTGAATCCCTTTCGTCCGGTGTAAGTGATTATCCTCTGTTCCGTACCGTCACCGGCGGCCTGACCCTTTCATTCTGATATGCAAGTTATGAGACAACACAGAATAGAAATACTGCTGATCCTCTGCGCCGCTGCGCTTCCGCTTTCTTGCGAGAAGGCTCTGGACCCAATGCGCAACGGCGACTATACTGAGGACAATCAAAAGGATTACCCTACCGTCATCCGCGGATTTGTTGACAAGGCTTACTCGTTGCTCCCTACTTCCTACGCGAACAATGAGTTCCTGTACCTTGAGTGCGCTACGGACAATGCGGTGGCAACGGCCTCCACCAATGCTTTCCGCCGCTATGCGCTTGGTACCCTCCAGACCTCCGACGATCCGTTCAGCACATGGTGGTCGCGCGACTACGACGGCATCGCCTATGTGAACATGTTCCTGCGCGACCGCCTCGGCATCAACACCCAGTATCTTCTCGACCATGAACAGGATTCTCTCTTCAGGAGGAACTATCACGGAGACGCATATGCCCTGAGGGCATGGTTCGGATACGACCTGCTCCGCAAATTCGGCGGTGCCTCTCCGGACGGAAAGTTGCTGGGCTATCCGCTTGTGGGGCTGGATTTCGACAAGAGCAGTGCTTCGCTCTCCGATTACCCCAGGGCAAGTTTCGACGATTGCGTAAAGGCCATTCTTGCCGATTGCGATTCGGCCATGGTTTATCTGCCATATGCCAACAGGAGCTGGCTCGCGGAGAATACCACGGTGCAGGGCTCGGCCCGCTGGGCCCGTTTCGACCAGGTGAGCGTAACTGCCCTGAAGGCTCTTGTAAACCTGCTTTGGGCTTCTGACGCATTCAATCCGGCGGGGGATGTCAAGCGCTGGGAAGATGCTGCAAAATATGCCGCAGCCGTCATGCAGTTCAAACTCGACGAGGACGGACGCCACGGATTCGCCCCCAACAATGCTTTCTTCTGGACCGATCCCAACAGTCCGGAGATAGTGTGGTGCTCCCGCTATAGCGGCAAATCTTCTGCCCTCGAAGAGATAGTTTATCCGTCCGGATTCCTCGGACACGGGGCAGTCGGCCCCACTCAGGAGCTGGCGGAAGCCTTCCCCATGGCCAACGGCTATCCCATTTCCGACGCGCGGAGCGGATTCGATCCCGCCAGACCGTTTGACGGAAGGGACCCCCGTTTCTATGCCACCCTGTTCCATCATGGTGCAGAGGTGCTCCGTTCCGGAAGGGTCGGCAATGTGATGTACACCTTCGATGTGAGCGAAAACGGTGCCGACATGCCCGGACTTCCCGGATCCACCCTCACCGGATGGTATCTGAAGAAGTTTGTCTCGCTTGACTGGAACGGGTTCGACCTCAGCCAGCAGACGGCACCCCATGCCGTGTTCTTCATAGGATGGAGGGACATGTGCCTGTGCTTTGCGGAAGCTGCCAACAGGGCTTTCGGCCCGACGGACAGTTCTCTTGGCTTCAGTGCAAAGGGCGCCATTGCCTATCTGCGCTCCCGCACCACTTCCGACGGAGTGTCCGGCCTCGGGAGGAATACCGACCCCTGGCTCGACGAATGTGCCGCGGATAAGGACAAGTTTGAAGAACTGGTGCGCAACGAGCGCAGGATAGAGACTTGTTTCGAAGGCCAGAGGCTCTGCGACCTGGTGCGCTGGGGAATCCCCGTAGAGCAGCGCAATGTGCCGGTCCACGGCATCGCGGTTGCATCCGACGGAACCGTGAGTACGCCGGTGGTCTATAAACTGAACCATGTTTCCGCCTACAATATGATTCCTTACCACGAGACCGTCCGTTCGTCGGCGCTCGAACAGAATGCCGGGTGGAACAACTGGAAATAAGACAATGCCATGAAAAAGACAATCGCAATAATCTCCTTGTGCTTCGCCCTCACGGCCTGCTATGAGCCATATGTGACCGATTATGAATACTCGGCCGTCTCGATAGCATATCAATACGACCTGCGCACCTTGGTGGTGGGAGAGGGCATGAGCTTCGATTTCGGGGTCATGCTCTCCGGCGTAATCGACAATACCGTGGACCGCACCGTGCAGTTCGAGGTGGACAATTCGCTGGTGGAAGGGGCATACCCGATAATGATGGGCACATCTTCTGAAGGCAGCGTCAGCCAATCATATGTAACCGAGGCCGTGCGTGCCGCAGGAATCTCATCCCTGTATCCCGTTCCGGAGAACCTGTATTCCATTGAGCCGTCGGGCACTATGGTGATAAAGCAGGGGCGCCACACCGCAACGGCCACTTTCAAGGCAGACTCCGCCGCGATGCTTGCCGATGCCAATGTGAAGCCTTCTCCGTACTATGCGTTTGCGTGGCGCGTGACTGAGGCCGATGCCGATCAGATATTGGAGGACAAGAGCTTCGGCGTAATAGCCCTGCGCATCGAGAACCGCTTCTTCGGCAGCTGGTACCATGGAGGGCACACCGTCGTGCGCAAGGACATCAGCTCCGAGATAGTAAGCGAGGAGTGGTACAGCGGCGCCGTGCCCCAGCCGGATACGAGGATATATACCCTCACCAGTACTGGGCCTTTCTCCGTCAGGACCAACAGGTTCGCCAACTCCAATGGCATACTCAACCTGGCATTCGACGGCGACAAGATAACTGTCAGCAGCCCCACGAAAACGATAGAACCGCTCGGGGAAAGCAGTTTCAACGGTGCCCGCCTCCTGCAGGACCGTAAACTCTTTCTCAATTACAAATACTCCAACGGTGACGGTACCACCACCTATGTACACGACACGCTCAGTTTCCGTAACCGCCTGCGCGACGGTGTGAACGAGTGGCAGGACCCTGACCCCGAACATTATAAATGAAAATGAAAAGAATACTTGCATATCTGGCTGCCGTTCTGGCCGGAACCCTGCTTATGCATTCCTGCTACAAGGCGGACCCGGTGCCCCAGAAGCCTTATTCAGCCGAAAACGAGCTCACCGCCGCAGACCATCCGCGCGTTATCATGAACGAAAATGACAAGGACTCCATTCTGGTGGCCGTGAACAAAGATGCGCGTATCGCAAAACTGCACGATTGGTTTATCTCCCGGGCTGACTATTCACTTGGGTTGAACGACCTGGCGCGGGTGCTGGAAGGAAAGCGCCTTCTTGCCGTTTCACGCGATGCGGCGAACCGCATCATCTCGTGCGCCTATGCGTGGCGCATGACCGGGAACGATAAATACCTGGAAAGGGCCGAGAGGGATGTGCTCACGGTCTGTGCCTTTTCCGACTGGAACGGTTCCAACCACTTCCTGGATGTTGCCGAAATGTGCTATGCCGTAGGCATTGCCTACGACTGGATGTACGATGGCCTCTCGCAGAAGTGCAAAACCGCAATAGTGAATGCGGTGCGACACTTTGCATTCGAACTTGTATTCCGCAAGAAATACTCCCAGAACTTTTATGAGAACAGCAACAACTGGAACCAGGTGTGCATAGGGGGCCTGATGGTGGCCGCCCTTGCGATTTATGAGGAGTGCCCTGAGGATGCCGACAGGATAATCACCATGGGAATCGATGGCAACCGCAGTGCCATGGAGAGCATCTACAGCCCTGACGGCAATTATCCCGAAGGGTATGGATACTGGGATTACGGCACCTCGTATGAAGCAGTGCTGATGATGTCGCTGGAGAGCTGCCTCGGCAGCGACAAGGGCCTGGGCAATGCACCCGGTTTTGACAAGACCGGCAGGTGGATGGTCAACATGGAAGCCCCGCTCAGGCTGAATTTTAACTACAGCGACAATCCCTCGCCTTCCACTTTCCAGTCGACGCTCTGGTATCTCGCGTGGAAGTTCAATGACCCCTCTCTTCTCTATTTTGAGTTGCAGAAGGTCGAATGGGGGATGTACAATGTTGCAGCCGTGAGGGATTTCCCCACCATGATGGTGGCGGCCTCCCGTATGGATCTTCGAAGTGTCCATGCGCCCGCGGAGACCTTCTGGACCGGAGGCGGCAAGAACCCGTTGGTGCTGGTGCACGAGGACTGGAGCCTTTCGACTTCAGACAAGTTCCTCGGCATCAAGGCGGGGGCGGGCAACCGCAGCCATGCTCATCTCGATGTGGGGTCCTTCGTCTACGATGCATATGGCACCAGGTGGTCGGCGGACCTCGGTTCGGAAGGATATTATGGGGCAGAGACTTATTTTGCCTCGCAGGGCAGTATCTGGAGCATGGAGCAGAACAGCGTGCGCTGGCAGATATTCCGCTACAACAACTTCAACCACAGCACCCTTACCGTGAACGACATGCTGCACAACCCCGGCGTGAAGGTCGATTTTGCCGAGGTTATCGATGAGCCTGGGCGCAAAGGGGCTTCGATGGAACTCTCTCCAATCCTCAGGGGGTCCGTGCAGAAGGCATTCCGCACCATCACGCTTGAGGGTGAAGTGCTGGTCGTAAAAGATGAGATAAGCACTTTCGGGAACCTGGACGCCAAGGTGCGCTGGACCATGGTCACCATGGGAGAGCCGGAAATCAAGGACGGCTATGTACTGTTGAAGGGAGCTTCAAAGAATATGAAACTGTCCGTGGGCGGGAACATCACCCCGGTCACATATAAGATATGGAGTACCCGGGGTGCGGAGTACGATTCCCCCAACAACGGTTATTACGAGACCGGATATGAAGTGGATATACCCGCAGGCAGGAAGGACTCCTTTGAAGTCAGACTTGAACCAATATCATAACATTAATACTATTAGTATGAAGACAAAAGTTTTTCTGAGCTTTGCGCTTGCACTCGCAGTAGGAGCGTTCGCAGTGTCCTGCGGATCCTATGACGATTCTGCGCTGGAAGGACGCGTGAAAGCTCTTGAGGACAAGTATGCTGCGCTTGAAGCCAAGTGCCAGTTGCTTAACGACAATGTCGAAGCCATCCGTACCGCCGTTTCCAAAATAGGGGAGAGCAGGTATGTGCAGGATGTGATATTCGCCGACGGACAGTACACTATCCTCTTTACCGATGGTGACAAAATCGTCATCAAGGACGGAGAAAAGGGGGATAAAGGCGATTCCGGTTCCGCTCCCGTGGTGGGCGTAAGGAAAGACACCGACGACATGTTCTACTGGACCGTAAACGGGGAATGGCTGCTCGATGAATCAGGCAAGAAAGTGCCGGTTGATGCAGGGCAGGCCATAGCTCCCAAATTCAAGGTGGTTGACGGCTGGTGGTATGTGTCCGTGTACGGAGATGAGGACGGCTACGAGAAAATCGAAGGGTCACAGACAGGAGACCTTATCAAAGTGTCGCAGACCGATGATGCCGTCTATCTTACCATCGGCACGGATGTAATTACCCTTCCCAAGGCCGCAGGCACCGGATTCAAGATCGTGCTTGAGAAGTACGGCAGCCTGAGCATCCTCGCAGGAGGCACCCTCGAAGTCAATTACAACATCGTAAAGGCCGATGAGAGCACCGTGGTCGTCACTGAATGCTCCGGATATGAGGCCGAGGTGCAGCCTTCCGGCACTGACAAGGGAAAGGTCGTCGTGAAGGCCCCTGCAACCCTCCCTGCATCCGGCTATGTCATAGTCAAAGCTGTGAAGAACTCTTCTTCGGAGATGTCGGCGCAGATCATGACATTCGAAGAAGGCGTGCTGACCCTGCTTACCGATGCGGTGAGCGTTTCTGCCGAAGGAGGCGAAGTGGAATTCAAGCTCCGCTCCAATACCAGCTGGACCGTTAATATCCCCGAAGCCGACAGGTCCTGGATTACCGCGTGGAATACCAAAGCGGTCATCGAAAGTACTGTGGTTCTTACCGTTGCTCCCAACAAGGGCGCTGCCAGGAGCTCTGCCATCACCATCTCCGATACGGGCGGTTCTTCTCTCTCCCGCACGCTTGTGGTGAATCAGGAGGAATCCAATGTCAAGCAGGTAAGCATTGCTGCCGCCGTCAACACAAAAAAGGTGTTCTGGTCCGACGCAACCATTACCTGGACTGATGTAGATGGTGTTTCCAGCTATGACATGCTTTTGGACGGAGTAAAGGTCGCGAGTGTTGATGCAGGCGTGCAGACATATATGTTCACCGGCCTGTCCGCGGGCAAGGACTATGTGCTGAATGTGGCCGTGAGCACCGCTGACCTGGAAGGCAAGAGCGAAGATCTTAATATCACGACCGCAACCATCACCAAGAATACCGACAATGTAGGACCTACCCATTTGAGTTTTGCCCTGCAGGATGTTACCGGTGGCGGCAGTACTCCCGGAAACCGTGCCTGCCAGTTCCAGCTCTCAACCACTCCTGATACGGGAGGGCTCGTCTATGACATCAACGGCTTCGACGGAAGCCTGGCGCTGGGAAGCACTCCCTATACCACATCTTCGTGGCTCGGAAAGCTGAACAAAAAGGCGGTAGGCATTCCTCTTAATGTTTCGTTCGGCCAGCTGAATCCCGGTACGACCTATTATTTCAGGGCAAGGACTTCCGCAGGCTACACCATGTTCGCTCCTTTCTCTGATGCCGATGTTACCGTGAAGGCCACCAACGGCGAGTCAGAGTGGTCCGAGTGGATTGCCGCGACCACCGAGCCTGCACATGTTGCTGCATCCAACGAGGTGATATACGGAGGATTCGATGCCTTGAGCTTCAATGCAGACTTCCTGAACGAGTCCTGCGGCATCTATCCTTATGTGCCCACACGCAAACTGAACGGAACATATGCCACGCTTGAGGATGAAGAGCCTGTCCGTGCCCTGTTTACCTGGCCATGGACCGGAGAGTGGCGCGTCAGTAATTTCTCGGGCCCTGTGAAAGTGTATGGCTGGAACATCGCCGACAAGGCTTCGTACATTGACGGCAGTGCCGCGATGAACGGATACGAGAACCTTGTATTCAACGATGCGGCCGGGGATATGAAGGGCTGGTTCGTTTCGCCGGACTTCTGCCCTGCCATGGGAACGATTATGAATCGTACCACCGTTGCTGCGGGCGGCCACTATGTGGCGACTCCGGCCCTGAATTCGGCCCTGCTGTCCTCCACCCTGAAGGACTGCACGCTTACATTCAAGGCATGCCGCATGAGCACGGGCACCCCGAGCAAGGAAGGAGATATCGTTGTCGTTGAAGTATGCCGCGACGGCAGCGTCCTGGATGTGACTTCGGTAAGCCTCCCCCGCGACATCTTCCTTCCCGAAACTGTCAATGACAATAACAATAATGTGGATTACAAGTTCACCGATTTCAGCGTTGACCTTCAACTCAAGACCGGCGACTCCGTAATCATCAAGAGCGGGGCCAACACCCGTTTCGCCATCGATGAAATCAAAATTATCGTAAAGTAATATGAGTCAGATTGAAAAGCAATTGCGCAAAGGGGAGTACTCCTCCCCTGAGTGCGGCCTGCTCGGGGCATCCCTGTGCAAGCCTGTTCTTACCGGGTCCGATTACGGAGATCCCGGTCACGCCGGCGCCGATCCGGACATTATGGATATTATTGACTTGTAACCACCGGACAATATGAGACAGACAATCAAATTCGTGGTGCTTGCCGCAGCAGCTGCAGCAGCATCCCTCTCCTGCACAAAGGAAATCACTCCCGCTGCAGAGTCCGGCCTGATTGAGGTTACCATCGTGGCCGGTGTCGGCACCAAAACCGCCATCCAGGACGGAACTGACAAGACCATGGTCTGGAAAGACGGCGATGCCATCGGTGTGAGCGACGGAACCGCCAATGTCAAATTCGATGAAACCGATGTCACCGGGGTTTCGGCAAGCGCCACCTTCTCCGGCACCGTTCCCGCTGCAGGACAGTATTATGCATACTATCCTTACAGCGCTGCGGGTGCATCCGGGATAAGCATCCCTGCCGACCAGACGGTAAGCTCGGTCTATTCCTTCGACCCTGCTGCCGACCTGCTCGTTTCCAAGCCCTTCACGGTGAGCGGAACAAGCGTAACCGTAAATGACCTCGAATTCAAGCGCCTGGGTGCTTTCATCAAGGTTATCGCCCTTGACGGCACCACCGGGAGCGTCCTTTCCGGAAAGACATTCAGCAGCATGAGCATCACTGCCGCAAGCGACCTTGTGGGTACGGTGGCGATTGACCTCGGTGCACAGGCTTTGGGAAGCGTGAGCGAGGGGAGCAAAACCGTTACCGCAAACCTCCCGGCCGACAGCTATTCCGTAGGGTCGGAAGGCGGAGTTTTCTTCGGAATCCTTCCCCAGAGCTTTGCTTCGGGTGCTACCCTTGAAATCAAGGCTGTAACGAGCGGAGTGCCTCTTGCAAAGACGGTTACCCTTCCGGATGCAGTAGAACTCAAGGCCGGGCGTATTCTTCCCCTGAGGGTGACATTTACCGACGCCGACATCGACATCGAAATAAAGAATGTCGCCATCACCGCTGCCGTCAATTCCAAGAAGGTGTTCTGGTCTGATGCGACCGTCACCTGGACCGATGTGGAAGGAGTCACTTCCTACAACATGCTTCTGGACGGTGTGAAGGTGGGAACCGTGGATGCCGGCGTTCAGACCTATACATTCACCGGACTTTCCTGCGGTACGGATTATGTCCTGAATGTGGAAGCCGGAACTCCCGGTTATGAAGGAAAGAGCGATAATATCAACATTACCACGGCAACCGTCACCAAGAATACCGACAATGTCGGCCCCACCCATGTGAGCTTTGCCATTCAGGATGTGACAGGAGGCGGCACAACCGCAAACAAGCGTGCCTGCGCCTTCCAGCTGTCCACCACGCAGGATGAGACCGGCCTGGTTTATGACATATATAACTTCGACGGCACTCTTACGGACAACAGCACGACTCCTTACTCCACTTCATCATGGCTTGGCAAGACAAGCAATAAGGCCGTAGGAATCCCGCTTAACATTTCGTTGGGTAAACTGAATCCCGCAACCACTTATTATTTCCGCGTAAAGACCGTGGCAAGTTACACGCTTTACGCTCCGGTAAGTGCCAAAAACCAGACCGTAACTGCCACCAACGGCGGGTCCGAGTGGTCGGAATGGATTGCAGTCACCACCGAACCGGCCCATGTCGCCGCCTCCAATGAAGTGATTTACGGCGGATTCGACGCGCTGAGTTTCAACGGTGACTTCCTGAATGAAGCGTGCGGAACCTTCCCGTATGTTTCTGAAACCCAGAAAATGTACGGCACTTACGGTGATACTTCCGCCGAAGAGTCGGTGCGTTCGATTGTGAGCTGGCCCTGGACCGGAGCATGGCGTGTCACGAACTTCTCCGGACCAATCAAGGTATTCGGATGGAACATTGCCGACAGGGCAGACTATGTGGACGGGAACGCTACCGTTAATAGCTATGAGAACCTTGTGTTCAACGATGCAGCCGGTGACATGAAGGGATGGTTCGTCTCGTCGGACTTCTGCCCTGCCATGGGAACGATCATGAACCGTACCACCATTGCTGCAGGCGGTCACTATGTGGCAACTCCCGCCCTGACTTCTCCGCTTCTGACTTCTTCCCTCAAAGACTGTACCCTCTCGTTCAAGGCATGCCGCCTTACTACTGGCAAGCCAAGCGGAGAAGGGAATACGGTGGTGATACAGATTTGCCGCGACGGCAGTTTTGTTGATGTCGAGACCAAAACGCTTCCGAGCGACATTTTCCTTCCTGCAAAAGTCGATGACAAAAACAACAATGTCGATTACAAGTTCACCGATTTCAGCGCAGACCTTCAGCTCAAGAGCGGAGATTCCGTCATGATCAAGAGCGGAGCCAACACCCGTTTTGTAATCGATGAAATCAAGATTGTGGTAAAGTAGGGCATGCATAACGGAATCCTTAAAATCATGCTCATCTTCTGGATGCTTCTTCCGGCCTGCGGGCCGGAAGAAGTCTCCGGGAAGAACAACGGAACGAAGGCAACCCACACTTATACCGGTGAAAAGGTGTACCTGGGGGATGTTCCGGCGGAGGAGTTCGGTTACAGCGTATCTTATATCAATATCCCCGGTATCGGTTCCATGAACGGCAACTCCGGACAGGGCTTTACCGCATACGGGAATGTCGGATTCTTCTTTTACGATACCGGAGTGTGCCGCACCCTCGACCTCGAAAAGAAGACGATAATTGCCGAATTCGCTCTCCCCGAACCGGTGTTCAACAAGAAGAACCACGCCGGTCAGGCCAACTTCGGCACCGAAAGGGTGGATCCTTCGGATGAGTTTCCGGTGCTTTACCTCTCCTCGTACAAGGAGAATGTATGCTTCGTGCTCCGCATGCGCAGGGACGGTGCGGAACTCGTGCAGCGCATATACCTTACCGACGGGGTGAAAACCAACGGCAAGTACCGCCTTCTCGATGCCCAGGCTTTCTTCCCCGACGGGGAGAAAATGGTCATCAAGATGGGCGGGGTGGACCCTGACGGGGTTAAGTACAAGTATTGGGAAGTGTATGAGATGCCTGCCCTTTCCATGGGAGAAGAGTATTATCTTTTCAGTGAAAAGAAGAGCGGGCATTTCTACCTGCGAACCGTTCCCGGAATGGCGGACGGAGGCCACAACTACTACAATGCCGGGTGTGCGAAAGACGGCAGGATTTATGTGCTGGCGGGCTTCAAAGGAGCCCTTCAGCGCTTGCTTGTCATCGACTACTATGCCGCGAGAATCGTCACCGATATCCATTGGACGGAGGAGGCGATGATTTCCCGCGAGCAGGAGCAGTGCACAATCTGGAACGGAAAACTGCTTATTAATTATAACGGAGCGGATTACCTCGCCTGCGTAGAATTCCATTAGGATGACAGGACGCTTGTTTGGAATATTGGCAGCATTTATTCTCGCAGCGGCATGCAACTCAGGGAACAACGGGGAGCCCGTACCTTCTCCTGATGCTGATGCGGCGGACATCCTCTTTGAGTCGGAGAACTGGCCGTTGGGAGAATCCGCAATCAAACTGTCCATGAATTATGGCGAGCCTGTTTATGCAAGCGCGAAGTTGAAGGACGGGGCTGGTGCGGCTGAGTTTCAGGCAAGATTCAGTCGGGGAGATGCTTCCGGATATGTCTTTTATGCCGTCGGCCCTGCTGCTTCGCTGCTCTCGGCTGATGCTGCGGCGGAATCTTTTACGGTAAATATCCCCCCTTCCCAGAGCGGAACCGTGCAGATACTTGCGGCTGTATCCTCCCCATACGGCATTTTCCCAAAAGAGGCGGTGCTGAATTTCGGACATCTTACAGCTTATGGAAAGCTCGTCCTTTCCGGTCTGCCTGAAGGGGCGAACCCTTTATCTGTAAAAATTGCTTCACCCCGGCCCCTTGCCGGAAGGTGGATCTGGAAGCCCGGATCCGGCGGACTGTCGGAGCCCGTGGAGGGAACATCCGGCAGCATTAATGTGAACCGCAATGCGGAAGGGGAATTCGTTTTTGCATGTGCACCCGTGGATTTGAGCGGAAGCGAACTGTCAGTGACCTTGAATATGTCCGGTGAACCTGTTTCCAAGACATTCACGCTCCCTGAATCAACGGTCCTGAATGCAGGAAACACCACTTTGATTCCGCTGGATTTCGGTGTTGAGCCCGGTCCTGAGCCGGAAACGAACAAGTGGATTGCGAAGAACGCCCTTACGGAATACTCAATTGTGGGTGCCTCGTGGCTGTCTTCCGACAATGAAGATTTCATATCCGATTTAAAAACTGCTACCGGTGCTGCATTTGCAACATTGACCCTTCCACAACGAGGAGAGAAGGAGATACTTATCGGCTGTGCTGCTGATTCGGATGTTTTTGCGGACATGCTCCGGAACATCAAATATGGCTACAGCATCGCCTTTGCGGGAGACGACCTCGTGATTGCAGGTACCGACCATAACTGGACCGTGCTTGCCATGGAGGCTTTCGGGCGGGAGGCCCTTTCGAAAGCTGACGGGCAGGAATTGTGCCTGGATTCGGCGTTTGGCATTTCCGAATCAGTCGAAGATCCTGAAATGATAGCGCGCCTGCTGAAGGCCGACAAGGCGTTCACGGTTTCCGCAGAGCTGGTGGGAAGCTGCGAAGGCAGCGGAACCATGAAAGTGGCTCAGGGAGCGGCTTCCGACGGACAGTATGTGTATTTTGTGATGCGTGATTCCAACGACACCCAGGCCATTGTATTCAAAGCCACACTGGACACTTTCGAGCTGGTGGGCAGATCCGCCGTGTTCCAGGGATACCACTGCAACGACATGACCTTCGATACTGCCCATGACAGGGCTCTCGTGGTGCATGGTACGGGCGATTCCAAGGGTCTTACCGCAGTGGACGGCAGCACTTTGCAGTTGAGTACGATAAAAACTTCAATCGGGATAGGAGGAATGACCTACAGCCCTTCCCGCAACCAGTACGGTATCACGCAGAGCGGCAGCAAGTATGTGCTGGCAGACGAGTCCTTCCGGCAGATTCGTGATATTGGCCGCTACACCAGGGATGCCGAAGGGTCTAAAGACTATACCGCGCAGGGAATGGGCAGCGACGAGAGTTTCGTTTACTTCCCCATGAGCGGCAAATCCGACAATATTCTTGTGGTGTACGGATGGAACGGTGTTTTCAAGGCTACCATCCATGTGCCCGTAAAGATTGAATCCGAAAGCATGTTTTATGCCGCCGGCAACTACTATATGATGTTCGACGGCAGTTCGCATTATGCGTTCCTGTATAAAATAACGCCCGAGATTCATTACAATATCGAGTAACTTTAAATTGATAAATGAAAGCCGGAAGGTTTTTGAATTTGGCTGCGATGGCACTGTCGCTGCTTGCCTGCAATGCACCCGTTCTCGTTGAGGCAGAGGCTTTTGACTCTGCGGGAGGATGGGTGACGGACCAGCAGTCGATGGATGTGCTGGGGTCTGCATACCTGCTTGCCCACGGGTTTGGAAATCCCGTGGAAGATGCCACTTGCGCCTTGCCTTTGGAGGCAGGACGCTGGCATGTTTATGCGCTTACCCATAACTGGACTTCACCATGGTTCGACGGGGAAGGTCCGGGGGCGTTCTGCGTAATTGCGGACGGCGATACGCTTGTTTCTCCCCTTGGCACCGAAGGCAAGGGATGGGAATGGCAGTACGCCGGGAGATTTACGCATAAGGAAGGACCGGCATCACTGCGCCTGCATGACCTTAGTGGTTTCGACGGGCGATGCGATGCCCTGCTCCTGAGCAGGAGCCGCCTTCGTGGAAGGCGGCTGCCGTCCTCTGCGGACGGCCTGCATCGCCTGCGCCTCCGCCTGAATCCGTCGTACGATACGCCGGTGAAGCGCGATACAGTTGATTTTGCTGTTGTGGGAGGTGGAATTGCCGGAATGTGCGCGGCCCTTGCTGCCGCAAGGCAGGGCCTGAAAGTGGCCCTTATCCACGACCGCCCTGTGCTCGGCGGCAACAATTCTGCCGAAGTCCGGGTGCATCTTGGAGGCCGTATCAGCCTCGATCCGTACCCTCAATTGGGCAATCTTATAAAGGAATTCGGCCATGAAAAATGCACAAATGCCGCTCCTGCCGAGTGTTATGCCGATGACAAAAAGGCTGATGTGATTGCTGCCGAAAAGGGGATTGCCCTGTACGCCCCTTATCATGCGGTGCGAAGTGACACGGCTCCCGACGGACGGATTCTGCGGGTCTATGCGCGCAACATCAGCACCGGCGAGCTGCTTTGTGTCGAGGCACCCCTGTTTGCTGATTGCACCGGAGACGGGAGCCTCGGAGTTATGTCCGGCGCCGACTGGCGTGCCGGTCGGGAATCGCAACAGGAGTTTGGTGAGCCCATGGCGCCCGACACTGCCGACACCAGGCAGAGCGGCGCTTCAGTGTTGTGGTATTCCGAGGCGGCGGATTCTCCCCAGTCCTTCCCGGAATTCGATTATGGCTTCGGCATAAACGAAGAGAATGTAGCCCCGGAAGAACGCAGTAACTGGACCTGGGAAACCGGCCTGGACGCCGACATGATTAACGATGTGGAGCGTATACGGGATTATTCCCTCTATGCCATCTACTCCAACTGGTCCTTTCTGAAAAACCATTACTCGGGCAGGCAGGCTTACTCCAACCGGAAGCTTGAGTGGGTTGCCTACATCGCGGGAAAACGCGAGTCGCGCCGCCTCATGGGGCCGCACATTCTTACCGAAAGGGACATGACCACGCCAGTCATCTATCCCGACGGTACGGCCAGCGCTTCATGGTCGATAGACCTGCATCTGCCGGACACCCTGAATTCCCGCCATTTCCCTGGAAGGGAGTTCCGCTCGACGGCGGTCCATACATACATCGAACCCTATCCTATCCCGTTCCGCTGCCTTTATTCGCGCAATGTGTCCAATCTCATGATGGCCGGACGCGATATCAGCGCCACCCATGTCGCCCTTGGCTCGGTGCGCGTCATCCGTACCTGCGGCATGATGGGAGAGGTTGTAGGGCTTGCCGCCTCGGTGTGCCGTCACCACGATGCCCTTCCCTCCGATATCCTGCCTCTGTATTGGCCGGAGCTGGACTCCCTGATGCGCGAAGGCGCAGGGGAAAAGGGGCTCCCGAATAATCAGGATTTCTGTATACATGGTTGTTATCCACCTGTAAATTAATACTTTATGAATAGAAGAGAATTCTTTTCAACCGCTGGCACTATTGCTGCCGCAGGCGCAGTGTCTTCGCTCCCTTTTGCATGTTCGGACGCCCGCAGCTTTCACTCTCGGGCGAAAAATGCTTATAAAACAACCCTGCTGGTGGTGGGAGGCGGTCCTTCGGGGGTATGCGCTGCCGTGAGTGCTGCCAGGCTCGGAATCGAAACGATGCTGATTGACAATGGCAACTGCCTCGGAGGAATGGGAACCAAGGGCCTTGTGGGGCCTTTCATGACCTGTTACGACGCCAGCGGCACCGAGATGATCATCCGTGGTCTGTTCGAAGAGGTGGTGGAGAGGCTGATTGCAAAAGGCGGTGCAATCCATCCGTCCGAAATCCATCAGGGAACCGAATTTACGGCGTGGATCAGCGAAGGCCACGAACACTGCACTCCTTTTGATGCGGAGTTGCTGAAGGTGGTTTACGACGAGATGTGCGCCGAGGCAGGAGTTAAGGTGCTGTACCATGCTTCTTTCCTGGAGCCGGTGATGAAAGGCAGCAGGATTGTGGGCGCCGTGCTGCTTACTCCTTCGGGTGTCGAGGCAGTGGAAGCCGGAATGGTAATAGATGCGACCGGAGACGGAACGGTGGCTTATCGGGCCGGGGCGCCCGCGGTTTTCGGGGATCCCGACTCCGGAAGGGTGCAGCCCGCTTCTCTCTTTTTCAGGATGAACAATATAGACACCGATGCGCTGATTGCCGAGGTGGTGCCGCATCTGCCGGAGTTCCGGCGTGTGAACGGGGTCAGCTACCGATGCCTGCATTGGAGGGTTGCCGAAGCCGAGGCCGCAGGGGAGTGGGATCTTGCGCGCAAGTCGGTGAATATCTGGCGCAGCGTAGAAAAAGACCAGTGGGTTGCCAACTGCACCCGCATCCATAATGTGGACGCTACCAATGCGCAGAGCCTGACCGATGCCGAGATTGAAGGACGCAGGCAGGTGCAGGAACTGATGCACTTCTTCCATAAGTATGTTCCCGGCTGTGAGAAAGCTACCCTGATGGGCACCGGCTCAACCATGGGAATACGGGAATCCCGCCATATCCATGGTGACTTTGTGCTGCCGGTGCAGGACCTTATCGACGGTGTTATCCCTGAGGATACCATTTTGCTTTCGGCAAATTCCATTGATGTGCACGGGGCCATGGGCGGACCTGCAGGGGGATTGTATATGCCTATTAAAAAAGATATGTACGGTGTTCCTTACCGTTGCCTGCTTCCTGCAAATGTAAGCGGACTGCTGCTCACCGGACGCTGCATTTCGGCGGAATCCGCCGCTGCCGGTGCGATAAGGGTGATGCCTCCGGCAATGGCTCTGGGTCAGGCTGCGGGTACTGCCGCTGCCCTCTGCCTGCAGCGCGGTTGCAATCCGGATACTCTGGATTATGCCGACCTGCGCGCAGCCCTTGTGCGTGCCGGTGCGTTCCTTGGTTGAAGTGCTTAGTTAAGCAGCGCGGCGATTTTGGCGGAAACGGATGCTTCGTCCAGCCCGCACATTGCAAGCTCTTCGGAGCGGGAAGTGTGGCTTAGGAATTCATCCGGGATTCCTATGCCTTCTATGGCGGGAGCGTCCTTCCTGCCTGCAAAATATTCGCTCACTGCTCCGAACAGGCCGCCCTTGAGTGTGCCGTCTTCGAGTGTGATGATATGGCTGTATCGGGATGCTATGCCGTCGAGCATTTCCGTGTCTATGGGTTTGAGATAGCGGAAATTGTAGACTCCGGCTTTTCCGGGGAAACGCGCAGCGGCTGCAAGGGCGGTATTCGCGACAGGCCCGGTGCAGATTAGGGCGACGGTGTCGCCATGGCAGAGTTCTTCAGCCTTGCCTACAGGCAGTTCCCTGTACCCGCTTTCCCTCCAGGGGCTACCGTTTGCGCCTCCGCGCGGATACCTTATTATAAACGGCCCGTGGTCGGTACGCAGGGCGGTGTACATCAGTTGCTTGAGTTCGTTTTCGTCGCGGGGGGCGCTGATGATTGTGTCGGGTATGCTGCGATATGCTGCGAGGTCGAATGCTCCGTGGTGCGTGGCGCCGTCTTCGCCTACGAGCCCCGCGCGGTCAAAGCACAGCACGACCGGCAGTTTCTGCATTGCCACATCGTGGATTATCTGGTCGTAGGCGCGCTGGGAGAAGGATGAGTAGATGTTGCAATAAGGGCGCAACCCTCCTGCCGCAAGACCTGCACTGAAGGTTACGGCGTGCTCTTCCTCGATGCCGACATCGTAGAATCGTCCGGGGAATTTTTCTGCAAAGATGCTCATGCCGCAGCCGCTCGCCATCGCAGGGGTGATTCCTACCACCCTGGGGTCTTTCTCCGCCAGTTCGCAAAGTACCCGGCCGAATACATCCTGGAACCTGTCGGCGGGAGTTTTCTGCCCGAGTCTTTCTCCCGTTTCGGGATTGAACCGTCCGGGAGAATGCCAGGTGTAGGGGTCTTCTTCCGCTGGCGCATAACCCTTTCCTTTGGTGGTGTGGCAGTGCAGCACGCGGGGGCCCTTTATGTTCTTTATCCTGCGCAGGGCTTCTACTACGCTTTCGATGTCGTTTCCGTCGATTGGGCCGAAATAGCGCAGGCCGAGAGCTTCGAAAAGGTCGCCTCCGCTGCTCTTGACTATCCACGATTTCAAGCTTCTCCACCAACGCTGGATGAAATCCCTGATGCCTCTTGGCCCGAGCACATTCCACACTTTGCCCTTCAGGGCATTGTAGCGCCGGGAAGTGGTCACCCGAAGCAGATAGTTGTGCAGTCCGCCAAGGTTGTGGTCGATGGATATGTTGTTGTCGTTGAGTATTATGAGAATGTCGGAACGCCCGGCTCCGGCATTGTTCAGCCCTTCCAAGGCGAGTCCGCCCGTAAGAGCCCCGTCGCCTATCAGGGCCACTACCTTCTCCTTGCGCCCCTGTATCCTTGCGGCTTCGGCAAAACCGAGGGCCGCACTGATGGATGTGGAGGAGTGTCCGGCAGCGAATGAATCATAAGGGCTTTCCGAAGGTTTTGGAAAACCGCTGATGCCATCCTTGCAGCGAAGGGTACGGAAGGCTTCCCTCCGTCCGGTAAGTATCTTGTGGGCATAGGCTTGATGCCCTACATCGAACACTATCTTGTCCGAAGGGGAGTCGTAGAGATAGTGGTAGGCGACAATGAGTTCTACCGCTCCAAGACTCGAACCCACATGCCCGGGATTCGTGGAACAGACTTCCACTATATACTGGCGAATCTCGCTGCAGAGCTGACGCAACTGCCCGATGTTCAAGCCTTTGATGTCGGCGGGAGAGTTTATGGTGTCCAGTATGGGGTAGCTCATAGTCGCGGCAAAGATACGGATTTTATGCGAGTTTTGTGCGATGCAGCATCGCGGAGAGTACCAGCGCAGCCACGCATATTCCCACGAACATGAGTTCGGCGTGCAGCGGTCCGTTTCCGGCAGCGGCCTTGCCGAGAATCAATCCGGCCAGCATCTTGAAAAGCATGAGTCCGAGGTTCTGAATCCAGTAAATCAGCGAATAAGCCGTTCCGAGAACCTTGTCGGGCACTATCCTGGGCACGCTCGGCCACATGGCGGCGGGAACGAGCGAATAGCCGAATCCGAGGAACACCATTGCGAGGTATCCCCAGAAAGGCACTCCGGCGGGAGCGAATGCAAGCAGCAGATGGGCGGTCAATGCGAGTACGGCCCCGGTCATCATCCATCTCGTGCCATGCCCGAACTTGTCGACAAGAATGCCGAAGAGCGGTGCAAATACCACGGTTGCGAAAGGCAGCATGCTCACCATCCAGCTTGCAGCTTCGGCAGGTACGCCGAAACGCGGCACCAAGATGGCCCCGGCGAATTTCTTGAAGGCTATGATGCTGCTGTAGAAAAATACGCAGAGCAGCGAGATTATGATGAAACGCTTGTTGGCAAGCACCTTCAGCACATCGGAGAAGTGGAATTCTTCGCTCTTGGCCCCATCTTTTCCGGTAGGGAAACGCTTGGCGTCCAGTGCTACGAACACTGCCCACAAGATGCAGCCCAGAAATAACAGTGCCAGGCCCATCACTGCAGGACGGGCTGTTTCGGGAAGGGTGTATATGGCACCGGAGGTCTTCTCCGGCACCAGCCTGGGCGCCATGACGAGTGCAAAAGCGGTTCCAAGCCTGGCAATCGCAAGCTGCAGGCCCATGGCGAAAGCGATGGGGCCGTCCTTGAACCATCTGGCGATGCTCCTTGTTACAGCCACTCCGGCAATCTCGCTTCCGAGGCCGAAAAACATGCAGCCGACATAGGCAACGCTGAGAGATGCCTTGGGGGGCAGGCCGGACGAAAGGGCCCAAAGAACCAGCGCTGCGCCTGCCGTCATCATTCCCACGAAGATGGAGCCTGTGATGCGCACGCCCCATTTGTCCAGGAGCATTCCGCAGACTATCAGTCCTCCGAATACGCAGAGGACTGAGTATCCGCTTGTGTAAAGTCCATATCCTGCGGCGTCCCAGCCGAGCTGCAGCCTTGAAGGGTCGCTGAAAATGTTCGATATGCTGGAGAACATATCGTCGAAGAAGTAGGAGCCGAACATCAGCACCACCAGGCATGCCAAGGCAAGCCAGGGAAGCCACCTGAAAGGTGTTTTTCTGAATGTCATTTTATGTTGGGCAGTTCTAGCCCGTAACCCTTCTTCTTGTCTTCTGCTTTAAGCAAGAGGCTGACTATGAATGCGATGACTCCGAAGCTTGCAAAGATAATCATAGGCACGGTATATCCTCCGGTGGCCTTTTCCACATTGCCGATAAGAAGCGGAACGCCCCAGAGCCCTATGTTCTGCACCCAGAAAATGAGGCAGTATGCGCTGCCCAGCACTTTTTCGTCGATTATCTTCGGCACGCTCGGCCACAGGGCTGCGGGAACCAGCGAGAAGCTTACTCCAAGCACGAGTATCAGGACCACTGCGAGCGACGGGGATTTAACCACGGGCAGGAGGAAAGCGAAGCTCAGGTGGCAGACCACCATTATGATGGCACCCACCAGAAGCATCGACGCTCCCTTTCCCTTCTTGTCCAGGAACAGGCCGAGGAAAGGCGTCAGTACCATGGCGAGGATGGGGAACACGCTGAAGAGGCGGGCTGCAAAGTCGTTTTCCACGCCGAGGGTGACTTCAAGGTAGTTGGGGGCGAACTTCTGGAAGGGGAAAATGCCGCTGTAGTAAAGCACGCAGAGCAGCGACACAATCCAGAACATCTTGGAACGGAACACGATTCCGAGGTCCTTGATTTGGAATTCGTCGGCCTTGGATGTGTCGCTCTGCCCGATTTGTTCGAGCTGTGTGTCGAACTTCCTGTCCATGAATGTAAAGGCGGTGAAGGTGAGCAGGCCAATGCAGAGCAGCAGGGCGCCAATAAGTACAGGTGCGCCTACGGTATCGGTCGCAGCTTTTGAGATTGCGGGCGACAGCCACATTGCCGCAAACACTCCGAGGCGGGCGATACTCATCTCCACGCCCATCGCCATGGCCATTTCCTTGCCTTTGAACCACTTGGCAATGGCTTTGGACACGGTCGTGCCTGCCATTTCGCAGCCGCAGCCGAAAATCATGAAGCCGAGGGTGGCCATTTTCGCGCTGGCGGGAAATGCCGTCCACCAGCTGCCGAGCCAGTTGCAGAATCCCGTGGCCTGAAACCAGTCGCTCACGCCTATGTATTTGATGAATGCGCCTGCCACCATGAGACTTGCCGAAAGGATGCCGGTAAAACGCACCCCCATCTTGTCCAGGATGATGCCTGCGAAAATCAGGAAGAAACAGAATACATTCAGGAAATATTCGCCGCCTGCATAGGTGCCGAAGGTGGCGCTGTCCCATCCGCGTACGCTATCAAGAGTGGATTTGAGCGGGGAAAGGATATCGGCGAACAGATATGCGAAGAACATCATGAGCGCAATCGAAATCAATGCGCCCCAGCGCGCTACGGCGCTGTCGTTCATCAGTTTGTTGATTTTTTCTGCCATGGTGATTGTGGATTAGAACGGAAGGTCGTCGGAACCTTCATCAGCGGCGGGTGAAACGGGCTGCACGGGTTGGGCCGGCTGGTTATACTGAACCTGGCTGTATTGCACCTGGGGCTCCTGGCCATATTGCTGGGAAGGGCCATGCTGGCCGTATCCCTGCTGCTGTCCGTAAGCGGGGCGCTGGTATCCTCCTGCGGGAGTACCTGCATCATCCCCGTCGCCGCGGCGGCCGAGAAGCTGGATGTTGTCAACCACCACTTCCGTAGTGTATTTCTTCACTCCTGCGGAGTCGTTGTATGAACGGGTCCTGAGTTTTCCTTCGATGTAAACCTGGGTGCCCTTCTTTATAAACCTCTCTGCGAGGTCGGCGGAATTGCGCCACGCCACGATATTGTGCCATTCAGTGTTCTCACGGGCTTCGCCGTTGCGGTCGCGGTAGCGTTCGGAGGTGGCAAGGGTGAAAGTGGCAACCTTGGTGCCTGCACCGTTGCCGGAATTTCCATCAAGGTAACGGACTTCGGGGTCTCTTCCAACATTACCGATAAGCATTACTTTATTCAGACTCATAACTTAAAATATTTAGTCCTGCAAGGTACGAAAAAAATCAATATGATTCTCCGGTCATGAGAGGATAACCTGTTTCGGCCTGGGCGCGGTGCCACAGTTTCCCGGAAATATATCCCGGCCTGCCTGCAAGGCAAGGGTCTTTGTAGTTTGCTTCCAGGATGGCCGGGGAGCCTTCACACCCGTCCAATTCGGGAACGGACATGGGAAGAGTGTAGATGACGAGGTCGGCAACCGCCCAGAGCAGCGGCAGTTCTTCAAGCGGGCGGATTCCGGGTTCCCTGCGGCTTCGGTTGCACACGACGGTGTCGCAGCCCAGTGCCTTCGCCGCTGCGGCTGCGGCTTTGCCTGCGCCTCCGAATCCGACGACCAGCGCGGTGCTTCCCTGTCCGAAGCCTTTACCCTTAAGGAGTTCAAGCACCCCCAGGTAGTCGGAATTGTAGCCGTGCACCAGTCCGTCGTCTTCCTTTACGGCGATATTGATGGCTCCTATCTGTCTTACGGCATCGTCGAGTACGCCGTCGCGTTCCACCCTCGCAAATGCAGCTTCCTTGAAAGGGGCGGTGATGTTTATGGCTTTGTATCCGTCGAGAAAACACTGCCAGCTTTTCTCGAAATCCTCTCCTTCAATGAGGTCGTAAGGCCAGCGCCCTCCGTAGGCCCTGGCAAACATTTCCGGGCTCGCGGAATGCGCGATGGGGTGCCCTATCAATCCAAACTTAGTCATACAAAGCGAAGTTACGAAAAAATTGTTAATTTTGCATAATGTGCTATTGTGCACGGGCACGCTTTGCGTCAAACATTTAATAATCAATATAATGTCCGACATATTTTCTCTGAAAGGCAAAAATGCCTGGGTTACCGGAGCATCACACGGAATAGGCTTCAGCATAGCCGAAGCCTATGCAAAGGCCGGAGCCGACAATATCATCTTCAACAGCAGCAGTGAGGCATCCCTCCGGAAAGGGCTGAAAGCCTATGCCGATGCGGGTATCAAGAATGTGCATGGCTATGTCTGCGATGTTACCGACGAATCGGCCGTGAAAGCCCTGGTGGAACGCATTCACAAGGAAGTCGGCCCCATCCACATCCTCGTAAATAACGCGGGAATCATCCGCCGCATTCCAATGCACGAAATGGAGCGGGGGGAATTCCAGAAAGTAATCGATACCGACCTCGTGGCTCCCTATATCTGCTCCGCCGCAGTGCTTCCCGAAATGATGGAACGCCGGGAAGGAAAAATCATAAATATCTGCTCGATGATGAGCGAACTTGGCCGCGAGACCGTGAGCGCTTATGCCGCGGCCAAAGGCGGACTGAAGATGCTCACCCGCAACATTTGCTCCGAGTACGGCGCATACAACATCCAGTGCAACGGTCTCGGCCCCGGGTACATCGCCACATCGCAGACCGCACCGCTTCGCGAGCGTCAGCCCGACGGCAGCAGGCATCCTTTCGATTCTTTCATCGTGAGCAAGACCCCTGCAGGGCGATGGCTCGACCCGGACGAACTTGCCGGGCCCGCCGTGTTCCTCGCCTCCAAGGCATCCGACGCCGTAAACGGCCATATATTATATGTTGACGGCGGCATCCTTGCCTACATCGGAAAACAGCCGTAATCCGTAAATGCTTGATAGTTAGCGGATAACGGAATAACTATCGCCGAAAACTGCCGATAGTTAATCGCTAAATCGCTGGAAATGAATAAAATACAAAATCGTTTATAATGAAACTGAATTGCCAAGTACGACAGGCATCGAGCAATCTTGATGCAAAACACTACGACACCGAGCGCATCCGCAAGGAATATCTTGTGCAGAATATAATGGTGCCCGACGAAATCAACATGGTTTACTCCATGTTCGACCGCATTATTTCCGGGGGCGCCGTTCCCGTGAAGGAGGAACTTCTGCTCAGCGCGCCGGAGATTCTTCGTGCCGACTACTTTACCCAGCGCCGCGAACTCGGTATCATCAATGTCGGCGGACCCGGCACTGTGAAGGTTGGCGAAGATGAATATCATCTCGACTATAAGGAAGCCCTGTATGTAGGCCGCGGCAACCGCCATGTCTGCTTCAGGAGCGATGATGCCGGAGCACCCGCGCATTTCTACTTCTGCTCCGCTACCGCCCATAAGGAAACCGGAGTAAAGAAAGTTACGAAGAAGGATGCCGTGGTAATGCATCTCGGCAGCCTCGAAGAAAGCAACGAGCGCACCATCAACCGCCTTCTCGTCAAGGAAGTAGTGCCTTGCTGCCAGTTGCAGATGGGCATGACCGAACTTGCTCCCGGCAGTACCTGGAACACCATGCCTGCCCATACCCACGACCGCCGCATGGAAGTTTACTTCTATTTCGAAGTTCCCGAAGGTGCAGCCGTGTGCCATTTCATGGGAGAGCCCCAGGAAACCCGCCACATCTGGATGCACAATGAGGAAGCCGTCATTTCTCCCCAGTGGAGCATCCATTCTGCCTGCGCAACCCGTAACTACACCTTTATCTGGGGCATGTGCGGAGAGAACGACGACTACAACGACATGGACTGGTGCGAAACAACAGAATTACGCTGAAGCATGCAGCGGTTAAGTTGTGGATTTTTAATAAGTTAAGCGATGCGCAAATTTTTGATTATGGCAGCGATGCTGCTCTCAGTTGGCTGCGGACAGAAGCAGCAGGAAGTGAAGGTGATGGCCCGCGCCGTACCCGAAAGGGCCGACGACTTCGTGTTTGAAAACAATCTTGTGGCAGGGCGTTTCTATGGCAAGGCGCTGGAGGGAAATCCTACTTCTCCCGGCATTGATGTCTGGGTGAAACTCCCCGGAGCCCTGGTTGCAAACGACTGGTACAGGAACGCTACCGACAAGACCGCTCCCGGGTATGAGTCCAATTACTATCATAAGAATCATGGCGGGAAGGACTGCTACAAGGTTGCCGTGAGCCTCGGCGGAGGCGGGTCGGTGCCTTTTGTCGACGGCACCCTGTGCTATCCTGCAACTAACTACCGCAGCAGCGAAATCCTTGAAGAAGGGCCTTCAAAAGTAGTTTTCGTGCTTCACTATCCCGAGTGGAAAGCCGGAGGGGCAAGCGTCAGGCTCGACAAGACCGTTACGGTTGAGGCCGACAGTTATTTCTGCAAGGTTGAGGATGTTTACACTTTTGACAGGGATTCCCTTACGGTTGCTGCCGGAATATTCCGCCATCCGGAGGCTGAAACCATTGAAGCCGAGGCTTTCGGCGATGATTATTACGCGGTTTGGGAGCATGCGTCCGACCAGAGTGTCGAGCCCGAGGACGGTATGCTCGGCGTGGCTGTAATCATGCCCGGGGCCGACTGCGTTACCGTTGTTGATGGCGGACGCCATGGCGTATGCCTCAAGACTGTCGCTTCCGGCGAGCCTGTTGAATACTGGTTCGGCTCCTGCTGGAGCAAAGGCGAAGTGAAGGGCTCGGCCCAGTGGTTTGAGCTTGCCGCCAATCTGTAGAATATGAAGAAAATAGCCGTTGCGATTGCGCTGTTCCTGCCGCTTCTGGCAGCTGCGCAGGTGAGATATTCAAATCCCATCCTCCATGCCGACTGGTCAGACCCGGATGTGTGCCGGGTTGGGGATGACTATTACATGACGGCATCTTCCTTCAATCATTTTCCAGGTCTTCCCATACTCCATTCGAAAGACCTGGTGAACTGGGAGCTTGTAGGCTCTGCGCTCTACGATTACCCTTTCCCGGAGTTTGCCTGGAACAGCGGCGAGGTTCAGCATGGAAACGGCGTCTGGGCCCCAGCAATCCGGTATCACGACGGGTGGTTCTACATCTACTGCGGCGACCCCGATAGAGGCATCTTCATGGTTAGGACGCAGGACCCCCGTGGACGGTGGGAAAAACCCGTATGGGTCGTGAAAGAAAAGGGGTTCATCGACCCCTGCCCTTTGTGGGATGAGGACGGAAATGCCTATCTAAGTCATGCTGCAGCAGGTTCGCGTGCAGGGCTCAAGAGCATAGTGTTCGTGGCGCCTTTGTCTTCAGACGGCACCAGCCTTTTGGGGCCTTCCCGCATCGTTTTCGACGGACATGAGACCCAGCCCACCATTGAGGGAACAAAAATGTACAAGCGCGATGGTAAATACTACATTTTCTGCCCTGCCGGAAGCGTCAAGACCGGATGGCAGACCGTGCTTCGCGCCGACAATCCTTACGGACCGTACGAGGAAAAGATAGTCATGGCTCCTGCGGAGGGCACAATCAACGGTCCTCATCAGGGCGCATGGGTGGATACCCCTGGGGGCGGCGACTGGTTCATCCATTTTCAGGACAAGGGAGCATACGGACGCATAGTGCATCTCCAGCCCATGAGCTGGCGGGAGGATGGATGGCCGGTAATAGGGGATGACCCCGACGGCGACGGCTGCGGACTGCCCGTTGAGAGTTGGGAAGCGCCCTTCGGAGTTGCCGGGAAAAACTTCAATCAGTACGATTGGCAGCACCGCCCGCAGGACTGTAAGCCTTATGGCCTGCCGCTGGAATGGCAGTACCCCTGCTTACCTTCTCCCTACTGGCATTATTCTCTTCCCGAGGGGGGAGTAAGACTGTTTTCAGCGCTTCAGAGCCCTGATTTCAAGAATCTATGGGATTGCCCGAATCTGCTGATGCAAAAGTTCCCGGCGGAGCGGTTCAAGGTGTTCGCCAAACTTGAATTCCGCCCGCATGAAGGCTTGGGGGA
The DNA here is from genome assembly GCA_017469425.1 of Bacteroidales bacterium. Classification (GTDB taxonomy): domain Bacteria; phylum Bacteroidota; class Bacteroidia; order Bacteroidales; family UBA932; genus Cryptobacteroides. Next base: position 52,178 of record JAFUGJ010000063.1, read on the forward strand.
ACAGGCCGGTATGGTGGTGATGGGAAGCAGTTATGCGGCGCTTCGCCTTGTTGACGAAGGAGGGTCTGCAAAACTGCAGTATGTCGTGTGCAACAATGCCGACAAGGGCGAAGCTGAAACCGCCGGAACGCTTGCCGAACTTCCTTATTTTGACGGACGGGCGAGCATGTGGGTTCAGCTGCAGGTGTATCCCGGACAGGCCGGAAAGGAAGCGCTGGCGAGGTTCAGCTACAGCTTAGACGGGCGCAGTTATACGAAGGTCGGAAAGTCGTTCGTATGTGCTCCCGGGCAGTGGATAGGTGCCAAATTCGGTTTCTGGTGCAACCGCTTCAAGCCCAAAAATGACGGGGGATGCCTCGATGTCACGGAGTTGAGCGTCACGCAGGAACTGGGCGACCATAAAAGCTATCTGTACGACGAAGACAAACTACCTTCATATACCCTTCCAGACGCCCTTGTTTTCGATAATGGCAAGGCGGTGAAAACGGTAAAGCAGTGGGAAGGAAAACGCCGTGCCGAGCTTCTGCGTCATTTCGAGAAGTGCATGTACGGCAAGGCCCCGGTAGGAAAGCCGGATGCTTTTCACAGTCGTGTGCTGGAGTCCGGTGACGCTTTCGGCGGACTTGCCATCCGCAAACAGGTGGGAATCTATTTCGATAAGGAAGAAACGCAGTTCGTCAGGCTGCTGCTATATGTTCCGAAGTCGGCTCAGGGCCCGGTGCCCGCTTTCCTCGGGATAAATTTTGCCGGGAATCACGCCTGCACCGACGACCCTGCCGTGCTGATGCCGGATTTGTCGCGCTGGCGCAGTAATTTCGTGGTTGAAGAGCGAGGCTCCAGGGCTTATCGCTGGGGATTTGAAGAGGCGTTGAACCGCGGATATGCCGTTGCAACTTTCTGCTGTGAGGATATTGACCCCGACCAGGATGACGGATTCCGCAATGGCATCATCGGGTATTATTCCAATGGAGAGCGGAAACCCGATGACTGGGGGAATATCTCCGCTTGGGCCTGGGGCCTCTCGTGTGTGCTGGACTATTTTGAGGAGGATTCCGACATTGCCGCCGACAAGGTTGCCGTGCTCGGTCATTCCCGCTTCGGGAAAACGGCTCTCTGGGCCGGAGCGTCCGATACCCGTTTTGCCATGGTCATATCCAATGCCTCCGGATGCGGAGGCGCCGCCATTTCCCGCAGGCACTATGGCGAAACACTGCGCCGCATAGGTTCTACCTTCCCTTATTGGTGGTGCGACAATTTTCTTTCCATAGGTGACAACGAGTCCCTTCTGCCTGTCGACCAGCACGAACTCCTCGCCCTGATAGCCCCGCGTCCCCTTTATGTGCAGAGTTGTTCGGAAGATTCCTGGGCCGACCCTTACGGGGAGTACCTTAGTCTGGTCGAGGCCGGAAAAGTATATGCCCTGTATGGTTTCGAAGGTTTCAAGGACCGGGGGCTTCCCGTTCCGGCAGAACCCGAAACGGCTGGCCGCTGCGGACATCATATCTGCCCGGGAAAGCACGATATCCGCTTGTATGACTGGCACCAGTATCTGAATTTCGCCGACCTGTTCCTTAAATAGGGAATTCCAGGAATCCTGCATTCCAGGCATCGATGCCCGGCACTTCCACATAGGCGGTGCCGTCCTCGGTATGCCTGATTTTCAGCCGGACCGCTTTCTTTTTAAGTTCCCTCCAGACGGCATGCTTCGTGCCTTCCGGAAGGCCGGGAAGTTTGAAGCGTATGTCCGACTGGGAGTCGATTCTGCAGTTGATGAGCCCCAGGGTGCGGATGGCGCCGTCGGCATCCACCCGAGGAATAACCATCCCGATGAATGGCGAAGTGCAAAGGACCGGAGAGCCCGGCAGGCTGTTCCGTATGTCCTGGATCTGGCTTGATGTGCGGTTGTTAAGTTCAGTCATGCCGGGCATGTCTTCCGGGAGAGTTCCGAGCCGGAGTCCGTCGCCCGGAAGAACCGGTATGCCGGAAAGGGCTAAGGAGAACATGGCGGCATTGCCTGCATCCGACACGAAACCAGCAGGTTTTGTGCCTTTGTTCGCCCTTGCATATTCCCTTAGCACCCGTGCCCCCCGGCTTATGGGATGGAGCATTGAGCGCGACTGTACTTCGATACTCTCCTCTCCGCTGTCCAGCACGAACATGCTCACTGCATCCGCTCCGAAACCGAGGGCCGAAAAACCTTCCAGAAGCACGCTTTGCGCGGTACGGGAAGCATAGTGGCGGGGATAGCTCTCCACCTCCGGACACCATATCTCAACGATTTCCGGGCACGCCAGCTCGCGCATGAAGCGTGCTGCCTCCATGCTTTTGATGATTTGTCCTGCAGGATGCAGATTGTCGTAATAATTGCCTCCGCCGGGGCGGTAGGATACTTTGTTCCCGCTTGCTTCCGCGAGGGTCTTCAGAATCTCCCTGACCACTGTCGTGTCGCGGGAGGAAAAGGTTTTCTGGTAGCCCATGCGGGTGCCGGGAGATACGGCAAGGGTTTCTTCGGTGATTATACGGGCGATACGAACGAGGGATTCCATGCTGAACTGCTTCCACCTTTCTTCCAGGGCAGCATCCGCCGCCATGGCTTTGTCGAGGGCTTCCCTCGTCCAGTTTCTTCCTTCTGCAGCGCTGAATTCGGCGAGGCAGGTTTCGCACCAGCATCCTGCTCGTGAATCCTTGCTTGCGGGGAGATGGTTGTCGTAGCGCAGGTCGTCGTCAATCCACATCCTCCGAGGTTCGATGCCGGCGTACAGCCGGGTCATTTCGCGCAGGTATTCCAGAAATTCCGGCTGCCTCGGACAGTTGCAGTAAAGGTCTTCAGTTCCGTTCGAGCCCGTCCATCCCCTCCAGGTCTTTGCTCCCCATTGCGAAGGGGTGGCGCCGGGGTCGCCATGCCCGAGGGTCATCTGTATCTGCACCGAAGAAGTTACCCCTGTTCCGGACAAATCCTCCTTTGCACGGAGAAGCCTGCGGACATGCTCGCGGTGGACATCCATGGGAGGCAGGTCTATGCCGGTGGAAAACCAGACTTCGTCGCAACATCCCGCATTCTCCCGTATGGCCTGATAAAGTGCATGCCATGATTCTTCGTTGAATGTATTGGGCATACGCAGCCGAAGCTGCAGTATGGAATCTTTTTCTACATTGGAAGAACACGAAACCAAAACGGTGAGAAGGGCAAAAAGGAGTTTTTTCATAAAGCAAAGATACACAAAAATTTACGCATTTTTTTTCGGGGGGGGTAAACTCTGCGAAATAATTCTTATATTGCACGATATTCATTGCTGGAAAAGGAGTTATATGAAAAAAGCGTTCTTTTTGTGTACCGCTGTAGTGCTTGCCATGCTTTCTGCAGCATCTTGTGAAGAAACCGGGGACAACCCTGCCCCCGTCCTTGGTCTTACCCCCAAGGAAATATCCGTTCCGCCGGAGGGTGGTACGGTTTCCCTGTCTTTCACCGCCGTATCCGCGTGGAGCGTTTCTTCCGGGGCTTCCTGGATAAAGATACAGCCCGAGTCGGGAGAAGCGGGGGATGTCGTGCTCCGTGCGAGCGCCGACGCCAATGATACGGGGGCGCCCAGAAGTACATCCATTACGGTCCGCCTCACCGACGGCTCCGCTTCCGACCAGGCGGCTGTTTCCCAGTCTCCGCTGCCTGAGCCTCCGACTCCTTCAACCCCGGATCCGGTAGGAGGCATAACCGGAGATATTGGCGGATGGGATGACGGAGGGCAGTCCGATTTTGAATAATCAAATAAAACTCAATATTATGAAAATGAAAAACCATTTTCTGGCTATGGCAATGGCCATTTTCGGCATTGCTGCCTGCGACCAGACAGTCGATACTCCCGTGCCGGGAACATCCGGCAGGGTTATCGAGTTCGAGTCCGAAATCGGAGCTTTCACCAAGGCGACGGCCTCTGCATTCGAAGACGGCGATGTCATCGGTCTGTCGGTGTCGGCTCCTGTGAGCGTATCCAATGTGCGTCTTACCTGCACAAACGGAGTCCTGGTTCCTGAAAGTCCAATTTATTGGGCTGAAAATCAAGGGGATAACGACAAAGCTGATTTTGTTGCCGTTTATCCTTACAGTCAGTCTTCCAATCCCGCGCAGCCTGTGCAGGTGACGATTCCAGACGACCTTTCCGCAACTGGCGCGTATGTCGCCACCGACCTTATCGGAGCTAAAGCGTCCGCCTCTCCCGCTGACAGCAGGGTGCGTCTTCCTTTCGCCCATCTGCTCTCCCGTTTCGTGGTTACCGTAAATCATGCGGAAGGAGCAAGCGTTGCTTCCGTCGTCCTCGACGGCACCAAGGTCCAGGGTCAGGTGGATATATCCAATTCCGGAGTTGCGGTTTTCGGCGACGCCAAGGCGGTGAAGCCCGCCACGGCAACGACAGCCGACACTTATGTATGGCTCGTGGTTCCGCAGGAAGCGGACCCGGTAATAGTGGTTGAACTTTCCGACGGCAGGAGCTACCGTTTCACTGCGAGCTCGAAAGTTGAGTTCGCGCAGGGCAAGCAGCTCGTTTCAACCGTTACTGTTGAAGGCCCGTCCGAAATCAAGTTCGATGCCGACATCGTGGATTGGGATGAGATTGATGTTGACCTCGGCGGCGGCAGCGGCCGGGGCGGACATGGAATCGTCAGTGACGGATATTACATCTATTCAGGTTCGCACGACGGTTTCTTCCCCATGGAGAAGCAGGACGACGGTACATACACGGGAAGCCTGCCTTCGTACAGCGGAGGTCTGATTGCCATAACCCTTTTTGATGACTTTGAGACTCACGGCGAACTCCTGCGTTATGGGGCGTCGGTTGATGATGTCTATGGGCTTGAAGACAAGGTGCGCCTGATTCCCGGAGGATATGGCGTATTCGTGAACTATAGAGGACCTTTGGGCGTGACATTCGACCCTTCCGGAAGTACTTTGACTTTCAATACCGGAAAGTGGAATGAACTGGGCACCGGGCAGTGGATAGCAACCTTCCTGGATGCATTTACCGGTAGCAAAAATGAGGTGCTTGATGTCACGGTATATGAGAGTGACCTTGCTTCCGGCCTTTACAAGGTTGAGAATCCCTACCGTAATTCCGTCGAATGGGAAAAGTATTATGTCGAGGGCGGCTATTTCCTTGTTGATGCGACATCTGCCGGAAGGGTTTACCTTCCTTCAGGGAACCCTGTCGGGATTCATATCGACGGATTCGGCGATGCCGATGTAGAATCCTATGTCGAGGAAAACGGATGGAATGCAGACGGAAACTATGGATATATGTATGACGGAGTGGTCTATCTGCCCGCACGCTCATGTGTTCTTACCCTTTCGGAATATGGGTCGGTTCTCTGCAACAGGAATGGATACTTCCAGCTGGCCCTTCCCGGAGCGAAGCGTTCGCTGTATTACACTTCATTCAACAGTATCCCTGAATTTACGGGCACGGAGGTCCTTGCCGACGGAACCCATGTGGCAACCTACGGGATGAACCTCGGCCTTGATGTGAAAGCCCTTCGATACATTGTCTATTCGGGACGCGTTTCGCGCGAGGACATAATTGCGAAAGCTGTTCCTGCCGTCCGGGCCAATGCCGACGGCGTGGTTACCGTTCAGGATGCTCCTACGGAAGAGGATTTCAGGGTTTCCATTCCTTATACCAATGGCGGAATATATACCGTGCTGTTCTATGCAGAAGGACCGGACAATACCTATTATGCATGGCAGTTCCTGTCCGACCTTTGGGATGTGGAAGGCTCTGCGGTTCCCGATTTCAGCCTGGCCATAAGCGCGTCGGCGCATGACAAGATGCCCGACCGGATAGTTGAATACCATGTTGATTTCCCCACTTTGAAGGAAGGGTGGACGGCCCTCGTTCCCAAGAGTGAATTCTATGCAAGCCATACCGACAGCGATATTTATGACTACACCCTGAGTCATGGCTCGGCCATCAACAGCTATTATTTCTCCGGCACCTCCGGGATGGATTTCCAGACCTATACACAACCCGGCACCACTTTCCTTGCTATGGCGGCTGGTGAAGATTTCTACGGCAGGTCGGGATATGCCGTTGCCGAGGTGACGACAGCTGGAGCTGCCACCTTCACGGAACTTGGCACAGGCAAGTATTACGACCTCTCCGGAATCATTGCAGACTCTTATGTCACGGATGTCAAGATATTGAAGAGCCAGGGCAGCGCTGATTACTACCATGTCGATAATGTGTATGAAAATTATTGGCAGAATGCCGATTCCCTGCGTCTGCGGAACTACCGCCCCGAGTATCGGAACGACAGTTTCGACTTCTTCTTCCGCGAAGACGGCGGCACGGAGTATATTTTCTATTCGGAGTTCATTCCCGGATATGTAGTACCTGATTTCAATACCGGGGAGGGCTCATACGGTCTGCTTGTCATGGAGCACGGAGCCCTGTTCAACAGGACTCCTTCGACGAATGCTTACTGCGTCAACAATGTCCGTCTTTCGGAAGGCGTGTACTCAATCTCTCCCTACGGAACGATTCTCAATACGGGTTACATGTATGCTTTCTATAGCGCTACCGGCAATTTCGTGCTTGCAATGCCGGGTCATGAGTACTCGGCTCCTTCTCGTCAGTCGGCTCCTGCAGTGCGGAAAAATACGGAACCCCGCAATCTCGTGGAGAGACTGCCCGCCATTACGGTTGGCGCCAAGGTGGAATCCGCCGGAACCGAATTCAGCAGGCACGCCTTCAAGACTGCGGCTCCCCGCCTGACTGTCAAAGGCAAGGAGAGTTCTCCCGTTCTGAATGATTCTGTATCGAAAATCTCAAAGAAGTAAATTATGAAAAAGATATTCAATTATTTGATTCTTGCCCTTTCCGCCGCGGCAGTTTTGAGTTCATGTTCCGTCAATGAACCGGCAGCCGGGCCCGGAAGGCAGATAAGCTTCACCACTTCCTTCGGTTCATTCAAGGTCAAGGCTACCGACACGGCCTTCGAGAAAGGCGATGCCATCGGCCTTAGCGTTTCGGAACCTGTTTCGGTAAGCAATGCAAAACTTGTTTGCGAAGGCGGCTCCATCAAGAGCGTTTCGCCCATTTATTGGGGAGATGAGCAGGGCAGCGACGAGAAATCCGTATTCTATGCATATTATCCTTATGCCGAAAATGCTGATTTGGAAAAAGGTTTTGAGTTTACCGTAAATGCCGACCAGTCCACGCACGAACTCTACACCGCTTCCGATTTCATGACCGCCGTTGCGTTCGCTTCGCCCGGTTCGGGGCCGGTACATCTGGATTTCGTGCATCGTTTTTCCAAGGTCGTCATTTCAATTGACAACAAGCTTGATGAGGAAATCAAAGATGTGTATCTTGCCGATGTTTATGGCAGGGCAATCGTGAGCGCCGATGTCTATGACACGGAGCTCTCGGGCGAACCCGGCACCATCAAGTCGGGCAAGGTTACCAAGGCCGACGGTTCCACTGCCTGGGCACTCATTATCGTGCCTCAGTATTCCTCTCCCAGGCTTCTCGTGACCACGGTTTCCGACAAGCAGTACAGCTACGACCTCGACACTTATGTATCCTTCGTGCCCGGCCACCAGTACAATGCTTCCGTCGAAATTAACGAACAGACCATCGTTGGCGACCTCACTTCCGACATTATCGACTGGACCGACGATACCGACCTTCAGTTCGGACAGCATGGGAACCAGGGCGGAAGTTTCAGCACGCTGAGCATTACCGGCGACATTATGAATCTCGGCTGGAGCCAGGATATCGTGATGGATTATGTCAGCAGTGTCAACATGTATTACGGAGTCATATATTATGAGGAAGGGCAGTCGTTCAAGTTGCGCGGCGACTTCGACTGGACCGTGAATTTCGGTTTCGGGAATGTCGGAACGGGGCACTGGTTCGAGGCCGTCCGGGATGGAGACAATATTGCAATCACCGATGGCTCCGGTATTTACGAAGTAATCTTCGACCCGGGTGACAATACGATAGCAATTACTCCCTATGGGCAGTTCTATACCTGGAGCCTGATAGGCAGTTTCAACAATTGGGATGGCGATGTCGCAACATCCCTGGGCCTCTCGGGAGGGGTGTATCCTGTCGTTTCCGCCGTTGTAACGCTGGATGACTATTCCATGTTCAAGTTCAGGGCCAACAACAGTTGGGATTATGACTACGGCATCAGTTACGATTATAGCGGAGTCGAAATCAAAGAAAATGTCTGGTATCCGGCACAGCAGGCAGGAGCTGATGTCCGGATTGGCCAGGGAGGCACTTTCAGGGTTGTCTTCGATTTGAGCCGGAAACTCATCGCGATATCCCGCGAGGGAGGTAATTCCGGAGGGCTCGACTCCATACAGGATGTGATTGAAGGACCCGACGATCAGACCTACACCGTACGCGGGGTGGTCAGCAGAATTGTCAATGCTTCTTATGGCAACTACTACATCAGCGACGAACACGGGCTCTCCCTTTATATTTACGGCACCAAGGACGAGGCCGGAAATTATCCCAAGGATATTGACGGCGGACTTGCGTCATTGGGAATCGTTATTGGAAATACCGTTACTGTTACCGGTCCCAAGACTACATATATTGGAACCCCCGAACTTGTCGATGTCTCTGTCGTCAATGTCGAGCAGGGGCCCATCAACCTTTACTCCGACACTGCAACCCTTGACGCCGCAGGAGGGGAAATCCGTATTCCTTTCTATGTCGTTGACGATGCCGAGGCCGGAGTCTCCCTGCAAGGGGATATTGCAGGGTGGGCCAGTTACTATATCGAGCCGGTAGGAAACAATAACTATAATCTGGTACTGGTTTACTCCGCAAATGAAAGCGGCAGCACTGCATCCGGGTTCTTGGTATTCTCCAGCGGTGGATTATCGCTTTCTGTCAGCCTGACCCAGAGCCCTTACATCAGCGGCTCCAAGGGAACGGCGTCCAACCCTTTCACTGTATCGGAGATTGCCGGCCTTGTGCTTGGAGGAACCACCTTCAACGAAGATGTATACATCAAGGGCGTGGTTTCAGCCGTTCTCTATACGGCATCTGCCGGATTCCCGACTGCCACTTTCTGGATTTCGGATGACGGAAAGGCACATGGCGTTTCCGCCGACAACAGGACGACCACTGAACCGACACGGGACTTTGAGTGCTATAGCGTGAGATGGTTCGGCAATTCCGACTGGGTTGAAGGCAACGGCCAGATAAGTGTTGGTGACGAAGTTGTAGTGTGCGGCGCAACCACCATTTACAACGGTGTCGCCGAAACATCCGGCAAGAAGGCTTGGCTGTACAGTGTCAACGGCGTCACTACCGCCGGTCTTGGCCTCGGCAGCGTCGAGTATCCGTTCAATATAGCAGGGGCCGTGGAGTGCATCGACAACCAGCAGGCTGCCATAGCTGCGGCCAAGGAGATGGGGGTTGATGCGCCTTCGTTCGGCGATGTATATGTAAAGGGTAAGATTTCCGCCATCCTCTACACCTACAGCGCAAGCTATTCCACCGCTTCGTTCTGGATTTCCGACGACGGAACCGCATACGGTGTATCCGCTGACAACAAGACCACTACCGAACCCGGAAAGGATTTCGAGTGTTACAGTGTATATATGTTCGGCCTTGACAATACATGGGTAGAAGGCTCTTCGCCCCAGCCAGCCGTAGGTGATGAAGTTGTGGTCTGCGGACAGCTTACCAAGTACGGCTCCACTTACGAAACCTCCAGCAGAAAGGCTTATGTATATTCTCTGAACGGAGCGACCAGATAAACAGGCCATGCAAAAAAAGGGAAGTCTCGTTTTTCGGGACTTCTCTTTTTTATTATTTCCGTGCACGGGCACGGAAATCCAAAATACTTTGTTATCTTTGTATCCGATAACACTTTGACTGACATTCAATGAAGCTTACAAAGATTAGTTCCTTCCTTGTCGGACTCGCGCTGGCGGCCATTTCCGCCTGTTCCGGAGCCGACCGGGATGCCGCTCTGTACAAGGACCTTCCTTTCAGCATGGAGAAAGTTCAGGCTCCGTCCATACCGTCCCGCAGCGTAAGTATCTGCGATTTCGGCGGAGCAGGCGATGGCGTAACCCTCAATACCGAGGCTTTTGCCCGGGCGATTGAATCTCTTTCCGCCAAAGGCGGCGGACGCCTCGAAGTGCCGGCTGGAGTGTGGCGTACGGGCCCCATCGGACTGCAGAGCCATATCGAACTCCATGTGAGCAAGGATGCGATTATCGTTTTCGACCCCGACCAGGACCTCTATCCCATCATCGATACCAATTTTGAAGGGCTTGATGTAAGGCGCTGTCTTTCGCCCATCCATGCCGAGGGTGCAACCGACATTGCCATTACCGGCGGGGGAGTAATTGACGGAAGCGGGGAATACTGGCGCGAGGTGAAAAAGCGAAAAGTGTCCGACGACCAATGGAAGGTGGTCCTGAAGCGCGGAGGCGTGCTCTCGGACGATGGCAAAGTGTGGTTTCCCGACGAAGGCTACAAAAAGGCGCGTGCTACGGCAGGCAGCCTGAATTACCCCGACCCTTCGCTTGACGAGAATGAAATCAAGACCTTCCTCCGTCCTGTGATGGTGTCGCTGCGAGGCTGCGAGCGTATTCTCCTTCAGGACTGCACATTCCAGAACAGCCCCTGCTGGAATCTTCATCCCCTTTGGTGCAAGGACCTTACAATAAAGGACATTACGGTCCGCAACCCCCATTATTCCGCCAACGGCGACGGCATCGACATCGATGCCTGCGAAAATGTGATTCTCACCGGCTCTTCCTTCGATGTGGGCGATGATGCCATCTGCATCAAGTCCGGAAAGGACGCTGACGGACGCCGCCATGCGCGCAAGTGCCGCAATCTTATCATCAGCGACTGCACCGTTTACCACGGTCACGGAGGATTCGTCATAGGCAGCGAAATGTCGGGCGGAGTGGAAAATATCAAGGTGTCCGGCTGCCGTTTCATCGGCACCGATGTCGGGCTCCGTTTTAAGAGCACCCGCGGTCGCGGCGGTCTGGTAAAGGACATCTGGTGCGACCACATCTACATGAAGGACATTGTAAGCTACGGAGTCATCTTCAACCTCTACTATGCCGGAGTCGCCGCCTCCGACATGAGTACCGACACCCAG
>JAFUGJ010000064.1 GCA_017469425.1 Bacteroidales bacterium
CATACGCGCAAAAGGTTACTTCAAACCTGTCTGGAGCCTGCCTTTCGACATCCGTGTCGATGCAAGCCTGGACGCCGCCTTCTACAGCGATGTCTATGACCCCACTTTCGTGGCGCTGATTTCGCCCAAGGCACTGTTTGAATGGGATTTCGTGAAGCTCGAGGCGGGAGTTGCCCTCAGCCCCGCCAGCGACATCCAGTGGCTCTTTCCCGATGCAAGGCTGACCGCCGATTTCGCCGACCAGTCGCTGCAGCTCTATGCCTTTGTGAAGGGCGGACAGTTCGCAAATACATTCGCCGACCTCAAACTCGCCGACCATTGGTTCAATACCGCTTATACCGACAAACTGGGAGCGAGCCTGGAGCGCCTGAATGCGGGTCTCGGGGCGAGAGGCAGCCTTGCGGGCAGCGTGCAGTATGACCTGCGCGGGGGCTATGCCGCATATTCCGATGTGCCCCTCAACACCCTCACGGGCAGCGTCAACTTTATGGATTATGCTCTCGTTTATGACGACTACGGCACCTGGTATGCCGACCTCGACCTCGCCTGGAAGACACCCCTCTGGGATGCAGACGCAACCCTGCGCTATCGCTACACCGACATTGAACTTGACGGCAAAGGCATACTCGACCTTCCCCGGTTCGCTGCAAACGCCCATCTTCGCCGTAACTGGAATTCCCGCATCTATGCCGGGCTCCGGTGCGAATTCCAGTCGCGTCGCGACAGCGCCACCTTCCCCGTGGACGGCTTCGTGAATGTCGGGTTGGAGGGAGAGTACAAACTCAATTCCTACCTTGGAGTCTGGACGAAGCTCGGAAACATCCTGAACCAGAAGATTGCGCTGAGCCCTCTGCATATTGAAGACGGCATTTTTTTCAGTGCCGGAATATGCCTGAATTTGAGATAATTTGAGTAAATTTGTATCCTTTTGGAAAATAGACAACAATACTGAAGAAATATGATTGAACAAGAAGAGATGAAGGTTGCGGAAGAACAGTATTCCGCCGGAAGTATCCAGGTGCTGGAAGGCTTGGAAGCCGTCCGCAAGAGGCCCTCGATGTACATTGGCGACATCTCCGAGCGCGGACTCCACCATCTGGTGTATGAGGTTGTGGACAACAGTATCGACGAGGCGATGGCCGGATTCTGCGACAATATCGATGTGCAGATCCTGGAAGACAATTCCATACGCGTGGAAGACAACGGACGAGGCATCCCTACCGGAATGCATCCCAAGGAGCACCGTTCCGCCCTGGAGGTAGTGCTTACCGTGCTTCATGCCGGAGGTAAGTTCAGTAAGAACAATTACAAGGTTTCCGGAGGTCTGCACGGCGTGGGCGTTTCCTGCGTGAACGCCCTTTCCGACCTGCTGATTGCGGAAGTGCACCGCGAGGGCAAAATCTTCGTGCAGAAATATTCCAAGGGCAAGCCCGTCACTCCCGTAGAGGTAGTGGGCGAGTGCCCCGAGTCCGAACATGGAACCATTATCACTTTCCATCCGGACGCCACCATATTCGTGCAGACTACGGTTTACAAATATGACACCCTCGCAGCCCGCCTGCGCGAGCTTGCATTCCTGAACAAGGGCATCCGCATCAAGCTTACCGACAAGCGTACCATGGTGGACGAGTTCGAGGTGGATGCGTCAGGCGAAAGCAAGGCTACCGGAAGGCAGGTGTTCAAGAGCGAGGTGTTCTATTCCGAGCAGGGACTGCGCGAATTCATCGACTACCTCGACGCCGGAGCGCAGAAGCTCATCCCCGAGCCCATCAGCGTGTCGTCGGACAAGATTATTCCCATCGACATAGCCCTGCAGTACAACACGGGCTACACCGAGAAGATATATTCCTATGTAAACAACATCAACACCATTGAAGGCGGTACCCACCTCCAGGGCTTCAAGATGGGACTCAGCCGCGCCCTGAAGAATTACGCCGACAAGAACAAACTTCTTGAGAAGGCGAAGGTGGAACTCGCCCCCGAGGATTTCCGCGAGGGTCTCACCGCCGTGATTTCCGTGAAGGTGGCGGAGCCTCAGTTCGAGGGTCAGACCAAGACCAAGCTCGGCAACACCGAGGTGACTTCGGCAGTGTCGCAGGCAACTTCGGCGGCCATGGACATCTTCCTCGAGGAGAATCCCAAGCTCGCCAAGACCATAATCGACAAGATAGTGCTTGCCGCTACCGCCCGCAACGCAGCCCGCAAGGCGCGCGAAATGGTGCAGCGCAAGACCGTGATGACCGGCGCCGGGCTCCCCGGCAAGCTTGCCGACTGCTCCGAAAACGACCCTGAAAAGTGCGAACTCTTCCTCGTGGAGGGTGACTCCGCAGGCGGAACCGCCAAGCAGGGCCGCGACCGCCGCTACCAGGCCATCCTGCCGTTGCGTGGCAAAATCCTCAATGTGGAGAAAGCTACTGACGGACGCGCCTTCGAGAGCCAGGAAATCCAGAATATCTACACCGCCCTCGGCGTCCGTGTGGCCCAGGAGGACGAAAGTGGCGAAAAGCACATGGACCTCAGTCGTCTGCGCTATCACAAAGTAGTCATCATGACCGATGCCGATGTCGATGGTAGCCACATAGCCTGCCTCATCCTCACCTTCTTCTTCCGCTACATGTTCGACCTCATCAAGAACGGATATGTTTACCTCGCCACACCTCCTCTCTACAAGGTAAGCAAGGGCAAGGAAGAGATTTACTGCTGGACCGAGGAACAGCGCGAGGATGCCGCCCTCAAACTTGGAAAGGGCAGCGACAAGGGATACAATGTGCAGCGTTACAAAGGTCTTGGTGAAATGAGCGACCTGCAGCTTTGGGAAACCACCATGGATCCTGGCCGCAGGCGTCTCCGCCAGATTACCATCGAAAACGCAGCCCAGGCGGAA
>JAFUGJ010000065.1 GCA_017469425.1 Bacteroidales bacterium
AGATGCACTATGTCCGCGCGGGTATCCCGTAAGCAATGGCGACAATCTGCGATGGCTGGAGGCTAATCTGAAGGTGTTCGATGCGGAGGATGCCGTGGTGCTTGAATACTGGCTCGATGTATCCCTTTTCAGCCGATGGAAAAGGCCCGGAGTGCAGCTTCCATGGCGCCCGGGCGTGTGCGCGTCCGACCTCGCCACCTATGCATCCTACGGGATTAAGCACATAACCAGCTTTGCCGCGTGGATGGATTCGTCGTATTTTGCCCGCTTCCCCTCCAGGAAACCTGTCCAGGATTACGGGAAGCTGCTGAGCTCTTTTGGCCATGCGGACGGACTCACCGACTGGTGGGGGCAGGAGGATGGTCAGGTGCGGAAGGATTGCACCAAGGTTTCGTGGTGCGCCGACAGCGACAGCCTGCGAATATATTTTGATGTGCACGATACGACCCTCACCGTTTCGAAAGCGCCCGGCGAAAGGTCGGTGGACGATTCCGACCGCATCGAGGTATTCCTCAGTTGCGACACCGCGATGTCCTGCTATTATGGATTTGAAATTGACCCTCGCGGCAAGGTGATGGACTACAAAAACTCATTCTACCGAAACTTCGGTTTCGAATGGAACGGCGAAATCGCCACCTCCGGAAGAATCCGGCCCGAAGGATACAGCGTTTGCGCAGCTTTCAGTCTCGATTACCTCCGCACCCTCGGTGCCCTGCACCAGGCTCGCAGCCGACAAAACGGTCGGTCCGGTGAAACCCTCCTCCTCGGCCTCTTCCGCGCCGATGCCGTTCCTGCCGAAACTACCACGCCGGAGCGCATCGTCTGGTACTCCCTCTGCAACCCTCGGACGCCCGAACCCGACTTCCATGTTCCAGCCGCCCTCTTCCAGATTTTACTATAGCGAAAAGCTAAATATTTGAATATCAATTACTTCCCGAAAAACTATCGCCGGAATCAAGCGATAGTTCACAAGCAAATCACTGATACATAAGCCTTTAGCATTTCTCTCGAAAACCACGCAGCAGCTAAAATGCTGACTAACAATCATTTCCCAGAAAACAAATCGGCGAATTTGACCGATTTGTTTTTCAGGAAATAGCTGATAATAAGAGAGTTAGCTGCTGCACAACAGGAAGCCTAAAGCTGGCTGTCCTGCAGGCTGAATGTGTTGCCCTGGGAGATGTCGCCGGTGTCGAAGCCACGCTTGAGCCAGCGCATGCGCTGGGCGGCGGTGCCGTGGGTGAAGGATTCCTCGACGGCGTAGCCCTGGGCTTTTTTCTGCAAATAATCGTCACCGATTACCGAAGCGCAGTCAATGGCTTCCTGCAAGTCGCCGGAATCGAGCGAACCGAACATCTGCTTCTCGTAATGCGCCCACACACCCGCATAAAAATCGGCCTGCAGCTCAATGCGCACGCTTACCCGGTTGGCATTGGCGGTGCTCATGCGGGCCATCTGCTGATGAGCCTGCGACAAGGTGCCGAGAAGGTTCTGCACATGGTGCCCCACCTCATGGGCAATCACATAGGCGTAGGCAAAATCGCCGTCGGCCCCGAGGCTCTTCTTCATGGTTGAGAAGAAGCTGAGGTCGATGTATAGCTTTTCGTCGGAAGAACAGTAGAAAGGCCCCATCGCTGCCTGCCCGGTACCGCAGCCTGTAGCGGTGGCATCGGTATAGAGGACGAGGGTGGGATTGCGGTAGGTTCCAAGCCTGTTCGCCTTGAAATACTGCGACCACACATCTTCCGTGCTGGCGAGAATCTGCCTGGAGAACTTTGCAAGCTCTTCTTCCTGCGCGGTAAACTCACGGGTGGTTTGCACACTTTCGGTGCCTATCCCTCCCATGCTGGATACATTTTTCATCACATCGCCAAGGTTGCCGCCCATCAGAAGGGTGATGAGTCCGACCACCAGCACTCCCCCGAGGCCGAGTCCTACAGTGCCGCCGCTCACGCCGCGACGGTCTTCAACATTGCTGCTTTCGCGTCTTCCGTCAAGTTTCATAGATTCTGAGGTTTGTCCGTTTAAATCAATTCAACATCGCCCGCTTCAATTCTTTATCGCCGCATCAAACACATTATCTATCGTGAGATAAATATGATAGAACGCCTTTTCTCCAAGCTTCGAGTAGCGTCCCACGAGAGCCCGCACAGAGGTCATCATGTAGCTCTTTTCCGCCTCCCATTCGGCAGGCGAAGCAGGCTTCAGCCCGTCTTTTTCCGATGCGAATGCAAGGAAACGGGATTCAAGCCCGGCTCGGTCGAGATAGCGAATCAGCGAGTCGAAATCGTCTATAGACTGCAGTTCCGCCTTGTGCGAGTCGAAATATGCCGAGGCGAAGCGCATGGCCGTAGCCTTGCGGGAACATGCCTGGTAGAACTTGGAAGCGCTCGTGGTGTCAATGGGAACGAACACATCCGGCACTATTCCTCCGCCGCCGTAAACCTCGCGTCCGCCCACGGTGTGGAAGACTTCGCTCCTGTCCACCTTCACGCTGTCGGCATTGAGCATTTCGCCGTCGCGGTAACGGTAGTAGATGTCGTAGGCGTAGTCTTCGCTGCTGGTGTATGGCTTCTGGATGCAGCGTCCGGAGGGGGTGTGATAGCGGGCCACGGTAATGCGCAGGCCGCTTCCGTCGGTAAAGTAGAGGGGTTCCTGCACGAGACCCTTTCCGAATGAGCGGCGTCCCACTATGGTGCCGCGGTCGTTGTCCTGGATGGCTCCCGCGAAAATCTCGCTGGACGAAGCCGAATTCTCGTTGATAAGCACCGACAGGCCGATTTTCTGCAGCGCTCCGTCTCCGCTGGCGGTGTAGTCTTTCCGTGGACGATTCCGCCCTTCGAGATAAACTATTGAAGCGCCCTTCGGGAGGAACATGTCGCTAAGGTAGAGAGCCTGGTCGAAGAAACCGCCGCCATTGTCGCGCAGGTCGAAAATGAGCTGCGTCATGCCCTGCCCGAGCAGGGATGAGGATGCGGCGAGCACTTCGTGATAGGTAGTGCGCGCGAATTTTCCGAGGCGGATATAGCCGGTGGTGTCGTTCACCATGAACGAGGCGTCCACACTGTTCATGGGAATCTTCCCACGGGTGATTTCAAAGGGAATGACTTCTCCTTCGCGCAGGATGGTAATCAACACTTTGCTCCCCGACGGGCCGCGCATACGGCGTACCATGCTGTCCTGGGGGCACTTGACTCCGGCTATCACCTTGTCGTCCACCTTCAGGATGCGGTCGCCCGGCTGCAGGCCAATCTTTTCGGACGGTCCGCCCGGAATCACTTCCAGCACTATGGCAGTGTCGTTGGGCACATTGAATTGTATTCCTATGCCGTCGAAATTGCCTGCAAGGTCGGTTTCGGCCTCCTCAAGCACCGCCGGGGGCATGTATACCGAATGAGGGTCCAGCGCACCGAGGGCAGCCGTTATTGCGGCATCCGTCACGCCCTTGCGGTCAACGGTGTCGACATAGTTTTTGTCCAGGCTCTGCAGCACGAGGTTGAGCTTGCGCCAGTCGCGGTACTCCGCCTGGAGCCTGAGCCTGTTTTCAACCGCCTTGTTGTAGGTAAGCATGGCCAGCGCACCTACGAGGACGCCAAGCAGGGCGATGACTACCGAATAATACTTTTTCATTCCACTTCCACTTTCTCGACCTCCACACCGGCACGGCGCAGAAGCTGGACCCCGTCGTCGAGACGGTACTCATCACTGTAAACAACCCTGCGTATACCGGCCTGGATTATCAGCTTGGAACATTCAATGCATGGCGACGCCGTCACATAAAGTGTGGCCCCTTCCGAGGAATTTCCCGACTTCGCCACCTTGGAAATGGCGTTGGCCTCGGCATGCAGCACATAGGGCTTGGTCACCCCGTCTTCCTCGCAGATGTTCTCGAACCCGGAAGGCGTGCCGTTGTAGCCGTCGGAGATAATCATCTTGTCCTTCACTATCAACGCTCCCACCTGACGGCGCTTGCAGTAGGAATTGGTGGCCCATATCCTGGCCATGCTGATATATTTGTCGTCGAACTTGTTCATTATTTCCTTTGGTAAAGATAACGCTTTATGCTCTTCTTGGGAGTACGCTCGAAATCCTCCGGCATAAGTTCTATCTTGCGTATCTGGGCGTAGGAAGGAAGCAGTTTGTTGAGTTCCGGAAGCCCGTTCACCAGCTTGTCCTCCAGCTGCTCGCGGTCCATCCCGTCGTTGGCGCCCTGCTGATAATCGGGATAGATGAGAGCGGTAAGCCCGCCGTCGTCCTCGACCACAAGCGACTCAACGACATACGAAGCATTGTTGATTACGGCTTCTATCTCTTCGGGATAGATGTTCTGCCCGCTCGGGCCGAGAATCATGCACTTGGACCTGCCGCGCAGATACAGATACCCGTCGGCATCCATCACGCCCATATCCCCAGTCTTGAACCATCCGTCGTTGGTGAAGCACTTGCGGGTTTCTTCCTTGTTCTTGTAGTAGCCCAGGAACACATTGTCGCCCTTTATCTGCACCTCGCCGGGAACTTTCGCGGGATTGGGGGAATCGATACGGATGTGGCATCCGGGGATGGCCTTGCCGCAGGAGCCCCTGCGGGTGCGGAAATACTTTTCGTAAGTGATGATGGGCCCGCACTCCGTCATGCCGTATCCCACCGTGAAGGGGAAATGAATCTTGCGGAGGAACTGCTCGACCTCCGGATTGAAGGCAGCGCCGCCCAATATGACTTCTTCGAAACGGCCTCCGAAAGCATCGATGAGTCCGGTGCGTATCTTCTTCTGTATGGCCTGCGCGAGAAGCGGAACATACATCATGGGCTTGGTGCGGTCGGCGATGGGCTTCAGCTGCATCTTGTACACCTTTTCCATGATGAGGGGCACGGCGATGATGATGTCAGGGTGAATCTCCTGGAAAGCCTTCATGATAATCTTGGGGCTGGGAACCCGGGTAAGGAAGTGGATATGCGCACCTATGGTCAACTCGTACAGCAGCTCGAACATGAGCCCGTACATGTGTGCGGAAGGAAGCATTGCCACCACTTCCGACTCGCAGCTCATCTGCGGCTCGGCGAAACGCCCGAGATTGATGTTGGCATACAGTGAGCGGTAGGGCAGCATGACCCCCTTTGAGAAACCGGAAGTACCTGAAGTATAATTGATTATGGCAAGTTCTTCAGGACTGTCTTCGTAGTAATTGATGTCCGAGGGCCCGAATCCCGAAGGGTACTTTTCGTTGAAGGTACGGGTAATGTTGTCCCTCACTTCCTGCAGGGTCTCGCTCTTGGAGTACAGGTACTTGAAGTTGTTCATCTGCACGATGACCTCGAGTCCGGGCATCTCGGCTTCGGAAAGTTCTTCCCACTCGGCCTCGCCGACGAAGAGCACCTTGCTCTCGGAATGGTTCACAAGGAAATGAACATTGCCCGGCTTGAATTCGTGGAGTATGGGCACCGGAACGGCCCCATAGCTCAGGGCGGCAATGAAGCATACTCCCCAGTTGGCCTGGTTGCGCGAGCAGAGAGCCACTTTGTCGCCTTTTTTGAGACCGCATTCTTCAAAGCAGATATGAAGCATGGCAATCCTCTCCGCCACCGCGCGGTAGCTCAGCGTCTTGCCCTGATAGTTCGAGAGGGCGTCTTTATCCCAATGCTCTTTGAAGCTGTTTTCAAAAAGCTTGTTTACCGATTGAAAGTTGAGTTCAGTTGACATCTAAAAATGTATTTTTACCGTCTGAATAAATCTGCAGCTCCTTGGTCCAAAACAAATATTTGAGCTTGCGGGGAATTCCCTGCAAAAATCTCTCCTTTTCCGCTTCGCGCAGCGCATCCACATCTTCCGCACTGCCGTAAACCAGCCAGTCGCCGTACGCGCCCATGCAGGAATCGTCCGCAATCGTGAATGCGGAGCCGAAGAGCGCGGGGACGAATCCGGGGCAGGGGTTCTGGGCATCCTGCACGGATTTCGGGCGTTTTTCAGGGCGCAGCATGAGCACTTCCCTACCCTCCCAGCGGACCAGCGCAATCTCGCGGGGGCTCCGTGCCTTTGCCCAGTCGAGGGGATTTTTTGCATATTGCTTCCGCAAGGCTGCGAGGTGCGCCTTATGCCTGCTCAGGGAAGAACGCACATCAAGGCATTCGACATAGGCATCATAGTACCCCCTCCAGTCGGCAAGGGGAAGGTCCAGCACGAACTCTGAGCTTGCAGGAACTGCGTCAGCCGCTTTGCTGTCGGATGCTTCCAGACCCGCGAAAAGGTGCGAGAGGAAGCGTGCACCGCCTCCGTCATGGAAACTCACCCCTATCTCCCGCCTGCCGTAACCGCGAAGATTCAGCACGCTCCACTGCGCGGCATCGGCAATGAAGGATACCAGGTCCTTTCGGGGAATATAAGATTTGAGTACGGATGCAGGCAGCCAGCGGCGGGCAGCTCCGTTTTTGAGGAAAATCTCGCCTGCGCCGCCCGAGGCAAGTTGCATGGCCTCGGCAAAACCGGGAGCGTCCAGGATGGAGGTTCCGGCCCCGATGTGCTGCACGGCTTCGTCGATTGCGGCCTGGGAAAGGCTGAGAAGTACCGCGGCACGCTTTGGAAGCATCCTGGCGGTGTAAAAGGTCTTGAGCCCGGAGAGCTCGGCGCGCCGCAGAAGCCCTGCTGCCTGCGCGGAAGTATCGTCGGCGGCGCGCCCTGCATCCACGCACAGAAGAGGAACGAGCCCGGCGCTGTAGCCATAGGAAAGGATGGCTTCATTATCCGCCATGCGGCCATAGTCCAGGGTACGGAAAAGCGATGTGGAATCCATCATGAGGGCAAGCCCCTGCGAACAATGGCTGAAATGCATCACGGCCACCGAACGGGAAGGAACGGTGCCATAGAGAGGGGAACTCTCGGAAGGTCGCGGGCCCGGCCCGCATGCGGCTACTGCCATAACCGCCAGAATCAAAAGAATCCTTTGCATTTCAATACACGCCTGAAATGCAAATATACAAAAGTATTTTTCTTAAATTTGTAAATACAAAAAATATTGACACCATGAAGAAAACTCTGTCAGCACTTATCGTACTCATGTGCGTGCTCCCGTTCAATCTCGACGCACGCAAAAAAGCAAAGCATGTCATACTTATCGGAATAGACGGATGGGCCGCAGAAGCCATCCGCCGCGCTCCTGCCGAGGATATTCCCAATATCCGCTCCCTCATGGACAACGGCAGCTGGACCCTCTCCAAACGCTCCGTAATGCCTTCGGCCTCCGCCATCAACTGGGCTTCGATGTTCAACGGACTGCCCACCGAACAGCACGGATTCGACAAATGGAACTCCACCCACGGCACCATTCCCTCCACCACCGACAACGGGCACGGCATCCCTCCCACCATCTTCACCATCCTCAGACAGCAGCACCCCAAGGCCGAAAGCGGTTGCATCTACGACTGGGATTGCATAGGAGCGCTCACCGACACCCTTGCGATGAACTACCACTATTTCATCAAGACCTACCGTGGAAAGAATGTGCTGGTAGAAACTGACGACTACGCCGCTCTCGGAGCCAAATACATCAAGGAAAAGCTGCCCGAACTGCTGGTATTCTATTTCGGTTCGCTGGACAACGCCGGGCACACCTACGGATGGTACGGCCCGGAATATATGGCACAGATGAAGAAAATCGACGGCGGCGTTG
>JAFUGJ010000001.1 GCA_017469425.1 Bacteroidales bacterium
CGACTTGCATGTGTTAAGCCTGCCGCTAGCGTTCATCCTGAGCCAGGATCAAACTCTTCTTTGTATATTTCTATTACTCTTAGCTCGATCCCGACACTCTCTTCTCAATTCTTCTTAGAATTGACGCTCTCGATCTTTTTTCGTTCTCGGTACTTTTGCTTGTACTTGTTCTCTCAATATTTTCAATGAACTCCCGTTCTTCTCAAACGGGCTGCAAAGGTAACTATTTTTTCTTTCCCTCCAAACTTTTTTTTGATTTTTTTATTAATTTCGTGCTCGTATGAAAAATGAGAGAGTTTCGTTGTGGAGCATCTTCGGGGTATTTGCCAAGATAGGAGCCTTTACCATAGGTGGCGGCTATGCCATGATACCGCTGATTGAAGCCGAGATGTACCGCAGGAAATGGATTTCGGAGGACGACATGGCGGACATTATCGTGCTGGCGCAGAGCGCACCGGGCATCCTGGCAGTAAACATGGCCATCTACTCCGGCTACCGTCTCAGGGGGCTCAAGGGCGCCGTTGCCGCGAGCATAGGTGCAGTCCTGCCCTCGTTTGCAATCATACTCGCCATCGCCATGCTCTTCACGGGCATCAAGGACAATCCTACGGTAATGAAAATATTCCGGGGCATCCGCCCGGTAGCGGTCGGGCTCATCCTCGTGCCGGCGGTCAACATGGCGCGCAAAGGCTGCAAAAGCTGGTGGGCCTGGGTAGTGCTGGCTGCTTCGCTCGCTGCAGTCGCCATACTGAAAGTGTCACCTATATATATAATAATGGTAACGATTGCCGCCGCAACCGCCGTAAGTTTTGCAAAGGAGGGGCGGAAATGATTTACCTGCAGCTGTTCGTTACCTTCTTTGTAATCGGACTCTTCACTTTCGGAGGGGGCGGAGCGATGCTTTCGCTCATCCAGACCCAGGTGGTGGGAAAGTTCGCCTGGCTCACCGAAGGGCAGTTCACCGACATCGTAGCAATTTCGCAGTGCACGCCCGGCCCCATAGGGGTAAACTGCGCCACCTACACCGGATACGAGGTTGCCGGAGTGGCAGGTTCGGCCATCGCCACCTTCGCCCTCGTACTCCCCTCTTTCATCATTTTCTACGGCATCATCACTCTCTACAACCGCTACCACACCACATCGCTCTTTTCCAATGTGATGGCGGGGCTCCGTCCGGCGGTGGCGGGATTGATAGGAGCCGCAGCCCTCATCCTCATGTTCCACATCAGCCCCCAGGGCATCAGCGTGCTGGAAGAGAACTTCCCCGACTGGACTTCGTGGGCGATAATGGCCGCCAGCCTGCTCGCATCGCTCGTATTCAAGATAAACCCCATCCTGCTCATCGTGGCGGGAGGCATCATAGGATTGATAATTTACTGATATATCATGAAAAAAATCTTACTCACCGCCCTCACGGCAGCCATCTGTATTTTCTGCCAGGCGAAACCGCAAACCGAACTCAACATCATCCCGCAACCCAAGAGCGTGAGCCTCGCAAAGGGCAGCCTCAAGGTCAGGGGCGCCAACTTCAACTACGACGCGACCCTCGACGAACTTACCGTAAAAGCCATAGGGCGCCTGGCGGAAGACCTGTACATCTGCTCAGGAAAACCCAGCAGCATGGCAACTGCCGTCGGCGTCGGCAAAGACACTCCCATTGAGAAACTCAAAGGCATCTTCTTCTTCAAAGACGGAAGCCTGGCCGCGGAGCAATACACCATAGAGGTCGGGAAAAAGGCCGCAAAAGTGTGCGCTTCTACGATGAACGGATTCCTCTATGCCCTCAGCACCCTGCGGCAGATTATGCCTGAAGCCATTTTCGCAGGAAAAACAGCCGAAGGCGTCAAGTGGACCATCCCCTGCTGCACCATCAAGGACGAGCCCCGCTTTGCATACAGGGGACTCATGCTCGACTGCGCAAGGCATTTCTACAGTGTAGATGAGGTGAAGAGATACCTCGACATAGCCGCATTCTACAAAATCAACCGCTTCCACTGGCATCTCACCGAAGACCAGGGCTGGCGCATAGAAATAAAGAAATACCCCAAACTCACGGAGGTGGGCGCCTTCCGCTCCGGAACCCAGCAGACCTACGACAAAACCAAGAACGACGGCAAGCGCTACGGGGGATATTACACCCAGGAGCAGATTCGCGAAGTTGTCGAATACGCCTCCACCCTCGGCATCACGACCATCCCCGAACTCGACCTTCCCGGCCATATGCTTGCCGCAATGGCATCATATCCCTGGCTCGGATGCGCAGGAGGCCCTTATCAGGTTTGGACCCGCTGGGGAGTTTCCGACCAGGTGCTCTGCGTAGGCAAGGAAGAGACTTTCACCTTCCTGCAGGATGTGCTCGACGAAATCTGCGAACTTTTCCCCAGCGAATACATTCACATCGGCGGCGACGAGTGCCCCAAGACCGAATGGTCGAAATGCCCGGTATGCCAGGCTAAGATTGCACAGCTCGGCCTCAAAGACGGCAACGGCGCCACCAAGGAGCAGAGGCTGCAGAACTATGTCACCGCCCGCATACAGAAGTACCTCGCAGGCAAAGGACGCAAGGTAATCGGCTGGGATGAAATCCTGGAAGGCGAACTCGCGGAGGGTGCAACCGTGATGTCGTGGCGCGGAACCACCGGAGGCATCAAGGCTTCGCAGATGGGCTACGATGTAATCATGTCGCCCACCACCTATTGCTATCTGGATTACAACCAGGGCCCCGGCTCGGGAGAATTCCTCGGAGCCGGTTACACCAAGAAAGGCAAGAACTACGATGCCGCAAACCTCTACAGTTTCGAGCCCCTTGCTGACATCCCCGAATCGGCAGCAAAGCACATCCTCGGCGTTCAGGCCAACATGTGGACCGAATACATACGCAACGAAAGACAGCTCCACTACATGTTGAACCCGCGCCTGCAGGCCCTGAGCGAAGTGCAGTGGTGCACTCCGGAAAACAAGGACTACACCCGATTCGAGTCGAAGATGAAGGCCAAGCACTTCAAGATACTCGACACCCTCGGATACATCTACAGGCCGATAGACTGACAGCCTCCCCGTAAAGCTCGAACGCCTCCCGATATCACATCGGGAGGCGTTCTCAATTCTAACCTAAAATTTAACCTATGAAAAAACTATTCGAGTAAAATCTACTGCGAATATCGTGCCAACGAGCACTATTTTACAGGTTTAATATTAATGATTTTCACTTGAGCTACCGGTCTGTCGCGAAGGTCGGTTTCGACGGCGGCAATTTTGTCAATCACATCGATACCCTCCACGGTTTCACCGAACACGGTGTACTGCCCGTCAAGCTGGGCACAGGTCCTCTCGTCCTGCACGATGTAGAACTGCGAACCGGATGATTCCTTCATGGGATTGGCGGCATCGCCACGGCGGGCGGCGGCAAGTGCTCCCTTCTTGTGACGGTGCGAAGGCACGAATTCGGCGGGAACGGTATATCCGGGACCGCCTGTGCCAAAGAGCGAAGCATTGGCCGGATCCTTGGTGAGAGGGTCGCCTCCCTGAATCATGAAGCCTTTGATTACGCGATGGAACAGCAGTCCGTCGTAAAAACCTCCCAATGCCAGTTTGGCAAAGTTCGCGCGGTGCAGCGGAGTGTCGCTGTAGAGTTTAATCCTGATTGTTCCGTAATTGGTTACGATGTCGAAGACGGGTTCTTCGGCGAGTTCTGAAAGTTTCTTTTCCACGGCTATTGAATCTTGTTTGACTTGTTCTGCAACGACGGCTTCCTGTCCGTCACCGGCCTGCTCGGCCGTTTTCTTTTTATTCCCGCAGGAACTTGCCATCAATGAGAGCACTGCAACACCGACGGCGAGGATTAAGTATTTCTTCATAATGAACAAATATAGGGATTAATTCTGTATTTTTGCATAGTCATGAACTTAAAGTCACTCGCAAAAGATACAGCCATTTACGGGCTCAGCAGTATAGTAGGAAGATTTCTCAACTACCTGCTCGTTCCGCTATATACCACATTCATTAGCGCGCAGACCGGAGGCTACGGCATAGTCAACCATCTTTACGGCTATACCGCCCTGCTGCTGGCGCTTCTCACCTTCGGGATGGAAACCACGCTCTTCCGCTTCTCCAACAAAGACGGGGAAGACCCGCAGCTGGTTTACGGCTCGATTCTTCGCATGGTTGGAGGACTCTGCATCGCTTTCCTGGCCGTCGTATTCGGCTTCCTGAAACCCATATCCTCCGCCCTGGGATATCCCGCTCATCCCGAGTACATAGCCTGCATGGCGGCGACCGTGGCCATTGACGCATTCCAGGCTATCATGTTCAGCCGCCTCAGGCAGCAGAAGCGCCCGGTGAAGTTCATGCTCCTGAAATTCTCGTTCATCATACCGAATGTGCTGCTGAACCTCATCGCCTTTGCCGTCCTGCCGCGTTTCTTCGGAAGCTACCCGAGGCTGGAGGCATTGTACGCGCGATTCGACGGAGGCGTGGGGCTGATTTTCTTCATCAACCTCGCCTGCACCGCCCTTGTCACCCTCGGTTTTGCAAATGAACTGAAGGGGCTCGGATACGGATTCGACAAGGCCCTTGCAAAAAGGCTTCTCGCCTATAGCTGGCCTTTGTTGATACTGAGCCTCGTGGGAGTGTTCAACCAGGTGGCGTCGCAGATACTCTATCCCATGGTGGTGCCGGGTGCGGAAGGAAGGGTGCAGCTCGGCATCTACGGCGCATGCGTCAAGATAGCCATGATAATGGCCCTTCTCACCCAGGCTTTCCGCTATGCCTACGAACCCATGGTGTTCAACGGCAGCCGCGACCGCAACAGCCCCGAAACCCTTGCCGACGGCATGAAGTATTTTATCGTATTCACCCTTCTCGCCTTCCTCGCGGTAATGGTGTATATGCCCATTCTCCAGCACTTCATCGGCTCCACCTACAGGGAGGGTCTGAAGGTTGTGCCCATCGTGATGCTGGCGGAAATCTTCATGGGCATCTACTTCAATCTATCGTTCTGGTACAAACTCAGCGACCAGACCCTCTGGGGGGCCGTAATGAGCGCAATCGGAGCCGGAGTGATGGTGGCGGTGATAGTGCTGGGCATCCCGCGCTGGGGCTACATGGCCTGTGCATGGGGAGGTTTTGCGGGATACGGAACGGCCATGCTGCTCAGCTTCTTCATCGGGCAGAAAAAATATCCCATACGCTACGACCTGCGCACCATTGCCATCTTCGCCGCTCTTGCCGCCGTGCTGTATTTCGCATACGAAGCCCTTGGCAGGACAGGTCTCGGCGCCTGGCCTCTCATGGCCATAGGAACAGCCTTTCTGCTGATTTACGCTGCTGCCGCCTGGAAGCTGGTAGTTTCACGGCCACGAAGCAATTAACCGGCAGCTGCAAGGTAATCCATTCTTAAACCCAATTATTAACGCAAAAAAGACCGGCCCCGAAGGGTCGGCCTTAATTTATCGGAACAGGATGTGCCTTAGTCGTTCAGATTGAACTTCTTGAACACTACCACCTTGGCGTCCTTGTCGACAGCGGCGATAGCTTCCTTCACGGTCTGCTTGCCGTCGCCCATCTGGTACTCCTGGGCCTCGAGGGTGTTCTCCTTGAAGAACTTGGCAAGACGGCCCTTGGCAATATTCTGAATCATCTGCTCATTGAGGTTGGCAGCCTTCTCGGCGCTCACAGTCTTGATGATTTCGCGAGCCTGGGCGGCCTGCTCGGGAGTGAGCCATCCCTTGGCGGTGTTGCTCTCGATATGGTCTTCGGAGTCAACATGTGCAGGGTTGATACCGGCCTTCTTGAGGGCGGCCTCAACTGCCTTGTGCACCTGCTCTTCCTTGGTCTTCTCGACAGCTACCTTGAACTCGTTGTCAATCACTTCCTGAGGGCAGTCAGCCTCGGAGATGGCAACGGGGCTCATGGATGCGACCTGCATCACGACACCCTTTGCAAGTTCTGCGGGAACTTCCTTGTTGAATCCTACGAGGGCACCGAGCTTGCCGGTGAGCTTGTGGATGTACTCTGCAACGAAGGGAGCCTCTACGGGAGCATAGTAAGCAATGACGGTCTTTTCACCGGACTTGCCGGTCTGAACCTCGATGGCCTTCTGGACGGTGGTACCGTCGGTGAGGGTGCATGCGAGGA
Organism: Bacteroidales bacterium; assembly: GCA_017469425.1. Classification (GTDB taxonomy): domain Bacteria; phylum Bacteroidota; class Bacteroidia; order Bacteroidales; family UBA932; genus Cryptobacteroides. The sequence goes on from JAFUGJ010000001.1 coordinate 6,136, forward strand.
GAGCCTCGGTGTCGGCAGGGAACTGTGCGATGGCAACATCGGCAATTGCGTCTGCAAGAGCCTGGAAGTCGGCATTGCGGGATACGAAGTCGGTTTCGCAACCAACGCACACAAGGACTCCCTTGCCGCCCTGGACGCGTGCCTTCACGGCACCTTCGGAGGTCTCGCGGTCAGCACGCTTGGCTGCAACGAGCTTACCTTTTTCGCGGATGATGTCGGCAGCTTTCTGGAAATCGCCTTCAGCCTCTTCGAGAGCCTTCTTGCAATCCATCATACCTGCGGAAGTCATCTTCCGTAACTTCATAACATCTGCTGCTGTAATGTTTGCCATAATGTTTTCTTTTTATTGTTCAACAGTTTCTGCTGCGGGAGCCTCTGCGGCTGCGGGCTCTGCTGCGGGTGCAGCTTCCACGGCCTTGGCTTCTTCCTTCCTGGCGCCTCTGCGGGAACGGAGATTCTTGCCTTCTGCAGGCTTAGCATTCTCGGTCTCGGCAGTTGCGGCCTCTTTGTCCTTCTCGAGCTTGCGCTCTTCAAGACCTTCCTGGATAGCTGTGCAAAGTGCGGTGAGAACACATTCAACGCTCTTTGCTGCGTCGTCGTTTGCCGGAATCACATAATCAACGGGAGTGGGATCGCAACAAGTATCAACCATTGCGAATACCGGGATATTCAGACGGTTAGCTTCCTTGACGGCATTGGCCTCTTTCTGGATGTCCACCACGAACAGAGCAGCGGGAAGGCGGCTCATGTCGCGGATGCTTCCGAGGTTCTTTTCGAGCTTTGCACGCTGGCGGTCAATCTGGAGGCGCTCACGCTTTGCGAGCTTCTCGAAAGTACCATCTTCCTTCATCTTGTCGATGGTGCTCATTTTCTTGACGGCCTTGCGGATGGTGGGGAAGTTGGTAAGCATACCACCTGCCCAGCGCTCTGTTACTGAAGGCATTCCTACTGCGGATGCCTTCTCGGACACGATGTCCTTTGCCTGTTTTTTGGTGGCAACGAAGAGAATCTTGCGGCCGCTCTTGGCGAGCAGCTTCATCTCCTCGGCCGCCTCGTCTATCTTGACGACTGTCTTGTGCAGGTCGATGATGTGAATCCCGTTCTTCTGGTCGAAGATGTACGGAGCCATTTTGGGATTCCACTTGCGGGCGAGATGTCCGAAATGAACACCTGCATCAAGCAATTCTTGGAAATTTGTTCGTGACATTTTGGTTGTTTGTTAATTGTTTTTCCCGCATTGCGGGCCTCTTTTCTTCAAGGTACGGGTAGCGGCCTTGCCGGTCCCGGGCCTTTTCCGCAGTGCTGCAACTATCCTTCTTGGGGTTTAAACAGCAACTGTACGAAAGTAAAACGGCATTAACGCTTGCTGAACTGGAAGCGGCGGCGTGCTCCGGGCTGGCCGGGTTTCTTGCGCTCTACCTCGCGAGCGTCGCGGGTGAGGAAACCTGCTGCCTTGAGCGCGGGACGATATGCTTCCTTGTCAATCTCACAAAGTGCGCGTGCAATGCCGAGGCGGATGGCTTCTGCCTGACCTTTGGTGCCGCCGCCGACGACGGTAACCTTGACATCAAACTTGCCTTCGGTCTCGGTAACTGCGAACGGCTGGTTCACAATGTAGCGGAGGCTGTCCTGGGGGAAGAAGTTCTCCAGAGGACGGTCGTTGATCGTTACATTGCCTGCACCGGCTGTGAGATAAACGCGAGCTACAGCTGCTTTACGTCTTCCAAGGGCGTGAGTCTGTTCCATTTGCTCTGTTTAAATTTCGTTCAACTTGATTGTTTTGGGGTTCTGGGCCTGGTGAGGATGCTCGGGTCCTGCGTAAACATGCAGGTTGTGGAGAATCTTGTCACCAAGACGGGTCTTGGGGAGCATACCCCTTACTGCTCTCTCTACAAGCCTTTCGGGATGATTTGAAGCAAGGATCTCTTTGGGAGTGGTGAAACGCTGTCCGCCCGGATATCCGGTGTAGCGCGTGTAAACACGGTCGGTCATCTTCTTTCCGCCCAGGGCCACCTTCTCTGCGTTGACGACGATGACATTGTCACCGCAATCCACATTGGGGGTGAAACCGGGTTTGGTCTTTCCGCGAAGCACGAGGGCAACGCGCGAAGCCAGACGGCCAAGTGCAAGATCGGTTGCATCAATGACTACCCACTGCTTGTCTACAGTAGCCTTGTTGAGCGATACTGTTTTGTAGCTAAGTGTGTCCACTGTCTTGATCTTTAAATAGTTATACAAAAAAATTGCGATCCCTACACAAAATAGGGGTCGCAAAGGTATAAAATTATTCGCAAAAATCAAAATTAATCGCTACGCCATCAGGAAGTTGGCCTGTATGAAAGCGTTGACTGCCACAGCCGTAAACATCAGGAAAATGAGCGCGGCGACCACGATGCCGATAACCTTCACCCTGTTGAACCATACCTGGCTGTTCCAGCCTATGGTCTGAAGCATGCTCCAGAATCCGTGCGAGAGGTGCAGGAAGATGGCGACGAACCAGAGAATGTAGATTGCGAGTATCCACCAGTGGCCGAAGGTTGCATTGAGAAGCAGGTAAGGATTGTTCTCATAATTGCCGATGCCGAAGAGTTCGGGAAGCTGCATCTTGGCCCAGAAATGGGTGAGGTGGAAGAGCAGCAGGCCGAGAATCACCAGGCCGAGCACGAACATGTTGCGTGCGCTCCAGCTGTCGGCAGCTGCCTTGCTGCTTACCTCATAACGCTTTACTCCGCCGCGTGCCTTGATGTTCTCGTATGTGAGCCAGCATCCGTAGATGATGTGCACGAGAAAACCGAGGGCGAGCACGGGCACCATGATAGACACTATGGGAAGCGACATGAAGTCGCAGCCGAGCTTGAACAGGCCGTCTCCTTCGGAGAAGAGGATGTCGTCATTTGCAACTACCCCATACTTGCCGGTAAAAGTGTCGATTACCGAGAAAAAATTGATGGTTCCGTGCAGGAGCAGGAAGAGGAGAAGGAAAGCGCCGCTTATGGACTGGATGAATTTCTTTCCGATGGATGAATTGAAGATGAACATCGCTTTTTCTTTAATACTTTTGGTTTGCAAATATAAGTCAAATCTTGCAAGTTTGCGAATTTTCCGATATTTTTGTTTCCCGCAAACCGAAACTACGCCAATATGTATAAAAGAGTATTGCTCAAACTCAGCGGAGAAAGCCTCGGAGGCCCCGCAGGAAAAGGTCTCGACGAAAGCTGCCTGAAGAAATTCGCGGGCGAAATTGCCACGGCGGTTAAGGCCGGATACCAGATTGCCATCGTCAACGGAGGAGGAAACATCTTCCGCGGCATCCAGGGCATAGGGAAAGGCTACGACCGCGTAACCGGAGACCGCATGGGGATGCTTGCAACAGTCATCAACTCCCTCGCCCTCGCGTCCGCCCTCCGTTCGGAAGGCATTGCTGCCGAGGTGTTCACCGCCACCCAGATGGCTCCGCTCGCCAAGCTCTACGACCGCGACAACGCCGTGCAGGTTCTGACGGAAGGAGGTGTCGCCCTGATTTCCGGTGGTACGGGAAATCCTTTCTTCTCCACCGACTCGGGAGCCGCACTGAGAGCCCTCGAAATCGGTGCCGACGCCCTGCTGAAAGGCACCCGCGTCGATGGCGTCTATACCGCCGACCCGGAGAAGGACCCGAGTGCCGTGAAATACGACGAGCTCACTTTCCAGGAAGCTCTCGTAAAGCACCTCAAGGTGATGGACCAGACGGCTTTCGCCCTCTGCGAACAGGGCCCGGTTCCCATCGTAGTGTTCGACATCAACACCCCCGGTGCACTGCTCCGCCTTCTGGAAGGTGAAAAAATCGGCACGCTGGTACACGCATAAATCCGACAATTAATTAAAAACAAAGATAATGTTAACAGACAGAGCCAAAGAGATTCTGGACGGCGCCCAGGACAAGATGCAGGAAGCCGTCCTCTTCCTCGAGGAAGACCTCAAGACCTACCGCGTAGGCAAGGCCAATCCCTCCATCTTCAACGGAGTCACGGTCAATTATTATGGCACGCCCACTCCCATACACCAGGTATCGTCCGTCACCGCCCCCGATGCCCGCACCCTGGCCATCCAGCCCTGGGAAAAGAGCCTCATCGGAGCCATTGAAAAAGCCATTCTGGATGCGAACCTCGGATTCACTCCCTCCAATAACGGCGAAATCATCCGCTGCGTGGTGCCCGCCCTTACCGAAGACCGCCGCAAGGAGCTCGTGAAGAAGGCCAAAGGCGCAGGCGAAAGTGCCAAGGTGGTTGTGCGCAACGCCCGCCGCGACGCTATCGACCTCCTCAAGAAAGCCCAGAAGAACGAAGGCATGAGCGAGGACACCGAAAAAGAAGGCGAAGGCGAAGTTCAGAAAATCACCGACAAGAATGTAAAGGCCATCGACGACATCGTCGCAGCCAAGGAGAAGGAAATCCTTACAGTTTAGCCAGCCGGGAAGAGAAGTCGGCAAGGTCAGCCTCTTCCACGAAGGATGCCCGGACGGGCACGGCGAAGAGACGCCTGCGTATGGAGTCGTCCAACTTTTTACAGTCGAGCACGCGCACGGCGTCTTTTTCCGTTGTAAGCAGGGCTGCCGTGGGATGGCGGTGCACAGCTCCGGCAACGCGGGCCATGTCGGCCTTGGAGTAAGCGTGATGGTCGGGGAAGTTGATGGTCTCGACTATCTTGTAGGTATCGCTCAGATACGCCTTCAGCTGTGAATCGTCAGCGATACCGCTGAACAGTATAACCGTTTTGGAATAGTTGTAGCGCGAATCCGCCTCTTCCGGGAACACCGGAACCGGGGAGTCGTAGTCGGTGGTGGTGAAATACAGGGGCTGCCCGTCGCGCAGGCGCAGTATTTTACGCCACTGCTCCCTGTCACCTTCATCAAGGTCGTGGGGAGATTTGGTAACGACGACCATATCGGCATCCTTGATGCGGGAAGGGAGGTCGCGAAGACGCCCGAACGGAAGCAGCGAGTCGCTGAAAATAGGCCTTTTCCAGTTTACCAGCACAATATTGCAGCTTGCATGGAGCTTGCGGTACTGGAATGCGTCGTCGAGAATTATCATATCGCTTGCCGGAAATTCCTTATCGGCTACCCGGCGGTAGCGCTTTTCTCCGCTGAGAAGTTTCTCTGGGTGCACAAGCAAATCGCAGCCCTCAACCCGGTTTTTATCCACGGCTACCGTCACTTCCGGAAACTTCCGCTTAATCTGCAAAGGTTCGTCGCCGGAGAAAGATGCCGTACTTCCACATGTAACTTGCTGGAAACCACGGCTCTTGCGCTTATATCCGCGAGAGAGCACGGCGAGGCGGAGTTCCGGCCTCAATTCCTTCAGCAACCGAAGAATCATCTCGGTATGCGGGGTCTTCCCCGTTCCTCCCACGGTAATGTTTCCGATGCATACAGCAGGCACTTCGGCTCCCGGTGCCTTTCTCCAGGTACGGGCGTGCAGGCTAAGAATCAGGCGTTGTATCAGCATAGCGTTCCGCGATATTATCCAAAATCATAAACAGTTCGTCCGAGTCGAGGGTGGTGACCATTTTTATCCTCGTGTCCTTGAAATCGGGCAGGCCCTTGAAGTAGCACGAAAGATGCCGACGCATTTCGTAGATGCCGCGAGGCTCGCCTTTGTACTGCAGCGAAAGCCCCAGCTGCCTTTTTGCAAGGGCGACTTTTTCCTGCACGGACAGGGGCGGCAGTTCTTCGCCCGTCTGCAGGAAATGCTTCACCTCCCTGAACAGCCAGGGATGTCCGAAGGTGGCGCGTCCTATCATGATGCCGTCCACCCCATAGCGGTCGAAAGCGTCGCGAGCCTGCTGCGGAGTACAAATATCCCCGTTACCTATTATGGGGATGTGCATCCGGGGGTTATTCTTCACCTCTCCGATGAGAGTCCAGTCGGCGGAGCCTTTATACATCTGGCAGCGGGTTCTTCCATGGATGGTAAGAGCCTGTATGCCAACATCCTGCAGGCGCTCGGCAAGCTCAACGATTATCTTCGAACTGTCATCCCAGCCGAGACGGGTCTTCACGGTGACGGGCTTGCCAACCGCCTCAACGACTGCCTTGGTGATGGCCACCATTTTATCCGGATAGCGCATCATTCCGGAACCTGCCCCACGCCCCGCAATCTTCGTAACCGGACAGCCGAAATTTATGTCGATGACATCGGCCCCGTGCCCTCCCACAAGTTCCACGGCATGGTCCGCCATCTTCGCCGCCTCCACCATCGACTCGGGGATGTGCCCGTATATCTGGATTCCCACAGGAGCCTCCTCTTCAAGGGTTTTCATCTTTGCAAGAGCCTTGGAAGCGTCGCGGATGAGCCCGTCGGAAGGGATGAATTCGGTATAAACCATATCGGCCCCCTGCTCGCGGCAGAGTATGCGGAACGACACATCCGTCACATCCTCCATCGGAGCCAGCAGCACCGGTCTCTCTCCCAAATCCAGATTTCCTATCTTCATTGTGGTGCAAATTTAATTCTTTTTCCTAAATTTGGTCATTCTTCATTATAAGCAAACGATATGGAATTCACCCTTTCCAATGGCCGCAACATCCCATGCCCGGGATTCGGCACTTTCAAGACCCCCGACGGGAACATCTGCATCGACTCTGTACGCGAAGCCATCGCGGCGGGATATACGCACATCGACACTGCCGCGGTGTACGGCAACGAACGCTCCGTGGGCGAAGGCGTGAGGCAAAGCGGAAAATCCCGCGAAGAACTCTTCATCACCAGCAAGCTCTGGAACACCGAACGCGGGTACGACAGCACCCTGCGCGCCTGCGAAAAGACCCTGAAAGACCTCGGCACGGACTATCTCGACCTCTACCTCATCCATTGGCCTGCAAATGAGATGCAGTTCGGCTCCAAAGCCACCGACATCAATCTCGACACCTGGAAGGCAATGGAACGCCTTGCCGACGAAGGCTGCGTCCGAAGCATAGGGCTCAGCAACTTCTATGCATCGCACATGCAGCCAATACTCGCATCCGCCAACATCGCCCCCACGGTTGACCAGATAGAGTATCATCCCGGACTGCTGCAGGAGGAAACCATCGCGCTCTGCCGGGAGCACGCCATCCTCGTGGAAGCCTGGAGCCCGCTCGGACGGGGAAAACTGCTGGAAGATTCAGTATTGCTGAAGATTGCCTCCGCCCACGGGAAAACCACCGCACAGGTGCTGCTGCGCTGGTGCGTGCAGAATGATGTCCTTCCCCTCGTAAAGTCCGTGCACGCAGAACGGATACATCAGAACCTGGATTTCTTCGATTTCACGCTGAGCCCTTCGGAGATGGAGGAAACTGCATCGCTTCCCGAAGCGCGCTACGGTTCGCACCCCGATACAGCCACATTCTGACATGGCAAACATTTTTGCGGAAAGGCTCGATGCGCTGCGCTCCATGATGCGAAGCCGGGGATGGGATGCGGTGATTCTCACCGGGTCAGACCCTCACGGGAGCGAGTATCCTGCGGAACGGTGGAAATGCGTGCAGTGGCTCACCGGATTCACCGGCGAAGCGGGCGATGTGGTGGTAACCCTCGACCATGCCGGGCTCTGGACCGACACCCGCTACTTCATACAGTCGGTCCGGCAACTGGACGGAACCGGCGTGGAACTGCATAAGATGCGTGTGCCGGAGCAGGTTCCCATCCATGAATGGCTGGCAGGGAAGTTTGCTGACGAAAGCGAAGTGTATTTCGCCGTGGACGGCATCTGCACCGGTCAGGAATTCATCTCCGGCATCAAGCAAGCCATCAATGCCGGAGGGGCCGCCTGCCACATTGTGAGCATTCCCGACATGCTCGACGCCATCTGGCAGGACAGGCCGGGAATCCCACAGACCCCCATATTCACCGTTGACCCGGGCGAGAGCCGCATCGAACGCCTCGGCAGGCTGCGCGACTTTATCGAAGCCAAAGGATGCGACTACATCCTGCTGAGCGCCCTCGACGACATTGCCTGGGTGCTCAATGTGCGGGCCTCCGACATCGAATACAACCCCCTCGTGATTTCCTTCCTGCTCGTAGGGCCCGAAACTGCCGAATGGTTCGTGCAGAAGGAAATCGTGGAAGACCCCGTCACCGAAGCCACCTTTGCGCAGCTGCAGGACGACGGAATCTTCCTCCGCTACTACGAAGAAACCGAAATAGCCCTGAGTGAGGTGGACGGCACCGTGGCGGCGGATACAGGCACGCTGAACTATCATCTATGCTCTCTCATAGGCCCTGCCAGGCTCATCCCCTGCCCTTCTCCCGTGAAGGAATGGAAAGCGGTAAAGAATCCCACGGAGATTGCAGGCTTCCGCGACTGCCATGTGCAGGACGGCGTGGCGATGGTGCGTTTCCTTCACTGGATAGAAAAATGCATCCAAAATGACAGGGAAATAAGCGAATGGGATGCCGCAGTAAAGCTCGGACAGCTCCGCGCAGAAATCCCCGGATACCAGGGTGACAGTTTCGAAACCATTTCAGCCTACGGCCCTTCTGCGGCCCTTCCGCATTACATTACGCCGCATTCCGGCGCACCTGTTCTCGAAGCGCACGGCCTGTACCTGTGCGACTCCGGAGGGCAGTATCTGAACGGCACCACCGACATCACCCGCACCTGGGCACTGGGCCCTTGCACTCCTTTGGAGAGGGAAGATTACACCCTGGTGCTGCGCGGCCATATAGCCCTCGCATCTGCCGTGTTCCCTGCGGATACCCCTGGTTGCAGGCTTGACGCGCTCGCCCGGGAACCGCTTTGGGCTCACCAGAGAAACTTCGGGCACGGCACAGGCCACGGCGTAGGGTGGTTTCTCGGGGTACACGAAGGCCCGCAAGACATTCGCCAGAACCTGAACGGAACGGGCTTCAGACCCGGGATGGTAACTTCCGACGAGCCTGGAATCTACCGCGAGGGAATGCATGGAGTGCGGCACGAGAACCTGCTGCTATGCGAAGATGCAGGAACCAACGACTTTGGCGGATGGCTGCGTTTCGAGCCCCTTACCCTCTGCCCCTTCGACACGGAGCCTCTTATCCTTGAAATGCTTACCCCCGCAGAACGCGAATGGCTGAACAACTATCACGCAGTGGTTTACTCCACCCTGCGGCCATACCTTGATGATGCCGACGGCGAGTGGCTGAGGCGGAAAACGGAGGCTGTCTGAGAAATTATTCCGCCTTGAACCTGTGCTCGAGGGCTCCGACAATGCGGGTAAGGTCTTTCACAGGGCCTTCGATATCAAAGCCTGAAAGGGTTTTTGTGAAACTGATGCGATCTTCGAGCATTCGCGTTACCCTCATCACGGGAGAAGACAGGCGGAAGGTGGGATTTTCTCCATCCTCGCTTTCAAGCACATAGCCGCGCTGGTGCATCACATCCATAAGGCCGTCGCGGATTTCGGCATACGGACCGGGAATGAAGGCTTTGCGCGTTCCGAATCCGAGATAGGGATAGATGGCGGAGAACACGGCCATTATGCCGGCAATCTTCCAGAGTGCTGCGGCCCCGTCGGTAAAAATCTCGTTGAGGGATTTTCCCACCACGCCGAAAAGCGAGAGCAAAACGATGAAAATGCAGAGGATTATCCCGAGATAGGCAAAGTATTTGATAGCGCGTACAATGTATTTCATACTGCAAAGATAAAAGTTTTCATTATTTTTGCACATTGATACGGCCATGGCCGGGAATAATTGACAATAAAAGAAAAGACAATATGGAAAAAGAAGATCCGTTGATGAGACTTGAGCGCGAAGAGCGCGAACGCAAGGCAAAAGGCGGCAGCCTCAAGCCCGTGATGGCAGTACTTGCCATCGTTGCCCTGGGCCTGGCCGGTGCTCTCGCTTATGTGACCATAAGCAAAAACAGTCTTGTAAAAGACCTCGAAATCGACAAGCAGCAGCTCACGGAGCAGATTGTGAGCCTGCAGGGCGACTATGAATCCCTTTCCAGCGAGTACGATTCCGTCAACTCCCAGCTCGACTCCTCCCGCGAGGAAGTGGCCCAGCTCGTGGAGCGCATCAAAAAGACGGAAGCTACCAACCGCGCCAAGATGCGCCAGTACGAGAAGGAACTCGGCACCCTGCGCAGCATCATGCGCGGCTATGTGAAGCAGATTGACTCGCTCAACACCCTCAACAAGAAGCTTACCGTGCAGGCCGCCAACGCCCGCCGCGAAGCAGCCGAGGCCGGGCGCAAGAACGCCGAACTCACCGAACAGGTGAACGACCTCAGCAGCAAAGTGGCAGTCGGCTCCATCCTGAAGGCCCGCAGCCTTTCTCTCGTGGCATACGCATCGAACGGCAAGGCGACCGACCGCAGCAGCCGCACTACCCAGATGGTGTTCAACCTCACCCTGGCCGAGAACGAGCTCGCTCCCACCGGCCCGGTGCGCATCTACCTGCGCGTGAAAGATCCTGACGGGAATCTGCTTCTGGACGGTACCGGAGCCAGCTTCACCCTCGGAGGCGACGCCGTGCCCGCAACCGCATCGCGAGAAATCGACTACAACGGCAAGGATGTCGATGTGAGCATCTATGTGAACGATACCGGAGCATTCGTGAAGGGTATCTACAGCGCGGAAGCCTACACCGCCGCAGGCAAGCTCGGACAGGCCGAAGCTCTGCTGAGGTAATGGTCTATCTGCATGTTCCTTTCTGCAGGAGTTTCTGCACTTACTGCGATTTCTATTCGGAAACCACCTGCAAGGGGAAGGACGATGCAATGGTGCAGCGGTGGGCCAATGAAGTTTGCGGCGAAATCCGTTCGCGTCGCGACGAGATAGCGTCCACGCTCGACCTTGACACGCTTTATATAGGAGGAGGTACGCCCAGCGTGCTTCCTCTTTCCGTTTTACGCCAGGTTTTGGATGCGCTGGATGCAGTACGCGACGGGCAAAAGGTCCGTCCGTGCACCGCAGGGGATGCCCGGTACGGGCATTGCCCGTCCGATAATAAAAGGTATGCTGAATTTACTGTTGAGGTTAATCCGGAGGATATAATTGAGAAGGGTGAAGAATATGTCCGGGGCCTGCTGGAACTGGGCGTCACCCGCATCAGCATGGGAGTACAGTCGCTCGACGACGGCATCCTCCGCTGGATGAACCGCCGTCACAATGCCGACGGGGCGCGGCAAGCATTCCGCATCCTTTCGGGCGCCTTGCAGGAAGTCAGCATCGACCTCATCACCGGAGTTCCCGGGATGTCCGAAGAGACCCTATCGAAAACCCTCGACGAAATACTCTCCTGGCATCCGGCTCACATATCCGCATACCAGCTAAGCATCGAGGAGGGCAGCGCGCTCGCTACCATGGTTGAAAAGGGCGAAGTGCAGGAACTCGGCGAAGAAGAATGCCGCGCGCAATACGAACTGCTCTGCAAGCGTCTCGCCGATGCGGGCTATCACCACTACGAAATCTCCAACTGGGCCCTGCCCGGGCACGAAGCCATCCACAACTCCGCCTATTGGACCCGACACCCTTATGTCGGCCTCGGGCCCGGAGCACATTCGCTCATCTTTACCGACACCTCCGGCTGCCCCGCCGCCCCCTCAGCCCATTCGGACGGGCCAGAATCCATAACCCAGCGCCGCCGCTGGAATTCCCAGGTCCTGCACGGCTGGACTTCCGAAGGGGAAACCCTCACTCCCGAACAGATTCACGAAGAAGAAGTTATGCTTCTCTCCCGCACCGACCGCGGCCCCATCCCTGAGAGCGACTGGTTCATTGCTGACGATATTATTGCCGGGATGCTCTGATGAATGGACAAAAACTCCGCCGGACTGAATGGTTCAGACCGGCGGAGCGAATTCAAGAGTCAGGTATCTCTCTACTGGGCAGAAACGAGCTTGACAGCGCGGATGAAACGCGCAGTGCCGTTCTTTGCAGTATCGGCATTGAGAGCAGGTTTTCCGAAGCGAACGGAATTGCAAGTTGTTGCAGAGGTTTCGGTACTTGCAATATACTGGTCGCCATTATTGTTGTCTGCAGCAGTATTCAATGCTGTACCGCCATTGTCAGTAAGGAGTTTGTCAAAAGCGGCTCGCGCAGTTTTCTCCGCATCGGAGATATTGACAGGCTGAGCACCGGTCGCCGTCTCGAAAGTGGTTCCGTTATATGCAGCGAACAAATCCTGCAGCTCGCTTGCAGCAGGCCAATACCATCCTTCACCAAGTTCTTCGCAGTATGCAAATGCAGGAATGTCGGCAGTATGATCACCCACAAATTCACGGATTTTTGCCATGTTGGCCTTGCCGTCGTTCTCATCCTTGGCGCCGGTCTCGGTCACATCTGCACCGGACTCGCATCCACCAACGGCCCATGCAAGTTTGGAGGCGGAACGGTTGATATGGACGACCTTTGCCGAAAGAGCGTCATCAGACACCCAGAAAACGACACCGGCAACCTTGCCATTTTCGGTATAAAGGTCACCAATCTTGTATTTGCCAAGAGGTTTCTGGTTTACAGTAATGTCAATGGTGCCAGGAGCCACACCCTCGGTGCTTTCAGCGGTAACAGTCACTGTAGCAGTCCTGGTCGCCCCGGATTCGTTGGCCGTTACTGTGACGACAACGCCTTCGGAAGAAACGCTTGCCGAGCACCAGGAAGCACTTTCCTCATCGACTGATGCAGCGGAAAGCTTTCCGTTGAGAACGCTGATTGCAACTTCCTTTGCCTGTGCAGTTCCGTCAACTTCGAAAGAAGAGGGGGTTGCTGTCATGACAACAGGCTCGCCGGGATAAGTGTAATCTCCAAGAACCTTGACGCAACGGATATAACGGGTTGTCGAACTCTTTGCCACATCGTTGCCGAGATAATACTTTCCGAAACGGACGAACCATGCACTTTCAGGAGAGAATTCCGTGCTCGTCCAATATGAGTTTCCATTGTTATTGTCAGCTGCCGTATTCATGGGTTCGCCGCCATGGGCGGAAAGCAGTGCATCAAAAGCAGTACGGGCACTTGCCTCCGCACCGGTAATATCCTTGGGCTGCGCAGGAACACATTCTTCATGGGATACGCCGTTATAGATGTCAAACACCTCTACGAGTTCATAACTGGCGGGGAGGTACCATCCTTCGCCCACCTGAGAGCACCAATAAGCGGCAGGATAAGCCTCAGAAGCGGCAGTCTGCCCCAGCAAAAGCGCTGCATTCTTGCTTCCGTTCAGATAGAGATTTGCCCCGATTTCATCGGCGAAAGCACTCCATGAAAGCCCTGTCGTCCTCTCAATAGAGATGGCTTTTGCAACGGACTTGTCGGAGCTGTCAACCCAATATACTATGCCTTTTCCATCCTCGGTAAGGTCTCCTACCTTATATGTTTTTACCGAGACAGGCTCTTCATATGCAGGCTGTGTAACGGTAACCGTAACCTTGTCGAGTTTTCCGGGGGTGATGGTAACCGACCCGGTCCTTTCGGCGCCGGTATCGTTTTTGGCGTATTTCAGGGTAAGGACCCTCGCTGAAATTGTAGGTGTAATCCAGTTGTCGTTCGACACAACTGTAGGAGTTACATTCTCGCTCTTGAGTACGATGTCAGTAGAACCTTCATCCCCATCGGCGAGGGTAATGGAGGTTTGATCAATGTTGAAGGATTCCACGAGCTTTTCTTCAGGATCCTTCGAGCACCCCACAACCAAAATGGCTGCAGCGGCCATCAAACATAAGATTTTTTTCATAAAACTATTATTTTGGTGTTAATTCCATCCTTCATTCTGGGGGAAGTTCTCTTCACCCATCAGCAGTATTTCATTTGCCGGTATGGGCCAGTTTTCGTGCTTGCCTCGCACAAAGAAATGACGCGCATGGTCATAATCCTCCGCAAGCAGTGGCTCGTCTGCAGTGTTGTCACCAGCATGCGCAACCACTCGTTCGTACAGTATGCCGAGACGCTTGAGAAGCGGCCAGCGTACGCCCTCAAAATTCAGTTCCCTTGCATATTCGTCGAGCAGGTCATCCAGGGTAAGGGAGCCGTCGAAGTGATCATTCCCGGCTCGTTCATAAGTCATATTGAAATATTTGACAGCCTCCGGACTGGCAGGACCGTCCCGATGAAAATATGCTTCCGAACACATCAGTGCCGTTTCTGCAAGACGATATACAATAAGGTCACGGAAACTTGTCATCCTGTCGGGCTGGTCTTGGTTGGTCCAAAAATCAGCATGCTTGATGCTCATGGGATGAAGATATCGTGCATAGTCGTATCCTCCCGTTCCACGGGGTATGACCTCACCATAATGAGGGCCGCCTTCAACATTGTAATAGTACCAATGCACAAACATTTCATTGTATCGGCGGTCCTTGGTCTGGTCGTACAGGCTCAACAGATAACTGTTGGGGTTCATTCGCCCGAAACCGCGGCCTCCCTGAGCCGATTCACATTTGCAACCAGGAATACTCTTGTATTCGGCTGTAGTATTCGCAGGAAGCGCATGCCCCATCAGACTTGTGCCGGACACGACGCCTCCGCCACCTACATTCATGGAGAACTGATAGGCATACAGGACCTCTGCATTTCGCAGATTCTCGCTGGAAAAAACCTCCTTCGTACTTCCGAGCATATGATATGTTCCATTTTCGAAAATGTCTTCACACTCATTGATGGCCCTGGTCCAGTCACTCTCCCACATGGCCACCTGTGCCCGGACATGCTTTGCCACAGCCTTTGTAAACCGTCCGTACATCGGCATTCCGCCCTGTTGCGGAAGGCTCCAGTCAAGGCCGTCCACGGCATCGTCGAGGTCCTTGTCAATCTGGGCATACACTGCATCGGAAGATGCCGGCGTAAAAGTACGCTTGATATTGTCGTAATTAGTGACCTCGGTATTCAGGTATATGCGCCCGAACCTCTTGAGCAGGTCAAAGAATGCCCTTCCCCTGAATAGTTTCGCTTCGGCCCATACAGCCTTCACCTCCGGATCGTCAAGTCCGATTTTCTCGCAGGCGGCAATAATGTCGTTGGCGCGCCCGACTATGTTGTACTGTATCTTCCAGAACTGGGCAACGCCTTCGGATGCGGAGGTCATGGTATTAAGACGACCGATATCCGCACAGTTCCCAGCCCGGAAGAGCAGGATATCGGTATTGTAATCCAACATCTGTACAATATACATGATGGGTGTTTCTTCGGCATGATATCCTGCCATTTCATCCCTCTCATATATGTATAGACCGGCTATTGCCCTGGACAGACCATCCTTGTCGGTAAAAAGATAGTTGTCGGTAACATCCGTCTCGGATTCAAGATGCAGTGCTCCGGTGCATGATGCGTTCAAAGCGATGCATACCACAAACAGAAATATGTTATTTGCCTTCATAATATGTCAGAATGATATGTTGACTCCTAAAACGAACTTTTTTGTCTCGGGATAAGACGATGCCATGACCTCGGGGCTGTAAGACAGCACCTTGGTGATTGTGAGAAGGTCTGTGGCCGTTGCATAGGCGCGCAAACTCGAGATACCCAGCCTGGATACAAATTTGGCGGGGAATGTGTAGCCAAGTTGCACGGTCCGCAACTTGAAATACGATGCATCCTGATATGCATATGTCCTCAAATAGGGAATCTCGGCATTTTTCATGGGCCTTGGGAAGGCATTCACCGGATTATAGGGGGTCCAGTAATCCACTTTGCATCCGTTGAATGAACCACGCAGATTTCCGCCGTATTCTTCGTGATAGAGCAGAGGATTGAGGATATATCCTCCTACGGAAGCATACATGTCAAGATAGAGGTCCAGATTCTTCCACGAAACCCTGGAAGACAGCGAGAGGGTAAAATCGGGGTCTCTGTTGTACACGACCCTGTCGTCAATACTGATTTTGCCGTCACCGTTCACATCGCTTATCTTGGCGCTGCCGGGCTTGACGGCATCATCCCTGTCGAGGGCAGCATCGGGAATTCCGTCGCCGTCAGTATCAACCGTAGGAAGAAGTTCCCTTATGACTATATTCCCCAAAGCATCGAGCGAATAATCAAAATCATCGTACTGGTAAATACCTTCATTCCTGTAATCATAATAGACATTGATTGGAGCTCCGATTATCCAGTTGTTGCCGGGCTGACTTACAGGCTTGCCGTTTTCATCGACAGTATCATCAATCTTGATAATTTCGTTGGCGAATTTGCTGAAATTGGCCGACACCGACCAGTTAAAGTCCTTACGGCGGATTATGTCGGCATTCAGATTGAGGTCGATACCATTGGTCTTTGTCTCGCCGAGGTTGTCAAGCATGGAAGTATATCCGAGGGAAGCATTGATGGACCTGGTCACAAGCAGATCGGTCGTGTGCGTGTTGTAATACTCTATAGTACCTGAAATCCTGCTGTCCAGGACGGCAAAATCAAGTCCGAGGTTCACTGTGGCCGATTTCTCCCATTTAAGGTTACGGTTGGAAAGTTCCGAGCCCGGAAGATATCCAAGGTAATATGCATCTCCGAATTCGCCGGGATACGCCTGAGCAAGTCCGAGAGTCGTATAGTTACCGATTCCGTTCTGGTTGCCGACCACTCCATAACTTGCCCTGAGTTTAAGTGAGTTTACCCATGATATGCTTTTCATGAATTCCTCCTGCGACATACGCCATGCAAAAGCAGCGGAAGGGAAACTCCCCCATTTGTGGTCGTCGCCAAAACGGCTCGACCCGTCCCGTCGTACTGCGAGAGTAAGGAGATACCTGTCGTCAAAATTGTATTGTGCCCGCAGCATGAATGACAGCAGGTTGTTGACCCCATAGGTGCGGTCCAACTCGGTGGTTTCTCCGTTTGCAATGAAATTCCAGTTTTTGTCCGCGGGCAGGTTCTGCACGGAATAGCCAAGCGATTTGGACAGTCTCTGGTCGAATGACTGCACGCCTGTGAGCACAAGCGAATGGCGGCTGGCCTCAAAAGGAAATGCATAATTAACTATGTTTTCCAGCAGTTTGGTCTGAGTCGTTGAACTTGTGAGCGTTGCCGTGGACCCGCCTCCCGGATATTTGGAATCCCTCGACCTGCCAGCCTCGCTCACCCTGTTGTAGTATGAGGCGTTCAGCCTGTAACTGAGCCCTTTGAGCAATTTAATATCGGCAAAGCCGTTTATGCGGTAATTATTGGCCACTGTCTCCCGTTGGTCGTGAAGCGCACTGTAGAGAGGGTTTCTGTCACCTTTGCTGTTGATGTATTCGGTATACTCACCAGCCTCATCATACACTTGAGCAAGAGGCGGTCTGGTCAGATAAGAGTACCATGCGCCATTGGGAAGTTCCCGTTTTGTCCACCCAAACGAAGCATTGACCCCGAATGTAAGCCATTTCTTTGCCGAATAATCCACATTCAGCCGTGCATTGGTTTTCTTGTAACCGGAATTCACCCTCATTACACCATCCTGGTCCATGTACCCTATGCTTGCAGCCACTTTCATCTTTTCGTTCCCTCCCCTCACGCCGAGTTCATGATTATGGTATATGGCATCCTTGAACATAAGTTTTTCCCAATCTATGTACTCCTCATTCTTATATGCATCGAGCATGATGGCATCGCTCAACACATCGCTTATTGGTATTGTGGCCGAATCATCTATGTTCCTGTCATTGGCCACGCCTTCTGCACGCATTGCAAGCCACTCGTCTCCATTATAAAAAGAGAAATTTTTATGTAGACGCTGAACTCCTACATATCCGCTGTAGGTCACGACAGCATCTCCGGTTTTCCCCCGTTTCGTAGTAATCAGAATTACACCGTCACTTGCCCTTGCACCATAGATTGCCTGGGAAGCTGCATCTTTGAGTATTTCGACGGATTCTATGTCATCCGCGCTCATCATCGCAAATTCAGTATCGCTCGCTATGCATCCGTCTATCACATACAGAGGGGAATTGCTCGCAGATATGGAACGGCTGCCCCTGATTGTAATGGAAGGAACAGAGCCTGGCTCGCCCGAACTGCTCGTAACCGTCACTCCTGCCGCCCTGCCGCGAAGCATCTCTGCAGGATTGGAAGCCGGAAACAGTTTCATGTCATCTGCCTTGACGGAGGTGACGGAAGAAACAAGGTCGCTCTTTTTGACGGAGCCATACCCTATGAAGACGACTTCATCCAGCATGGTAGATTCAGGAGCCATGGTAACATCTATCACCTTTCGGCCTGCTACCGGCTCTTCCACATCTGCATAACCCAAAGATGAAAACACCAGCACGGCATTGGATGCAACCTTAAGTCTGTAACTGCCATCTGCATCCGTGAGCGTGCCGTTTCCGGTGCCTTTTTCCAATACCGTTGCACCCACTACAGGCAAAGTGCCCGATCCGGAAGCCGGTTCGGTAACCCTTCCCGTAATGTCAATCGTCTGGCCGAATGCCACCATTCCGGTCAGAAGCAGGGCAAAGCCCATCATCGTTTTGCAAGATTTCATATATCAATCTTCAGTTTTTGTCATTTTCCCATTCCCACATGGTTTCGAGACCGTCGAAAGTAAACATGTCGAAGCCCCTGTATGAAGGATAAGCCGAGGCTTTTTCATTGACATAACGGGCAACTTCAAGCAAGTTTTTCCAACCGAGATTCTGAATGGAACTGCCGCTGTCGGAATTCATCCTGGTTTTCACGCAGATTGATACCGAGCCGTTTTTCCCGGCGGCTTTGAGCCCGGGTTCACTCTTGCTCAAAATGCTCTCTTTGCTGGTCAGATATGCCATCGTTATCAAAAAATCGCAGTCGTTAAGGAATTGGGCAGTGCTGCCATATTCAAGTTGCCCCTGGTCATAGTATATCTGGTAATTGTAGAATATCGCTTCTGCAAGCCGTAATCCTGCAGAATGAAGGACATCCCCTGCAGTATGCAGCCTGTCGAGCGTAAGCCTGAGCAACTGATCGTTGTCTTTGCCTTTCCCGTAGTTGGAAGCGCTGTTCCATGTATATTGAACTCCCGAAGGCTTATTGGCATCGTGGCATGTATGAGGTTCCAAATCGGCGGCAATCCCGGCAAAGCGTTCACCCGACGACACTGTTTCGTTATATTTTGCAATCCGCTCGACCTCGGAAATTGTGGTGGAAGCGCTCACAAGATTCTGCAATGAAGAAAGAGCAACGGCATAAACATCTATCCCGTATTTTGAGCACGAGGCGATAAAACGACGGAGTCCTGCATCGGCATTGTTTATGCGGCTGCTTCCAGGGCTGAGATAAACATCCTTGAAACCAAGCATTGCAACACGCGCCGCAAGTTTTTCAGGTTTACTGACATAAGCGTCAAAAGTAGCTCCCGAATACACATAAATCCCGTTG
This sequence comes from Bacteroidales bacterium, assembly GCA_017469425.1. Taxonomy (GTDB): domain Bacteria; phylum Bacteroidota; class Bacteroidia; order Bacteroidales; family UBA932; genus Cryptobacteroides. The sequence continues at coordinate 25,397 of JAFUGJ010000001.1, forward strand.
CGATGTCCTTCCAGCACCGATGCTTCCCTATATTCTTTAGCCTTTTCCACCATCAAATCGGTAACCTCCGCCGCACTTATCATGGCAGCAGGAAATGCATCTTCGCCGCCTTCCCGGCCACCATTGTTTTTATTGCCGTTGCGGATATCATCAATGCTTTTTCCTCTCCCCGGGTCGGCGGAACAGGATAGCATCAAGCAGATAAGAGTAAATATTGTCAGTATTCTCGTCACTTGCATATGGCGTACAATTCTTTCATTTTACCTATATAGCTTGTATCTCCAAGCGGGATGGAAGGATCTTTCAGGAAATCCTTGTTAAGCCGCACGAATCGCTTTTGCAGTTTTTGCGCATCATCAAGCATCCGCCTCAACCCGGAAGCGATTTCCTCCTTTTGCGAAGCATCGAAAGAGGCAGACTCAAACCTGCATTCCAACACCTTGAATTTCAAATAGTTGATTCTTATGTCGAGCATAAGTGCAAGATGTCGGAAGTCGGCCTTGTTACGCTTGGGCCGCACTGTCATGAGGTCCTTGCGCATTTGTTCCGCCACACTAAGTACGCCTGAAATAAAATCAACATTGTACTTTTTCCCTGTCACCGGAGTCTGCCCCATTGCAAAGTAACGCACCATGACTTCCGCGCCACTGCCGTCGAGGCCGAAATGCCCCGCAGCATAATCTTTAACGAATGAATCTCCTGGAGTTTTCCCTTCATTCACTGCCTGGAAGAAGGCCGTCAGAGGCATCCCGAATGCCACGGCAGGGTACACCTCCCGTATTGGCTGCAATGCTATTACACTGTTCTGGTCCATTACATAGCCATACTGCCCGGAAGTTGACCAAGATGTTTCAATTATGCCCTTGAAACCCTTTTTCCTGCAGAATGGCACATAATCCCGGATGTTGTCGAGATGTTTCTGCCACTGGGTGAGATATATGTTGTCCGGCGAACTCCGCAATGCAGATGCGCCCCACATGGTAATACCCTGCAAGAGCAGTTTGTCAATATCTCCAAACCTGTCCGGCTTCCAGCCATAATTCCAGTCCACCACGACAATGTCGGAAGGAAGCAGAGAAGCGGCCTCCGGATATGCAAGAAGAATATCTCCCCAGATTATGGGAGTCTTGCCGAGCTTATGTACCAACTCGCACATTCTTGCAACATACTCCACGAACAATCTCGATTTCCCATGCTCATCCACATAAGCTGAGCAGGCTTTGTCATGTCCGAGAAGACGGGTTTCATCGCATCCTATATGAATATAGCGTGACGGATGGACGGAGGCTATTTCCTCGAAAATGCTGCCGAATGTCAAAGACGCTTCCGCAAATTTCAAGGGGCATACCTGGGAAAGATCTTTCGAATCCTCCCGCAACCCGGCGTAGCGCTCGTGACGGAGTATATACTCGCAATGACCGAAACAATTCTGGAGAGGAATTACTTCAATGCCAATTCTGGAACAATAACCAATGAAATCATTGACCTCCTCCTCTGTATATGCCAATGAATTGCACAAAGTCGCATTATTCCTGAACGGGAATGTCGCCTCCCACTCCATCACAATGGCATTCATTCCTCCCGCGGCGGCCTGATTTGCGAATGCTTTCAGTGCAGGCATGGTCATTACCTGTGTCCTGCAGTCAACATAAACAGCACGCACTTCAAATGCCTTCCCTGCATTGCAAATGCCGGACAGCAACAGCAATATGGCAAGAAATCGGCGCATTGGCTATAAGATGTATTTTCCGCTGTCTGAATCGACATAAAGGGTTGCTGCCTTATGCCTGCGGAGTATCGAAGCAGGGCAGCTTTCTTCAACAGGCCCCTCCACAGTTGCCCTCACGGCATTTGCCTTGGTCGACGAAGGTACAATACAGAACAGCCTGTCTGCACCAAAAAGAGTGGGAACTGTAAGTGTCAGGGCATACTCGGGCACTTCATCGAGACAAGAGAAGCATCCGTCGTTGACTTGCTGCTGCCTGCATACGAGGTCCAAATCGACCTTTTTGATTCGTGCAGGGTCGTTGAAATCAGCCACATGCGGATCGTTGAACGCTATGTGACCGTTTTCACCTATTCCCATGAACACCACATCCACATGATGACGGGAAAGGATGGCATCGTAACGCGACACGAGGGTATCAGCATCGGCCTCTCCCCCTATGTAATCAACGCTCCCGAAGGGAACTTTATCGAAAATAGCCCTGCGGAGGAAATTGCCGAACCCCTGCGGAGCAGAAGACGGCAGTCCGACATATTCATCCATGTGCAGTGCATGAATCCTGTGCCAGTCTATTCCGGGAGCTTTTGACAATTCTTCCAGAAATTCATTCTGTGAAGGCGCGGCGGCAAAAACAGCCCACGCTTCATCCTGCCTTGCAAGCAGATTTCTCAGATATTCCGCGGCCTCGGATGCGGCTCCCTCACCCATCGACTGCCTGGAATCATAAATTTTGATGTCGAGTTTATCGACCTTGAATTCTTTTTTCAGCATTTTATCGTACAAATATTGTTTTTCCGTCAACTATAGTCCTCTGTATGCAGATATTATCGTCAAATATCACTATGTCAGCATCTTTACCCAAGGCCATATTACCCTTGCGTGCAGAAATCTTCATCACCTTTGCAGGATTGGAAGTAATCATCATCACGGCCTCTGGAATACTGACACCGGCTTCTTTTACCATTGTACGCACAAGACGGTCGGCGGTAGCCACGCTGCCTGCAAATGCACTCCTGTCGGTAAGTTTTGCCACACCGTCTTCAACTATCACTTCCTGTCCTCCTTCGAGACCTCCCAAAATACTCGGGCCTTCCGGCATTCCTGCAGCACGCATGGAATCGGTTACCAGACATATCCTTCCGGGGCCCTTGATTTTCAGGACAAGTTTCAGAAGATCCGCAGGAACATGAATTCCGTCGGCAATTATCTCGATTCGCATGCCATCTTGCCAGTAGCCATACTCAATCGCCCCTGCATAACGGTATGCATTCCTGCGTGTAATGGTACTCATGCATGAGTAAAAATGGGTCATTAGCCTGCAACCGGCCCTGAATGCGGCGTCGCAGTCGGAGAATGTGGCGTTGGTATGTCCTATCGATGCAATGATTCTCCTTCTGGACAGCTCGGCCACGAATTCAGCCGAACCGGGGCGCTCGGGGGCGAAACTCCATCTTGCAATGTGGGAAGTGCGTGAAAGTATCTCCATGTACTCCTCCGGTTGGGGATCACGAAGATACCTCGGGTCCTGCGCACCTGCCATTTCCGGTGCGAAGAAAGGGCCTTCAAGATGCATCCCGCCGAAAGAAGCCCCGTCCTTTCCCGCAAGACAGGCCGCCCTTTCGTATGTGCTGAAGCTGTCGAAAAGAGCCTCGTTGGTACTTGTCAGGGTAGTAGGGAAAAGCAATGTAGTGCCATGCCTGGCATGCATTCTTGCAGCAGTGAGATAGGCATCGACAGTGCCGTCCATAAAATCCGCACCTCCGGCCCCATGAGTGTGAATGTCGATAAACCCTGGTGACACATAACATCCTTCGGCGTCAATCACTTCAGCACCTGCAGGAACCCCATATCGGACTTCCTCAATTTTTCCATCCTCAATGACAAGAACCAAACCCTCCGGAAGCAGTTTCGCTCCTGAAATTATCCTTCCATTCGTTATGGCTGTTTTCATATCTTCCTCCAATTATTTATCCTATAGCCAGCATAGGCATAATAAATCATGTACAGGGCCGCCGGAACAAGAAGCCAATATGCGAATTGCAACGACCCCGATGCGTCTGCAAGCGCGGCATAAACGAGAGGGAAGATTGCGCTCCCGCACAGGGCCATCACCATGATGGCTGAACCGAGATTTGTCCATTTGCCAAGGTCGTGGATAGCCAGAGGCCATATCCCTGCATATACCACCGAGTTCGGTATTCCCATCAGCACGAGACACCACACCGCCTGCCTTGCAGGAAGCAACGGAACAAGCACGGCAAGCACCAGAATCATGGAGGTAACCACACGGAGCATGTTCTGCTGAGAAATATACTTAGGAATAAGGACGACTCCGATGAGATATCCGAGCAGCGTGCATGCAAGGGTAAGGGAAGGGAAAATGGCCGTTCTTTCAAAACCGGATGCATCAGCAAATCCGATGATGGTATTCACGCTAAGGGCCTGTGTTCCAAGGTGACAGAAAAGGGCGAGGACTCCCAGGACAAGGTAAGGATAAGAAAAAACACTTCTTCTTCCTTCACTGAAAGCCTGTTCATTGCGGGAAGGATTTATGTCCTGTATCGATGAGCGGTAAAATACTATGCCGAATATGAACAGCAGCGTGCCGAGCACCACATAGGGTCCTATTACTCCGTGAAGGAGGTCGGACAACGCCGTATCAAGCGCAGTTCCCGACAACTCTCCCGACTGGATTGCAGTCATTATTGCTTTTTGCGGAGCGATAACCACGGCAGAAAATATGAGAGGAGCCAGAATTCCCGCAAACTTGTTGCATATTCCGACAATGCTGATACGCTTGGCCGCACTCTCAATAGGGCCTATGATTGTCACGAACGGATTTGCGACGGTCTGCAGGATTGCAAGGGCCGTTCCCATTGTAAAGAGAGCAAGAAGGAACAGATTATAGGTTTTGGTCAGGGCGGCCGGAACAAACAGAAAGGCTCCGGCAGCCAGAATCCACAAACCTATCAAGGCACCTTTCTTATATCCGGTCCTGTCGAGCAGCGCCGAAGCCGGAATGGTCATTACCAAATATGCAATATAAAAGGCAAACTGGGCAAGATACCCCTGCACTTCGGATTGCAGGTTGCACGCTACCTTGAAATAAGGCACCAATATCGAGTTCACCCACGATACAAGACCAAAAACAAAGAAGAGGCATCCCAACATCGCAAGCGATGAGTAATATTGCCTTTTATTAATTTCCATTTATATAATTGGTTTTTAGTTCATTACGGTTGTTTGGCAATTTTCGTGTACTTACACGAAGTTTACAAATTTAAGCATAATTTTGTTAAAGCCAATAGATTTGCATAAATTTGTGTGTATCTACACGAAACATGGCCAAGCAAGCAACGATAACCGAGATTGCAAAACGCGCAGGTGTATCCATCGGCACGGTGGACCGGGTCCTGCACAACAGAAGCGGCGTATCAAAAAAAAGCCGGGAGAAAATTCAGGCAATCCTCGACGAAGTAGGATATAAAATCAATCTCCACACTTCGGCCGTGGCCCTGCGCAAAGAATACAGGATTGTAATATCCGTACCTGAAGCCTCGGAGGGAGAGTACTGGGATTCCCTTCTCAAGGGAATTTCACAGGCGATGGAAGAGTATTCCGACATTCATATAATCTGCGACACCCTGGCCTATGACCAATTCGACCCGGCATCATGCAGGGAAGCGTTCAGCAAGGTTGCGGGGCTCAATCCAGACGCCGTAATAATCGGACCCACCTTCGACAGGGAAACCCATGACCTGTGTTCCAAGCTCGACGAGAACGGAGTGCCCTATATTTTCGTCGATACGACCTTCCCTGACACAAATCCTCTTGCGGCGTTTACCGCCGACCAACCTGCAGGCGGAAGCATCATAGGGAGCCTGCTCTGCAGCATGGTGGGAAAAGACGACCGCATTGCCTTGATTTTGTCCAAATCCGGAGAAAATGTAAAAGCTCAAAACGCAGAACAGCGAAGGCAAGGTCTTTTGCAGTACATGGCCCAGACCAGCAGTTCCGGGAGGCTTATTGAAGTCGAACTGGACCTTGGAAGCCCCTCTTCGACTCACGGGCAACTCGCCTCTCTCTTCGGTTCCCACCCCGAAATCAAAGGCGTGTGCATCCTTAATTCAAGAGGTCATATTGTCGGAGAATTTCTCCGGAACGAAGGGATTCCGAACATCAAGGTCGTTGCATTCGACCTTACTGACAGAAATATCCGATGCCTCGAAGATGGCAGCATCTTCGCCCTGATATGCCAAAGGCCGGAACGGCAGGGATTCCTTGCTGTTACCACCCTTCTGGAATACCTGCTTTACAGACGGAAAAGCCTGAATCCACACATCCTCATGCCTCTCGACATAGTACTGCGGGAAAACTTGCCGTACTACCAAACCACCGACCCTGGCGTTTAGTACTTCCTTACTTGTTGATATGCTGCGCGGCGGCATCCAGGGCCTCGTAGAAATCGGCGCCGAAGCGGCGTGTGAGGGGACCCTTGAGGAATTGATAAGCGCGGATGCCATCGCGTTTGCCACGCTCAAAGGCACAGCGGCATATATCCCACCGGTGCAGGTTGAGGGCCATTCCTCCCCCCTTGAATTTCTTCACCCGAATAGGATACAGGGCACAGGAAATGGGTTTCACCTTCCCAGCCTTTTCTATTGCACAGAGGCAGTTCCCGTCTTCAAAGCAGCAGAAAGCACATTCTTCAGAGCCGGGAACAAGAGGTGTAACCATATCCCCATCCCTGTCGATGGCAAAAAACCCTGAGTCTTCCGCAGCCTTCCTCCCAACTTCGGGCATCAGGGGGGAGAAAGCGGGAAAATCCCGTTCGAGCCCATCGATTTCAGATTCTTCGAGAGGAGCACCGCTGTCGCCCACTATGCAGCATGCACCCTTGCAGACGGCATAGTCGCAGGCAAAAAATTCATTGACGACATCCTCGCTCACGAGCACATCACCTATCTGCACTATGGTTCCAAAGTCTGAACGCTTCATTTTATGACATATTCAACTTTGCTGCCTTCCTCCAAATCCCTCAGGACAGCCGCCACATCCTCAACCGTAACCTTGTCGAGGAAGGTCGCATAATGCGAAATCATATCCTTCCCTTCGGAATAGCGCCGCAGGCATGCTTCCATCAGGAAGGCGGGATCGGACTTTTCCGATGCCATCTCATTTGAGAGCGAAGCTTTGTATCCGGCCAGCCTGGTAGGGGTAATCTTAGCATCACGAAGCCTTTCCAGCGCGGTCCGAAGCGCTCCTGCAACATTGATGGGGTCTTCGGCCTTCACCCCGGCGGGAAGCCCCGTGGCAGAACATGGGTGACAGTTCACAAATACCGCAACCCTTTCGACTGGAAGAAGATACAGCCTCGGCACAATTTCGATGGTCTGGCCCATGGGGGCGAGTTCTTCCACGAGGATGCGGCGCAGGGCTTCCACGGAGATGCGGAATGCGCACCAGTCCTTCATGGTGAAAGGACGGACAGCCGACAAGGCGAGATTGGTGCTGCATGTGCCGTCACCCGCGATGTGGGATTTCCTGTCTATAGCATAGGTTGCGAACCCGGAGCACAGTTGGAAGGGCACTTTGGGTCGCAGCGAAACAGCCTGGGAGGTTGCAAAGCTTCCGAGGGTCCGACACAAGTATTTAAGAAGGGTCTGCTCGTCGTAATTGCCTTCTATATAAAGGATTCCGTCATTATTCTTCCGGAACTGGGCCTGAAAATACTGCTCAGCCTTGCCGGGAAGTCCGTCCGAAAGCTTGTCCATGCTCTTGGTGGAAGGATAGAAGAAATCCGGGCACATTATGCTGTCGGTAATGGCATTGATTCCATCAGTAGTGAGCCTGAAAGCCTCCTGGCGTATTGCCTCGCAACGCTTGTAGTAACTGTATGCGGAATCGTTGAACCTGCGGTCTTTCTGTATGGAAAGCAACGAACGCATCACCAGGCTCAATTTGTTCGAAGGTGCAGTGCCGCTGATACGCATGTCCGAAAGGGAAACTTTGCAATCCATGCTAACGCCGTTTGCTCCGAGCATGTCCGAAAAATGCTCCTGGCTCAGCCCGGCGACATCGTAGAGCGAGAGCATGTCGCCCACGAAAGCGCTCTCCCCCTCCAGAATGCCCGGAACCTCGGCACATCCGCCGCGAATCATGAGGGCATAGCGCAACTGATAGTCGCTGCTCTTGCGGAAAACGACATTCATTCCGTTTGAGAAGGTCCAAAGTTTGCCCCCGGTCAAGGGTTCGACGGATTCTGACTTGAGTTTCAACTTCCTGTCAACAGGATAATACAGACTGAGCGTATCGGCTGCCTTCAGCGTGTAGGAAACGGCTTCGCCGGACCTCGGCACCCAGGAATCCCTGAATGAATCCAGCATCGCGCCTGCATCGAGGCTGTCGGCTGGAGTGGAATAACTGAGCGTGAGATTCCTAACTGGGTCGAGCAGAGCGCTGACAAAGCGGTTGAAGAGCGCAAGGTCGCGCTCCGTGTCCATTTTCCTGCCATAAAAAAACTTTGCCAGAGTTTCGTTGTCGGCGAGATTTGACCCATACAGATAATTGGCGACACACTGCCCCACGAGCTCCCCGTTGTCCGACGACGACACAAAAGCTTTTGCAGCATAGGCATGGAAACGGTTCTTGGCATCCAGGAATTCCTCTTCAAGGGCCCCTTCGCTGTCGAGTTCGGAAAGAAGGGAAGAAAGGATGGCCGTGGCCTGTTCAGTGCATGAATCGCTCACGCCAATGGTAAAACTGTATCTTTCGTCTCCCGGAGTCCTGGAACTGTCCACATATCCGAACCGGGCATAGCCGAGCGCCAGGCCCGCTGCGGCGAATGCGGCCTCGGTGCGTTTGCGTATGATATACCCCAGCTGTCTTGCATAAAGTTGGGAGACCAGGGGCTGCGGGGTATTCATGTGCTCCCGCCTGGTTCTGGGAGAAGTGAAACTTATGCTGATTTCCGCAAGGCCGGAACTGCGGTTCCCGTAATGAATCACGCCCGGATAGTAGGAAGGTATCCATTCGTATTCCTCCCCTTCCGGCGAAGGGCCGCGTCTTGCAACCGTGAGGGAGAGCATCTGCAGTTTATCCTTGATTTTGTCCGTATTGATGTCGCCGCATATCACCACTGCCTGTTCGCCATAAAATTCCTCCGTAAGCCTGTTCAGCATGACGAGAGCCGAGTCGCATACGGCGGAATCGAAGGTGGGAACATCTTTGAAAGTGTAGACAGCCGCTTCGCCGGGGAATGCAACATAGCCTTCGGGGCCATAGCCTATCCCGTTGGAGGAAAGGAAACGCAGCGGCCCCTTCAGCGCTTCCCTCGACACTTCCTGTCCGTAGGCTCCTTTCTGTGCAAGGGCGAAGGTGGCATAACCTTTGGAAGTGTTGTTGGCAACCAGGTAATATGCCACGCCGTTTGGAAAACTGCCCGTTACTATACGCGACGATTTCGGGAACTGCGGAAGGTCCTGGGCCCGGGCAGTGAAAGCCAGGGAACAGAGCAGGAATATGATTATGGCACGCTGTTTGGACATAATGCGAAAGTGAAGCACAAAAATACAACAAAAATTACTACTTTTGTAAGCAAGTATTGAACCAATAAATTATAAGAAGATGAAAAAGCTTATCATTACCCTTGTGGCCGCGATGTTCGGATGCGCCCTTGCCAACGCACAGGATTTGAACTCCGCCATCGAGACCTACAACAATGCCGTTACCGCCAATGAGGCCGGTAACCTTGAGCTTGCCCTCACCAGCTTCAAAGAGGCACTTACCCAGGCTGAGGCTCTCGGCGACGAAGGAGCTGCGGTTGCTTCGGATTGCAAGACCGCCATCCCCGCCGTGCAGTTCAACATTGCAAAGAGGGCTGTAAATAACAAAGATTACGAGAACGCCATTGCAGGTCTGCGCGCCAGCATCGAAATTGCCGGGAAGTATGGCAACGACGACATCGCCGTGAGCGCCGCCGACCTCATCCCCCAGGTCCTGATGCAGAAGGCCAACGAGTTCTATTCCAACAAGAACTATGCTGAAGCCGTTGAAGGTTACAAGGCCGTGCTTGCAGAGGATGCCAACAACGGAGTGGCTTACCTGCGCCTGGGCGACTGCCTCAAGGCTACAGGTGAAAAGGATGCCGCAGTAGAGGCATTCAAGTCCGCCATCGAAAACGGACGCGAAAATGATGGCAAGAAGAAAATTTCCACCCTTTACCAGCAGGAAGCAAAGGCCGCCCTCGGAGCAAAGAAGTTTGACGCCGCGCTCAACTCCGCACTCGAGGCAAACAAATACCTTGAGACCGCTACTTCCTATCAGATTGCCGGCACAGCCGCTTCTGCAGCCAAGAAGCAGAAGGAAGCCATCGGATACTTCGAAAAATACCTTGAGCTTGAGCCCAACGCCAAGAACGCAACCCAGATTTGCTACAATGTTGCCGTTTGCTACCAGCAGCTTGGCAACAAGGCAAAGGCTAAGGAGTACTACCAGAAGGCCGTGAACGACCCCAAGGTTGGCGCTGCCGCAAAGCAGATGCTTAACTCCCTCTAAGAGGCATGACCGGGCTGGAACTCCTTTCTCCGGCACGAAACGCTGACATCGGCATCGCTGCGATTGACTGCGGTGCCGATGCCGTATATATTGCAGGGCCGCAGTTCGGTGCCCGAAAGGATGCAGGCAATTCCATAGAAGACATCGCAAGGCTGTGCGGATATGCCCATAAATTCGGGGCGAGAGTATTCGTAACCGTCAACATTCTCCTGCGCGACAATGAACTCGAAGAAGTTCACCGCCAGATGCTCGCGGAGCAGGAAGCGGGAGTCGATGCTTTCATTATCCGCGACACACGCATCTGCGGCTGGTCCGACATCCGGGTTCCGCTTCACGCATCGACCCAGTGCGCCATCAGGGATTTGGAAACCGCCCGCCTCTACGAGCAGGCGGGATGCAGCCGCATAGTGCTGGAAAGGGAACTGCCGCTTCCGGTCATACGCGAAATCTGCGAAGGCGTAAGCTGCGAAGTGGAAGCCTTCGTCCACGGGGCCCTGTGCGTCTGCTATAGCGGGGAATGCCGTTTGAGCGAATGGATAGACGGGCGAAGCGCCGACAGGGGAGAATGTATACAGGCATGCCGTTCCATGTACGACCTTGCCGATGCATCCGGAAAAGTGCTGGTGCGCAACAAAGCCCTGCTTTCACTCAAAGACCTGAACCTCCACGACCGCATTGGCGAACTTGCCGAAGCAGGTATATGTTCCTTCAAGATTGAGGGAAGGCTCAAGAACGCATCGTATGTGCGAAACATCACCCGATATTACTCAGAAGCCCTCGATGTCCTTGTGGCGTCGGCACCGGACAAATACTGCCGGACCTCGTTCGGGAAAGTGTCCGGAGGCGTGGCCCCCGACCCTGGCAAGACCTTCAACCGAGGATATACCGAACTGTATTTCGACGGCATACGCAGCCGTGGATGGGCGGGTATGGATGCGCCTAAATCGATGGGCGAATTCATAGGCACCGTCACCGGCATCCGTAAAACCGGGCGCGACAGCATAGAACTGAGTCTCAGGCTCGCGGGCGACACCCGGCTTCGCAACGGCGACGGCTTTGCCTTCCCTGGCAAAAATGGAGTGGTCGGCTTCCGGGGCGACAAATGTGAAGATAACCGCATCCTCTGCAAGGACATTCCCCAGCTCCACAAAGGTCTGAGCCTCTACCGCAACATCGACACCGCTTTTGAAAAAGCGCTGGAAGCAAAACCCGCCCAGAGGCACATTGCCGTGAGTCTTGACTTGATGATTCATGGCGAATGGAACATTGACATTACGGCCCGTACCGAGGACGGGAGGGAACTGCTAAGCCCTTTCAAGGCAGACCTTGAGAAAGCCGAGAACAGGGAAAGGGCGGAAGCCATGCTGAGGGAACAGCTGTGCAAAAGAAGCGGGCATTACATTTTCACACTTGGCAGCATCGATGCCCGGACCAAAGGGGGAGAGCTCCCCCTTCTGAGCGCATCCACCATCAACAGCATCCGGCGCCTCATCGCCTCCGACCTGGATGTGCTTCCGGTCAAATACCGCCCTATGCTGAACGCCGTTTCCCGGGCCGGAATTACGGACAAGGCATTGGCAGGAAAGCCTGTCGGCATGAATCCCCTGATGCGTACAAAATACTGCATACGCTTCGAATTGGGGATGTGCCCCGTTCACCAGGGAGCCAAAGAATCCGGTCCGCTTTTCCTTCTCAACAACGGCCGCCGCATAGCCCTCCACTTCGACTGCAAAGCCTGCGAAATGACGCTTGCCGCTGAATGATTGCTATAACATGGCCATAGATAATTCCGAGCCTATTCTCTTTATTGCTGCCATAATCTTTCTTGTTGTCTTTTCGCTGGGATAGGCAAGGCCATTTTTATATTGACGCATCTTGGATTCGTTTATGCCGGCATAAACGGCGAATTTGCTCGTATTGATAAATTCGAAATAATTGAAAAAGGACGGAAGGTCATATTTAAATTTGATATTTATTTCCTCCGGAGAGATATGGGTTATTCCTTCTGTTTGCGCATCCTCTACCGCCTCGGCTATACATTCTTTAAAATCAAGTCTGGCTTCTTCAACGCTCTCACCAAAGCCGCCAAGGCAGGTTCTTCCGAGAACAGTTTCAGACCTGATGCCATAAAGTCCATCCGGACCTTTTTCAATTATTGCTTCTATTGTCATAACTATATACCGGCTTGTTTCACTATCACCCTCAATGTTCCCACAGGTATCTCTTTAGCCTCATGGCGTGGTATTATAATTACCAGCCCGGTTTTTGGCGAATACCATCTATCGTGTCGTTTACCAGATTTCAACGGATAACAACCATTGCTTCTTAGTATTCTCTCCAATTCTCCCCTCTTCATGTCCAAGTCGTACAAAAATAACGATTTCGTTACTAATTTCAAAATTATTCCAGGGCGAATGTCAGCATTACATCACCGAAACGGCCTTCGATTTCTTTCCCTTTGGTGAAATAACTGGAGCCAAGCTGGCCGCGCCAGACAATGTCGTCATACTGATGCAGGGGGATTTCCAGGTCAAAGCCCCAGGTCTTCGACTTTATTTTCACCGTCGTAGAGCATTTCCAAGTGGTAATCGTGCCACCGTCGTCCTCGGTGATGAGGAAGGCGAGCTTGTCCAGCTGGTCGGAGAAATCCGTCACCATAAGTGCATTGAAAGTCTTTTTTACGCCAATCTCGCTGCGCTTGACTACCACTATGAAGTCGGTAACCGAAGGGGTATAATTATGGAGTTCATCCTCCGTGCCTGCATAAAAGGCATTCACCGCACCAACCTTCACCCAGAATTCGGAGCCCCCGGCGAACCATGTGTCGTAGTTGCGCAGCATCGTGAAGTCCTTGATATAGAGATTGTATTTCCTAGCGCCGGAATCATCATCCTCATCATCCAAATCGTCCAACAGGGCCTTGCTCTTGAAGTAGCTGCTTAGGGGGACATAACCCGAATCGTCGTTATTGTTGATTACCCACACAGGACGGGTTTTTGCGGTGCGCTCGTCAACCAGCACGGAATCCGTCACCATATAGGCACCGTTGTCACCGTCTATGACATAGCCGTAATTGGCATCGGCATCCAGACCGGGGTCGAAGGTTATCAGGGGCAGCGTTTTTCCGTCCCATTCCTCGGCATAAGGCCAATATATCTGCATGCCTGAGTCGCGCAGCCCGTCGAGATACGCCTGCACATCGGCTGCACCGGCTTTGGTCCCTGCCTTGCAGGCAAGATAATCCTCAATCAGATTGCGTATGGGGTTGCGGTAGGAGGCCGCCTTTGCTGCAGCCTTGGTGGCATTGTCACCCACTCCTGCGCCGGGCAGGGTGAGAAGGTCGCACATCATGTATTCTTCGTCATAGCCGTTGCTGATGGAAGAACTGACGGCGTCGTAAACTTCGTCCATCTGTTCGGCACCGATTGGAAGAGAAGCGAGCATGAGCGCAAGGTCGCGCCGGGAGGAACTTTGCTCCGATGCACGGAACGGAACATCGTTTTTGGAAGAACAGGACAGCAGGAGAAAAGCTGCAATAAGCGAGGTTACATAACAAGTTTTCATAGTCCACAATGTTTTTGCAAAGTGAACCAAAAAAATCCGTTTTAAATAGGTTTGAAAACGCTTAAATGCACATTTATGCAATCAGGCGGCCTCCAGAGCCGAAATCTTTTTCGATTTCAACGGGAAGACCGCCTGTTTTTCTTTAAAATGCGACTCGCCGGCTAACCGTTCTCGATAATGTCGGTAAGGAAGTCGGTAATGTCGAGCCCGGCGGCACGCACCATCTTGGGAACGAGCGAAGCGCTGGTCATGCCGGGAATGGTGTTCACCTCCAGGAAATGCAGCCCCTGGGTTTCGCTGTAAATGTAGTCCATCCTCACCAGCCCGGAGCAATCCAGATTCTCATAGATGCGGACCGTGGTGTCCTGCACCAGTTTCACTATCTCTTCCGACGCCTCGGCAGGGCAGACCTCGCGGCTGTGCCCGTTGTACTTTGCATCATAGTCGAAATAATCGTTTTCAGTAATGATTTCGATGATGGGAAGGGTATGCACGGAGCCCGAAGTGCGATAGGCCGCACAGGTAAATTCACGCCCGGAAATTCCCTGCTCCACCAGCACGGTAGGCCCTTCGGAGAATGCGTAACCCACAGCCGTAACCAGGTCGGCGGGATTCTTCACCTTGGTTACCCCGAAGCTCGACCCGCCGATGGTAGGCTTCACGAATACGGGGAATTGCAGGCTCTTCTCCACCTGCGAAGCAAAGGTCTGCAGGTCTGCACCCTTGTGGACGAAAGCATCGGGAGCGCACTTCACTATGCCCAGGTCGCGGATATAGCTCTTGCAGGCATATTTGTCGAAAGCGATTGCGCTGACAGCCGAAGAACAGGTACTGAAGGGGATTCCCAGCATTTCCAGGTATCCCTGCATCTGCCCGCTTTCTCCGGGAGCGCCATGCTGCACTATATACACATAGTCGAATTTCACCTTGCCTCCGAGGACGGTGACGCTGAAGTCGGTTTTGTCCACTTCGGGGCGGGCTCCTTCGGGGAAAGTAACCCTCATGGCATCCTTCTTCTTGAAAGCCATGAGCTCCCAGTGCCCGAAACGCGCGAAAATCTCATAAACATCGTACCTGTCGCCATCCAGGCGGGAAGCCACAAATTCCCCACTGCGGCATGCTACCTCCCATTCGGAGGAATCGCTGCCGTATATGACTGCTATGGTTGTGTATTTGCCCATATCTATTCGAAATAATAATCTTCTTCGGAACGGTTCTCAGCCTGCCCCTCGTCGGTAGTTTCAATGTCACCGCCGGTGCAGTCGAGGCCAAGCGATATGCCTGCAGGAGCCACGAAGCGGTCAGACTCGCTGAAAATGCCGTCGGCAATGCACTTCTTCATCCAGATACCCCATATTGGCAGGGCCATGTTGGAACCGCTTCCCAAAGCGAGGGAATTGAAGTGGACCTGACGGTCTTCGCCTCCTACCCATACGCCGCAGGTAATGCTGGGAGTGTAGCCTATGAACCAGCCGTCGGAGTTGTCGTTGGTGGTGCCTGTCTTGCCTGCAATCTCACCCTTCAGCCCGTAAGACGCCCTAAGCCTCGCTCCGGTGCCGTGGTTCACCACGCCTTCCATCAGGTTGACCATGAGATAAGCCGTGTTCTCGCCGATGGCCTCGCGCTTGCGGTTGTTGAATTCCGAAAGCACATTCCCCTGGCTGTCCTCGATGCGGGTCACATACATGGGGGTGATATACACTCCCCTCGAAGGCAGGGAATTGTAGGCCGCAACCATTTCCTTTATGGAGATGTCGGCGGCGCCTACACAAAGCGCGTAGACCTCTTCAAGATGACTGTAAATGCCCATCTTGTGCATCATCTCCGCCATGGCATGCGGGCCGAACTGCTTCATGAGGTAGGCGGAGATATTGTTGGAAGAATGGGTGAGCCCCCATTTGAGCGTCACCGTCTTGCCTATCCACTCGTCCTTGTCGGTGGAACGGGGAGTCCAGTCGGAGCCGTCTCCGGCAATGAACGACTGAGACACATTGATAACCTTGTCGCAGGGCGACATACCCTCCTGCATTGCAAGGGTATAGAGGAAAGGCTTGATGGTGGAACCCACCTGACGCTTTCCCTGGCCCACATTGTCGTACTTGAAATAACGGTAGTTGGGTCCTCCCACATACGCCTTGATATGGCCGGTGACCGGTTCAATCGCCACCATGCCGCAGCGCAGTATCCCTTTGTAATAAAGGATGGAGTCATTGGGAGTCATGGTGGTATCTACATATCCCTTGCGGCCCCAGGAGAACACCCTCATCTTGACGGGTTTGTCGAACTGGGCGAGAATGTCGCTTTCGCTCACGCCTGCCTTCTTCTGAAGACGATAGCGGTCGCTCCACCGGCGGGCGTTCGCCATAAGGCGGTCGCGGGTAGCCTTGTCGACATCGGATGCAAACGGGGCATTCTTCTTCCATTTGAGCTCGCGGTTGAAAGCCGGTTGGAGATTTCCTCCAAGGTGCTCTGCCACCGCCTGCTCCGCATTCAGCTGCATGCGGTAGTTGATGGTGGTGTAAATGCGAAGGCCGTCCTTGTCGAGATTGTACTTTTCTCCGCCCGGTTTCTTGTTCTTGTTGAGCCAGCCGTAGAGGTCGTCATCGCGCCAGCGCAGCGAATCCGCAGCATAGTCTTCCGCATACTGATAGTCGCTGCGTTTGGGCTTGGTGGCGTTCATGTCGCGCCGCAGGTTGTCGCGGAAGTAAGGAGCGAGCCCCGCATTGTGATCGCGCACCTGATAGTTGAGAACGATGGGCAGCTGCTTGATGGAATCAGCGGCGGCTTTGTCCAGATATTTTCCCTTGACCATGCGGTCAATCACGAAGTTGCGGCGCACCAGGGCCCTGTCGGGATTGAGCGCAGGGTTGTAGCGGGTGGGCTTGTTCACCATTCCCACCAGCGTGGCCGCTTCTTCCACCGTGAGTTCGGCGGGGAGCTTGTCGAAGAAGGTTTCGGATGCCGCGCGAATGCCATAGGCGCTGCTGCCGAAGAAGACCGAGTTGAGATACATGTCCAGAATCTCGTCCTTGGTGTAGTTGCGTTCGAGCTTGACGGCGGTAATCCATTCCTTCAGCTTTATCCACACCATGCCAATCTTTCCCACATTTTCCTTGCGGGGATAGAGGGTCTTGGCGAGCTGCTGGGTGATGGTAGAACCTCCGCCCTGGCTGCTGTCACGCATGAGGATGGTCTTGAAGGCCACGCGCAGAAGGCCCTTGATGTCAATGCCGGAATGCTTGCGGAAGCGGGCGTCTTCAGTGGAGATGGCGGCGGCCACCAGATTCGGCGAGAGTTCGTCGTAACTCACATAGGTGCGGTTCTCGATATGGAAGGTGGTAAGCACCTCTCCCCCGTCGGCTATGACCTGGGTTGCGAGCTTGCTGTCCGGATGCTCCAGCTCCTCGAAAGACGGGATGTGCGAGAACATCCAAACAAGCAGCAGGAGGAAGATGATGAGAGCGAAAGGGGCCGTCACCAGAATCCAGAACCACTTTATGATTTTTTTCTTGGTAGTATCTTCCATTTTTTAATCTTCGATTAGTTTACAAAATTAAATATTTTTCGGGAACAATTTTTGAAAATTAGCGAGTTTGTTTTTTACTTTGCAAGCGCAAACACTTAATGTTGCTGATATGAAGGGCAATTTGATCATAGTGGAATCGCCTACCAAGGCGCGTGAAATAAACGCATTCCTGAAAAACGACCCCTCCGGATACAAGGTTGTGTCGAGCAAAGGGCACATCCGCGACCTCAACGAAAAGAAACTCAGCGTGGATGTGGACGGCGGATTCGTGCCGGAATACGAGATTCCTGCAGGCAAGAAGAAACTGGTTGCGGAACTGAAGGCCCAGGCCGAAGAAGCACAGACCGTTTACCTTGCAGCCGACCCTGACCGTGAAGGAGAAGCCATCGCCTGGCATCTTGCAGTCACGCTGGGGCTGGATCCCGCCCGCACCAGGCGAATCACCTACCACGAGATTACCAAAAAAGCCATAGAAGAAGCTCTCACCAAACCCCGGGAGCTGGACATGAACCTGGTGAACGCACAACAGGCCCGCCGCGTGCTCGACCGCCTGGTAGGTTTCGAACTCTCCCCAGTGCTCTGGAAAAAGATAAACCGTGGCCTTTCAGCCGGACGCGTGCAGAGCGTCGCGCTCAGGCTCGTGGTGGACAAGGAGAGGGAAATCATGGCATTCAGGCCCGAAGCATACTATCGCACAGAAGGGCAGTTCAAAACCGCCGACGGCGCCACTTTGAAGGGTTCTCTTGACACCCGTTTCAAAAATGCGGAAGAAGCCGAAAAGTTCCTCGTTGACAGCATCGGCGCAAGCTACAGCATCGCCTCCGTGGAAAAGAGCGACGCCGTGCGCTATCCCGCAGCCCCTTTCACCACTTCCACGCTTCAGCAGGAAGCGTCGCGCAAGCTCCGCCTCAGCGTGAGCCAGACCATGCGCCTGGCGCAGACCCTCTATGAGAAAGGTCTCATCACCTACATGCGTACCGACTCCACGAACCTTTCGCAGCTCGCCCTCGGCACCGCAAAAAAGTTCATTACGGACAATTTCGGCCCCGAGTATTCGCATCCCCGCAAATACACCACCCGCAGCAAGGGAGCGCAGGAGGCCCACGAAGCCATACGCCCCACCTTCATAGACAACACCGACATTGCCGGTACTGCCCAGGAGAAGGCCCTGTACAACCTGATATGGAAGCGCACCGTCGCATCGCAGATGGCGGAAGCCAAACTCCTCAACACATCCATCCGCATTGCATCCGACAAACGCAGCGAGCGATTCGTTTCGGAAGCATCGGAAATCCTCTTCGACGGCTTCCTCAAAGTGTACATGGAAGGCTCCGACGACGACGGCACCGAAACCGACCTCACGATTCTTCCCGAAACCCGCAAGGGAGATGCCCTCACCGCAACGGAAATCAATTCCGAATGCAAGTTCACCCGCGCCCCGCAGCGCTACACCGAGGCTTCGCTTGTAAAGAAGCTGGAAGAACTCGGCATCGGACGCCCGTCCACCTATGCACCAACCATCACCACGCTTACCACCACACGCGGCTACATCACCCGTGGAAACCGCGAAGGCACCGCCGTGGAAGTGAGCAACTTCAAGCTCAAAGGCTCCAATGTCAGCACCAGCACCAAGAAAGAAATCGTGGGAGAGGACAAGGCAAAGCTCCTGCCCCAGGATGTGGGTCTGCTGGTTACCGACTATCTGGTGGAGAACTTCCCCGAAATCATGGACTACAACTACACCGCGACGGTGGAAGACAGCCTGGACAAGATAGCCGAGGGCAAAGAGGACTGGAAGAAGTACCTGGGCAAGATTTATCCTCCTTTCCACAAAGTGGTGGAAGAAAAGATGCACGACGGGCAGTACCAGCACACCGAGAGGGTGCTTGGAGTCGACCCCGCAGACGGACTGCAGGTTGTTGCCAAGTATGGCCAGTTCGGGGCTTATGTGCAGAAAGGCGAAGGCGAGAACCGCCGCTACGCAAGCCTGGAGAAAGGCCAGCTGATTGAAACCATCAGCATGGAGGAAGCGCTGAAACTGCTTTCGCTTCCGAGAAATCTCGGACAGCATGAGGGCGAAGATATAATCGTAACCAAAGGCCGCTTCGGCCCGTACATCAAACACGGCTCCACCAACATCACCCTTCCCCGCAAGGCCGATCCGCTGAAAATAAGCCTTGAAGAATGCGTGGCCCTGATTGCGGAACAGAAACAACAGGCGCCGGAAAACAATATCATAAAGGAATTCCCCGAAGCCGACATCAAGGTGATAAACGGCCGCTACGGCCCTTATATCAAGAGCGCCGGCAGCAACTTCCGCATACCCAAGGGCACCGATGCCACGGCGCTCACGCTGGAGGACTGCCGCAACATTGTATCCGCCGGACCGGCCCCCTCCGGAAAAGGGAATTTCCGCCGCTTCAGAAAAAAATAATACGATATGGCTACTTATCAGTTGGACGACATCGACAGGAGAATCCTGTCATTCTTGGTGAAGGACGCCAGGATGGCGTACCTTGAAATTGCCCGCGAGTGCGGAGTGTCCGGAGCCGCCATCCACCAAAGGGTGCGCAAGCTGGAAGCGAGCGGTGTGATTACAGGCTCGCGCCTTCTCGTAAAGCCAAGTTCGCTGGGCCTCAATGTCTGTGCATTCGTCAGCATTTCCATTGCAGAAGCCAATAAATATCAAGAGGTTACGGAGTCGCTTAAAAAGATTCCTGAGATTGTGGAATGTCATTTCGTGACAGGCACCTCGTCGCTGCTGGTAAAACTCTACTGCTTCGACAACGACCATCTGATGAGCGTGCTTCTGAACACTGTGCAGAACATCCCTTATGTGAAGTCCACCGATACGATGATTTCGCTTGACGAGGCTTTCGAACGCCAGGTTTGGGTAAAGGATTTCAAGAGTACCAGCTTCAAGTCATCGGCCAAGTCTGCCAAGAAGTAGGAAAGACTGCGCCAGGACCAGATCGTCGGGTGTGGTGATTTTAAGGTTCTTCCTCTCTCCTTCGATGTAGGAGAGGGGAATTCCGTTTTTACGGGCAACCGAAGCATCATCGGTAAATTCCAGCGAATATGGCCGGGTGTAGGCTCCTCGCAGTTCTTCCGAAAGGAACATCTGGGGAGTCTGTGCGGCAAAGATGCGGCTGCGGTCGGGGTCGGAGCCTGCCGATGTCTGCAGCTCTCCCCCGGGCCCGCGTTCGAGAGCCTTCAGGGTATCCACGACAGGAAGCACGGGAATGAGGGCGCGGCAATGCTGCATCCGGGCGAACATTTCCTTGATAATGGCCGGACTTATCAGCGGGCGCACCCCGTCGTGAACTGCAACAATGGCTCCATCCGGCACTTTGGCAAGTGCATTCTGCACGCTATGGAAACGGGTTATCCCACCCTTCACAAGTATTTGCGGCACATCGAAGGCGTTTTCAAGACACATCTGCTTCCATGTGGGCAGATGCATTTCGGGAAGCACCGTCACGACCTTTATGTCCGGAACGGCTCCGACAAAGGCAGAGATGCTGCGCTGCAGCACGGGAACGCCGTCCAGAGGCAGGAACTGCTTCGGAGTTGCAGACCCCATCCGGGAGCCGCTTCCTCCGGCAGTGAAGATTACATACTTTTTTCTATCCATATCGCAGTAAAGCTATAGGCAAAATTAACTAAAATTCTTATATTTGTTTGGTAAAAAATATTTGAACTCAAATGGCATTTTCGTTTTTGAATCAAGAACTGGCAATAGACCTCGGTACAGCCAACACCGTCATCTATCAAAACGACAATATCGTGCTGGACGAACCGAGTATCGTTGCCATCGACAATAACTCCAACAAGTGCATTGCCATAGGCAAGAAGGCCAAGCTGATGCAGGAAAGGACCAACCCCGGCATCAAGACAATCCGCCCCCTGCGCGACGGCGTGATTGCCGACTTCAACGCTGCGGAGATGATGATTCGCGGCTTTATCAAGGAAGTGAACAGCAAGCGCCACAGCATCTTCACCCCCAACCTGAAGGTGGTGGTGGGTATCCCTTCGGGTTCCACAGAAGTTGAAATCCGTGCAGTGCGCGACTCTTCCGAACATGCCGGCGGACGCGATGTGTTCCTCATCCACGAACCTATGGCCGCAGCCCTCGGCATCGGTCTCGAAGTGCTCGAACCCAAAGGGAACATGGTCGTGGACATAGGCGGCGGAACCACCGAAATCGCCGTCATCTCCCTCGGCGGCCTTGTAATCCAGGACAGCATCCGCACCGCAGGCGATGTGTTCACTACCGACATCCAGTACTATCTGCGCCAGCAGCACAACATCAAAGTCGGTGAAATCACCGCGGAAAAAATCAAGATTGCGGTGGGAGCCGTCATACCCAACCTCGACGAAGAGGCACCGGAGCCCTTCATCGTGCGGGGCCCCAACATCATGACAGCCCACCCCGTGGAAGCTACCATCACCCACGACGAAATCGCCCACTGCCTTGACAAGTCAATAGCCAAGATTGAAACTTCCATCCTTCATGTGCTGGAGCTCACTCCTCCGGAGCTATATTCCGACATCGTGGACAACGGAATCTTCCTCTCAGGCGGCGGCGCTCTGCTGCGCGGGCTTGCAAAACGCCTTTCCGACAAGGTCAACATCCCCTTCCATGTTTCGGAGGACCCCCTCCACGCCGTGGGTCGCGGAACCTGCCTTGCCCTCAAGAATACCGACAACTATCCTTTCCTTATGCGCTAAACTGTGGGGGCGGAAAGAAACAGATACAGTGCTGTTCTGACTGCGGCGGTCTTCGTTCTGATGGAGATTGCCGCAATCGTTCTTCTCACACATACCAGGAGCATGCAGGACATCTGGCTCAACAAAGCGTCGCACCGGGTGCTCGGGGCCCTCTGGAAAAGCGGGGAAAGCGTGCGCAATTATTTCTCCCTCGGAGAGCAGAACCGCATCCTCGCCGCGGAAAACCTGGCATTGTCAGTGCAGCTGCGCGAATATGCCCAGGAGGACCTCGCAAAGCGGATGAATCCCATGCGTGACTCCATATCCGGAAGTTTCCGCTACATCCCTGCAAGCATCGTAAAAGCCAGCCGCAACTCGCAGCACAATTACATCATCCTCAACAAAGGCTCCGAAGACGGCGTAAAGCCCCAGACCGGCATCATCACCACCCACGGCGTGGTGGGAGTGGTGCAGGCCGTGGACAAGCACTACTCCTACGGGCTTTCGCTGATGAACACAATGCTGAGCGTAAGCGCACGCATAGGGCACACCGGTCTGGTTGCACCACTTGAATGGGATGGCCGCAGGAGCGACGGAGCCATCATGCGCAACCTTCCGCTCCATCAGGCCATTACGCCTGGCGACACCGTGTGGACCAGCGGTTTTTCGTCAGTATTTCCTGCCGACATACCCATAGGAACCACAGGAAAGGTCAGGATGGTTGACGGCAGCATGAACGAGGCGGAAGTGAATCTGTTTCAGGATTTCGGAGCCATGCGCTATGTGATTATCACGGAAAACATCGACAAAGACGAAATATCGGGCCTGGAAAAAGCCGCGGCAAAATAATGGGAAACAAACGCTACATATTCACTTACCTGGCACTGCTTGCAATCCAGATTGTGGTAGGAAACTATCTCAATCTCACCCAGTATGCAGTGCTGATATGGCTGCCGGTAATGATTATGAGCCTGCCCGTGACCTTCAGCACCCTGGCCGTACTGCTGGTTTCGTTCGCCACGGGGCTTGCAGCCGACTTCTTCACCCATGGCGTGCTTGGGTTGTCCGTCATTCCCCTGCTGGTGGTCGGCTATGCCCGCAATTTCATCATCCGCCTGGTTTTCGGCACCGAGCTCCTTTCCCGTAAAGAGGACATTTCCACGCATAAGCAGGGCATAGGGAAGGTATCCCTCTCCACTTTCATCGCCACCGCCCTGTTCTTCCTCATCTACATCCCCATCGATGCGGCAGGCACCCGCAGCCTTGCCTTTTTGCTCGTGCGCGGGGCAATTTCGATTTCCGCAAGCACCGCCGTCTCCATATACCTGGCAGGCGTGCTCGCTCCAAGGGAGGCCGACCGATGGAAGTAAACCGCAACCGCATCCTGGTTATCGGGCTGTGGGTGGTGATTACCATCCTTCTGGGCAGGATTTTCTATATCCAGATTATCGACTCGTCGTACAAGCGCGACGCCCAGAACAACTCCATGGTCTATACGACCATCTACCCTCCCCGGGGCATCATCTACGACCGCAACGGAGAAGTGCTGGTTGGCAACCGCGTCTGCTACGACATCATGGTCACTCCGCGCGAAATCCGGGCTTTCGACACCCTCGCCCTGGCCTCCGTGCTGGAAATCGATACCACATGGCTGCGTTCGCAACTCGACTACTATCGGAAATACCGCTCACGAATAGGTTTCCGCACCCTTCAGTTTGCGAAACAGGTGTCGGTGGAACGCTATATGAAATTCGCAGAACGCGCCTACGACTTCCCGGGTTTCAGCGCGCAGGTACGAACCGTGCGGGATTATCCCTTCAACGCCGGAGGAAACCTTCTGGGATATGTGTCAGAGGTGAACGACCGCGACATCGAAAGGGAACCGGAAGCCTACCGCAGCGGTGATTTCATAGGAAAAACGGGGCTTGAAGCTGCCCGGGAAAAGGATTTAAGGGGCGAAAAGGGTTATCATGTGTACCTGCGCGACTCCCGCAACAAAGTGCAGAATTCCTACAAGGAAGGCGAATACGACAAAGAAGCAGTGCCGGGAAAGGACATAGTGACCACCATCGACGCCCATCTGCAGCAGTACGGGCAGGAGCTCATGCACGGAAAGAAAGGCAGCCTGATTGCCATCGAACCTTCAACCGGAGAAATCCTTGCAATGGTGTCGAGCCCCTGCATCGATGTGGATGTGCTTTCCGACATAGGCAGCCACTATGCAGCCATTGCAGCCGACCCGGGCAAACCGATGTTCAACCGCACAGTAATGGCCTCATATCCCCCCGGGTCGGTATTCAAACTGGTGAACGGGCTGATAGGACTGCAGGAAGGGGTGCTCGAGCCCTGGTACCAGTATCCCTGCAGTCACGGATACGCCTACACAAAGAGCCGCAAGCTCGGATGCCACGGGCACCGCAGCCCACTTCGCCTCGACGAAGCCGTGATGATGAGCTGCAACGCCTACTTCTGCTATGTACTCAAAAACCTTCTTGAGAACACGCGCTACGACTCAGTGGACGATGCCTTCGACAAATGGCGGGAATATGTCCTGAGTTTCGGTTTCGGGCAGAAACTGGGAAGCGACTTCCCTTCCGAACTCGGAGGCAACATCCCCACTTCCAAACTCTACGACAAACGCTACGGACGACGCCGCTGGAAAACCTCGAATGTAATTTCCCTTTCCATCGGGCAGGGAGAAATAGGTGCCACGCCCTTGCAGATTGCAAATCTCGCCGCCATAATGGCGAACCGGGGCTATTACTACATCCCGCACATCGTCAAGGATTCCGACAGCCTCAGCATAGACCCCAAATACAAAGAGAAGCACTATACCATGGTTGACACTTCCCACTTCTCCAAGGTCATAGGGGGCATGTGGATGGCCGTGAACGGAGGCCCGGGAGCCGGAGGCACTGCCGGAATGGCTTGCGTGCCGGGACTGGACATCTGCGGCAAGACCGGCACGGCGCAGAATCCCCACGGGGCCGACAATTCCGTGTTCATCTGCTTCGCGCCAAGGGAGAATCCCAAGATTGCCGTGGTAGGATACATAGAAAATGCAGGATGGGGCGGCTCATGGGCTTGCCCGCTGGCATCGCTGCTGATAGAAAAATATCTTCTTGGGCAGACTACGCGTCCGGAACTTGAAGAAAGAATGATGAAAACCACTTTCAATGTACGAGGGAACTGACAGAGGCATAAAAAGTACGATAGACTGGATGCTGATTGCAATCTATCTGCTGCTGGTCCTGATTGGCTGGCTGAATGTGTATGCCTCCATCCATTCTCCGGAAATCGGGAATCCGCTGGACTTCGGGCTGCGCAGCGGCAAACAGTTCGTGTGGATTCTCACGGCCTTCGCGCTGGCGTTTGTCATATTGTTCATCGTGAATCCACGGCTATGGGAGGTCCTGGCATCGCCTGGATACCTCTTGGTGCTGGTGCTGCTGGTTGCCGTCATTTTCCTCGGCTCCGAGCATAAAGGGTCGCATTCCTGGTTCTCCGTAGGGCCCATCAGTTTCCAGCCTGCGGAAATCTCGAAGATAACCACTTCGCTGCTGCTGGCGGGCATAATGAGCCGACAGAATTTCTCGCTCGCCCGCTGGAAGGATTTCTGGATTACGGCGCTGGTGCTTGGCCTTCCCATGCTGGTAATCCTTGCCGAAAACGAGACCGGGTCGGCCCTGGTTTATGTGGGGATGATTTTCGTACTCTACCGCGAAGGGCTGCCGGGGATGATTCTGGTGCTTATCGGCCTGTGCGTGGTATTTTTCATCCTGACGCTGAAAACCTCGCCAATGGTGTCACTGATTGTGCTGGGAGTGATGGGCCTGCTATACCTGTGGTTCCTCCTGCGCAACACACGACCTCTATCGCGCGAAAGACGCTCGTCACTCTGGCTGCTGGCCCTTGCCGTAGTGGTTTACGCCGGGCTGGTGTTCTCCACCGACTTTGCTTTCAACCACATCCTGCAGGACCACCAGCGACTGCGCATCGAAGTGCTTCTCGGATTGAAGGACGACCCCATGGGAGTCGGGTACAATGTGCGTCAGTCGATGATTGCAATAGGCTCCGGCGGCTTCTTCGGAAAGGGTTTTCTCAATGGCACGCAGAACACCGGAGGCTTCGTGCCGGAGCAAAGCACCGACTTCATCTTCTGCACCGTGGGAGAGGAATGGGGATTCTTCGGATGCATGGTCGTAATCGTGCTGTATGGAATTCTCATCAGCAGGATTCTGGCCGATGCAGAGCGCTCCCGCGAAAGTTTCACGCGCATCTACGGTTACTGCGTGGCCGCATGCCTCTTCATGCACCTGTTCATCAATATCGGCATGACCATAGGCATCATGCCCGTCATCGGCATCCCGCTGCCATTCCTCAGTTATGGAGGCTCATCGCTGTGGGCCTTCACGGTACTGCTTTTCATCTTCATAGCGCTCAACCGGCAGGAGAAGAAATATTTTTAATTATTAAGAGAATTTATTATATTGTGGCTGGACAATTAAAATTTTAAGTTATGGCAAAGAAACTGATACGGCATCTGAATGACATCAGCAAGATTCATCATCGCGCCGCTTTTACCGATGTTCTAAAACACACAGCCCCAAAACCTTCGCAGTTTCTTACCCTGGCAGGAGAACGGTACTCATGCCGCTCTTTCGACACCCGGGAAGTTCCGGACGAACTTGTGGAATCCATTCTTGAAGCTGCAAGGCTGGCTCCTACCGCCTGCAATTATCAACCCGTGCATGTTTGGGTGGTCCGCACGGAAGAAGCCCTGGAAAAACTTGGCAAGACAACGCAGTACCTTTATGGCTCCCGCCTGGTATTCATTGTAGGATGCAACCCTTCAGAAGCCTGGGTGCGCAAATATGACGAAAAGAACGGGGCCGAAGTCGATGCGGCCATCGTAGGCACGCACATAATGATGGAAGCGGCAGACCTCGGACTTGGCAGCGTATGGGTAGGATCGTTCGACCCGGCGGCCATCGCGGAAGCCTTCCCGGAAGTTGCCGGATGGGAAATCGTGGCGCTCTTCCCTGTAGGTTACCCTGCCGGTGCTCCCGCCCCAAGGCACGCCCAGCGGAAGCCCATTGAAGAATTTGCCAGCGAGTTGTAATTTTTACTATCTTTGCAGCCGCAAGGCGGACTCCCGCCGAGGCGCCAGCCTCCCGGCCTCCCCTTGCAACGCCTTGGTGGTGGAATGGTAGACACGAGGGACTTAAAATCCCTTGGCCCGAAAAGGCCGTGCGGGTTCGAGTCCCGCCCGAGGCACAAAAAGAGCTGCGAGGTTCGCAGCTCTTTTTGTGCCTAAATGCTTGATTCATTGAGGGGAGAACCCCTCAAAATCCCCCGGACGCTTCACTCCGAAAATGGTGTTGGACAACAGCTAACCCTGATACTCGCGAATCAACTCGTCCACAATGTAATTATCTCCGTAAAGGTAGAGGCCTGTTTTCTCGTCATGAAAACGTCGGCACGTATTACTTTTATAGAAGATATCAAGCGCGTCGGTTAATGAAATATGAAATTGCTCAGACATTTTCACAACAATGCAGCCAATCCGGCCCCAGCGAATAATATTGCGGACCTGCTTGTGTTCTTCTGCGCTCATAATGACTTTACCTCCTGGAATACAAGATACTTTTCAATTACCATCTGTGATAAGACACAAATCTGATTATTCGGTTGATGCTCCGAGAGACGGGACAGAGCTGTGTCCTCGTTCATCAGTCCCAGCGAGTACAAATTTACCGTGTCGATAACACGGTCGTTTGCGATTCCTCCCTCGATGATATCATACCCTTCCCATGGCTTCAGCCCATTACGGCTGTCCACGATAAAATGCAGCCACGCTTTATCGTAGGCAGAGAATAGAAGATAATGGGACTCCTGGATGGCATTCTCCCTGTCGAATTCGTACACATTCAAGACTGGAGCCTCTTTGCGGGCATCGGCTTGCCTATGCGCCCACTCCTCGGCCTGCTCCTTGATGTCGGTCACATAGAACCCCTGGCCGAAGTCCAAATTCGGCCTCCCAAAGGTGCAGACAGGATGCTCAACCTTCTGAGTCGCCCCGTGATATACAATCATTTTGCTTCCTCCCATCGGTTTAGTGTTTCAATCAGGCCGGACGTTACATTCTCCCGGCTTTCCGTATGTAGCACATTGTAATGCGGAATGATATAATTCTCAATCAGTCCCACTGCCGCCATACGGTCATAAATCACTGCATAATCCACGCCAAGCCTCTCCGCGACATCTTCAATGCAGGACGCCACAAAGCCCATTAGAATTTCCTGGTCTGTGAGTTGAGCCAACGTATTCATAGCAATACAAATATATGTTTTTATATATTTATCTCCAATGGCATGACTCTGTCAATCGGAGATTCATAATACGAGTTTCTGCCTCATCACGCTCAATACCATATATAGACTGAAAATCAGCAATGAGCTTTTCTTTTTCCCTCGGTCTTAATAGGCTTGAATCATACATACTAATCATCATATATTTGACCAGTCCGCCAGTTCTTGTAATCATTTGATGCTTGATGGGATCCCAGATAATTTTCTCCCATGGTGAAGCAGAAACCGTCCTTTCAATCTTAGAGTATGAATCTAGGATATCATTTAATTGTTCTGTGTCATTTATTAGAGCAATTGTAGCAATAGATGTAACCAATGGCGTTAACGCTACTGGCCGGAATAAGATATTCCCACCATTCTCAACAGATCGAAATGATTCTGCCGCATTAACTCTATTATCAGCAATATAAGAACAGATCTCGGGGAACACCTCTATAAAACGAGTCCAAAAGTTCGTAAGATAATCATTAAAAGCGTTAATTATCTCATCTGTCGGGCGATTTTTAAGATACTCCTTAAACTTACTCGGCTTCAGTACATCTCCATATCTCTGTTTATAAAAACACTTAAACAGTTCTAGATTACATTGATATAATGCAATCAAAGATGTGAAAGAACGTTTATCGGACACAGATATGGCAATAGAGTTTGTTGCCCTTACTCGATCCTCTTTGAATAAAGGATTAGACTCTAACTGGAAGCGAGTGGCTATTGCTACCACATCATCTTCGTCTAAAGCAATAATATCTCCTAACTTAACAGGCTTTGCATACCTATTAAGCGTTGAAAAAACCCTACGGGACTTTTCTTTTCCTTCGGAAGTATTACTATGCCCGATTAACATAACACACAACTGTTCATTTTCCAAGTCCCGATTTTCTTTTAACGCAGCCTTGATTCCTTCTACTCGATGTTGACCATCGACAGGGAAGATCTTTTCTCTCCCGTTGAAAGATAGAATTCCAACGTTCGAAAAACTCTCTTCGTCAAGTTCATATCGTATTTCTGTCCATAATGGATCACCATCATAAACTGCAAGAACAAGTGCATTAAAAAAGCGATCCGGATGCGAAAGAATATACTCTTTTATTTGTAAATAATTATTATTCAACGACCTTTGCAACTGGTCTCGCAATGATTTGGCTGTATATAATTCTTCATTCACAGGGACAACAATTTTCGCAATCTGTCTCATAGTTAAATTTGCAGAATAAAAGACAGTATCTCCTATCTTGCCTTTTAGTGCGGGAATATTCATATTATTTAAATGCTGAAACGGTTATTTGTCTCTCTATTGAATCCGGGATTCGCTCGTTAAACATAGGAAGAATTGCCTTTATCAGCAGTTCTTCATTCTTATCAATTTGAGCATTATTGGTATCTGGATAGAAGCGATAATACAAATAATCTCGCCACTGCCTTTTCATAAAAGAAATCAACTCACGCTTATCATTATAATACTCTTTCGCCCTTTTTCTAATGTTCCGCTTCGGAGTATACCTACATCGTCCAACATAGAGAATGTAGTTCTCAATAAAAGGAAGATTAATTCCCTTTAGATAGAAAATGTAAACACCACCTGTTGTAGTAGGTAACTTTTTTATTTCATTAGAATAATCCTGTCCAGAAAAATCAAAATAACGCATTTCAGAGGACCAGTTACTAGCATCACGTAAAGGGCTATTCTCCGGCAAGATATTCTGTTTCCACCTTTTGGGATTATGATAGCTTGTTACTGCGTATTGTAGGTTTTCGCTATCCGAATAAACAAATGCTCGATATGAAGGCATCTCAATATTATTCTTTTATAGTATTAATTATTGGCATTTGGGTTTTGAACTCAGGATCGATGTAATGGCACTGTGTCTTGATGATGCCACGGCGGTAGATGGCGGGCTGGAGACAGTAGGTATCGAAGTCCTGGAGATCGACATCGGCTACGGTCTTCCAGTGCGGGAAGAAGAGTTTCATGGCCGCTGTGGCGATGCGTTTGACGGCCTTGAAGTCACGCATGTCGGCGTTTGCTTCGTATTCAACCAGCTGGTCGAAAAGCATACCGTAAACGTTTTCCGTACGGAGGGCGTGCATGACCTCAGAGAAGTACTCAACGTTGATAGTCCAGCCCTTGTAAATCATATTCTTGGAAATACGAGGCAGGTACCAGCCTTCAATGAAGCAGTGGAAACGATCCAGGAGGGCGGATTCACGGAAACTGTTGGGCAGAGAGTCGAAGTACCGGTAGTTGATGGGCTTTTTGTTCTGGTCCAGCGGAATGTTTCCCATGAGCATTAAACCACATTCGGAGATGATTTCCTTGTTGTCAATGGTGGTCTTGCCCGCTTCGAGGTAAGCCTTCAGTGCAGCCTGAATTTCGGCCGGCTCCTGGAATACGATGGTCTGAATTTCATCAAAGGCGGTATAGTCGTGATTGCAGAGGATACCCAGTTGCTCTTTGGATTTGTCATAGAGCAGTTTCGCACGAGTCACCTTGCCACCGCTAATAATCCAGCCGTACTTGGAAAGGTTGCCGAAGACGTATGACTTACCGGTTCCCTTAGGAGCCAACTCAATCACGTTGAGGCGAGGCTCGATGAAGATGAAAAGGCGGGTCAAGAACTCTATCTTCTGCTGCATACTGGCGAAGGTGTCGGCATCGTATTCCATCGCGGAGATGAGAACGTCTATCCATTCCTCCGTGGTGAACGATTTGCGGGCTTCCCGGAGGTAATCTACATCCACGGACTTATAGGGCTTGAACGGCTTGAAATCGACCATTTCTACGTGGTTTTTCTTACCGTCCTCATCAGGCATGAGGCAGAGTTTGATGATGCCCCATTTCTCGCCATCAACGAGTTCACCCTTATTCTGTTCATAAATGTACGGCGGAATCTGACCCTCATTCAGCTTGATGCCGAGGTCCGGGATGGAGAAGCGGCGGATACTCCTCACCAAGTCGATGTAGATGGTGAAGCGTGTGAGCAGGGTCACTTCCTCTCCCATTCCCAGGCGGTCCTTCACGGAAGCCGGGTCTTGCGGGATGACCTTATTGAGGAAACTGGTGAGACCGCCCCGATCCACTTTTCCTTCGGCGCTGATGAAACGCTTGAGGAGATAGTCCTTGACGAAGGCCGGGAGGTTGCGGCCCGCGAACAGGCTGTCCGTGGAGTTCGGGTCTTTATAGATGGCCATCGGGGCGAAGTAAGTACGAATCTTACTGCTGATATTCTCGTTCATTATGCTCTGTTAAAATAAATCGTCAAACAAATCGTTTTCTTCCGTGCCAAGTTTAGCTTTGAAGTGGAATGGATGCGCAAGGCCATCTACCCAGACTTCCACTGTCTCGACTCCGCTCACCAAATCAATGGAATCAGAGGCATAGATGGAATTCCCTTCAAGATGCAGCGCGTATCTCTTTCCGTTGTACATCAGGTAAGGAATATCTACGTTGGAGAGGCCCTGAATGCCAAATCTCATAACAGGATTGGAAGCTGAGACCTCCAGATTCTTCTGGGAGATGCTACAACTGGTGCGCTGCTCAAAGTCAGAAATGATAAATACCGGGACCAAAACTTCTTCCGGAGTGCAGCCACCGTGGCAACCAGAGCCGGTATCTATCTTGCTGGAAAGAGACTCGTGACGGAGGGCGCAGATGGTCATCTGGTCATCCAGGATCTTGTACTTCTCGTCACTGACTGCCTTGCCGGAATTCCATGTGGCGTAGCGCCCTCCGTGATGTCCCTTGATGCCGCTGAGGTTGAGGCCGGGACGCAGCTGGGACATATAGGAAATGCCGTGGTCCGACACAATGGCAATCTTCTTTCCCGGGTTTTCGTCCAGAATGCGGTTGATAACCTCACGGACTTTGGCAATATCGTCAATGATGTAGGACGGGTAAGGGCGCACTTTATGAGCATCGCCATCCAGGTCACCATACTTGTCAAGAGGACCTCCGGCAAGTTTCTGGAGTTCGCTCTTGTTGATGTCAGTCACTGTAGGAAGTGTGGCCCTTGCTATGAATACCTCGTTGAGGAAGAAATTGTCCTGATTGCGCTCACGGATGATTTCAGCAACGAATGGCACCCATTCCAGGCCAAGGCCATCAATCCAGAAATAGACCTGAATATCCTTGCGGTTGTTAAACAGGGTGCGTACCGTCTTGAAGTTGTTGTACCAGGAGTTGAAAGCTACTTCGGAGGCGTTCTTCTCAAGGATGAAAGATTCAACTTTCGGCGTGTAGGTGTTGGATAGTTTCGCTTTCTTGTACTGATCCAGATAGTCCAGGCACCATGTCTGGGAATCTTCCCGTGTTCCGAAAGTCTGCTGCATATAATGGTAGAGGTCCGGATACACTTTGCGGACATCGTCTGCTGCCACTTTGCCTGTAGCGAGCCACTTGATAATCTCAGCCTTCTCGGTCTCTGTTGCAAGTGAAAAATACTTGAAGGCAAAGGTCGCTCCCATCTTCTCCTCTACCTCGTGGATCTTCTGGATGAGGAGTTCCTGGACATTATCAGGGACGGTGATGTTCTTTTGAGACGCAATCTTCAGGCCAGCATTACGTTCTTCGAGTTCGTCAGCAGTGTGTCCTTCGTCGAAAATAGTCAGGAGGAGGTGTTGCACAAACTCGGCGTTGCTATAGTTGTTGCATTCCCGAAGGACAGCGCAAATGTACCCCTTGTTGCAGAAACGATGGGTGTAATAGGCGCTGAGCAACCAGCGGCTATAGGAATCCTTCTCTTCAAACCAAATCTTGTAGAAAACATCAAAATCGGCCAGTTCGTGAATGCCGAAACGAGAATTGAAAAAAGCCGTGAGATTGAAGTTGTTGATGTCTATCTCGGTGGCCAGCTTCCGCCAGAAGACATCCTCAACGGACTCGTATTCGACAATATCAAGCGGCAGCCCCAAGCCTTTGACCATGAAGTCGTGGACATTGTGGCAAGTGGTATAGTCGAAGGCGTTGTCCGGCTGGGCATATTCGGCGTTGGCGAAGATTGAACGGGATGTACAGATTATGGTCTGCGAAACGTCGCCGTCTCTCCACACATTAATCCATTCCTTCACCGTATTGACCACCGTGTACTTGGATTCCAGATTATTAATCCCATAGGTTGTGCCATCGGTGAGAATCAGGTGGTAATTCAGCTGATGGTCGGAAGATTTGAGATACCAGACGGTGGACTGGGAGTCCTCGTTGAACTTGGACATTTTTCCGTACAGTCCGACAATAGGAATATAAACGCGCCGGTGCTCTTCGTAGTTTCTCTTTGAAGACTCTGCTGCTTTGATTGTTGAAATAAGCGAATTGAATTCGAAACTGGTCTTGTTGTTATAGAACCGCGCGAGCTCGGAGAATGGTGCAATTACGCTGTCAAAATCGCAATCCTCTGCGTATTTCTTAATCTTTGTTGCCAGTTCACTATGCGTGACGATGATATCCGGGAACTCGTTGTTGAGCCAGAGGTCAATGCTCTGGAAGAAGACATTGGCCTGGCGGGAAACGAAGTCATAACAGTCCCGGAAGTTATCGAAGAGGACGAAGCGAATCGGATACCGGTTGGCAGTAAATGCACCTGATCCGGTGGCGTTCTTGTCCTTTTCGACGGCCTGCATCAAGGCCTCCATGTTGTCGAACGTCTGGAACATACTTGCTTAATCGTCAAGAATGGTATTGAGAATCTGGTCGTATCCGAGGTCAATCAGCTTATGAAGAATCTGTTTGGCTTTCGCAACTTCCATAATATTGTTCACTTTTACGCGGGCCTTAGATTTCTTCTCTATTGAGAAACCGCCAGCGGGCGGATTTCCTCCCGGAGGAATGGAACCGCCGCCATTTCTTTCACCCGGACCAGGCAGAGAAGGTGTAGGACGGGTTGTGAGTCGCCAGTCTTTCAAGGCATTAATCACCTCATCTTTATTCCAGGTACCGACTTCGGACTGGAGATGGCTGGAGATATATGCGACGGCATCGTCAAACTCCTCTTCTTTTAGGCCCACGTGTTCCTCAGTCTGCAGGAATGCACGGAATCCCTCCTTGAAGTTCTCATCATTTCCAATGAGGTTCTTGAACTCGAATTCATACATCTTGAGGCCGTCCAGGGCATCCGTCATCAGGTTGGGATTGGAGGAACCAATCTCTACGCAGATGGCATTGATGTTTTCCACAAGGGTGCGGACCTCGGGTTTGGCCTTCTCTTCTGCCACATATTTCAGCGACCAGAGCGGATACTTCTTACCGGGGATGTAGGAATGTGTCATCACCCAGCGGGCATTCTTGAGGCTGCTTATTTCGCTGATGTCCTTGTATGCCGTCAAGTTGAAGGTCTTGATAAAGGCCTTGCACAATTTACCCTCCTCCGGGGTCTCAAAACGGAAGGTTACCTTCGGGTTAGCCTTGCTTTCTTCCCAGGCCTTGAACACTTCCACAACGTCCTCTACGACGTGCTGAGCCTCGCGGGGCTTGCCGTTGAGGTCGAATATTTTGCCAATATACGGACGCATAGCGAAGCCCAGCATACCCATTCCCGCATAGGACTGGAAGAGACCATAAGGCGGTTTGGTGAGATCGATGAATTTCTCAGCCAGGTTGAAGGTATTGGACTTGTCGGCGTGCTTGATTTTGTTCTCCACGAACTTGCAAACCTGATAAAGGGGGTGCGCCGGATCGACATCAGTCTTCCACTGGAGATTCTCATCCACGCTATCCTGCAGGAGGTAAGGCACGTGCATAGCAGGACCTTTGCAGTGGTCGCTGATGTCGGTCTTGGTGTTGAACGAAATTACACTCTTCACGGTATCCTTGACCAGCGCCTTCTTCCAGTAGGTCTTTGAGAATTTAATCTTGATGATGTCCAGAGATTCAGGACCGGCGGAGAAGATAGCAGGGGCAATCTCCGAATTGACTACCGTGGGCATCTTCATCGCGGATGCTGTCATAGGCTGCCCTTTGACGTATGTTACGAATACCCCGCGGCGGATTTCCTTAATCCACTCCTTGAGCATGTCAGAGGCACACTTGGCATGAGACTGCTGCTGGTCTGCGAAACCATGCTGCTGGGCGCATTTGGCGTTGGCCTGATACTCGATAAAGCGCTGGTAGTTGAGGTCGGAAAGCGTGGTATCAAAGACAACGAATGTAGTGGTCTGGAAGCGCTCATCCTGGCAGTTGCGTGAGCAGATATCTTTCAAAGTGTTCAGCTCCTCAGCATTGCGGGCAACCATCATCGCAAAGAACAGTTCGTAATCCTTGGCTTGTTTACGGCCGTTCTCAATCTTATTGAGCAGAGTGTACTCGTTAACCTCTGTAGAATAAAACTGGAAACTGTAAGGACGTGCAACGTTGGCCAGAAACCGGTCGAAGTCATCTCTCGCCGCAGAACCGAAGTTAATAACCTGTGCAGTGGTCTTGAAGTCCGTGAACATCAGCTGCTGCTTGATTTCCTCAATTTCCTTCGGAGGAAGAGCCGAGAACTGGATAGAGTACAGTCCACCCGGAGCACGCTGGATGATGCTGTTGTCGTTGAGCCAGGTCAAGATGTCATCTACCTGATATTCGATGGACGTACCAACGAACAGGGACTTGATGTTTTCCTCGCTCGGCGTTACGGATTCGTTGTTAGCGATATTATTGAGGGCGTTCAACAAGAGGATGCCCTTGAATACGGCAAGATGTGCGGCACTTTCATGCTCAACGCGGAGCCGGTAAGAATTGAATCGCTCCGTAACCGCTCCGAATTTGGCCACATTGTCATTAAATTCTGAAACCACGTAGTCCCAAAGATAGTCTGCCGTAATTGTCTCCCGGTTCATGAATAAGTCCTCGTTGTCGAGAAAAGCCTTGACGGCTTCATTCTCACCCAGGAACTGGAATACGCTTCGAGATGATGAACCAGCTTCACGGGCATAATAGGTTGCCAGGTTGGCGGTTGCTGGATGGAGCGGGAATAGATTCTTGATGTCGGCGATGGTTTCTGCCTGATTGGCGGAACCTGCCGTATAAGCATTCAGGATAGGAGCGCACTTGTCAAAGAAGGAACTGCTGACCATCCGGAGTTCATCTTCACTGCCCACGAGTTTGAACTTGCGAGACATAATCTTGAAGGCGGAAACTGGCTCCATATTGTACTTCATATAGAGGTAGCGGCCCTTTGTCTTGTCACGTTCTTCTGCCTTCAAGGAGTTGAGGGCGGAGGGGTGCGAAATGAAGAACAGATAGGAATTGTGCTCTGCATTCATAGTCTCATCTGCCAGGCGCTGAAGATCGACCAGCAAGCTAAGACCAATGTCGGATTTCATTACGTCCGTGAATTCATCCCAAATAACCAAAAGGCCATCGTAGTCGGTGTTCTGGGCCAATTTCTCCTCAACCTCGAAAAACCAGGAACTGAGTTTCTCGCTCTCCAGGCGGATGTCAATACCTGCATCACGCAGCACGTCCTTCACCTTTCCGAGGGTGCCGGAATCCTGAGCAAGCAAGTTGGACAGGAGCTTGTCTACAGTAGGGGTAAAGGAGGACAACTTGGGGTTCTGACGTAGAATCAGTTCCCACATATCCCTGTTGTTCTGGATATGGGACACGTAGTTGTCGAAGTCGGTCTTGACATCCAGTTCGAGTCCAGCCTTTGACAGCGCCAGCTTAATCTCGCGCTGCATCTGTAGAGAGAGGTCATCCTTATGGGCAATGTTGTTCTGACCGTACATCGTAACCGGGAAGAGACGCTTTTGCTTACGCAGGTCAAATAGAGATTGGCGCAGAGCGTCAAACTTAGGTTGTGCATACTCGTCGTTTACGTAATCTGCAATCTGGGACACCTCGTCGCACAGGAGATGCTCGATGACAGCGGCTGCGTGGGACTTACCGGTTCCGTAGGTGCCTTCAATCCAGAAAGATTTATGGACATTTGTGTCGTTATTGAACACAGAATTGATAATCCGGCGCAGAATGTCGTTGAATTGCTCGTTGGCGATAAACACCTTCCATGCACCATCCTCTTCAGTCTGGATGTTGTAGGCGGCCTTCTGGCCCCGCAGAGCAATAATGTCAGAATACTTGGTTGCCATATAAATGATAATTCTATTTTGCTTTTTTGAAGTACATGGTAATCGCCTCTATGTACCCTTTACGGGCTCCCTCATCTTGAAGTATATCCCATAACGCATTATCAAAATATGCGTAATCAATGTTATCTCGGAGATACTTGGCTGAGGGCGATATTCTTTTTTCAGGGGCGGATATTTTCCACTTAAGGTGCCAGAAGCCGTCACCTTCAAGATGATAAAACGGGTATTTTAGAGGTGTCCTCTCGGGTTGCCATTCTTCAAGCTGACTGATGTATCGTGCCTCTATTTCCTGAAACCTAATCTGGTTGTTTTTAATCTCACCGGCAGCGATACCCTCTATAACAGCGATTACCAAGGCCGGTTTAGCGGCATTGGTCACGCCATTAGTGCATTTCTGTTTGACTGACAAAAATGCTATTCTATAAAGGTCGTACAAATACTCGTTTCTCATTTCTCCAGATGGATTCCTTAGCGAACTAAGGCTTCAATAACGCTAAGAGACGTAAGGTCCTCGCGTAGTGTTATATTGTCCAGTCCCATATTAAGCTCCGCAACAAGAACCCTATTGGAAGTAGAATTCAGAGTTCTTAACGCTTTCTCAAAAGTGTGCATAGAAATGCCGAGAACGACAGCCGGACCATTATCACAATCCGCTGAGTAGAAATCGGAAACGCGAAGAGACCTAACGCCCTTCATTTCTGCGTACTTGTATAAAGAGTATGCTAAACCAACTTCTGTAATATCTTCATATTCCTCGCGTGCGAAATTCTTCCCAACAATGGGCACTCCATACCGCAGTAGTCCCCCAACGGGAGAATATGAGAACATTTGTGTCAAGGCTGCCACAGCGTTTTCAATAGTCTTCTTAGAGGCATCTACTCCCTGTTCTACAATCTTATCCTCTAGGCTCTTTTTATCATACGACTGTCTAACGGATACATTAGTAGCAAACCAATTGACGATAAACGAATGATATGCAAGATTTGTCAATATCAGCTCCCAGGTAAGATTGATGTCATCAATATAAATATCCTGCAACAACTTGCCAAAAGGGGTCAACTGGTTCTTAAGATCTGTTATTTCAGCATCTTTGAGCCAGGCTTTGAAGCCATCCACTTGCGCTGATCCTAAGGAATTGTTTTCCCAGAAACCATCAACGTCGCTGAAGAACTCATTAATCCAGTCTTCCCGCAGACCAAAAGTCTTATATGCCTGGACCTTAGCATTCACCTTTTTGTCGGAATCTTTAATCATACGTATACAATCAGTAGCTATGCACCCGCGATCATGAGCATCTAAGCATTTGTGACAGCGAATACACTTGGTTTTATCGATATTAACTGTAGGAACTATTGACAATGCACCAGTAGGACAATCCACTTCGCAAACTTCACATTGCACGCAATAAGTGCTTTTATAAACAACTCTTCTGAGAAGGTAGACTGCCTTCGAGTCGATACAATCGAAAACGGTGAACTTAACCTTGCCATCCTTTCCGGAATGTTCGACTTGGAAGGAATAAACCGCATCTTTGAATTTCAATTGCCCCTTGTCGATATTTTCCCTTTTTTGGACTTCAAATTCACAAGCAGCCGGCAGCCAGTGATAAATCGGGAATACGGGATTTGACATGACCGCAATAAAGTCCGTCTGAGACTGAGGGAAAACGACATCCGAGTTAGAAAGATTCTTGTCTCCGAGGGCCTTAATCTTCCACTTTCGCTCCTTCAAGTATTCCTGCGTGTCTTTTATCCCTGTAGCCTTAGACCACTTCTCTAATTTATCTGTAAATGGTTTCAGTTCTGCGGGATAGAATTGACTAACAATCATATCGTCCCACGCAGTTGAGAAAGGACAAATGAGGCAACCTACACGTGCCTTACCAAAGCGATAGGCAGGATTTATCGGTAAGTTGTATTTGAAAAGATACAAGAAAATCTCCGCAGTATTCCAATTAAGAATAGGATGAGCATTAAAAACATTCGTATGCTTTCCCTTTCCTATTCGCATGTAGCCTGCACGCCGATTACTCTCTTCCGCCCTCACTCCATCAAAGGCAAGAACCTTCCCTTGCTTATTTGAACCAGGGAGTTTAAGAGTTCTGTAAAGAGGAGCCGTTTTCATAATCGAGCAACACCAACGATGGCTGTCTGTCGGCGTCCCAATCTTATCCCAGTAATTCAGTACCGACTCGTGATTTTTTGCCGTGGAGAACTTCAAATCCGGGAACTTTTTTCCATAGAATTCCTGCACGTCCTTGTACAAATCCAGCGACGAAGGCAACTCATATCCTGTGTCGGAATAAATCACCTGGAAAGCTGACGGTGGAATGGCACGGGTGCAAAGATCCAGCACCACCTGCGAATCTTTACCTCCGGAGAAAGAAGCAAGGAAGTAGTCTATCTTTGTGGTCTGGAAGACACGCTTACCCTGCTCATTTGCCTGGTCGAGCGGCATAACGTCAAAGGAATCGCAGTCCTGTTTGACGATAGCCATCTTCTGCTTAGTCTTCTTCTCCAGACGTTCTGTGAGGGCCTCAAAGTCAATCTTGTTGGCTGCCACCCTTTCTACGCTCTTTGTCGCAGCAGAATACGCCATATACGTGTCACGGATGAAGTCGATGGCTTCGCTCTCCATCAGGAACATCGGGTCTTTGTTCCGGTCCAGCATCTTTTCCATGTTGACCGGAACCAGTTTCATCGGCTCAACATCCTTCTGAAGCACGATCCTGGGTGCGTCATAGATATTGGCACCCTGGGCATCGAAGAGATACTGGCCACGATAGAAATACTGCTTGTTGCAGGCCCACATCAGAGGCTCCTCACAATGCGGGTATTGCCATCCCTGGGTGTTAAGGCCCAGGAGATCCAGTTCTTCCCAAAATACGGGACGCGGAGCCACTGAAAGCGTGTTTTCAACCACTTTCAGATTGAGGAGGATGCCTCCTGTTTCTTTATCCCAAGTTATCTTGTACATCGTCAATATCTCCTATTGTTAGTTTTGAACGGCGCTTACGGAATCTTGGGATGTCATATTCTCTGTACTTTTCCTCAAATGCTATCCATTCCAGGATTTCTTCTTCAGGAATGATTCGTCTTGCGCATGCACTACGTCGATTCCCAATAAAGCGATAAAGTCGTTTCTCTTCTTCGTCCGCTTCGTTATTATAAGGATAATGGCCGTTTGACAGGATGAATTCTTCAAGAAGTCGCATGCTCTCTTCTGTAGTACGCTTAACTGGGCGATGCCCAGCCAAGACTTGGAAAGATGCATCATATTCATATTCGGCATATCCGATGTAACGGATTCCATCTTTTATCAATATGATGAAACGGTGAGAGCGTTCTTGTAGCAAATTACTTGAGATGCTGACATCACTTGAATCAGGCCGGAAGCGGCGAACATAATCACCAACAGATTCTACTGTAGCCAGCGGAATTTCTAAAGAATCCAAATACTCAGAGACAAATTCACGTATTGTTCCACCACGATTCTCGCCAGAAGCCCATTCTTTCAGGGTATATGTACTTGAACGGCCAATCGGAACAATATTTGGATTGCTTTGGATACTACCTCGGAAACTATACATTTCCGTGTAACGTTCAGGGTATTGGTAGAGGAATTCTTCATAAATCTCTTCCAGAGTCAATGGATGACCTGCAGCGCGGATAATTTCTTCTGCAACAATTGGATTGTTCTTCCTTGCATTTGGTTTGAAGATAACCTGACCAAAATCAACCTCGACGGGATAGTGCAGGAAAAGAATGGAACGGCAAGCGGTTTCGATAGCAGGCATTTCATCATCGCAATACTGCGTTTTGAGGT
The DNA here is from genome assembly GCA_017469425.1 of Bacteroidales bacterium. Taxonomy (GTDB): domain Bacteria; phylum Bacteroidota; class Bacteroidia; order Bacteroidales; family UBA932; genus Cryptobacteroides. The sequence goes on from JAFUGJ010000001.1 coordinate 66,735, forward strand.
GGCTATTGATAAGGTTCCGGAGGCTGACCATAACCTCGTCTATACGCTTTTCTGACAGACGGATCTCAATATCTTGAATAAAAGCCTCGAAATCCATGTATTGGCAGAGGTCGGTCGGGACCAAGCCGATAAAGAAATGCTTGTCGTAATAGCCAGTGAGAGTCTTTAGGACATCACCAACGGGGCTTATTTCTTCAAAGATGGAAGCGAGTACCCAGTTTACGAAGTGCAGGGTGAAATCCGTTCCTTCCTTGGCATTGATCTCCTCGTTGATGTGGCGCATCTGGTAGTTGTATGGACATTTATCCACAAACCCGAAGGTGCGATATGTGGCGAAATACTCCGAAAGAGTCTCTATCATTTTATTCCGCTTCTGGCGGACACGTTCCGGGCTGAGGCCAACGATGGCAGCAACCTCGTTCCTGTCCTGAAGGGGCTGGTCTTCGTGTGCGATAATGCACCCGTCAAAAATGGCCTTTTCTTCCTCTTCCAGACCATCAAGATATGCTTTGATGGCAGCAAACAGCGGGAAGTACCCAAGGTTTGTCTCAAGATTTCTAATCTCGTCTTGTGCTTCTGCCGGAATCTGGAGATCATCAAGTGTCCTTGTGGAAAATACGGTCACAGCCTCCTCAACGGCCTGCTCATCTGCAAAACTCTCCAGGTACTCGGTAATCCCATGAATCAGCCCCATAAATTCTTCGGCGGTTGTGCGGCCGACATTTTTCAACTTGACGGGATTGAATTTGGGTTTTGTCACCGTAGCATATACCTCGGACAGAGAGTTGTGGTTTTCTTCAAGGAAGATAATGAAGCCGTTTTTGGCACGGACCGACAGGCCTTCAAGGCGAGGCATCACGAGCGGAAGGAGGGTGTCGATATTAGAAGGAAGTGTACGAGGAATGAAATCCGGAACTTCTGCGTTCTGTCCTACGTGGTCGGGGCTGAGAACTGTCTGGATTGCCAGAATCTCTTCGATAGATTTCCTACCGCAATTACGGAGAGACGCTATATCCTTGTAGGACATTCGGATAAAGGCCTCCAAGAAAGAGCGCTTGTCCGGATACTTCTCCATAAGCGCCTGAAGGATGTTGTTGGTGCGGACGGAGTAGAAGAATAGTAGGGCGTCGTATTTGCTCGATAGCGACTCGAAGTCAATGGCGGGAGCCTTTTCAAGGGGTGCAGCATTATCTAACATATCGAGCGTCATAGGGGTTGTGTGTCTATTAAATAGACAAAGATAGAAATAATTAATAAACATGATTACGGTGTCTTATGGATGGCTTGACAAATTGTCCGCCTAAGGCGCACGAGATTCACCCGTCGGGCGAGCGTTTCGTAACACGAACGCCCATCTCGCAGTTTGATCTAACGAAAAATGATGCAGAAATGAATGCATGGACGCATAGGTCTTACTGGGAACAACACCGTGATGTTATAAGATGGCCCTGAAAATGAGATGATGAAGTTATGTAAAACCAAACGGCACGACACAATACATAAATAGATCCGAACCATTGTTGAAGTATGCCGTTATGTATGAATAACAATCCGTTGGTCCAAGCTGCAAGATGGGTGTTTGTAACACAAACACGGAATCGGTTTGCCGATTCTACGCCTTTGGCGAACAAAAATGCAGGCGGAGAGCCTGCATTAATAGAGATTCTTCGGCCTTCGGCCTCAGAATGACAGTAAGATGAAAAAGAAAAGGTTAGAAGGTCTCGCTGTACCGCTTTACAAATGATGCCGCCTTTTCATCGGCCTCCAGTACCTCGTCCAGCATTGCATCAAGAAGGGCACTGTAGGAAGAGTAATTCCTTCCGGCATTTCTCCGCAACCAGAAATTATAACAGTCAAGGCGGGCAAAGGTACTTCGGGACAGTGAAATGCTGGTTCTCCCAAAGTAGGAGGCCTCCGGCTTTGCAGACTCCTTTTTCTTTCTCATCTTCTTTTGTGCGGTAGCTTCGTGCGATAACCCCGCCGCAACCGCCTCCTGGCGGTCCGCATCGGCCTCTCTTTCCTTTGCTAATTGAAGTTGCCTTCTGAAATCATCGAGTTGACTCATGGCTACTTCCTCCCTCCGTTAAGAATGCGCATCACATTGGCCTTCCGGTAAAGATGCTTTTCACCTACCATTGACAGGACCAGATAGCCCCGGTGGGCAATGCATTGTTGGTACTTGGTGATGACTGCATTGGCGAATGCCTCCAGCTGCTCATCGGTGATGATGGTAAGGGCCATCTGGCTTGCCGGCATTTCCGGCACACAAATCTCTCGCTTCATAACAAACCAGATTTAATTGTTTAAAAAAATGTATCGCTGCATGACTTATGCTGTGCAGCGATACAAAGTTCTGTAAAATAATTGGTTTGTGCAAGGAATTGGGTAGGACTATGCCTTCACGTACTTCTGGTTGCGGTCCTTGGGATTATCTGGAATGGTCAGTTTTAACAAGCCTTGCTCTACCAAAACAGTAATATATCGCTTCCTATTCTTGGATTGGTTTGTTATGCCAACTCGTTCCATTATTTCCTGAGCGGTTCTTGGCACCGTGCAGAAGTTAATGATATCCTTTATTTTCCCAGGAAGCTTCTTTTCTTGGTTACTTTTCTTGGTTACTTTTTGTTTTTCTTGGTTACTTTTCTTGGTTACTTCGCTACTCTGCTCCGTTACTCTGACACTTTCTTGGTTACTTTCTCGCCAAAAAGTAACTATGACTTCCTTCCTCTTTTCATCGTTCAGCACTTCTATCTTGTCGTCCAACTCCCGAACCCGGATAAAACCACTTCCGACTCCAGTGTATGGCAACAAGAACGCGCCTTGTGTGAAAATCATTTTATTACGCGGGAAGGATGTTCCCATAAGAACGTCTTCAACTTGTAATCCACCCGGGAGAATGCCCGGGCTATGGATTTCTACACGGTTGTCAAAAATGAAGAGCCTTACTGGAGTTTCGCGGCTGTATGAGCGATGTAAAAGCGCATTCGAGCAAATCTCGGAAAGTGCGCCAATGGGTATTTCCAACTGCCCAAGCGAGTTGAAATCCGGGTCCACCTGTACGTTACGGAGATTGCGTTTGAGGAAGGACATCATTGCATTGTACTGAACCAATAGGCCGCCGTCTGCTTCCGCATCGTCCATTTTGTCCCTGAACTCCGTTCCTCCTTGGCTGTTGCCGATGAAGCTGACGCATTTAATAGTCGCCGTTGGCAGCCATCGCTTTGGATGTCTGCCAAAAAGCAGCATTGCGGCGTAAGTAATACCGTTATCGGGCCGGATTAATCCAAAGTTCTTGAACAAATGCTCAACCGTCATTCCTGGCACTGCAATGCCAACCAACTCATCCGCGGACGAATCTTCCATCTGCTCATAAGTGAGTTTTTTGGCTTTATAGGATGCCTCAAACCGATTCCTAAGATATAATTTTACAACATCCATATCCAAATCGGCCAAAGTAGCCCCCGGGACCAACGCCTCATCCTGCCGGAAGGTTCCACTGTCGGACATCATCTCGGCAATCTCTGCGTTGTCCATGACCCTGCGCTTGTTAGCGCCGTTCTTCACCCAAATAATGCCCTTGTTGTCCTTGTACGGTTTATTGATACCCTCCGGGATGGTTGCGACAATCAACTGACCGCCAGGGACATCTACGTTCTCAGTCTTTATGGAAATGGCTGGTTTGACGTTCTGCTCCGCAATCTGGGAAAGCAAGCCTGTCTGCTCCTGTACTTCCAGGCGAGAAAGAGCATTAATCTCGCCAGTCTTGTCGTTCACACCAATAATGATGGTTCCGCCACTCCGTTCATTGGCATAACAGACTATCTCCTTGCCCACTTCATAATTGTCCACTACCCGTTCTTTCAACTGAACTGGTGTCTGCTCGCCTTTTCCACAAAGCCTCAATATTTCTTGCGTCGTCATAAGCCTCAACGTATTTCTGCAAATTTAATGAAACTATTTTTTATTCTCCAGAATCTTAACCAGATCCTGCTTCATCCCAAGGTCAATTTCCCGGTAGCGGTTGAAGGCTCGTGAACCTTCTGCGTGTCCGGTGAGGGACGCGACCAGATTCGGGTCTTTGACCTGCCGGTAAATGTTACCGGCGAAGGTGCGGCGGGCAAGGTGACTGCTGGCGATTTCGTTCATCGGATGCTTGACCTCCTTGCGTGTCACTGGGTCCAACTCCGTTACCAGGCGAGTGATACCGGCCACTTTGAAGGCGGCCTTGATGTTATCGTTATAATTCTGCTCACTGATGAAGGGCAGCAACTGTTCTCCGGGGCGGTCCTTATACTTTTCGACTATCTCAAGGGCTATGGTGTTTAGGGGAACGACCACCGTACGACCGCTAAAATGCAGAGTCTTTGCGGCGATGTATTCCAAAGATCCATTTTGGACAGACTGCTTGGTGTAGGACATCAGGTCGCCCACCCGGCACCCAACGTTGCACTGAAACACGAAAATATCTCGTTGTTCCTCAAGAACTTTTGTAGGCATAGGTGTACGATAGAGATTCTCCACTTCGTCCAGCGTCATTATGATAGGCGTGCCGTATTCTTCCTTGGGCATCTCAAAGTCCGTGAAGGGCCAGTTCTTGGTATAACCGTTCTTGATACACCAGGAAAAGAAGGCCTTGATAAGCTTGAAAAGGCCATGGAGATAGTTTTCACTGCGCTCAGAAAAGCCGCGCTTTTCCGGCAAAGCTTCTATAATCTGCGGGTATTTCTCAACATACAGGTATTCGTTCATGATATAGTCCCTAAGGTCATTTAGCGTATCTACTGTCACATCATTGATATCAAAAACATATCGGCTCATTCGAGGCATGGAAACGCGAACATAGGCCTCGTAACGGTGAATCAAGCGCTGTAGGACGTGGTAATGGCGCACGCGGGAATTGGACAGCTCCCGGCCGTCAGAAAACATCAGAAACAATTCGTCGAAGCCTTTCTTCCGGCTTTTCCTGACCTTCGGGGAAAGGCTCTTCCCTTTATAGTAATTCTCCACCGTCTTCTCCAACCAAGCGGGGCCAATCTTGTCCTTCTCTTTATCGACGACGTATGCCTCAGTGATATAGGTTTTGAGGGCCGACATGTCAGTGAGGAAAGCCTTTCTCTTCGCCCATAGTTATAATATGCCCGCGCAGGACATTCACATCTACACTAACAATTTCGAGCCGAAGACTTCGCCATGGTCCATTTTTTGTGCCGCCACTGAAGAGTTCAGGTTCCCCGAATGGAGCTTCACGGCGGATTAGATTAAAAGGGTTAATTGATGAAAAAACTTATTATTATTGCCATAGGTTTTATCAATACACTGAGTTTATTTCAGGGATGCTCTCGGCCTATTGATGATAATAGAACTGAATATGGCGTTACACCCCCTGACGGCTTCGAGAGCTTTTCAGGTAGTTCTCAAGCTTCCTGCCACTATCGTGTATGGTCCGAAATGGCAGATTCTGTTTGCGGGTTCAAGGTGCGAGCCCTCATGACAGCTTGGATTGTCAATACCGGATTACGTAGTACGACCACTTTCAGCCTTACTCACCAGTCGGGCAAGATTTTCACGATTGACACTTACGAACACCCGTTGATTTCGTATGAAGATTTCAACAGGTATTATGAGAATAATCACAAAGTTCATAATGATACGATTGTTTCGTTTAATTACAACCCTGTCGTCACTGAGCAGAGAACCTTCGATATGGCGAATTATGGAGATATGCCTTTCTTTTTCTTGGATGTAACCTTTGACGGAGTTGAAGAGCTTTTGATTCGAGATGGCGTCAGAGAGTTTTGCAATCGTTACAGGGTATTCAACATTGGTGACAAAGTCGAAGAACTCCGGCATAAGCCGTACAACTATTTCGTCACTGCTGCCAATAATTGGATGGGAGGAATCGGAACGACTGTCGATTATCAGAAAAGGAGCATTACGATTTCTTCCCTGGATGAAGGATCATGCTCTGATCATGGAACATTCATAAAAGATATTTACACCTTGGATGCAAACGGGGCTCAATTCACGCACACAAGAAAACTAATTCCTTATGATTGGTGCGATTAAAAGGACAATCAGGGACAAAGGCTTGTCGGGGAGGCTATTTCTTTGGTAATAAAAAATATATCAGATTAATTTAAAACTGCCTGCTTTTGGCAGGGATAGGCGTTTTCTTTGCAGGGCCATACCCCTCCCGCAATGTTACCTGAAGAAAAGTACTACAATCAGCTGCTCCTTGCCATCTATTATCCGAAATCGAAGCGGATTATCCTCCACACCAAATGGAAAGTAAGATACAATACCATCGAAACTGCCATCCATGAATACGCCCACCATCTGCATTGCACGGAATTCTTGAAGGAGGACCTGAAGCAAGAGCCCCATTGGAGCAGATCTGGCAGATTTACAGGCAGCGTCTCTGCAGTGCTAAGGAACTCGGCATCTTTGAGGATGACATACTGCCTGTGCTGACGTTCCCAAGGACTGATGGGGTCTTGACAGGGCAGAAGGTGGTTCTTCCCGATAAGGAATCCGAATGATTTTTCGCAGCGTTTGCCTTATTGACAGTACCTGTCAATTCTTCGCCACATATTTGCATTATGGTAACGTCTCGCACCAAACTGAGCATCCTCACTGCCGAGCAGGAATCCGCCGTCAAAGCGACGGAGGGGCACATCCGAGTTGTCGCCGGGGCAGGTTCAGGCAAGACCCGCAATCTCGTTTACAGGTATGCTTACCTGCTGAACGATATGGGTATTCCCCAGAGCGATATCCTCTGCATGACCTTTACCAACAAGGCCGCGCAGGAGATGAAGGCCCGGATCCTCCGCTCTTTGCCCCGGTGGGGTCGTTGGTGACTTCGTCACGACCATCCACGGCTTCTGTGTAAAGTTTCTCCGGAAGGAGACTTACCGGCTGGGGCTCCCGGAGAACTACTTGATATACGATGAAGAGGACATGAAGGCCCTTGTGAAGGAGGTCTTGGAAGAGTGCGGCATCCCGCGGAAGAAAGGCATCGTCGGGAAGATAATCCTTCGCCAGAGGCGCTATTTCGCTTTGGACTTTGACGACCTGCTGTACTATACTCTCTACATCTTGAAGAACTTCCCGGAAGTCAGGGCCCCGGCTCCTTGGCATGGATTAACCTCACTCCCCTACCCTTTTTGATAAGGTCAGCAAGGACGCCGAGAAAAGGCCGGTCCTCTACATAGAGGTCCTTAATGTCGGATGTTCCTATCCATAGGGAGCGCTTCACCTTGGGAACCAGGTCGAACACCTCCTTGAAGTGGGCTTCAAAAAATATTCATTTTTCTTCGACTGCGCAAAAACATTGCGCCTTGACCCCCTAACTTTGTTCCCGCTTTGAAAGATTGCGCGGCTGCACTCTTCCTCTCACCATTCTGTCGAATTTTCGCAGAAATTTCTTTCACTGCCACTTTTTGGCAACACAAGACAATACCTTTGCATCAGAAACCAATACAAAGCACATTATGGAAAAGAACTACTTCAACCGCCACGGCCATATCATACTTCCGAGATATCCCACCAGTGGGAACGGAGCGCCATCAATGACGAGGGCGGTCCAGCTCGGTTGGCGGCCCTCAAAGGGCGCTCTTGATGCACGGTGCAAAGGTAATGACTTTTTCGGGAATGGCTAGAATTTCTTGTCGTTTGACGATATGTGGCAATAATAGTTTCTATTTTTGGAGGCAATTTGAAAAACACATGACCATGAAACGTTTCCTCATCATCGCCGCCTCCCTCCTTTTATGTCTGACCGCTTACTCACAGAGTTTCTTTCCCAAAGACTCCATCAAAGGTGAAGGATGGTCACAGAAGGACTCTCTTCAGATGCACCTTCTCAACCGGGTCAACCAGAAAGCTGCCCCGGGATTCAAGCTGTATAAGACAGATAATATGTGGACTTTCATCCGTCTGGAAACAGCAACCGGGCGGCTCTCTCAGATTCACTACAGCGTAGGGAATGAGAACCAGCGTGGGGTTCTCTCCATAAACGATTTCAACCTCGGGGCCATCTATGGCAGCGGTGACAATTACTTCGGCAGGTTTGAGCTGTATAAGACCGAGAACATGTACAACTTCATCCTGCTCGATACCGAATCCGGAGCGGTCTGGCAGGCTCAATGGTCCTTCAACGCGGACAACCGGGGTATCGTCAGGATTTATGAGTATTGACGATGCCGTTTCCTGCCCCCTTACTCGCCATATAGAAATGTAAAGCCCTGCTCATGCGTGCGCGCGATAAGTTTATACTGTTAATCGCGCAGGTACACACATGAATTTACCAAAAACTATTGATTCCAAACAGTTTCACTCCTATTGCAGGGGAATCTATTTTGAGCCATCTTTGGAGCCAAAACAGTTTTTATGGGACAGGGAATAATTTCTTTGCAATTCTTGCAGACTTTGACAAATGTCGGCAAAAAATTACTACCTTTGTATCGGACTTTCAAACCAGTCCTTCCTTAACGATGAAGCAGTTCGACTATAGACATATCTCCTGCCCTCTCCCATCCGGGACGGACAAGATGATGGCTGAGATCAAGAAACTCGGCAAGGAAGGCTGGGAACTTGTTTCGGTCGTTCCGACCGGCAGTTCGCAATACGGACTGGAAGAGCTGACAGCATTCTTAAAGAAAGAGGTCAGCGTCAAGTAACGGTCTGCCTGGGACAGAGGCTCTTCTTCCCACAGTACTCTCTGGTTCGCCATCCACGTTCAAATGGCATTTTCCTTCGGTTGGCCGCCCTCCGCAAAAACGGCACTTCAGCGGTTCTCCATCTCCGCAAAAATGGAACGGCTCGGATACACTGTCAGGATTGCCATAAAGGTCAATCCGCCTATGCAGGCACATGCCCGATGGGAAGCCTGGCGGCGTAAAGAGCAAAACAGGAATATTAAGAACCAGTGTAAAAGGAGTTCAGTATGACAAAGACAGTCAAGACATTTTGCCCCAAGCCCCTCCACATGAAAGACATGCGGGGATTGCCTTTCGAATCCAGCCGCTTGTCCGAGACCACCCTTCTTGACGAAGAGTCCCTGTGGAAGATGTTTCACATTACCGAGATAATGAAGCGCATCACCCCCATGTACTCTGATGACAGACGACTTCTTTGGATTGAAGTCAAGAGGGATACACCCGCCGAATGGATGTCCTTCGAGGATGCCAAGGAGGAATACGACGACATAGAGACCCTGGAGGACTACCTTCGCGTCTGGGAGGAAGAGAACCCGTACCCAGTAGAATGGTGGTCGATCATGAGCGGTTACTATCAAGACATGCATTACATCGCAATTGGCGATGGGAGGTGGAAACGGGTTCATCTTGGGAACAAGAGCAGCATCGAGAGCGAGAATCATAAGCCCAGGATGAACTACGCAAAATTCCTCGGCAGACTTGCTGACTACATAAAGGAGATTGTCGATAGCATCGAGACGAATCCGGACAACTACAATTCCTATCTGGAAGCGAACCTGCCCTATACAAAGCGCACAGGTACGATTCAGACGCGGGAATACCGGAGGATACTCGGATTGGGCGGCGAGGACAAGATGCCGAGAGGCGCAAAGGGGTTCCTGAGGCGCATGATGGCCATGGGAGATGAAGTACCCGCGCTTGAAGGGCCCATGACCCTCAGATGTTATGCCGGCATCTGGACCATAGCCCACACCGGAATCAAGTATTACAAGATGAAGGAAGATGCTGACCCCCTGGAGGTGTTTTCGCATTCCAGCAAGGGTTACAGAATCGCCAAGGATTACGACCTTGACAGCGAGGAAGACTATCGCAAGTGGGCCAAGGAGAATATGCCATATCACTGCTTCGATATCGTGTATGCCCGCGTTCACCTCGTCCCCAGTGAGAAGGACGGGAAATGGACACTTGGGCTGTGGGGAGGGCTCGAAGGATGGTCAAGGGATATTGTCGAAGCGGGCATGGCCCTGGAAAAGGCCGGGATCCCCTTCTCGATGAAGGGCGAGGCCGAGAGTCTTTTCAAGAACCTGATTGGCGACAACGAGATCACATTCGAGCCGCTGGGCGGGGTTCGAAGCTGGATTGAGAGCCCTTCGCGTTCGTTCCCTGAAATCTATGAGGAAGGAGTGTCGAAAGAAAAGCTCGAAGCTCTTGCCAAAGCGACCAAATGGGTTCCGCTTAAACAGGCCAGACCTATAGCAGAAATACTTCAAGAAGATAAAGACTGACACGTATGGGAAAGTTTAAACCTCATGATGGCGAAATCGCCCGCCTTGTTATCGAACGCCTGCCGGAGTTCGACTGCCACTGCCATATCCTTCCGGGACTTGACGATGGTGCGAAGACCCTGGAGGACTCCCTTTACCTCGCAGGGCGCCTCTTCACCTACGGATACAAACGCGTCGTCTGCACTTCGCACAGTTCCTTTCTCTACAGGAATATTCCGGAAACGGTGGTTCCCGCATGCGAGAGGCTTCAGGAGGAACTTCAAAAGAATGGCATCCCCCTTTCGCTGACTCCTTCGCTCGAATACCGCCTTATTCCCGAGACCTGGCCGGAGCACCGCCGCCGGGGTCTTCTTCCCTGGGAAGGCAACCATATCCTCATAGAGCTGCCAATCCGGCAGCGGGAGCAGATGGGTGAAATCAATCCGGTGGAAGAGATACGGTCTCTCGTCCGAGAAGGATACCAGCCGGTGCTCGCCCATCCGGAACGATACCTCTGGGCCTCCCAGAAGGACTATGAGGACCTGTTCGAAGCCGGGGCTGCCTTCCAGCGGAACCTCGGTTCCGTCGAAGGTCTCTACGGGGACGCTCCTGCCGAGCGGGCGAAGACGATTCTTCGCTGGGGGCTCTACACGTTCCTAGGGACGGATACCCACGATAAGCGGTACACGGATTTCTTTGATTGGCTACTGGGAATACCCCAGGGCGTGGACAACGAGAAGGAGGATTGATGATGGATAAATTGAAGCTGACTAAAGAGCAAAAGAAAGAGGTGCGGAAAAATAGCTGGAAGACCTGGAAAGAAGCGCCATTGTTCAAATGGTCCTCACAACCATTCGACGAGATAGAGCGCTCAAAGAAGCACTTTATCCCAATGACTTGGCACTTTAAGGCCGGTCAGTGGGGAACTGTCGGGATGTTTCCTGTTTTCAAAGGAAATCTGGCAAAGATTATAGATTCCTTTAAATGGGACCTGGGATGGAAAGATAAGTTCCGTACACCACGGTATGAAGATCCTCCCATGGTCGCCATCACTTTCTTCTGGAAATGGAGGTTATACTTCTGGTATGGGTTCTCGAAGCAGCAGCATGAACAGGGATA
>JAFUGJ010000066.1 GCA_017469425.1 Bacteroidales bacterium
GGCTCGACCTCAGTTTTGAAGTAACCGGCAACTCCGATGGAACTCCTGCCTATTCCTTCCTCATGGCCGCATCGAAGGACAGGGCGCTGGTTGAGAATTTCGACCCGTTCAGCGCAGTTCCGGAAGGTGTAACGGTTTCCACGACGCTTGCAAACGGCAAAAAAGTCGGCGACCCCATAACGGTTTCCATAAATAACCTTGAATTCGAACAGGACTACCATGCGGTGGTTCTTGCAGCAAACTATCTCAAAAAGTTCAGCGCACCGTCGGATGTAATCAGCCAGAAAACCTATGCCAACAATCCTCCGGCAATCACCGCACTGGAACCCGCTCCCTACAGCATCAAGGCATCGGAAGTTCGCACTCTGGCGTTTTCGCTCAGCGACCCGGACGGGCATGCCATTACTATAAGTTTCGACGGAGGTTCAGCGGCAGCCGACTACAACTACGACCAAAGCACAGGAACGCTCAGCGTAATCCTGCGCGGAAAGAGGGCAGATGCAGGAACTTACCGGGCTGCCATAAAGGCCACTGACAGCTATGGTGCAGTGGCAGAGCATGAATTCACTTATACGATAAGGGAAAACGAACCCCCGGTGCTGGTCAGCGGATTCAACGACATCATGGTGTACGAGAAGAATACACCCATAAATGTCGACCTCGCCGGACATTTCTCCGACCCGGAAGAAGAAGCCATCAGTTTCAAGGTCAGGGGCAACAACCCTTCACTGGTAAAGATTGATTTCGGCGGCAGTACAATGAAAGTAACCCCTCTGGCCTATGGCCTTTCAGACCTTACAATAGTGGCCGTGGATGCCGCAAACAAGGAATGTACTGCTCCCCTGAAGATTCTTGTGAAAGACACGGAGAATCCCGCTGAAAGCTATCCAAATCCTGTTATTGATGTGCTCACCATACGCACGGAAGAAGAGGCCGCCACGCATATCGTACTCACAAACTCCAACGGGGTGGCGGTTTTCGACAAAACCCTTACTGTCAGCGGTTTCAACCCCGCAAAGATAGACATGTCGAAATGCGCTCCGGGACAATACAAACTCCGCATAGAGTATTCCGGCAACAAATATGAGAGGATTGTGATTAAGAAGTAGAAGACCATGAAAAGGATATTGTTTACTGCTATATTTGCACTTTGCGGAATTCTCGCTCCGGCCCAGGTGACGGAAAGTATCGACAGCGGGGCGCCCGCCCTTGGTTTCGCAGTAATAAGCCCCAATCCGGCTCCAGCTGCCATGGGTTACAGCGGTCTGGCCTCGACCCGGCACTGCGAATGGGTGAACAGGGGGAATGTGGCCGCCGCTGCGTTTTCCGAAGGGAGATTATCGGCGGGAGCATCATATTCGTCATGGGCTCCGTCTGAAGGAAGCGTTCTCAATGCAGGAACCGCTTTTAAATTCGGCGGAAAGCTGTCCGTCAGCCTCGACTTCGGACTTCAGAAGGATAAGCCCTACACCGAATACGATGCCACGGGCAATACTCTCGGAGAGTTTACCCCGGGTGACATGCAGGCTTCCCTCGGCTTTGCTTACGCTTTCGGCAACTATTCTGCCGGTGCAGGCATACATTACCTAAGTTCCTCCATTGCAAGCGGCAGCAAACAAACTGCAATTTGTGCCGATGTCGCAGGATTTGCCAAGTTCGACAGCTTCAATCTCGGTGCAGGCATGAAGAACATCGGCAGCAAAGTAAAGGACAGCGCCGGGAACGAATTCTCCCTGCCCTCCTATGTGTTTGTTGCCGGGGAATACCGCTACGACATTGCAGAAAACTCACGCCTCAAGGCTGATGCCGACATCGACTATTATCTTTCTGCAGGGTTCAGTGCGGCTGTTGGCGCCGAACTCTCATTCAAAGAGATGCTTTATGCGAGGGCAGGTTATCATCTTGGCAATGATGCCCTCCCGAGTTTTACCTCTCTGGGTATCGGCGTCAAATTAGCCGGAGTGTCGCTTGATGCGGCCTACATCCTCTCATCCGGCATCATAGGAGGAACCTTCTCCGCCGCACTCGGAATCTGCTTCTAAGCCTCTTCCAAGGCCCAGCTGTCCAAATTACGGCTTTCGGATGAGAAGTTGAGCCCCAACTTGAAGACCTTGCGTTTTCTTGCTGAGAACCTTTCTGCATATCCCCTGGCATCTATCTGGGCGACAGCTTCCTTGGCCGACGCAGCATCGAGCTTGAATTCAACCACATAGATGGCGTCGTCAAACACCATCACGGCATCGGTACGGCCACGGCTGTTCATTACTTCAGTATAAACCCTTATATTCATAAAAGAGAACACCACATAGAACAGCCTCTTATAGTACGCTTCACGCTCTTCAAAAGAATTGCGGAACCCCTCCCCGAATTCAGGATACGGAATTGAAGCTAAAAACGCCTTTAGCGCCTCCATGGCTTCCTGCACATCACCCCTGCGGAGGGGCCGCAGGAATTCATAAGCGAAATTGCTTGTTTCCATGCGCTTTTTGCCGACCATTGCCGGAAGCAAATCCCTGAACAGCCCGGTACGAACTTCTGAATTGGGGATTCCCAGCACATAGGTCTGTTCCAAAGGGTCGTAGGACTTGATAGTCAGATACCCGCTCTGATAAAATAGAGGAATGGCATTCTGAACAGTTTCCGTTGGAATACTGAACTCGTCCGCCCGCGCCTCCGCATTGTCGATACCCGCCATGTCCTGATTGAATCGTCCAAGCGTCTCGTAGAGCAGCGTAGGAGTGCCGGAGCCGAACCAATAGTTGGAAAACTCTTTTTCCATGAACAAACCCAACATGCTGAAAGGATTGTATATATCTTCGCAAGAAGCACTGAAATGATAGCCATCATATTGCATCTTGATCATCTCATGCATTTCCTCCGGGTTTTTGCCCATCCTGGAAGCCATTTCAATAATATCGACATCGAAATACTTGTCGATTTCCGCCTCGGTGAAGCCGCATATCGATGAAAATTCGTTGCTGAGCGAAATATCCCTCATGTTGTTCAAGGCGCTGAAAATGCTGAGTTGGCTGAACTTACTGATGCCGGTAAGGAACACGAATCGCAGGTAAGGGTCAAGATTCTTGAGCGGGGAGAATAAATCCTTCATTATCCTTTTGTAAACCGGGCCATTCTCCGTGTCGAAAATAACTTCATGGAGAGGAGCGTCGTATTCATCAATCAAGACAACCACACCCTGCCCATATTTTGCATAAGCATTACGGACCAAAGAGGCCAAACGCCCTCCCGGAGTATCCTCAACATGTTCAAGCCCCAGTTCATCTTCATTTTGCCGGAGAATCCTTGAAAGCCTAGACCGCAAATCATCAGAGTCAAAAGAGGTACCGGCAAGGCTAAGGTCGAGCCGGACTACTGGGTAGCGGACCCAGTCCTTTTCGAACTTTGAAATGGCAAGACCGGCAAAAAGGTCTTTCCTCCCTTCGAAATAAGACTTGAGCGTGCTTACCAGCAGGGATTTGCCAAACCTCCGCGGCCTGCTCAGGAACACATACTTGGCCGGATTATTTGCAAGATTATAGACAAGTTCAGATTTATCGACATACACATAACCCCCCGTAACAATATGCTCAAAAGTCTGGAGGCCATAAGGATGCTTGCGGTTTTTTCCTGAATATATTGGAACCGCCCGGGAGTAGCAGGTAGCGCGACCGTTACCTTCCGAAACGGCATCGCCCAATTCCACCGCACTGTGAAGAAGGCGTTTGAGAGATGCATCACTGCCTTTGAAGCCTGTTCCGCCGCAGATTTCCTGACGGGATGATCTTGGATGCTGACCAAGATACTCAATAATCATGTCATATTCCTTTACCATAAGCCGAAATTGTTTTCCGGCTCAAATATAAGAATATTTTTTTATTTTCGGATTATTTCAGCTCAAATAAGCTCAGAATCAGTCCAGAACTACGAGCAGCGGAGCCGGACGGTTCAAAGAAAGGCTGATAATGTCCGAGGTGGCGCGGTTGAGAGTAGCCTTGAACCAGTAGTCGAAAACAACGCTATCGGTAGGCCAGCGAAGACCTTCTGAATGGAGCTTCAGGCCGGGGTCACAAGAGAAAAAAGACACTTTGCGGCCTTCTCCGACATGGAGTTCGGTGCTTTCCGAGATTGCGAATACGGTGTTGTAGTCGGATACCATCTGCACGCTGATTCCTTTTGAGGTGAGGCGGTAGTCCTGCTCCCATTTCATGAGATATGAGAGGTTCCCAAGGGTATGGGCGTCGCTTTTGCCCGTAGCACCCAGAATATAAACCGTGTCCGCCTGCGGATAATTCTGCAGCAGCCAGCAGAATGCCTTGTTGAGGTCATTATAGTCCTGCTCTTCAACGCGGACGGCACGGGTGCCGAGTTCCCTTCGCAGGGCGGCGGATGCCGAATCCATATCGCCTACCATGGCAACGGGCTCTATCCCCATCCTCTGCAGACGGGCAAAATTCGTAGCGCTGTCGCAACACACCACGACATCGGCGCTTCGAAGCAGGTATCGGGGATAGTCCTTTCGGGGAAAGGCCCCGTTTGCGAGAATTGCCGCCGTCATTGCTGGGCTCCTCCTACCAAATCCAGAATTTCGGA
>JAFUGJ010000005.1 GCA_017469425.1 Bacteroidales bacterium
GCAGTGGAAAAGGACCGCTATGCCACGGTGAGCGTGAAGTACAAAGGGCAGATAGTATGCAGAAAGAAATAAAATCAAATATATGGAAGAAAGATACATAGCAACAGTAGATCTCGGAACCTCCAAGATAGCACTGTCAGTAGCCAAGATTGCCGGCGGAAGCATGGAGATTCTCTACTACAAGGAACGCCCTTCCGACGGAGTGCGCAGGGGTTGCATCTTCAACCCGGCAAGAGCCTCCGTGCCGCTTCGCAAGGCAATTGACGAAGCGGAAGAGGAACTTGGCATCAGGATTACCCAGGTGGTGATAGGTCTCCCCCGCTACGGCGTGAGCCAGGAACTCTCGAGCGCGAGGATAGACCGCGGCGATGCGGAAAGCTGCATCAGCCAGGAGGAAATCGACGCCATCAAGAACATGGCCCTGGATTCGTATCCGCTCGACGACCCCGCAAAGCAGGAAATCTATGGGGCTTCCGCACAGTCGTTCAGCACCGACGACAGCATCAACTGCACCGAAGAAGATGTCGTGGGCATGCCAAGCGGAGTGCTGGAAGGCAATTTCAAAGTTTTCGTGGGCCTGAAGGCCGCGTCGCGCAACATCGACATAATGCTCAACAAGGCCGATGTCGCCTGCGCCCGGAAGTTCTTCCTCCCTCCCATCACTGCTGAGGCCGTTCTCAGTTCCGAAGAGAAGGAAAACGGCGTTGCGCTCATTGAAATGGGGGCGGGAGTAAGTTCGGTTACAATCTACCAGGGCGGCATACTCCGCTACTACTATGCCATTCCCTTCGGAGGCCGCAGCATTACCACCGACATCAAGCTTGAGTGCGGTTTCACCGAGAGGCTGGCTGAGAACATCAAGCTCGGATTCGGCTCCTGCATGCCGGACAAACTCCAGAACATGGGCGACAAAATCCTGCAGATTAAGGACGAAGAGAATGGCACCGACCAGCAGCTCCCCGTCAAGTATCTTTCCGAAATCATAACTTTCCGCGTGAGGGAGATAGTCGAAGCCATCCTGTTCAAGATTCAGGAAAGCGGCTATGCCGACAGGCTCCGCAACGGAGTGGTGCTTACCGGCGGCTGCGCCGACCTTGCAGGATGCGGAAACCTCATCAAGGAAATGTCGGGATACAATGTCCGCACGGGATACCCCCGCACAAAAGCCCTCACCACCGCCGGATGCCCGGGCATCAACGAAGCCGGCGCAGTGTCGTTGACAGGCATGCTCCTGCTTGCCAGGGAGGACAAGCACCTCAACTGCATAGAGGAAGTTCCGATTGCATCGCAGCGAAAGGAGGAGGTTGAAACCGAAACGCCCGCCGAACCCGAAATACAGGAAGAGTCCGTAAATCTCGGCGGCACCGTTTTCGAGCCCGTGCAGGAACCTCGGCAAAAGCCGGAAAAAACCAGGAAAACCAAGGTTGCAAAGGAGCCCAAAGAGCATGGCCAAAGCCTTCTGGTCAAGTGGACCAAAAAGGCTTTCAAGCCGGTGGAAGATTTTGTAGGGGGCCTCTACGACCAGGTACAGGACAACTGATAAAGATGCATTCACTATGGGAGAAGACAATATGATAATCACCCCCGCCGACTGGGTGGTGTCCAACGAAACCATCAAGGTTCTGGGAGTTGGAGGAGGCGGCTGCAACGCCGTATCGTACATGTATGAACAAGGCATCGACGGCTGCAGCTTCATTGTCTGCAACACCGACTCCATGCATCTGCTGGCAAGCCCGGTGCCCACGAAGATTCAGCTCGGGCGCGGACTCGGGGCAGGCACCAACCCCACCAAGGGGCGCAACGCGGCGCTTGAGAGCCAGGACGAGATTTCCGCGAAGGTGCTGGATACCGACACGCAGATGCTGTTCATTACCGCCGGAATGGGCGGAGGCACAGGAACAGGAGCCACCCCCGTGATTGCCAAAATGGCCAAGGACCGCGGCATACTCACCGTGGCAGTAGTTACCATTCCCTTCCTCAACGAAGGGAAGAATGCGCTTTCTCGCGCACTGGAAGGCATCCACGAACTCGAAAAGAATGTTGACAGCCTGATAATCATCAACAACGAAAGGCTCTACGACTATTATGGCAGCCAGCTGGTTCAAGACGCCTTCCCGAAGGCCGACGAGGTGCTTGCCACAGCCGTGCGCGGAATCATCGAAATCATCAAGAAGAAGGGCTACATCAATGTGGACTTCGAGGATGTGAAGACCATGATGAAGGACAGCGGCATGGCCCTGATGGGCTATGGCAGCGGGTCGGGTCCCGACCGTATCGAAAAGGCGGTGAAACAAGCCTTCGAGTCGCCCCTGCTCAACGACTTCGACCTCAAGAGCGCGAAGAATGTGCTGGTGAACACCACCGTGGGCAAGAACGAACAGGGCCTCACCATGGACGAGATGCGCAAGCTCAACGACCTCATCGACGAATACACCGGAGGCGGCAACAACTTCAAGCGCGGCCTCATCTATGACGAAAATCCCGATGCAGGCGGCACCATCCACATCACTTCGATTGTGGTCGGCCTCCGCTTCACGGATGTAATCGGACCAGGACTTGCCGATGCCGACAACTACATCACCATCAGCAAAAACTATGTCTACGACAAGGGCGAACTCGCCAGCGGCGAAGGAATCAGTCTCCCCGCCGACAGCAGCTCGCACATCGGATACACAAAGAAGGATAATGAAAGGGCATTCCGCTTCGACCTCGACAAACGCCCCGCGCTGCTCGTGAGCGAAAGCCAGGAAGCCATCAGCATACTCGAAAACGAACCTGCAATCCGCAGAAAACCTAAAAAGAACGAATAGATGAGAAAGACAAGGGTAAGATTTGCACCGTCGCCGACCGGCCCCCTGCACATGGGCGGAGTGCGCACGGCACTGTATAATTATCTGTTTGCAAAGCAGAACGGAGGAGATTTCATCATCCGCATCGAAGACACCGACTCGCACCGTTTCGTACCCGGGGCTGAAGAATACATCATCGAAGCCCTGCGCTGGTGCGGCATCGTTCCCGACGAAGGAGTGGATGCCGAAGGCAAAGTGGTGGAAAGCCCTTCGGAGCGTCACCCGCACGCACCCTACCGCCAGAGCCAGAGGCGCGGCATCTACCGCAAATATGCCGAACAGCTCGTGGAGGCAGGATACGCCTACTATGCTTTCGACACCGCAGAAGAACTTGCCGCAGAGCGCGCCAAGGCGGAATCCGCAGGACAGACTTTCATCTACAATTATGAAAGCAGGCTCCATCTGCGCAATTCCCTCACCCTGCCCGCAGCCGAAACGGAGCGCCTGCTCGCGGAAACCACCGACTGGACCGTGCGTTTCAAGATGCCGGAAGACGAAGTGGTGGCAATGGACGACCTTATCCGCGGGCACATCGAAGTGAACACCCGCACGCTCGACGACAAAGTGCTGTGGAAACGCGCCGACGAGCTCCCCACCTACCATCTCGCCAACATCGTGGACGACCATCTGATGGAAATCACCGAGGTTATCCGCGGCGAGGAATGGCTGCCTTCCCTCCCCCTGCACTATCTGCTTTACAGGGCTTTCGGATGGACGGATACCCAACCCCGCTTTGCGCACCTGTCGCTGCTTCTCAAGCCCGTAGGAAACGGTAAACTCAGCAAGCGCGACGGCGACAAGCTCGGCTTCCCGGTATTCCCCCTCCAGTGGAAGAGCGCCGACGGCGAAACCTCGCACGGCTACCGCGAAGACGGATACTTCCCCGAAGCATTCGTGAACATGCTGGCGCTGCTTGGCTGGAATCCCGGAACCGAACAGGAGCTGTTCAGCATGGAAGAACTGATTCAGGCATTCTCCATGGACAAGGTGCAGAAGGCGGGGGCGAAGTTCAACCCCGAAAAGGCAAAATGGTTCAACAAGGAATACCTGCGCATGAAAAGCGACGAGCAGCTTGCCTCGCTCTTTGTTCCGGTCCTTGCCTCCCACGGCATCGAAGCACCCTTTGAGTATCTTGTGCGCGTGGTGCATCTCATCAAGGAGCGCGCCACCTTCGTGGCCGACTTCTGGGACATTGCCTGGTATCTTTTCAAGGCTCCCGAAACTTATGCCCAAAAAGACGCCGCCAAGTTCTGGAAGCCCGAAAATACGGAGCCTGCAATGAAGGTTGCCGACTTTATCCTCGCTTACGACGGCCCCTGGACCAGGGAAGCACTCGAAGGCCCTCTGGAAGAATTCATCCGCAGCAACGGATGGCCCATGGGAAAGGTTATGAACTGCATACGCCTCGCCCTTACCGGTTCCGGAAGCGGCCTCGGCATTGCCGACATAGTAATCCTTATCGGCAAAGACGAATTCAAAGCAAGGATGGACAGGGCCAAATCATTAAACTAAGTGAAGATTATGAAAATAGGATTATGCTCCGACCACGCAGGCGTGGAATATAAGGCCAAATTGATGTCTTACCTGCTCGGCAAGGGTTACGAGGTGGTGAACTTCGGAACCGACAGCACCGAGAGTTGCGACTATTGCGATTACGCGCATCCCCTCGCCCGCGCCGTGGAGAGCGGTGAGTGCAATCTTGGCATCGCAATATGCGGCACCGGAAACGGGATGGCAATGACCCTCAACAAACATCAGGGAATCCGCGCAGGCCTCGCATGGAACACTGCCGTGGGCACCCTCGTAAAAGAGCACAACAACGCGAATGTCCTGGTGCTGCCTGCAAGGTTTATCTCCTACAGGATGGCCGTCAGTATCGTGCGCGCATGGCTCACGACCGATTTTGCAGGAGGACGCCACCAGCGCCGCATCGACAAGATTCCCGTAAAATAGCTTTCGCTAAAACAGATTCACCCTGTATCCGACCGTGAAATTGAACGCAGCCGGATGCTCGGTGTAATACGATTCGAATTCCCGGTTGCCAGGCAGATGCCAGGAGAATCCAGGCTGCACAAATAGCGAACTGCGTCCGAATATCTTCAACTGAATACCGGCTCCGGCGTTTAGCGACCATCTGGAATCCCGGTAGTCAATGGTATTTGAAGCTCTTGAGATTTCCGTCGTGCCCAAATATAATATATTCTTTTCTTCGCCCCCGGAACAGAATTCGAGCATCGGGCCTGCATTGGCATACAGCGTAAGGCGCTTCCATTGCAAAAGATTGTACTGAATATACAGGGGGATTCCGTAATATGAGAGGCTTCTGTCAAGATGCGAACGGCTGCCTCCGGCCTGGGAGTCGAACGAAGAAGTCAGCGAGGTGAATACAAGCCCGGTTCCCACAGAGAGCCTGTCGGTAATGGAAACGCACAGGTCAAGCGAGATCCGTGCGCTTTGGCGATGGTCGGAGGTGGTAGTGCTTTCCCTGTTACGCGCAAGCATCGCAGGCGACGAAGTGCCAAAAACTGCGCCGGTGCCGACCGCTTTGGTAAGGGTGGAATTTGAAAGGCCGTAACCCGAACTGGTCTGCACTACATTCCCCGCAAACAGTCCTCCGGTGGAAATACCTCCATGCACGCGTATATGCTGCTGCTTCTTTTTGCGTTCCTGCGGCCAGGTCTGCACGGTCTGCCGTGTGCGGGGAGCCGGTTCCGTTACGGCATCGTCGGTTTCCGGTAATGCCGCCTCGGTTTCGACCGGTTCCGTTTCGGCCGGCTTTGTTATCGTTTCGACAGATTCCATTGCGGTTTCAAGCGGTTCTTCAGTTTTCCGGGTCTCCATCTCGAAAACAGGGGTTCTGCAGAACGGGGGTTCCTCCGATATATTTTCAGCCACCACTGCGTCTCCCGGGACGATGGAGACTCCTTCCTGCGGCATGGAAGGATGCAGGATAAGAACAATTGCAAGTACGGCAGCGGCAGCAAGGGCCGCTCCGGCATACCACCATATCGGAGCCGGTTTGCGGCAGCCCCGGCCTTGAACTCCGGAACTGACTGCGTCCCACAGCCCTTCCGGTTCCGCCTCGGCAAAAGAATCCATGCGCTCAGCCAAAGACTCCGTCCAATCTTTTTTCAGTTTATCCATTATCCTGTCGTTTCCAATAATCCTTTATTTTTGATGCGAGAATTCGCCGCGCACGAAGATACTGCGATGCGGAAGAATCCTCCTTGATGCCAAGCATCCCTGCTATTTCCTTATGCGATTTCTTTTCGAATACAAAGAGATTGAATACCGTCCTGTACCCATCCGGAAGAGCCTTTATCATCCGCTGCAACTCCTCGGGAGGGATTTCGGGGCGCACCGGCTCATCTTCGGCGTCGGAGGGTATCTCCGGCAACTCCGACAGGGCAAGCAGGCGTCCGGAATTGCGAAGCGACTTCAGTGAATCATTAACCACGATACGGCTCACCCAGGCGCGGATACTCCCCTCTCCCCTGTATTCGAATCTGTCCAGGCTGTTGAATATCTTGATGAAAGAGTCTTGCAGCACATCCTTCACATCGGAAGGGTCCACGACATAGCGCGAGCATACCGCAGTAAGATACCCCACATAACGGTCGTAGAAACGACGCTTTGCCGAGGCATCTCCGCTGCGGACAAGAAGCAGCAGTTCCTTTTCAGTCGGAATCGCTACGGCTTCTGAACCGGAAAATCCGCTCGGCGTCTTTTTCTTCACCGTTCAACCATGTCAATACCAAGTCAACATATTCTCCTCCTGTTTCAGGAAGATCTCTTAAATCAAAACATATCAGACCATCTCCCTCCACTTCGGCAGCGTCGCCATTGCGGTAGTGAACCAAGCGGAGCCTGTAAGGATTGCCGGGGTCGCCGACCCTGACGAGCGAGAAAGAATGCCCGACCGGGTCCGTTCCCCAGAAAGTGGAATAGTGCACTGTGAGATAACCGTCCTCGACACTTGTCATCCAGTCGTCGAGCACATCAATCGTATCTCCTGAACCGGATGCCGGAAAACCAGCCTGCATTTTTCCTTCATCAATGGGTTCCGACCAGTCAACCACGGTCCGATAACCATAATCCATAAACTGCGAGCCCGAAACTCGTATCAAGCCAAACATCCTGCACACACCGGCAAATTCATCCTGCATATTCTCAGGGTAAAGCCTCGTAGAATCATTCACCTGCAGATAGACTACTCCGGAATCCGACTGGCGGGCGGTAAAAATAGCGTATGCAGACTTGATATTCTCAAAGCCTATATCTGGAACATCATCCATTTGCATTGTGCAGGAGCCCGCCGCAAAAAGGGCGGAAACAAGTAGGAGTATGCCGACGGACTTTCTCATAAAACAGTCTGCTTTCATAAACTAAATCCGGGGAAAGGCAAAACCTTGCATCATCCGCAAATCAATTGAAAAGCATTAGCTGCCGAAGGCTGACTTTTTCTTTGTCGTTGCTGAGTTGCACACGGAAACGCTGCGCTTTCACGGGAGCGAAGGGCAAGGTGATACCTGTGCCGTCGCCACTTCCGGAAGCCAGGGTTTTCCATTCTCCGTGGATATTGGCCTGTACGGTATATTGCTGATTGATGCCATCCCAATTCTGCCAAGGCTCAACGCTGGCAAGGCACTGGACGGTCTGAGGCAAAGGCAGTTCTATTTCCACCATGGCCTCGTGCCCGTCGGAGGTCCATGTCGATTTATAATCGGCATCGCTAAGTTCTTTTATCACCTTGCCCCCGACGGTCATCGGCGCGCCTTCGGTAGGCACATCCTGAGTCGGAATCTGCTCCTTCAGTTCCACCGCAAGGACCGAAACCGCCGCATCGGGTGCGAAAGGAGGAAGGGAAAAGGAGGTGGCGCCTCCCGAATGTCCTTCTTTTATCTTTACCGAAGGGTCGGCAAGGAGCCGGGCGCTCCTGACTTTCGCACTATAGGGAATGCTGATGTTCCGGTCCCACCGGGTGATATGAAGATACAGGATATTTCCCTTGCGGGTGGCATATCCGAAAGGGAGGAAGGGGAAGGGAGAAGCTTCAGTGCCGTAAATCGCTTCACCGTTAACCTCCATCCAGTCGCCGATTCTCTCAAGATTGTCGCGGCATATCTGCGGTATCGTGCCGTATTTGTCCGGGCCTATGTTAAGCAGAAGGTTCCCTCCCTTGCTCACGATTTCCACGAGTTTCCGAATTAGCTCGGAGGATGATTTCCAGTTGTCGTCGTAGGCACAGTAGGCCCAGTGGCGGTTCATGGTCATGCAGGTTTCCCACACGCTGCCCGGATACCCCGTGGCGGGAACGAACTGCTCGGGGGTTATCACATCGCCCACCATGCCGCCACCCATACGGTTGTTCAGGATAATGTTCGGACGGGCGCGGACGGCGTCATAGAATTTCAGGGCCTCTTCATGGGTGATGTCGCCGCCCTGGTCGAACCAGACTATATCCGTATCCGGGAACCGCCCAAGCAGTTCCTCAACCTGTGGAAGGGCAATCTTGTTGATGTAGTCATCCCTGCTTCCCTGATGGGCCGGGTCCCATGCGCATCCGTTGGCTCCGGGATGATACCAGTCCAGCATGTGGGAATAGTAGAAGCCGAAATGCAGGCCCTGCTCTCCGCAAGCGCGGTACAGTTCCGCAATCACATCTTTGTCGTAAGGAGTGGCATCTATGATATTATAAGGTGTCACCTCCGACTTGAACATGGAAAAGCCGTCGTGGTGCTTGGCGGTTACCACCAGGTAACGCTGCCCGGCACGCTTTGCAAGACGAATCCAGTCGTCGGCATCGAAACGGACGGGATTGAACTGCTTTGCAAGGGCGGAATACTCCGCGATGGGAATCTGCTTGCTGTGCATCATCCACTCCCCGCCGTCGGTCTTGTCGCCATACATGCCGGCCAGTTCGGTGTATATGCCCCAATGTATGAACATCCCGAACTTCGCCTCACGGAACCATTCCAACCTGTCGGCCTGCTGTCCGTACAGGGTCAGCCCTATAAAAGCCAGGGCAAGCATTGCGCTAATCTTTTTCATCGTCGTATCTGCTGCAGACACAAAGATAATAAAAAGAGATTGATGCAAGATTTTGCACAGCGCGAGTTTAAATAGTAGAAAGACAAAAGAATTATGAAAACAAAGCTCCTATTTTTCGTTTTGACAGTTGCAGGTTTTGCTTTTGCATCATGCAGCATGAATGACTATTATGACGGTTTCAGCGGTTATCCGGAATACAGCTACGATGAACAAACAAGTCCGGAATCCGGAGACAATTTCGATGTGATAAAGGAAAACCCGTTTGTCAGCACAAGCGAGCAGCCTGTATCGACCTTCTCCGTCGATGCGGACGGCGCCGCCTATGCATATATGAGAAGATGCATCAATTCCGGCTTCCTCCCTGATGCGAATTCCGTCAGGATAGAAGAATTCCTCAATTATTTCACATTCAACTATGCTGACCCCGAAGGGAATGAGACCCTTGCAATAAATGCCGAGGTTGGCGGATGTCCATGGGCCGAAAAGCATAAACTGATACGCCTCGGGCTCAAAGGGAAAACACTCAAAAACGAAGAAATTCCCGATGCCAACTACATCCTGCTGATTGACACTTCCGGCTCAATGTCGGGCGACGACCGCATCAACCTGCTGAAAAGCGGCCTCATCGCCATGATAGACTACATGAAACCCTCCGACCGCATCGCCATCATCACCTATTCCGGGAGCGTGAAAAAGGTTCTTGAATCAACGCTGGTGAAAGATGCGCAAACCATAAAGAACGCCATCCGGGGACTCTCGGCGAGCGGAGCCACAGCCGGAGGTGCCGCCATGAAGATGGCTTATGAAGAAGCCACGGCGCACTATATTACCGGAGGCAACAACCGCATTATCATGTGCACCGACGGGGATTTCAATGTAGGCGTTTCGAGCACGGAAGCCCTGGTGGAAATGGTCGAGAGCTACCTGGACAAGGGTATCTACCTCAGTATAATGGGCTTCGGCACGGGCAATTTTCAGGATGCCAGGATGGAAAACCTCTCCAACCACGGCAACGGCACTTACACATATATCGACTCCGAAGAAGAGATGATGAAAGTCTTTGTCAACGAACGCAGCCATTTTTATGCGGTAGCTAATGATACCAAATGCCAGATTACATTCAATCCGCAGTATGTTGACAGTTACCGCCTGATAGGATATGAAAACAGGGTGATGAATAACGAAGACTTCGAAGATGACAAAAAGGATGCAGGAGAGATTGGCGCAGGACAGACCGTAACCGCACTTTACGAAATTGTGCCGACAGAAGACTTCGCCACGGATGCCATTCTTGCGGATTTTGATGTCCGCTACAAGAAGGCTCTCGGAGAAGAAAGCAGGGGGCTGTCACTCAAAATTAAATCTTCATCAGCCAGGCCATCCGACGAATTCGACTTCGCCGCAGGCATAGCTGCATACGGACTGTGGCTCAGGAATTCGGAATACAAGGGCACAGCCAGCGCCAGCCTTGCAGAAGAACTCGTCGGGCCCTCACTTGATTACGACCACCTCGGACTCCGGGCCCAGCTTGCAGAATTGATTCACAAGGCCGCAAGCCTTAAAAAATAAGGTATAGTCAATGAATAAGATGAAGCCGGTCGGGAATAACCCAACCGGCTTTTGATTGTGCGGGAGATCAGAGTCGAACTGACACGTCTTCACCAGACACTAGCTCCTGAAACTAGCGCGTCTACCATTTCGCCACTCCCGCTAGCGGACTGCAAAGATAGTAATTTTTTTTAGAAAATATAACTTAGTGCAATTATCATGTCGTTTGGCAGCATAAAGGCTGTGTTTCCGGCACCTGTCCTGCGTCCGCAGGTAGGACAGGCATAAGTCACATACTTGGTGTAGCCGCCCCAGAGTCCGATTCCGAGGTCGAGGTTGAAATGCTTGCCCAGCATTTTGGAGTAACCAGCCCCGATGCCTGCACCATAGCGGTCGCCCTCAGAAGTAATCAGCGTCACCGTTTCTGCTTCATTGAATTCCTGATACTGGAGTTTGCCGCTGAGCCACCATCCGGAATATATATGCCAGGGCCAGAAACGGGTTCCCACGGAATAAAGCTGCTGGCGCAGCATGCCGCCGGAATCGTACTTCATCCCTGCGTTTACGCTCCAATGACGGGTAAAGCCGTACGAAGCTTCAAGGTTCGCAGAGCCTGACCTTGCATAATCGACGACATTGGTGGAGAAAGACAGTTCCTGTGCTACGGCAGAGTGCGGCACGAGGCAGCCCACGATGGTGAGCTGCGCCGCACAGACAAATAATTTGAAGAAGTTTTTCATAATTTAAGCATTGTTTAACGATAGTAGCGGTTGAAAGCCATTTGAATATTGGTCTTGAATTCGGGGTAGAGGTTGAGCAATTTGTCGCGAAGCAGGTCGCGGTCGGTAACATCGGAGAGCAGCGCCTTGGAAATCTGGTAGCGGTTGAGCCCCCTTTCGTCCAGGAACATGAAAATCTGCGGATAGAACCACCAGGAAGTGCCGAATGCGGCCTCACTCTCGGGATAGCGCAGGCGATATAGCTTTGATTCCATGTAGTATGCCCACATTTCCCCGACCTCGCACACTCCGGAATCTTCCTCTCCCCCGCTGCCATAAGTTACGAACCCGGAGGAAATGAAAGAGCCGAGAACATACTCAATGAATCTGTCCCAATATTCTTTTCCGGCCTGCTGGAAGTGCGTGGCATGGGATAACTCGTGCACGGTACTGGCAAAGACGGATGCATAATCCTTGCAGTTCCTGGTTCCTATGGTAATGTCGGGCAGGAACCACTTCACGATGGTGGCATACTCGCCAAGATATTTGCCTATCATGGTATTATCTATCCCTGCGCCATGCTGCATCATAACCGTGCTGCTGGAGCTCATCTTGCCGAAAAGCCACAGCCGCAGATTGGACGGGGGCGCTTTCATCGCCACCTTGCTGTTGCTGCACTGTTCGAAATAATCCCAGACCGTGTTGTTCACCACGCAGCGGCAGAACAGGCTGTGGTCGCTCTTGCTGCTCACTTCCATGTCGTATCCCTCGGCAGAATGTTTTCCCATAGTTGAGGAAGAGCCTCCCACCAGAATCAGGTTCAGTCCTATGCCAAAGCCCTTTTTATTCTTGAATACCAGCCAATAGCGTGGCTTTGAGGAGAAGGATTTCCCCATCTGGTAATACCCGTTCTCATCGGTATAGGTCTGGGCTATCTTCACAAAAACATTGCACGCCACGCGAACCCCGCGAACTCCCTCCGGGGCGTCTGGATAATAGTCGTCCACCAGGGTTACCCTGCCGGATGGTTTGGACTCGGAAGAGCCCTTGGTGCCGGGTTCCGAGAGCATGTGGGCATTGCCGGTGATGCGGAAAGCCTCCCTTTCCACCGCCTCCCAGTCGATGCCATCCGCATCCGCACGGGTTATCACCTCATGTTCGGTAATATGGCACCTGTCAAGAATCTCGTACCGTATCCCTTTCGGGAAATCAAAATCGGGCGGAAGCACTGCGTACTGCCAGGTAATGTCGCCCTCCGGAACGGTGGGGTCATGGTAGTAGTCGCCGTCGCGTACAATTTCGAAATCCACGGGGTGGTCGAGCATCTCCACGCCGAGCGAATCCAAAGTATCGTACTGGTCCTGACCGGAAGGGAGGAAACGCACATACAGGTGCGTGGTGCTCACCTCTCCTTCCACGGCTTTGGCAGGATAGAGCGACGCAAGGGCTTTGGTGACATTGCCAACCGAATAAGGGTCGTCGAGTTGTTTTCCAAGTACCATCATCCCGTGCGTAAGGGCCTCCTCTTCTGAAGAAGACACTCCCGGAATGTCCGGAGAGCCTGAATCAAGACTGCACGAAAGCAGCCCGCAGCCCCACAAGGCAAGAAAAAAGAGTTTCGAGTGTTTCATATTCCATCTGTTTTGTATCCGTCGGCAAATGTAGCGCTGCAAAAGCGATGAAAAAGTTTTAAAACGATTAATTGCATCAATGCCCCTCTCTTGTATGTAGAAAGCGCTTTTACTATATTTGCAAACTGTTCCAATATGCTTATCATGAATTTTTTGTATTGTTTCTTTATACTGTTTTCAGCATCCTTACAGCCTGAAACCCAAATGCTTGAGACCATCAGGCAGGACAAGTACCTTGCAGCAGGCAATCACCACACATACATCGCCCCGGACAAAAAATGTCTTGACACCAAGGCTCCACGGGGATACAAGCCTTTCTATATCGGATACTATGGAAGGCATGGCAGCAGGTTCCTCACCGGCAAGATTGAGTTCATTTCGGGATACAGGGAAAAATTCGACTCTCTCCATGTCCTGGGGCTTCTCACGGAAGAGGGAGAACAGCTTAGGGATTGGCTGAAATGGAGCGAGGAGATGCACAGAGGAAACGAAGGGATGCTGACACAGACAGGATATGAAGAGGAAAAAGGGATTGGTGAGCGTTTTGCCAGGCGCTACCGCAGAATATTTCATCAGAAAACAAGAAAAAGCGTCAGATGGCGTTCCTCTCCGGTGCTGAGGAGCGCGATGACCGGAACAAGTTTCCTGCTTTCACTGCAGCGCAGTGCACCCCGTCTGCAGTTTGACCTGAATGCAGGGCCAAGGTATTATTTTACCCGCTGGGACCCCAACCCATCCCTGGATGAAACCGAAAACAGAATTGCGGATTCCCTTTTCCGCGCCCGTTTCCCGGAGCAGGAATTCTGGACGCGCATGACTGCGGATTCGCAGAAGTCCGGAAGTATTCTTGGCGATACATACACCGCAGCCTGCGAAATCATTCATATTCTCGGCATCAGCCGCTGCATCGACAAAGAAGCAGACCCTTACGCATTGTTTACCGAAGAAGAGTTGTTTGCCTATGCAGTGTCGCAGAATGCCAGGATAGCCGCATGGTTTACACACAGCACGGAAACGGGATGCTACCGCGACACCAATGCCGGTTCGCATCTGGTGCACGAAGTGCTCGCAAGGGCCCAGGAAGCAGTCGACGGCAACGACATCTGCGCCGACCTCCGTTTCGGCCACGATTCCGGAGTGGCGCCAAGCCTGAGTTTCCTGCATTCAGAGGGCTACGACCAATGCACTTCCCTTTCCGACACATATATCAGCTGGCCCGCATACAAACATGTCACCATGGGATGCAGTTACGCTTTCGTGCTGTACCGCAACAGAAAAGGCGAAGTGCTGGTCAAGCTCCTCGAAAACGAAAAGGAGACCACCGTTCCAGCGCTCTCCCCTTTCAAAGGCCCCTATTACCGCTGGGGCGACTTCAAAGCGTATTGCGAGGCTCTTTAGAAGAACTTCACTTCCCGTCCTTCGATGGCGCTCATGAGGGCATTGCCCACACGGCTGACGCCAAAGCGGAAATAGTCTTTATTCAGCCACTCATCTCCGAGGACTTCGAGTCCGATATTGTAATAGACAAGGGCATCTTCGGCGGTCGCGATTCCACCGGCTGCCTTGAAACCGACCTTGCGTCCGGTCCGGGCATGGTAGTCGCGGATGGCTTCGCACATCACGCGGGCAGCCTCAGGCGTAGCGTTCACGGAAACTTTTCCGGTCGATGTCTTTATAAAATCGGCACCGGCTTCCATTGCAAGCAACGAAGCCTTGCGGATGAGCTCGGGGGTCTTGAGAAGCCCGGTTTCGAGGATAACCTTTAGCACAATCTTGCGGCCGAGCTTTTCACCGGCAGCATCAATCGCAGCCTTCATAACCCGGATTTCCTCTGCTGCACCTGCCTCATCGCCCGCAAGGAATTTATTGAGAGCAAGCACGATGTCGATTTCATCGGCACCGTTTTCGACAGCAAGCTCGCACTCGCGCACCTTCACCTCCAGAAAACTCTGGGCGGTGGGGAAGCAGCTGGAAACCGCAGTAACATGAAGTTCTTCGCAAGGGCGGTTCTCACGGACGACATTTGCGAGATTGGGGAACACGCAAACCGATGCAGGTAAGGGATAAGAAGGATATTCCTTCTGCAACGCCACCACTTTATCCACGAGATTCTTCACACTCTTGGGAGTATCCTCGGGATGCAGGGTGGTAAGGTCCATGAAGGAAAAACATTTCTTTAGAATTTCAGTCTGGTTCATATTGGTTATGCTTTAATCTGTATATTGAATCCTTCGTCGAGCAGAGGCTGCACAAAGCTGCGCATCTGCGCTTCGGTAAACTTCTCCAGACCCTTCCCGGGAGTGGGCCGGTCGATGGTGTATACCATGATTTCCCGAGGCCGGAGGACGCGTACCATCTCCATCCACGGAAGCAGCACCTCCGGCGACGACGAGTCGAAGGAAGGACTTCGGAGGAACATGGTCTGCAGCACGAAGTCTCCCTCGAACTGGGCCAGGTCGCGGACCACCTGCAGGGGTTCATATCCGGCATAGGGCTGATTGATTCTGGCCGCAAGTTCAGCGGTGGGAGCGTCGATTTTAAGTATGGGATTGTCTACCTTACGGAGCGCGGCGACAACCTCGGGATGAGAGAGCCTGGTGGCATTTGACAGCACCGACACCTTGGCCGAAGGGAAGAATGTGTTGCGCAGCATCAGCGTGTCGTCGATAATGCGGGGAAAATCGGGATTCAGCGTAGGTTCACCATCGCCCGAAAAGGTTATGGAGTCTATCGCCGTGCCGTCGAGCATGCACTGCTGCAGCTTATCTTCGAGGGCGGAACGCACTTCTGCGGCGGTAGGAAGCCTCTTGTCGTCACGACCGTCTTTATTCCATCCGCATTCGCAGTAGATACAATCGAAGTTACAGAGTTTCCCATTGACAGGCAGGAGATTGATGCCCAGCGAGCTGCCGAGCCTGCGGCTGAAAATGGGGCCGAATACGGTTTCCTCACGCATCATAACACTTTCTCCTTGACAATCTTATCGTTTACAGGTCTGAAGCGCTTCAGCAAATCCGGACGCAAAGAGTCCGGGCGGAGGGAATCCAAACGGAGGGAGTCCAAACGAAGGGTATCCAGGCGCAGGGAATCCAATGCCAGGCTGTCCAGGCTCACGGAATCCCGCACTATCCACAGCAAGGCCGTATCGTGCAGGATGGAATCCGGAGCGAATACTGGAAGATGCAGCGCGGAAAGACCTGCAAGAATCTTGTTCTGGCGCTCAATTGCCTTTTCAAATTCTTCCACCTCGGTGAGGCCGGACTTGAGCTTCTCCACCGCTTTTTTCAATACCTGATTATACTTTTCCGGCTTGGCAAGGTAATAGTTCACGCTGGCATCATAATCCCGGAAATCGTATCCATGCCTTGCAAAAATGGCTCCGTAGAACTGCGTAGTGTCGGCCTTTCTGCGCTTTGCCGAATTATCGTTCAGCCACTGGTCGGCAAGGAACATTTCGGCATAGATGTCCGCCATATCCGAAACGCCGATGATTCTGGCCCTGCGGCACGAAGGCAGCAGGCAGCCAAGCACCACCAGGGCGAGCAACAGATATGACAGCCCCCTGCGCATTACCTCAGACTTCCTCCGAACTCCTTGGTGAACACATCCAGAAGCCGTGCCATCACTCTTTCGACATCCTGGTCGGTAAGGGTCTTTTCTGTATCCTGCAGGGTAAAACTGAGTGCATACTGCTTCTTGCCTTCCGGAATCTTGTCGCCGCGATACACATCGAAAAGGCTCACATTCTTAAGCAGTTTGCGGGCATTCTTGAATGCAGCCGTACGCAAATCCGCATATTTCACATTTTCGTCCAACAGAAGGGCGAGGTCGCGGCGCACTTCCGGGAACCTGGGCATTTCCCTGAACGCAACCTTGTTGCGTTTCACCAAGGTAAAGAGCGCATTCCAGTCAATCTCGGCTGCGACCACCTGCTGCTTGATGCCGAATTTGCGCGCAAGGGCGGGATTGACCACGCCGATTGTGGCAAGATGCTGTTTCTGCCCGGGAAGGCTGTAGACGGTTCCCTCCGAGAAAATGTCGGACGGAGCGGCTTCCGACCACATCTGGTAGAGGTCGGCGCCATAGCGCTTCAGGAGAAGTTCGAGATAGCCCTTGAGCTGGTAGAAGTCGCCTTTTCCTTCGGCTCCTTTCCAGTTCTTGTCCGGAGCGCCGCTGAGAATCAGGGCAAAGCAGGGGTGCTCTTCGTAGCCTTCGAGGGTCTTGCCGTCTTTGTCGGCAAGGCGCTTGTACACAGAGCCGTATTCAAAAGTCTTGATGCGGGAAATCTGCCTGTTGGCATTGTATGCCACCACTTCGAGTCCGCCGAGAATCAGGGTCTGGCGCATGACATTAAGGTCGTTGCTCAGGGGATTCACTATGTGCACGAGCGCATCGGCGGGGAAGGTCGTAAGATTCTTGTAGTAATCCGCCTTGGTGAGCGAATTGTTCATGGTTTCGGCAAATCCGTTGGCAGCAAGGAAGTTGGATATCTGGTTGCGGATGGCTTCGGGCTGCGGGGTGGGAGATGCGCTCACGCTCATCTTCATATGGTGGGGAAGGTCGATGTTGTTGTAGCCGTAAATACGGAGTATCTCTTCCACGACATCGCACTCACGGTAAACATCTATCATATAACTTGGAGCAA
Organism: Bacteroidales bacterium; assembly: GCA_017469425.1. GTDB lineage: Bacteria > Bacteroidota > Bacteroidia > Bacteroidales > UBA932 > Cryptobacteroides. The sequence continues at coordinate 17,444 of JAFUGJ010000005.1, forward strand.
GCACCACGGCCTTGGCCCCATCCCGGCTTTCGAACTTGTACTGCAGGGCCTCAAGTATGCGGACGATGTCGTCGTGCCCTATCTTCTTGCCTATGAAAGCTTCGATGCGGTCGAAATCGAGTTCGATGCGCTTGCGTTCAACCGGAACGGGGTAGAAGTCGGAGGCTTCCCCTGCAATGCTTCCTCCTGCAAGTTCGAGGATGAGAAGGGCCGCACGCCTGAGTGCATAGGGCTGCACTTCCGGGTCGGCACCGCGCTCGAAACGGAAGGATGCGTCGGTCTGCAGACCCTGGGTCTTGGAAGTGCGGCGTATGGAACCGGGGTCAAAGTATGCACTCTCGATGAATACATCTGTGGTAGCCTCGGTCACTCCGCTGTCCTCACCTCCGAATACTCCGGCAATGCACATGGGCCTCTGCGTATCTGCAATCACCATGTCCTTTGCGCAAAGCTTGTGGTCCACTCCGTCAAGGGTACGGATAATTTCGCCCTCTGCGGCACGGCGCACCACTACCTTTCCTCCGCCAATCTTGCCGGCATCGAAAGTATGAAGGGGCTGCCCAAGTTCAAACAGGATGAAATTGGAAATATCGACGATATTGTTGATGGGACGAAGTCCTATGGAAAGGAGCCTCTTCTGCAGCCATTCGGGAGAAGCGGCCACCTTGACTCCCTGAATGGTTACACCGCAATACCTCGGAGCACCATCTGCATCCAGCACCTCAACCGATATGGGAGATTCGGCATTACCGGCGGCAAATGCGCTGACATCGGGGTACTTCAACTTGCAGGGAAGATTGTGGTAGCACAGATAAGCATACAGGTCGCGTGCCACGCCGATATGCGAAGCCGCATCCACGCGGTTTGCGGTAATCTCATACTCAATCACGGCTTCCGTCTTGAGATGCAGGTATTCCTTTGCGGGAGTTCCCACCACGGCATCGTCCGGCAGCACCATGATGCCTTCATGGCTTGCGCCTATGCCAAGTTCGTCCTCGGCACAAATCATCCCGAGGCTCTCAACCCCGCGGATTTTGCTCTTCTTTATCTTGAAATCGCCCGGCAGCACCGTGCCAATCTGGGCAAAGAGCACCTTCTGCCCTGCAGCCACATTGGGAGCGCCGCACACGACCTGAAGCGGCTCGCCGCTTCCGGCATCCACAGTCGTAATATGCAGATGATCCGAATCGGGATGCATCTCGCAGGTAAGCACCTTCGCCACCACCACACCGGCAAGTCCGCCGGGAATCTCTTCCTGCTCTTCGAGGCTGTCAACCTCTATTCCTATTGAAGTCATGGCCTCGACCACCTCGGCCGGGGTAAGATCCATCTCAAGATATTCCTTGAGCCAATTGTAACTGAGTTTCATATATTATTTCAAATCTTCCGGATTAAACAGCGACGCCACGAACTTGTCCTTGTCGAAATACTCCAGGTCGGCCATTCCTTCCCCTACACCAATGTATTTGACGGGCACCTCAAACTGGTCGGTAAGACCGACCACCACGCCGCCCTTTGCCGTGCCGTCGAGCTTGGTTACCGCGATGGCGCTGATGTCAGTAGCGCGTGAGAACTCCTTGGCCTGCTGGAAGGCATTCTGCCCGGTGGAAGCGTCCAGCACCAGCAGAACCTCGTGCGGAGCATCGGGCACAACCTTGCGGCAGACATTGCGAATCTTGGTGAGTTCGTTCATGAGGTCGATGCGATTGTGAAGGCGCCCCGCGGTATCTATCAGCACCACATCGGCATCCCTTGCCACCGCCGCCTTTACGGTATCGTACGCAACCGAAGCCGGGTCGGAGCCCATTTCCTGACGGACGATGTCAACTCCGGCGCGTTCCGCCCAAATCACGAGCTGGTCAACGGCTGCTGCGCGGAAAGTGTCGGCAGCGCCAAGAATCACCTTCTTGCCCTGGCTCTTGAAAAGATGCGCGAGCTTTCCGATGGTTGTGGTTTTCCCAACTCCGTTGACTCCCACAACCAGAATCACATAGGGCTTTTTGTCGGGAAGTCCGGCGGAAGGATTGCCGCCTTTTTCGAGCAGCGCGGCAATTTCCTCGCGAAGATAGCTCACAAGCTCGTCGAACGAAGTATATTTGTCGCGATGCACCCTCTCCTCCAGGGCATCGACCACCTTCAGCGTGGTATCCACACCCATGTCCGACTCCACCAGAGCCTCCTCGATGGCATCGAGGGTATCGTCATCCACCCTCGACTTGCCGGTAATCGCCCGGGATATCTTTGCGAAAAAACTTAGCGCCATGGCATTTCTGTTATAACCCACAAATATAATGAAATATCTGCAAAATAGCGCTGCCCCCTTATACTGAACAGCCGTGCCACAGCTCCGGAAATGAAATACTCCTGATGATGCCGGAGGCGGAATCAAGTACTTGATAATATGACAATTAACAACTAAATATCGCTCAAATTGAGCGATAGTTAGTCAGCAAAACACTGAAACACAAGCATTTAATTCAGCGCATTGATTACTACTATACTTGCTTGTCGCTGAAGTTCCTGTCAATCAGATCGTATAGATTGAAAAGATTGCGTGAAATATTAACCAGGACCTTGAGGAATGCCCAGCTGATGATGCCAGTGATGATTGCTACGACACCGCTTCCCATCAAGATGCCACCAATAGCGCCTTCTTCTGTTACCAGGACAAAGCCCACAATCAATGCCAGCGCGCCTCCAACTATTCCAATCCATTTGAAGGCATCTGCGTTGTATTGACTACTGCTTCAGCACCAGCATTAACTGAATATCGCACATTGTTGCCAACTGCTTTAGGAGCATCTTCGGCAGATTCTGTTGTCTTGGGGGAGGCATCTATTAATTAAATGCAGCCCATATCAATAGCCAAAACAATGCCGTTAACAAAAGTACTATAAGGAAAATCTTTCCCATTAACAGAACAGTTCTTCCTGCATCCTTTACTTCCTGCTTAAAAGATGTTGGCAGATAAATCATACAAAACGGACATTGACGAGAAGCTTCGGGAATCTTGGTTTTGCAATACGGACAAATCTGAAATTCGCCTTCCTTTAAATGAAGAGGGTTCTTATAGTTTATGTCAGATTCTAACAACGACTCATTTTCGTCACTAACATCCTCTATAGGGTGCTCTGCTAACTCAGACATCAATCCACCACATTTTGGACAATGTATTTCCGGCATTGACATTATTGAATCTGTCTGAAAACTGCAACCACAAACAGAACATACATATGTAATCTTACTCATACAACACAAACTAAAGCACAAATACTAATCGTATGCCTTCAGAGAACACTATTTTGTAATAATGAGCCTATGTACTTCTCAAGGACACCTGTACTGGCAACTGGATAATTAAGAATATTCATACTTGTCACATCCGTAGCACTTAGATTAATAAGACGGGCATTAACCTGAGTTCCTGAAGCCACCCTACGCAAATGAATGTAAAAATTTCCATGAACATTCATATTTCGAGTAACTTTTGCTGATACGACATAAGCATTGCTGCCATCAAAAGATTTTTCCAATACTGTCATCTTTGTAAGATTCAATCCATTAATTAATATAATGCCGTTATCTTTATCAAGGCTGCTCAGTGATATCCAATCAATTTTTGTCAACTCTGATATTGCCCTATCCCAAGTTACATCAAATGAATCCGTAGTCACAGCCTGAAATTCATTAGCATATGAACCAGTAAGTGCCAATTTTTCATTCTTGTTTTTCTCAACATTCTTTACCGCGCCGTAAGACGCCTCAACGGCCGCTCCGTAAGCAAGGCCAATTAGAGCAGAACAAGATTGAAGAGAGAATAGCATAATAGAAGAAATGATTAATAGCAAAACTTTTTGTAAGACTATTTTTTTCATAATGTCTAATTTTAATTTATCTTAAATAGTGAAAACAGATTAAGCAACAGCAATTTAAAAGTCACGAAGATAGTCTTTCTTCTGTTCTTCTCGTGCCGCATTTTCTGCAGCCGCCTTCTTTGCTGCCTCCTCTTCTTTAGCAGCAATATCTCGTTGCTCTTTATAGACTACCGACATATCATAGTATGAAATAACCAAGTCTTTGGGCCACTCTGTTCCTCTCCAAAGTCGAATTAAAGTGTTGTCCTTAACAAACCGATATTCAGTACCTACCCACGCTGCTGCACGCAAGCCATATTTAGGATCTACACGCATTGACTCTTCTGGACTCACAGCCTTACAGAGATAGCCTTTTGATTCAAAAACGGGTCCGAATTCTTTATAAAGATCCTCCATCGTATAAAGACCTGCTCTTCCCCACGATGAGAGCAATAAGTTCAGTACTTTGAGTGTGTCATTATAATGAACGGAGGAAACAACGAAAGAATAGTTCTTAGTTTGATTTCCAGATTCATCAAAATGGGTAAGGGGCATTGTATAGGTATAGCGGTCATCCCATTTTTCGTAATGAACCTTTTTACTTTGGACGAGCTCTTTTTCATGCGTATTGGTCTGGGCCCGAGTCATTCCCCAATAATATCCAAGAGCCAGCGTGTCCGGAATTTGGGAGACACGAGGGCCATATGACTGCCGAAAAGCAGTTTCGAAAGTAATAGGAACTATTTCTTCTACTGAGTTTTCCGCTTCTGAACCAGAGCCATTAGTTCCACACGAGGAAAGAAATAATACCAAAGAAAGGAGTGTTGTAAAATGCTTCATGATATTCGATATTTATGATTACTCATTACTGTCCACTAAAAACGAGGGCACTGAAAAAGTCATTGCCTATCACCTATTTCAATTTCCGCAGTTCTCTCTGCATCCCTTATTTTTTGAAACTTGACTATTGCAGCGATAAAACAAAACACCCCAATAATAGCTGAAACGATGGCCCTAAATAGATATATTAACATCATAAACAAGCATCCAGTTGGATTAAGATTAAAAAACCATGTCAAACCAAGAACATTTCCATAATTCCAACCCCATGGAGCAAAAAAAGCAATTAGAGAGATAATCCAAGGGAAATTCTCATTGCCATCATATGCAGTTATCATGACACAGATAAAAGCCAAAATACAAGAAATAACAAGTGTTTTCACCAACTGCCCTTTAGCCGCTTTCAAATCATCAATTTCTTTTTGGCGTAGAACTTTATAACAATCCTCACATAGGCAAGGACTGTACTTATCTGCACACTCTTGACAGAGATGCCTTCCGCAATGCTGACATGATGCTACTGCATTTTTTTCAGGATGGTAATAACAATTCATGATATAGTTATGATATTTTTCTTACTAATTCTTCGCATGCACGAAAGTGCAATACAGACAATTATATATACACGATATATATTAGCCGCAATTGGGAGAATTGAACAAGCTCATAAATAAATGATTACAACTAAGAACATGGCAATTCCCAAAAAGTACCTCATATTAAATCTATTCATAATTAAGTGATCAACAAATTATTTACAACCGACAAGTCGCTTTGCGAGCCTTGTAAAAAGATATGTCATGAAAAAATACACGGAGATAAACGATAATATTGCATCACACATAGGATTTGACAATTGAGCGAAACACAGAAATACAATAAGCACAGCAAGAATGACAATCAAAGCTACCTGTTTCTTACCAATTTTGGGAAGTTTGTTTTGAATATAGTTCTCAAAGATAATTCCTAAAAGAGTACCAATTAAGTTACAAAATAACTGTAAAAGGCTACTTACTACATAACGATCATCTAATTTCAAATAGGAAAAAACGGCTAAGACTCCCATACACAACACAAAACATGAGAGGAATCTACTAATTTTACTGGCTTGTTCTACCATACGAATTATTTTAAATATTATTCAATTTCGATTAAAACACACAAACTACCACAACACCCAAAAGGCATTGCGCGCAAACAATGAAATTACTGATTCTTAGAGAGTTATACCCCCCCCCGAATTATTGCACCGTGGAAAGGAACAAGGGAGTGAAATCTACCCGAGGAAGGATAGACTGCAATACATCTTGTATTAATGAGCCCTTGTGTCATTGTTGCAAATATATAGTAAAATCCACAGAAATGCAACAGGGGTTCAGAAATCCCCCAGATCCTTCGTGGGGGTGTAAGCCCGGATGTCATTAACGGGGAAGCGGGCGTTGTTGGCGAGCACTGCGGCGTCGAGGATGCCTTGGGCAATGTCTTCATTGATTACTCCTTTATTGATACCAATTATAAGGATGTCGAGAAAGCCTATGTACTCTATTCCATTTGCTTCGCAATATGGAGCCACATCACGATAGTTACTGCTTGCAATAGCATCCCTGTAGAATCTTGCAACAGCCATGCAGGCACGCTCTCCCCTCCCTAATCTTTTGTTTTCAGAAGCCAGGCGGAAAAACTCCTCGACAACAGATGTGGTAACATCTGAAGGGAAGTTCATGCGGACAATACCGCAGTCCGCCATCATACTGTCCAGCAGGTGTTTGCGCGAGGAATCCCATGGGCAGAAACTGGCTTCGGAATAAACCTGATCGAGCATAATCAACTGGTGTCCGGCCAGAATATCCTTCAGCAGTCTCTGCCGTCCTGATGCAATAAAATGGGAAAGAACATCCGAATCAAGCAATATCCCCCTCGGTATCATTTTCTTCCTCATTATTGTAAATACCCATTTCGCGAATCAGTTCCATGTACCTCGACATGGATATCCTGCCCTCCGAATATAATTTTCTGGCCTTCAGGTTATAATCACCAATCACTTCTATCTTGCCGGTAGGCTTGTAGAGCTGGGTATTGTATCCAAATTCCATCGCGGAACGGGTAACATTCCTGCTGAACACATCGAATTCCAACCCTGAAATGATTCCCATCGACTTAAGCCTGCGCAGCACTACTATGCGGGAGCATTGGTAGTTTTGCTCTACGGCAAGGATGTCGGCAAGACTGATTCTGCGTTTTTGAAGAAGCACTTGCGTGGGCAGCATTGATTCCATTGACTCTTTGGGAAGGAGAAGGAAAGAAGCAAAGACATCGGCCTTATACTCTTCCAGGTCGGCTTCATTAAAAGTTCCCGCATTGTTTACCGAGTAAGAAAAGCCACTTTGATAGAGCAGATGGTAGAGCTCGTGACAAATAGTAAAACGCTGTTTGCCAAGACTCTGCGCAGTATTAACGAGCATACACCTGATAGGATTTCCCTTTGCATCAGAGGCCATGACCGCCATCCCGGAAAAAGTATCTTCCAGAGGTTTAAGTACAGCAAGAATATGCTTGCTTTGGAGCACTTTTTCCGTATTCAAGGCATCGCTCGCAGGCAGAGTCAGGTCTTTCCTCAACTGCATGGAGAGTTGAAGCATCTCCAATTCTACTTCCTTAACCTTCCGCGAGTTCATTGCACATGAAAATATAGTTCCGAACAATCTTCTTAAAATTTGCGACCTCTTCAAGATTCTTGATTTCTCCATCTTTCCTGAAGGCGAATGCAAGCGAAGTATCCAGATTATTATTCTCAGGATGAAGGATATCATACTCGTCTATCCCATAAAGACCGGCGAGTTTCTCAAGCAATGTTACAGACAAAGTGGATGTTCCCTTTTCATACTTTAGGTATGCAGGCTGGCTTATACCGAGGTATCGGCCTATCTCTTCCTGGCTGTAGCCAAGACATTCACGGATGTATTTCAGGTTGTTTCCCAATGTTTTTGCGTCCATAAGACAGGATTCTATTTCAAGAACAAAGATAATCAATTAAGTTATAATTTCTATATAACTTGCAATATTTCTACAAGAAATATAACCGCAATAGTAAAAAAAGCACCGCCCCGGGTGAGGGGCGGCGCTTAAAACGATACAGGGGATGCTTACTTCTTTGCGAAGAAGTCCTTGGCCTTGTCGGCCTCAACGAGCTGCTCGGTGAAAACATAGGCACCGGTCTTGGGCGACTTTTCCATACGGATGCACTTGACCATGCTCTTTGCACCGGCCTTGGCGGCGAATGTTGCAACGGCTTTCTTTGCCATAATTTAATCTCCTATAGTTAATTACTTGATTTCACGATGAACGGTGACCTTCTTGAGATAAGGATTGTATTTCCTGCGCTCAAGACGCTCGGGAGTGTTCTTCTTGTTCTTGGTAGTGATGTAGCGGCTCATTCCGGGAACACCGCTCTCTTTCTGCTCAGTGCATTCGAGGATGACCTGCACCCTGTTACCTTTTGCTTTCTTTGCCATAGTCGTAATGATTAAACAAGGTTAACAAGTCCTGCCTTCTTTGCCTTCTTGATGGTAGCGTCGAGGCCGTTCTTCTCGATCTCGCGGATACCCTTGCAGGACACTTTAAGTGTGATGAACCTCTGCTCCTCTTCGCTCCAGAACTTCTTGTTCTTGAGGTTGAGGGAGAAGTCGCGCTTGGTGCGCAGTTTGGAATGGGCAACATTGTTGCCTTTCATCCTCTTTCTTCCGGTTACTTGACAAACCTTTGACATAGTTTTATACTTTTTAAAATTTTACTTTTCCAAATCTGGTCCACCTTATGCTGGACGGAAACTTCTTCGAGGCGTCGGTTGACAGCCATACAATCGCCGGCATTCCGACTATGTGGTCCTCGGGAACGAATCCCCAGTAACGCGAGTCGAGGGAATTGTGCCGGTTGTCCCCCATCATAAAGTAGTAATCCTGTTTGAAGGTGTAGCTTCCTTTTTCGATGGCTTCCTGCAGGTCACTGTGCTCATAATCCCGGATAGCCCTTTCGTAGAGGGGCAGCGTGAGTGCCGAAATCTCCACGGTGTCGCCCTTGCGGGGAATGCGGAGCGGTCCGAAATAATCGCGGGTCCAATGATACTGTTCGCTGAACGGGAAGATGGTAAGATAGCTGTCGGGATAATCCGCAGGATACTCATCCAGGTTCGCCTCCACGCTTTCCACTGCCTTAAGGGCCTTTACTTCCTCCAGCATCTTCGCGGTAAGCGGCATGGCCGGATAACCGGGAAGGGAGGGGTCGAAGTAAAGTTCCGCCGAATTGACGCCCAGCCTGTCGATGATACGGGAATTCAATCTGCCGGAAGTGGTTATCACCCTGTAAGACAGTTGAACGCCGGGATACACCGTCTGCTGCTCCCCGTTTATCCACACGAGCCCGTCCCGGACTTCGAGTGTGTCGCCGGGGGTGGCGACGCAGCGCTTTATATAGTGGTCTGTCTTGTCCGCAGGACGGACGATCAGTGGACCAAGTCTTTCAATGATCTGCTCTCTTCCCCAGAGGCGGCTCAGCATATAGTAGTCTGCTGCCGGGTCCTTCCGGAGCACCGTGTCGCCATTCGGGAAATTGAAGACCACGGGGTCGCCTTTTCTCACCTCCCTGAATCCCTTGAGTCGCCTGTAATCATTCTGGATGAGCGTTGAATACGACTCCTTCCCAAAAATGCTGTTGTGCGTAAAAGGAATTGTCAGCGGAGTCTGCGGAACTCGCGGTCCATATGTCAATTTGCTCACGAAGAGATGGTCGCCCGTGTATAGGCTGCTCTCCATCGATGAGGAAGGAATCTTGAAGGCCTGGAAGAAGAAAATATTGATGAAGGTTACGAAAACGACTGCGAAGATTATTGCATCGAGCCATCCGTCCTTTTTCCAGAACCGCCACTTCACTTTCTTCGTTACGAAGATGTCGAAGAGTACCGGCAGTCCGAGGAGCCACCAAAAGTTTCCCAACCAGATTACCCACGCCACATAAAGCAAAGCCCAGATTGCGAACTTCACCCATGCTCCGGGGGTAACATCCTTCAGCTTCACCTTACTTTACGGAATTGATGATTGCTTCGAACGCCTTGGGGTTGTTCATTGCAAGGTCTGCAAGCACCTTACGGTTGAGTCCGATATTCTGCTTTGCGAGCTTACCCATAAACTGGGAATAGCTGAGTCCGTACTGGCGGGCAGCGGCGTTGATACGCTGAATCCAGAGGGCGCGGAAATTACCTTTCTTGCGACGGCGGTCGCGGTAAGCATAGGTAAGACCCTTTTCGTAAGTGTTCTTTGCTACGGTCCAGACATTCTTTCTGGAGAGGAAGTTACCGCGGGTTCTCTTGAGAATCTTCTTGCGGCGCGCCCTTGAGGCGACTGAGTTGACTGATCTAGGCATAATTTAACTTTGTTTTAGAGAACCAACAATTCTTTAACTCTCTTCTCATCCGCCCTCTCGAGGATGGCGAAATGATCAAGATTGCGTTTCTGCTTCTTGGTCTTCTTGGTGAGGATGTGGCTGTGGTAAGCATGCTTCCTCTTGATTTTTCCCGACCCGGTAAGCGTAAAGCGCTTTTTGGCACCGGAATTGGTTTTAAGCTTTGCCATTGTTGTGTTGTTTATATTAATAAATAATGTTTACCGCTCACGGCGGACTATTTCTTTTTAACGGGGGCGATGATAATGTGCATACGCTTGCCCTCCAGCGTAGGCATGTTCTCGGCGCGTCCGAACTGCTCAAGCTCCACAGCGAAACGCAGGAGCTGCTTCTCGCCCTGGTCCTTGAACATGATGGAACGGCCGCGGAAGAAGATGGTGGCCTTCACCTTGGAACCCTCCTGCAGGAACTCCTGCGCATGCTTGAGCTTGAACTGGAAGTCGTGCTCGTCGGTATTGGGGCCGAAACGGATTTCCTTGAGAACGACCTTTGCGGAATTGCTCTTCATCTCCTTGGCCTTCTTCTTCTGCTGGTACAGATATTTCTGGTAATCGAGTATCTTGCATACGGGAGGATCGGCCTTGTCGGAAATGAGTACCAGGTCGAGTTCCAGCGAATCTGCAAGCGCAAGAGCCTTGGCAAGGGGATATACCCCCTGCTCGGGAATGTTTTCACCCACGAGACGCACCTGCGGGGCAGTAATCTGCTCGTTAATAGGCATCTCGTTCTCGTCGCGCTTCTGGGCGAGGCGAGGGTCGGGCTTGCGGGTCTTCTTGAAGCCTGAAGGCTTGGGTCTGTAAGGTCCTGGCATCTAAGCTAATTCTTCAGCAACTGCTGACTTAACATATTTAACAAACTCTTCCGCACTCATCGTGCCGACATTGACTCCTTCCCTGCGAACAGAGACGGTGCCGTCAGCTTCTTCCTTCTCTCCAACGACCACGAGCAGAGGCACTCTGAACTGGGCTATATCCCTGATTCGCTTGCCGAGAGTCTCGTTTCGTGCGTCTATGGAAGCGCGAATTTCGTTATTTTTTAACAATTCGCAAACTTTTTTTGCATAATTTTCAAATTTCTCGCTGATTGGCAGGACTTTAACCTGTTCCGGAGCAAGCCATACGGGCAGATGCCCGGCGGTATGCTCGAGAAGCACGGCGGTGAAACGCTCGAGGCTTCCGAAAGGAGCGCGGTGAATCATGATTGGGCGCTTCTTGCTGCCGTCGGCATCGATGTACTCAAGTTCGAAGCGCTCGGGGAGATTGTAATCCACCTGGATGGTGCCGAGCTGCCACTCGCGCCCGAGGGCATCCTTTACCATGAAGTCGAGCTTGGGGCCATAGAATGCGGCCTCGCCGTACTCAATCTTCGCGGGCAGGCCCTTTTCCTCACAGGACTCGATGATGGCCCTCTCGGCCCTCTCCCAGTTCTCCTCGCTTCCGATGTACTTGCTGCGGTTCACCTTGTCGCGGAGCGAAATCTGAGCCTTGAACTTATCGAACTTGAATACCTTGAACACATACTGGATGAGGTCGATGACCTTCTTGAACTCGTCCTTCAGCTGGTCGGGGCGCACATACATGTGGGCATCGTCCTGGGTAAAGCTGCGCACGCGGGTAAGTCCGTGCAGCTCCCCGCTCTGCTCATAACGGTAGACCGTTCCGAATTCCGCAAGGCGGATAGGGAGCTCCTTGTATGAGTGGGGGCTGGATGCGTAAATCTCGCAGTGATGAGGGCAGTTCATGGGTTTGAGCATGTACTCTTCCCCTTCCTGGGGGGTCTTTATGGGCTGGAAGGAATCCTTTCCGTATTTTGCCCAGTGCCCGGAAGTTACATAGAGCTGCTTGCTTCCGATGTGCGGAGTCACCACCTGGAGGTATCCGTATTCCTCGAGCCTGGCGCGGAGGAAGGTTTCCAGCTGATAGCGGAGCACCGCACCCTTGGGCAGCCACAGGGGAAGACCCATGCCCACTCTCGGGGAGAAGGTGAACAGCCCCATTTCCTTGCCAAGCTTGCGATGGTCGCGCTTCTTGGCTTCTTCCAGAAGCAGCAGATACTCGTCGAGCATGCTCTTCTTGGGGAAGGTGATGCCGTAGATGCGGGTGAGCTGCTGGCGATGCTCGTCGCCGCGCCAGTATGCCCCGGCGATAGCGGTGAGTTTCACGGCTTTGATAACCTCGGTATTACGGAGATGAGGGCCGCGGCAAAGGTCGGTGAATGCGCCGTTTGTATAGTAGGTAATGGTACCGTCCTCGAGTTCGCTGATGAGCTCGCACTTGTACTGGTCACCCTTTTCTTCGAAGTGCTTCATGGCGTCGGCCTTGCTGACCTCGATGCGCTTGAAGTCCTCCTTTCCCTTGGCAAGTTCCAGCATTTTCTTTTCAATCTTCGGAAGGTCGGCTTCCGTGATGCTGGCGCCATTGAGGTCGATGTCGTAATAGAATCCGTTCTCCACAGCGGGCCCGATGCCGAACTTGACACCGGGATAGAGGCTCTCGAGAGCTTCTGCCATGAGGTGCGACGAAGAATGCCAGAAGACATGCTTTGCTTCGTCGTCCTCCCACTTGTAGAGTTTGACTTCTGCGTCAGCCCCGATGGGCCTGGAGAGGTCGTATATTTCGCCATTGACGCTTGCCGCAAGAACTTCTGCAGCAAGGCGGGGAGAGATGCTCTGGGCAATCTCGTATGCGGTTACACCCTTTTCAAAGGGTTTGACGCTGCCGTCGGGAAAAGTAATGTTAATCATTCAGCCATTATATTTTAGCCTGCAAAGATAATAAAAATTAGTATATTTGCGGTCTATGGCAGAAGATAGAAACAAATTCCTCAACGATTCCGGCAAGGCCGGGCTGATTCTGGGGGGCGTTGCAATCGCATATTTTCTCATCGGCATCCTTTTAGGGAAGGTCAATCTCGGGTTTTTCGGAGGGCTATTGAACTTCCTGCTGTGGGCGGCAAAGCTGGTGCTTTGCATCTGGCTGCTGCACGGATTCCTCAAGAAATTCGCCGCAACCTGCGACAAAGACAGGTCCCGTACCTTCCGTTTCGGGCTCATCACCGCCTTTTGTTCCGCGCTTGTATATTCCGCATTCTGCTTTGCATACACGCAGTTCATAGTTCCCGACTTTTACTCGGAAGCCTTTCAGATGGCGGCAGACATCTATTCGGGCATGCTCACTTCCGAGCAGATGGACACTCTTCTCGACATGGAACCCTCCCTGCCCAGACTCGCTTTCTTCGGGAACCTCATCTGGTGCTGGCTTTTCGGAACAATAGTTTCCGCCATAAGCTCGAGCCGTATCTGCGGACCCTCAAATCCTTTCGAAGAATAACAGCATCATGGATATTTCGGTAATCGTTCCTCTATACAACGAAGCCGAGTCGCTTCCCGAACTTTCCGAATGGATAGGCAGGGTGATGACCGGCAATGATTTTTCCTACGAACTTATCTTTATCGACGACGGCAGCACCGATTCCTCTTGGGATGTAATCCGGGGCCTTTCGGAAGGCGATGCCAACATCCACGCCATCCGTTTCCGCCGCAATTACGGAAAGTCTGCCGCGCTCTACTGCGGCTTTGCCAAGGCCGAGGGAGATGTCGTGATTACCATGGATGCCGACCTTCAGGACAGCCCGGACGAGATTCCGGCGCTGTACAGGATGATTACCGAAGAGGGCTACGACCTGGTGTCCGGCTGGAAGCAGCACCGCAAGGACAATGTGCTCACGAAGAATCTTCCCTCAAAGCTGTACAACGCCACCGCCCGCCGCATTACCGGTATAAAACTGCACGACATGAACTGCGGACTCAAAGCCTATCGCAGCGAGGTCGTGAAGAATATCGAGGTTTACGGAGAAATGCACCGTTATATCCCCTATCTCGCCAAGAATGCAGGCTACGGCAGAATAGGCGAACTTCCCGTGCATCACCAGAAGCGCAAATACGGCAAGAGCAAGTTCGGCATGGACCGCTTTATCAACGGATTCCTGGACCTGCTGAGCCTGTGGTTCCTCAGCACTTTCGGCAAGAAGCCCATGCACTTCTTCGGTTACAGCGGCATTTTCATGTTCATCGTGGGTTTCGTGATGACAGTGTGGATTATCGCCGCCAAGCTCATCCATCAGGCACAGGGCGTGCGCTACCGCCCGGTTACCGACCAGCCTCTCTTCTACCTCGCCCTGCTTGCCGTAGTGCTCGGCGTGATGCTCTTCCTTGCAGGCTTCATCGGCGAAATGATTTCCCGTTCAAGTTCCGAACGGAACAAATACAACATCAGGGAAACCCTGTAAGGGGAGAATTACATATTTTTGCAATATGAAACTGATTGTAGAATGCGGGGCCACAAAGAGCGACTGGAGCCTGGTGGATGGCTGTGGGCTTTCGGCGTCTTTCCAGACGGAGGGCCTGAATTTTTCGTCCGGCAACGAGGAATTCGTATATCGCACCCTCGAACTTGCAGTCCTCAAGACAAAGGACATTGCTGACGGAGAGCCGGTTTCGGCAGTCTGTTTTTATGCTGCCGGACTGTTCCCCTCGGAAAATGCCGATTCGCCGTACATGATGCTGAATTCCTATTTCGGCGGAACCTTTCCCGACGCCGAAATACACCTCGAGAACGACCTTCTTGCCGCCGCCCGCGCAGTCTGCGGCCATAGAAAAGGAATCGCGGCGATTCTCGGAACCGGGTCCAATTCCTGCGTGTTCGACGGCACCCGCATCACGCGCAGGCAGCCGTCCGGCGGATTCATCCTGGGCGATGAAGGAAGCGCATCAGCACTTGGACGGGCTTTCGTGAGCGATTACATAAAAGGGCTTGTGCCGGAAACTGTGAGGCGTGCCTTCGCCGAGAAATATGACATGGAATACTCTTCACTGGTATGGCAAGTATACCATGGGGCATCTCCGGCGGGTTTTCTCGGGAAGTTTGCCCCCGACATACTGTCTTTCTACGACCAAGACCGATACATTAAAAATCTTGTTGACGACAATTTCCGGGCTTTCTTCGAGCGCTGCCTGAAACCCTGCCTCGACTTTGACGCCACAGTAGTAGGCATAGTTGGAGGATTCGGCCATGCATGCAGGAACATCATCGACGCCATAGCGGAAGAATACGGCATAAAAATCGACAAATATCTCCCTTCCCCTTCAGAAGAACTTATAAAATACCATTATGAAAACCACTGAGCAAGATTCGCACTACAATAACCTCGAATTGTTGTCGGCACGGGAAATCATTGAAGGCATCAATGCCGAAGACCATCTGGTGGCCGATGCCGTGCAGGAAACGCTTCCGCAGGTGGAAACATTGGTAAAGGGCATCGTGGAACGGGTGCACAGGGGTGGACGCATCTTCTACATAGGCGCCGGAACGAGCGGGCGGCTCGGCGTGGTGGACGCCTCGGAAATTCCGCCTACATACGGAGTACGAGGGCTGTTCATCGGCCTGATAGCAGGGGGCCCGTCGGCGATGTTCAACGCCGTTGAAGGGGCGGAAGACAACGAGTCCGGAGCATGGGAAGACCTCCGGCAATACTCCCCTACGGAAAATGACACACTCGTCGGGATAGCTGCATCTGGAACCACCCCCTATGTTGTCGGAGGCATACGCGACGCCCGAAAGAACGGACTGCTCACGGCATGCATCACCTGCAACGAGAACGCACCTGTTGCTGCGGAAGCGGAAATTCCCATTGTTGCCGTGGTGGGGCCGGAATTCGTAACCGGCAGCACCCGAATGAAGGCAGCTACCGCCCAGAAGATGATTCTGAACATGATTTCCACTGCCACGATGATTCTTCTTGGAAAGGTTAAAGGCAACAAGATGTTCGACATGCAGCTGAGCAACGCCAAACTCGTGGATCGCGGCACACGGATGATTATGGAGGCAACGGGCATTACGGATTACGGAAAAGCGAAAGCCGCACTCCTGCAGCACGGTTCGGTGCGGAGGGCAGTCTCGGCTTTAAAGGCAGACAGATAAAGTTCAGCATGCATATAAGCAAAATCATAATTGGAAGCACCTTGGCACTTGCTCTTGCCATCTCCTGCGGAATATCCCACACAGGAAAGCATGAGGCGGCTCCAAAATACAAGAACATACTCCTCAGGGACTTCCGCACCGTAAAAGACGGCGAAGTGGTTTGCTACAATATCGGCACTTCCGCCCATGCACCCGGCACGCTTGCCATGCTCCGCAAGCACCTTCCCGGTGATGTCCGCTTCACAATATGGGCCGATGCCCCCCTGGAGCCAGGGCTTGAGAGGATGATGCGCAGGGCTTATCCCGATATAGGCTTTGTATATGGCAACTCAGCCGAAGCCGATTCCGCAATCAAGGCATCGGACCTTCTTCTCGTGGCATCTGGTTCCGGTATCCCGAAAACCGTTGCAAACAGTCTTGAAAAATACAAAGCCGCCTCCGGCAAACCGACCGCGGCATTCGGCATAGGAGGCGGAAGGGAAGATTTGATAGAAGCGATGGACTTCGTCTATTTCCGGGATTCCGGAGCCTTGCGAAGATTCAGCGGCAGAAAGCCGCCCGTAAGGGGATGGGTGCCGGATGCAGTGTTCGATTTCGACATCATGGACGAACGCGGAGCGGATTCCCTGCTATCTGCACTCGGTCTTACTGAAGGCAGATTTGTATGCTGCATCCCGGGCCAGAGGCATACTCCGCGCTGGGAATACTTCGGCACTAAAGTCAACAGGAAGAACCTTGCCGAAAACACTGTTTTTGAGGAACAGGACAATGCAATACTACGGGAAATCATCTGCCGCATAGTTACGGATTACGGGCTCAAGGTCCTGATATGCCCGGAGCAGATTCCGGAGATGAGGCTGTGCAAGGAAGTGATTTATGACCGGCTGCCTTCCTCCGTGAGAAGCGAATGCGCAGTTCTGCCCAAGTTCTGGATGCCGGACCTGGCCCTTGCCACATACTGCCGCAGCCGTCTGGTTTTCGGCATTGAGATGCATTCCCAGGTAATGGCGGCAGGCAGTGGCATCCCGGCAGTGGTATTCTGCCGTGATGCGGACGGAAGCAAACCCGATATTTTCCGTAATGTCGGACTTGGAGACTGGGTTGTAAACATAGACAGGTCCGACGCCCTGGAAAAAGGGCTCCGGACCATAAACTCCATACTTAACTCTCCCGAGACTTCGGCACGGCAGCTCAATGAAGCCCGAAGGCGCATCGATTCTTCTGCATTTGCTGCCGTAAGAGAAAGTCTTTCGTTCTGAAGGATTATTTTCCCGTCGCCTGAAGCCCGGCCACTTCTTCCAAAGAAAGGTCCGTTGCTTCTGCGATTTGCTCCGGTCTGAATCCCATCAAAGCCATCTTCTTCGCAATCTCCAGGCTCTTTTCTGCTGCTCCCTCGCTTCGACCTTCTGCAATTCCTTCAGCGCGACCTTCAGCACGCCCTTCAGCAATGCCCATGGCTTTTCCTTCAGCCCTACCTTCAGCAAAGCCGGACTCGCGGGCATAGGTTTTTTCAGCGATGATGTCAATTTCTGTTCGCATAAACGATTCGTAAGTTGTTTGTTGTTCCACACTCATGTTCGCGAATTCCGCAGCATCGTACAGAAGTCGCAGAACCTCTTCC
>JAFUGJ010000067.1 GCA_017469425.1 Bacteroidales bacterium
CATATAGTTGAGCAGATTGAGGCCGTAAAGAAGATTCTGGATGCCGGATATGCCTATGTGAGCAATGGCAGCGTGTATTTCGATGTGGAAAAATACAACAAGGACTTCCACTACGGAGTGCTTTCCGGGCGCAATCTCGACGACACTCTCGAAGGCACCCGCAGCCTCGACGGACAGAGCGACAAGCACGCTCCCTTCGATTTCGCCCTCTGGAAAAAAGCTGAGCCCGAACATATCATGCACTGGCCTTCCCCCTGGAGCGAGGGGTTCCCGGGATGGCATCTGGAATGCTCCGTCATGGGAGAAAAGTATCTCGGGCACGAATTTGACATCCACGGCGGCGGCATGGACCTGATGTTCCCCCATCATGAATGTGAAATCGCCCAGAACCAGGCATCTCGCGGTACCCAGGGCGTGCATTACTGGGTACACAACAACATGATAACGATTAACGGCCAGAAGATGGGAAAGAGCCTCGGCAACTTCATTACCCTGCCCCAGCTCTTTGCAGGCGACCATCCCAAGCTGGAACGCGCCTACAGCCCCATGACCGTGCGTTTCTTCATCCTCCAGGCCCATTACCGCGGCACTCTGGATTTCAGCAACGATGCCCTTCAGGCTGCCGAGAAAGCATATAAGAAGATAATCCAGGCTGCAAAAGACCTCTATGCAATGGCCGGGGCTTCACGCGTGGAACTGCCTTACGGGGAACTCTCCGAAGCGCTCGCCCCCGATGCCTGCAAGGCGGAATCCCCGGAGGTTAAGGCCGTTTTCGACGGAGTGTATGATGCACTTTGCGACGACCTCAACACCCCCGTGGCGCTCAGCCACATCTTCGAAGCCGTGCGCATCATCAACAGCGCCAAGTCCGGTTCGCTGAAACTTGGTGCAGGCGATGCAGCCACCCTCGTGCAGCTTTTCAACGACATCGTTTTCGGAGTGCTCGGCCTTCGCGATGAAGAGAGTTCCGACGGTGCCTCCGGCAAGGTTATCGACGGCCTCATGAGCATGGTGCTCGAAGAGCGTGCCAAGGCCAAGGCTGCCAAGGACTGGGCAACTTCGGATGCCATCCGCGATTCCCTCAAAGCCCTGGGAATCACTGTAAAAGACACCAAGGACGGTGCAGAATGGACATTGGAATGAAACTTATAAGCTGGAATGTAAACGGCCTGCGTGCCGTGGCGGGAAAAGGCTTTGCCGATGTGTTTGCGGAGCTTGATGCCGATTTTTTCTGTATTCAGGAAACCAAACTTCAGGCCGGGCAGATAGACCTCGAATTTCCCGGATACCGTTCTTTCTGGAACTATGCCGACAAAAAGGGCTATTCCGGCACTGCAATATATTCAAGGCACGAACCTTTGTCGGTGTCGTATGGCATCGGAATCGATGAGCACGACCACGAAGGCAGGGTAGTGACCCTGGAAATGCCTGATTTCTATCTGGTGAATGTATATGTTCCCAATTCGCAGGACGCCCTTCGAAGGCTCTCCTACCGCATGAGCTGGGAAGATGCTTTCCGTGACTATGTGAGCGCCCTGGCAGCCAGGAAGGGAGTGATTGTCTGCGGCGACATGAATGTGGCGCACGAAGAAATCGACCTCAAGAACCCCGCTACAAATCATTTCAATGCCGGTTTTTCCGATGAGGAACGCGGCAAAATGACCGAACTCCTTGCTGCGGGATTCGTAGACAGCTGGCGCAGTCAGCATCCCGATGAGGCCAAGTATTCATGGTGGAGTTACAGGATGGCTGCCCGCGAGAGGAATGTTGGGTGGCGCATCGACTATTTCCTGGTATCGGACAGCCTTGCCCCGCGCATCATATCTACCGACATCCACAACGAAATTTTCGGCTCCGACCATTGCCCCGTAGAACTTGTGCTGAAAGACTGAATTTTATTAGACTATGAAAAACTTTCTTGCTGTTTTCTTTCTGCTGTACGGAGCAGTGGCCCTTGCGTCTGCACCTCAGTCCGTGCCGCACCGTACCGATACCCTCGAAACCGTTTCGGTGACTGGCTGCCGTGTCCCCCTTTCGCTCGGGCAGAGTGCGAGGATGGTAACGGTGCTCGACAGCGTGGCCATTTCTTCCATGCCCGCCACCACGGTCAATGACATCCTGAAATATGCAGTCGGGGTGGATGTCCGGCAGCGGGGTGTTGCCGGGATGCAGACCGATGTGAGCATACGGGGAGGCAGCTGCGACCAGATTGCCGTGCTGCTGAACGGGGTCAGCATCTCCGATCCGCAGACCGGGCACAACGCGGTAGATTTGCCGATAGACATGTCCGAGGTGGAAAGAATCGAGATTCTTGAAGGCCCCGCCGCCCGCACATACGGAACTTCTTCCCTGCTGGGTGCCGTGAACATAGTGACCAAAACTTATTCTTCGAGCGGGGTATCCGCCCGCATCGAAGGCGGTTCGTACGGGTGGTTCAACGGTTCAGTCGCCGCCAATGCCAAAAGCGGAAACATGAACAATCAGGTATCTGCGGGCTACACGCGCTCCGACGGATACAGCCGCAGCGCTGCCGGAAACCTGAACAGCGACTTCAATGCCGCCAGACTGTTCTGGCAGGGAAATTATGCCGATACGGGTTACCGCATCAACTGGCATGCGGGTGCCTCGAACCGTAATTTCGGCTCCAATACCTTCTACAGCCCGCGCTTCGACGACCAGTTCGAACATACCTTCAAGACCTTTGCGGCAGTGCAGGCGGAAACCGAAGGACGGCTTCACCTCAAACCCTCCGTGTACTGGAATCATGGCGAAGACCGTTTCGAACTCTTTCGGAACAACCCCGGGGCATATCCTTTCAACTATCACCGGACCAATGTTCTCGGCCTCAATCTCGGAGGCTGGATTCAGAGCCCGCTCGGAAAAACGGCCTTCAGCGCGGAGTTCCGCAATGAAGATATTATCAG
>JAFUGJ010000006.1 GCA_017469425.1 Bacteroidales bacterium
CGATTTCAGCTGGACGGGCTACGAACCAGGAGAAGAGGAATCAGTTACTCTTGAGATTTCCTCTTTCCCCTCGATAGACTTCTCCGATGCCTTCGACTTTGTGAGGTACTACCAGCACCTGTGCACCGAACAGCTTTCCTCCCGGGCTTTCTACCTCCTCTATGCCCGGAACCTCCTAAACACGTCCGACAAGGCCAAAGCCGAGGGACTCCTGCCTGCGATTCTTGATCATCTCAAGTCGCGCCAGCGCCCGGATGGAGGCTTCTGTTACTGGCCTGAATCAAACTACAGCCAGCCCTGGGCTACCTCTATGGCAGGCGAAGTGCTGATGGAAGCCAAACGTCAGGGATTTCCCGTGCAGCAACGCTCCATTGATGCCTGGGTAACCTTCCAAAAGAAATCCGTCAAGGATTACAGGCACCGTGAGACATACAACCTGAATGACCTGGACCAGGCCTACCGGCTCTATACGCTCGCTCTTGCCAAGGCTCCGGACTTCGGGGCGATGAACCGCCTGAAGGAATCCTCTTCTCTCTCCTTGCAGGCCCGTTGGCGCCTTGCAGAAGCATATGCGATTGCAGGAAAGAAAGAGACCGCCTCGCAACTGACAGACGATTCCGTACTCAGCATTGCTACTCCATCCTCAGGCCTTGGAAACACCTGGTGGTCCGCTACCCGCGACAAAGCAATGATAGTAGAGTCGCTCGTGGAGACCGATAACGTTGGCAAGGCTCTTGAACTTGCCGGAGAAATCGCTGCCGGATTCTCAGCCAAAGGCGCATCCACGCAGGAAATCGCCTGGGTGAGCAAGGCTATGGCCACCCTTGCCAAGGCCGTCGGGACCGATCTAGCAAATGTCAGTTATTACCAGCGTCCCGAAGCGGTTTCCGCAGTGTCCGGCACCCGTGCTCTGGTTCAGCAGAATCTGGATTTCTCCATTGGAGAAGCGCACGTTGAGAACCAGTCCAATGCAACAATCTATACTCACCTGACCGTCAGGGAGCGGGCCTCCACAGGTGAAAAGGTCGCCCCTGCTGCCTCCGGCGTGAAGGTCAGCGTGGGCTATCAGACGCTCTCCGGCGAACGGCTGGACGTGAGCTCCCTCAAGCAGGGAACGGAATTCCGCGCGGACATCACTGTCGCCGACCTCACCGGCACTACCACCAGCACCTCAATGGCCCTTTCTTTTTCAGCGCCTTCTGGATGGGAAATCTGGAATGACCGCCTCTTTGGAGGGACCGGTGACACGCAGTGTGAATACAGGGATATCCGCGATGATAGTGTGCGCTGGTATTTCTCCCTGGGAGCAGGTGAGGTGAAGCATTTCTCCGTCCGTCTCCAGGCATCATACGAAGGGACTTTCAACCTGCCCGGAATCATCTGTGAGGATATGTATAATCCCGAATATAAGTCTAATACGGCGAATGCCACCGTGCGAGTAGAAAAGTGAAGAAACGAGTCCGTACATATCTTCTGATTGGCGGGGCTGCCGTGCTGCTCCTGTGGTTCTTCTGCCTTCCTCGGAACCTTTTCAAAGGAACCTCATACAGTACCGTAGTAGAAGACCGAAACGGAGAACTGCTGGGGGCAAGGATTGCCGATGACGGGCAGTGGCGTTTCCCTCCGTCGGCATCAGTCCCGAAGAAGTATGAAACCGCCCTCATAGAGTTTGAAGACAGGGGCTTCCGGCATCATCCGGGAGTGAGCATAAAGGCCATCGGCCGGGCACTTCTCCAGAACATCAAAGGCGGCCATACGGTCAGTGGCGCGAGTACTATCTCTATGCAGGTAATCAGGCTCTCACGCCAGAAGGAAAGAACGCTCTGGCAGAAGTTGACGGAAATGTTCCTTGCCACACGTCTGGAGGCCCGTTACACAAAAGATGAAATCCTGGCCCTATATGCTTCCCATGCTCCTTTCGGCGGCAATGTCGTAGGGCTGGATGCGGCGATGTGGCGCTATCTGGGCCGTGATGGTGAGGACCTTTCCTGGGCAGAAGCGGCCACCTTTGCCGTGCTGCCAAATGCACCGTCATCCATCAATCTTGCCCAGAACCGGGAACGTCTTCTGGAGAAGCGCAACCGTCTGCTCCTGCGTCTCAAAGACAAGGGATATATGGATGAAGCCACTTATGAGGCGGCCACAGATGAGCCACTGATAGGTGAGATTCATCCGCTGCCGTCCTATTGCCCGCATCTCGTTGAATACTATAATGCTGTATCGCATGGGCGGTTGGTCAGAACAGCCATAGACCTGTCCCTTCAAAGCCGGGCCGAGGAGAAACTTTCCCGCTGGCGCAGTAGTCTCTCTGAGAATGGAATCAATGACCTCTCCGCCATCATACTGGATATCCGCAGCGGAGAGACACTGATGTACTGCGGCAATGCCGACATTGAGACAAAGCGCCCGGGAGCTTGGGTGGATATTACCCGCTCTCCCCGGAGCACCGGCAGTATCCTGAAGCCGCTGCTGTATTGTGCCGCCCTGCAGGAAGGTGTTATCCTACCGCACACGCTGCTGCCGGATATTCCCACAGACTTCGGCGGATTCTCTCCGAAGAATTTCGACCTAAGTTATGACGGAGCCGTTCCTGCTGATGAAGCTCTTGAACGCTCCCTGAATATCCCAAATGTTTATCTGCTAAAGAAGTTCGGCACCGCCCGCTTTGTGGATATCCTGCAAAAGGCAGGAGTTTCCACGCTGAAAAGAAATCCGGAAGAATATGGACTGTCATTGATTCTGGGAGGTTCGGAAGCCTGTCTTTGGGATGTGGTAAAGGTTTATGGTGATATTGCCAAGAGCTATCAAAGTCTGGGTAATTCTCCTTTCAGCGATAAAACAGCCCTCTGGTATATGCTGGAGGCAATGGCAGAGGTTGGCCGCCCGGATCAGATGGATTGGCGAAGAGTCTCCTCGCTCCGCAAAGTTGCGTGGAAAACCGGTACCAGTTACGGCTCCCGCGATGCCTGGGCAATCGGCATCACTCCTGACTATGTTGTGGGGGTATGGGCGGGCAATGCAGATGGAACATCGGCCCCCGGTTTGACCGGGGCACTCACTGCAGGGCCTGTGATGTTCGACCTGTTCAACCTGTTGCCATCTACCGGCTGGTTCAACGGACCGGAAGAAGGAATCGAGGTCGAAGTCTGCAAGGAAAGCGGATATCTTGCGGGACGGGACTGTCCGCATCGCATTCGCGTAAAAGCGCCAAAAGCTGCGGCAGACGCTGATGTCTGCCCTTGGCATAAAGAGATTGACGGTCAAAAGTGGTTCGTGCTTCCGCCGCTGATGGAGAGGTATTACCGGGTGAAACATCAGGAGTACCTGCTTCCGCCCAGGCAGGAGGCTGAATCCGGGGATATGATGCGTTTTGCATATCCATCCGACGGAGCGGTCTTATCGGCAGCCCGTCAGATGGACGGCAGCGCACCCGGGATTCGGTGCGAAGTAGTACATTCGCGCTCTGCGGCAACAGTGTATTGGCATTTGGATAGTGAATACGTCGGGGAAACAAAAGATATTCATACGGTTTTGCTTGATGTGCCTCCCGGTATTCATCGGCTTACAGCCGTGGATGATGAAGGGGCAAAAGAGGAAATAGCCATTAAAATGCTGTGAGAACGCCAGTTTTACCGAAAAATTTTGTAAATTCGTTGCTTTGTAGGTACTATGCCCAAACATATCGTCATAAGCAAGGGAACAGAGCTTCACAGATTCCCGCTGGATGCACTTATCTGTGTGTCAGCAGATGGGAATTATTCCTATGTTCTGACAGTGGATGGCAAGGAGACACTTATCTGTCTCCAGCTTGGGCAAATAGAGGCTTTGATGGTAGAGCAGCTCGGTGCCGGCATCACGAATTTCGTCCGCCTCGGACGCGGGCTTATCATCAACATCGACTACATCAATCACATCGATATCTCCAAACAGCTCCTGGTCATGTCGGACTGCCGCGGGATTCGAAAAGAACTGTCTGCTTCACGGGAAGCCCTGATAAAGCTCAAGGAGCTGGTGGAGCAGTCATTAAACAGTAACAGCAATGAGTAACGAGTGGAACATAAAGGACGACGAAATCCGGATCATCGGTTCCGACCAGCCTCCAAAGGGGTCGGGAAATGAACCGAAGAAGACCGGCTGGATCGTGTGGGCGCTGGCCGCACTGGCCGTCCTGCTGACAATCGCCATCATCGTTCTTCTAGGCAGAAGAAGACTGATAGAGCCTGACGAGCCCGGCCTCTTTGAAAGCGGAGACACGCTGGTCGTGATGAAACTGAAAGAGATTGAAGTCATTAGCCCGCTTGGGGATTATTCCGACACCACCGGCCTCACCTACACGGAAACTATCGAGAAAACAGTCAACGACATTCCGCTGACCATATTCATCCCTCACAATGCGGTGCCCGAACTCTGCCTGAAGGCACCCGACTATCGTAACAAAGACATCATCTTCGCCACCCAGGCAGCAGATATCCGCAGAGATAACAAAAAGATTGTTGGAGCCTTTGTGCTCAAGGGCGAACCCCTTGCCTGGGGCCTTTCCAAGAAAGGATTCTGCGGCATCATCGATGGAAAGATTACCGTGGGCGTAGCAGACAACTCGCCGCTCTTTGAGCAGGCAACAGACACGGAAGGATACTTCTTCCGGCAATACCCCTTGGTTGACAACGGCCAACTGGTTGAGAACGAACCGAAGAACAAATCCATCCGCAAAGCCCTCTGCGAACGCGCCGGTGAGGTCTTCGTCGTAAAGAGCGAAACGGCTGAATCCTTCCACGACTTCGCCCAGGCCCTCGTTGACCTCGGCGTTAGCAATGCCATCTACCTCGTAGGCAGTACCTCATACGGATTCTGGCATGACAGAGACGGCAACGTGGAAGAATTCTCGGACTTCCGGGTGTCAAAGTACAAGTATGAGAGTTATGTTTTGTGGAGGGTTGCAACTACGAGTTTTTAGGCATCTAAAAATCAGCCTGTTATCTTGCAGTACTCGTGGTAAACCGATGAATCTAGTAACGGAGTAGATCCTTCTTGGCTGATAATACGAACATTCTCTGGATTGACGGGAATATAGTAGGTGTTTTTTCCCAACTTCGAAGGTTTGAAAAGGTGCAGTTCTCCTTTGACCCCACATTCTTCAAGGGCCTTCATAACCTTGGTTTTTATCGGACGGAAAGTAGAAGATAACGTGATATCTGGGAACTTCTCGCTTCGATTACTGACCAGGTGATATGCTTCCACGAATTGAGCCTGAATCTTCTTACTCTTTTCCCGTTCATACTCAAAGTCGATGCCCCTACCAGGACTAGCTGAACCGCAAAGAAGCAGCAAATAGAAAGCAGCCTCTCTTCCATTAATCATAACTGGATAAGACTTCTTTCCTTTACTAATCTCTACGGTAAATTTCTTTCCCGGCTCAGATTCATCAATAACAGGATTACCACCGGCTCGTACATAAACACGGACTTCCCACGGCTCTATCCTCTCGGATGCCATAACATCCAGCAGAGCCTTATGAAAGCCCCCATATAAGAAGTCTTTAGAACGGTCAGAATGACGATTAACGATAACAGAATATGGATTTTGTCGGCAATTCAGCTCTGCAATAAACCCTTTCAACTGGTCCGTAATGTTTTCCATGTCAACATCATAGCACAGGAAATTGGCATAACCTTTCCCGCTTACAACGCTATTGGGCAACCTCAAAAGCCATGAAGGGCGCATTAGGTTTATCCCCATCTGTAGTTTCCCATTGAGTACTTGGATGTAGAAGTATCTCGAGTCCATATCTTGTAGGGACAGAACCTTGCTTACCAAGGCGCTTTCGCTTAATGTAGGATTAATGATAGACAACAACCTTTTTATGTCGTCAGTCTTCTTGTATTCCTTGAATTCGCGGGCCACCTGCGGAATATAGATAAGCTCAAAACCTGCCATCTCAACGATTCGGCTTATTTCCTCAAAGTTCTTGTCAAGATCGTTTTTCTTGGGATTATACGTGGCATCCACAAATAGAATCTGCGTAGAAAGAATCGGCCGATTATTGAAAGGCATTGAGATTATGCGACCTTTACCGGAACACTCTATCTCCAACGCGCTTATAAGCAGCGCTTCTTCTCTACAGCACTCGCCATCGCGCAGCGCGCAGTTCTCCATTATCTTAATGACTTTCTCTCTAACCTGAGGCTTTTGTATTGCCACATACGCGGCAGCATCAGCAAGGGGCATAGAATAGCTTTCGGCTTTAATGGCATCTGTGAGATTATAGTTGTTGGCTACGGTCTCCAGTATGTCCATCTCTTCAACCGAGATAACATTATCGGATTTTACAAGATCCGTAAGAATCCTGCATACACTTTTCTTGAGTTCGATGCTTGCCATAGGGAGTATTACTAATCGCAACAAAATTACGAAAAGTAATAATCAAAGACAAATCCGCCAGTTTTTTTAGAGATTTTTTAGCTCTATTAAGTCTGTAAAACAAATTGTAGCACAACTATTTATGTGCTTTTCTTAAAAATCGCAACTTTTTCAATTATGTTCTTAAGAATTTCAATTCTATTTGTCATTCCCGACCTTTGCAACAGAAACAACGACAAACATTATGTGCAAAACATTATCATCATTCGAACAGCTCGGCAGCTTCATGAAGAACATGAAGCGTGTTGACTCAAACTTGTTTGAGATCCTGTCAAACGAGAGAGCATCAGAAGATTCCAGGAAGCAAGCACTTAAGGACCTTGAGGCCAAAGTTTCTTCTATTTTGAAAACCTTAGAGTCAGCGGACTATCTGTTCGGAACCGAGGAGAAGTCTATTTATAATGATTATTGTAGGAACTTAGCTGCATTTTCTCTCGCGGCCTCTACCGACAAAAAACTCTCCCGCGTCATGTTGGCACTCGAAATGCTGCTCGAAAACATGGCCCCGGATTTCAAAACGGAGCTGAGAACACTTAAGAAATCTGTCAAGGAAGGCGAATTCGTGGTTGACTCATTCGGTTATTGCTGGGACGACCTCAAGCTCCCTTTCTTCGCCAATCAATTTGCCCAGCGTTTTATCGCTACAGCAATCTCCGCTGTGGCAAAGCCCCAGGTTGTCGTTGTTGAGAAACCGGTTGTTGTCGAGAAGATTGTTGAGCGCGTAGTTGAAAAGCCCGTGATTGTTGAGAAGCAAGTTTTTATTGAGAAACCTATTGAACCCAAGGAAGATCCCGATTATTTCGGAGTAGAAGACCATTATACAGAGTTCAAGTCTTCCTTTGTGGAAGTTCCGGGGAATGCTCAGTATACGAACCAGAGACTCGAAGTGTGCAGAAAGATATGTGCGTTCCTCAATGCGGACGGAGGGAAACTCTACATCGGTGTGAATCCCACTACGGGGAAGGCGTATCCGGTAAAAGAAGGCAATTATTACTACGGTGTCGCTCGGGATATGTTCTGGCATCTGCGCAACACCACTTTTTGCCATGCTCCGATTAACGATATTGAGACATACCGCAGATATGTGAAACGCGAGATTCATAGGATCTTCGATTCCTGCAACGACAATGTATCCCTTTTCATTAATGAGTGTATTCATGTTGACCCCACCAAGAATAACAATGTCGTAGTTATCAATGTGATGCCTTCGCGCTATTGCGTTGTGTACCTGAATGGCGTTGCATACCAGCGCGACGGAGAAGAATGCAAGGAAATGGATGAGGCCCAGATTCTCGTCAGAAAGCAAAATCTTAAGAGCATTAGCAAAGAGGTCCGCTTTGAAGAAACCCTCCGCAAGGCTATAAAGGAGAAAAGGCAGGCTACGCTGTATGGCTATGACTCGGCAAATAGCAATACCGTTGGCGATCGTCATGTTGAACCTTATGAGTTCGTGCGAAACGGAGAAGCTATTCTCTGCTACGACTTGGACAAAAAGGCCGTTCGCCAGTTCAAATTATCTAGGATCTCCAGCATTCGTGTAAACAAGGAGTCCTGGAAGAATGAGGAGAAGCACGAGGCGGCAAAAACGGATATCTTCGACTGGACTTATATGGGCGCCGAGTATGGGATTTGTCTGGACATGACGCTTAAGGCCATGACCTTTTTCTGCGATATGTTTGCAAATGTCCAGAAAGATCAATTCAAGTCTCTCGGAAATGGCTACTGGCGTATTGATACCACGGTCTACTCATTGGATCCCGTAAGAGGATTCTTCCTCTTCATGGCCAACGAGGTCGTAATTCAGGAAACTGAGGATACCGGCCTGCTTCGCAAGCAGATCCGTGACTACGTGATGGAATATGTAATGCAAAACAATGGATAAAAGAATGTACGAGTACGACTACTTGATGGACTATTATCCAGAATCCATCAATAATGTAACTGAAGGGCAAGCTAAGGATAGGGAGACCGTCCAGGCTTTCATGACCGGTGAGATATCCGGAGAGCTAATTACGCGAATTGCGTCCAAGGCTTCAAGTCTTGTTGAAGAAAAGAGCATTGATGTCGTCTGCTTCGCACCGGGTACGACCGGAGCAAAAACCATTCTGAGATTCGGTGAACTGGCAGATTCGCTCTCAGATTCTCTTTCGTGTAATGTCTTTTTAGATGGGATTACGCTGAAATTTGATTCAGACCCGATTACACACACGAGGTTTTACCAGTGCAATGCAGAACGCATCAAGAACAAAAATGTTCTGTTGATTGGAGGAGTCTATACTACCGGACAGTCTCTCCAGGAGGTCGGAGATTTGCTAATGAAGAACGCTGCTAAAGAGGTGTTCGGATTGTTTATAGCAAAAACGACACTTGCATAGCTTAGCAGCCAAAACAAATAGAACAAATGCTCATTAGCTTTAAACTACATTAATAATGGAAATGATCAACATCAAACACGGGAATCAAGTTCAGCAACTGCGATATGACTATGAATCCGGAGTTTACTCTTTTGAAAAGGACATTCAGATTGGGACATGGACCGTTAGCCGTCATATAAAAATAGGCGGTCCGAAGGGTGGATCAATCTATAAGTATGACTTTAAGAACTTCTTTGAATTTGTCATTACGGACGTCAATGGTGACAGTCAGGTTCTTACATGGAATCATAATGCCGGAGATAAGGTCCTTGATGGTTATTGGGGAGATACTGCCGTAGATGCTCTACCGTTTTTCTTCGAGAATCATCCGGTTTTCTTCGCAAACGATTGGGAGGATTATAAATACCTACTGGCATTAAATGCTATCAAAAAGGCCATCGAAGAAGATGGGCATTCCGCGAAAGAAACCATCAAGGTAATTTCCAAACTCGTTGATGTAAGGTAGCTAACAGAAACTCTAAACTTTTTTATAGATTAGTTGTAAGAATACTTCAGAAATAAGTATATATTTGTGCGGCCGAAAAGGCGATTAGTTCTTTGACATAGAGTTCTGGACACGGTTGAGTGTTAGACGGAGTTCGCTAAACCGACTTTTTTCTAAGCGGATGGCGGGCAACCGCCATTAGTCCATCAACCCTCAATCTTTCACGCGCCATGTCCCGGAACTTATCACCTTCAAGCAATTCATCTATCGGCAAAAACTTGCCGCTGTTCACAGACGAAATCGTAAAGTCAATCACAGAAACTGTGCGATTCACGCTTATGAAAAACGCCAACTCTTGGGTAGCAAAAGGGTACATTGACGTTGATGATTTCATTCAGAGTGCATGTCTGCACATCCTGAACAGAAGCGACGCCTACGATTCCGAGCACGGGACACCGTTTAAAGCCTGGGTTTGTGTGGTGGCACGGAATTATACAATCAGCGAGTCCAAAAAGTTGAAGAGGATAATCACGGCCAAGACACGGTTTGACGTTATAGAGGGAATGGATTTGGAAGACTATTCAATCCTGGAACCATTCCAGAAGATGGAAGAGAGTTCTGAATCACGAGACCGGCTGACTCAACTCACCGGATTCCTATCCACGCTGAACGAAAGCGACAAGCTAATGCTTGAAATGATGAAGGATGGGTTATCGAAGGAAGAGATGATGGAGATTACTCACAAGAGCGGTGGCAACATCGACACTTGCAAGTCACGACTCCGCCAGAAAATCCTTCGGTATGTAAAGACTCTTTACAAATAACCCTTCTCTAAGCACACATTAAGCCGTCAAGTCCAATTCCGGATTTGGCGGTTTTTTGTTTGAAAGCCGTTAAAGATTCCGAAAGATACTGTAAGAATCAGCCGTCCAAGTGTATATACTATTGAAACCACAACTGATTTATGTTATGGATAAGAACGAAACTATTGTCACTGATGTTGTGATCCAAGCATTAAAAATGGATGACATGATTAAGAAACAGGAAGTACTCATCGAACGACTCAAGTCCGATAAGAATGAACTCCTAATCATTATATCCAGAATGAAAGATTTGCTTAATCATTATGCTCCTGAATCAATTAAGCAGCTAGAGATGTTTAACCTCTGATCAACCCGCACCCACTTACGCTTATGCCCCGATTCTACAGGTTTATTGTATTGTAGGTTATATCTGCTTCTATTGTTAACAAATCAAATCCCGGAGAGAATGCTTCCTCATAAGGGCGCAGTTGATCACTGTATGAAGTGCTAATAGAAGGGCTTGTGCTAAACAGGCATGTACCGATTCTGTTTTTGAACGAACGGTGATTATGTCCAGATAATACTGCGACTACCTGAGGTATAGAAGCCACAACGGATAAGAAGTCATCCCGATTAATTAGTATTCTTCTATCCATCCAAGAGCCTGTTGTTAGCACCGGATGATGCATAAGGATGATTGTCGGATTATTCTGGTCTTTAACCCTCCTAACTCGTTCGAGTTCCTTATCGCTTAATAGACCTTTAGAGCGATTTGTGCCATCTTCTGCATTTGCCACAGAATTAAGAAATAGGAAATTAATCCCTTGTCTCGTTACCCAGGGGCAGAAGGTGAGTTTTCTATGCTTTGTGTCGATAAGGTTATGGTAATCATCGTGATTCCCATTTGTAACATATACGGGAAAAGGTAGGAGCGACAAAGCAGTATCGGCCAGTTCATATGACTCCTTGCTTCCGTCATTGGAGATATCACCAGTAATAACGCAGAAATCAATTGTATCCTTAAAGGCTCGTATGTTTCCGATTGCTTTCTGCAAGTTATCAAACGGATTTATGCCATAGATAATGGCATCTGTAGATGAGCATAAATGCAAGTCAGAAAGGTGCAGAAGCCTCATTGGTCAAGTCAATTTAACAATAGAATCTGCCATACCGGCAACTTTCTCGTCGTGCGTTATCAGTAAGGTTGAACGAGACCGCATCAGTTCGGAAATAACATCCATAATAGAAGCGGCGGTTTTGGGATCTAACGATGCTGTGGCTTCGTCCAGGATGAGGATCGGCGCATCTTTAAGGAACGCACGAGCCAATGCGATCTGCTGTTTTTGCCCTCCAGAAAGACGTGACCCTCTATCGCCAACAACTGTGTTATAGCCCTCGGGCAAAGACCTAATGAACTCATGAATGCCCGCCTTTCTTGCTGCTTCTTCGACCTCCTTGGCAGATGCATTATCAGCTCCCAACGCAATATTATTGAAAACAGTATCGTTAAACAAAACGGCATCTTGAGGGACAAACCCGATAATATTCCTTATCGAGGATGCAGATACAGCCGAAATATCTTTACCATAAATCATGACAGACCCCCTATTTGGGGTAAACAGCTTGATAGCAAGTTCGGCTGCCGTTGTTTTTCCAGCGCCCACGCTGCCAACAATCGCTATACTCCTTCCTTGCTCCAGCACGAATGAAAAATCATCAAGTACCGGAACATCAGCTTCATAAGAAAACGAAACATGTGAGAACTCTATGGCGGGGACATCCGGCTTGACTTCAACTGCCATCAATCCATTTTTGTCATCCGTATTATGACCATCCGCCATATTCAATACCTTGTTGATTCTCTCCAATGATGCGATTTGCTTTCTGATGCTATAGGATGCTTTTGCAATACCCCTGACTGGAGCAATGATAGAGTGGAATATCAACAGAAAATAGACGAATTCCGCACTGGATAGACGTGTTCCTCCAGAGAGGATGCTATTACCTCCAAACCAAAGAAGTAAGGCAAGAACGGTTGAAACTGTGAAGCGAGTTACGGGTGATGATAAAGCAAGTACCCTATTAAGTTTTCTGAATGTACGCCGGTTCTCCTCGTTGATCTCTGTAAAGCGTTTTGATGCCTTCTTTTCCGCATTGAATGAACGAATAACCGTAAGGCCGCCAATCGTTTCTTCGTATTGAGAAAGAATTGTGCCTCTTTCGCTCTGTCCCTTATGGGCAATCCTCTTCAATGATCGGCCAATGAAGATGACAATCAAGGCGCAGAGCATCAAGAGGGCAAGCGCAAATAGAGTCAGTTTAGGGGATATTGTAAAGAGAGTTATGAGGTAGATGATGATAGGAATTGGGTGCTCTATCAGCAGATCCAGCGTGTTGTTTACGCACCACTCAACCTCCAGCACGTCATTGGTCGTCCTAGACACAAGATCTCCCCGATTATCTTTACTCATCAGGCTTGCCGGGAAGTCAAGAATTTTGTCATACAGTTCTTTACGAAGGTCCCGCAGAATACCGACTCTCATAGGAATCCTGAAGAATTCCGCGAGGAACGAGCATCCATTACTTAGAAGAGAAGTTATGATGATGAATAGGGCAATGATGATCAGCCCGTATCCAGTTCCATGCTCAAGCGATGCTCCCTGCAGGTAATAAAGAGTATTATTCCTTACGAAATCGAAGATGTCTTGAAAGGAGGAGCCCGCAGGACTATTCATTATCTGTATCGATTCCTCAGATATGCCGAACAGCATATTGATAATCGGAATAACGGCTGAAAACCCTACGATGCTGAATATTGAACTCAATGCCATGAAAAGGATATTAAGGCCGATGCTTCCCTTGTATTTTGGGAAGAATCGACCTATCAGTCCCATATAATTCATGCCGCCCTTCTTTGCCATACTGCTCAGAATTTCAACTGAAGTTTTATGCTCCACATACGTCCAAGTGAGTAGAACATGTAAACATCATCAGGATTCACTTCCTTCGTGGCTGTTGAGACATTGGACGGATTCCAGGCTTTCTCGATATAATGACTGTCGAGAATGTTGTTAACTTGCCCTGATAGGGATGCATCCAGCCCGGCGATTCTGAATGAATAAGTGGCCCTGGCATCAAGGGAGCCGCCACATGGAGTTTTCCAAGGTTCGCTGACATACACTTCTTTGCCTATCGACAGATTGCTTCCTGACAGCGAATAGTATGCATAATTCCTATCGAAGAATGTGTATCCACCCCCAATTTTGAATCCGTTAAATGGCTTGAACAATGCATCAATAGAAGCGGTTGTCTGTGCTGAGCCGCCAACATGGATGCCCTTCATATTTATAAGAGCCCACGCATGATCTTCGGCTCCAGGTGTGGTAACACCACCATCCATGTTGATAGCCTGACCAGACAGGTTATATGCGTAACCCTTAACATTGTCGCTATCCCATCTCCAGTCACCAACCGAGAGCATCCCTGAAACCTCCATCCATCGGAAAGGGCGGGTCGTGAATTCAACTTCAACACCAAGATGACGTGAATTAATACCTGTCATGTTTAGATAATACTGGCCGTTAAGTTTGCCTCTCTTAGCCATTGCTTTATCGATCCATTCGATGAAGTATCCATTCACAGCCAAATCTACATAATCGTTATGAAAACCATATCCCAGTTCTGCAGAAGCGGCCTTTTCATTTGCAACACGGTCGTTGATTTTATGGGAAGATGTTGCTGACATAAAGACGCCTCCTTTGAACTTTGGAGCCCTGGAAACATAACCGACGTTCGCATAAATATTATGATTCTCATTGATATTGAAGTTGGCGCCGGCTTTGATGTTTCCTCCCCAGAATGTAGCGATATCCGATTTAGCCTTATCCTCAGAGTAATAGAATCGGTCGTATCTCCAGAACTGGGAATTACTAAGGGCTCCGGCTACGAAAGCGCTGAATCCATTACCGACGTATTCCAACTGTGCAAATCCACCTTCCTGAACAATGTGGGAGTCGTAGTCACGGTATAAGATGTCACCAATACCCAGATGTGCCTGTTTCCATCCGTCCGTTGCTATAGGATTGTTGTCACTTGACACATCACTTCTGCCCGGGTCGATATAAAAAGCCCCGCCGAGCAAATCATCCAATGTGTTCTGATGCAAAGCCTTATAAGAACGGATGTCTATTCCGGCCGTAAGGTGGAGGGCTGAGAAATCCTGCTTGTAGGTCGAAACCATGCCATATGTGCCATAATTGCCAATCGTATTGGACATTACGAGCAAAGAGCCACGGTCGGATGTAGCATTGATGCCCTCGATTTTGGCATAATCAAATGTGCCATCATTCGCACGGAACTTTGTATTCAGCATGCCGTAATCGGCGCTGTACCAGTCATACTCTGAGTATGTATCCTCATCCGCAAGACCGGAATGAGAATACCCTTTGCCGAGGGAGTAATATGCACTGGTACTTAAACTTGCTGAAGTGTTAATCTGCCATACATGGCTAAGGAAGACCATCGCATTTGTAAAGTGCTCCAGTCCTTGAGAACGTCTTTGACCATTAGCGTTGTATCCAAGCTCGGGATTGTATCTGGTCCAGTCTCCATTCACTTTATACAGCGAACGAACCCTTTCCCACTCGGACCTCGTTAAGGCATCCTTACGGGAGTAGTGCTCTTGCATTGAGCCAAAAGCAGTAAGACTAATCTGGTGAGAAGCATTCAGTCGCTTGGATACATTCGTAAAGAAATCATAGACTTTAAATTGGCCACCATCAAAGTATCCGTCGCCTGATGAGCGACCTCCTTGGAAGGTCATTGACCATCCATTCTTCATTAAGCCGGTACCAACTGCGAAACCAAGTTTCTGGAATCCGTCGTTGCCCAGGCCATAATTAATGAAACCTCCCTTGTTGGTTTCTATACCCTTTGTGACGATATTAATGGTACCGCCGACCGAGGGAGATGCGACTTTGCCTGAGCCGATGCCTCGCTGCGATTGGATAACAGCAGCTACGTCTGCCAGGCTTGCCCAGTTTGACCAATAGACGATACCGTTTTCAGGATCGTTTACCGGGATTCCATTAATCATGACTGCGATATTGCTATTATCAAAACCTCTCATATAAATCTCGGAATCTGCCCATCCTCCTCCTTGACGATTAGTGTGGACACCGGGAGTGTGTTTTAGGATCTCTACAAGTTCCTGATTCCCCAGATTCTCATTGATAGTCGAGGCCGTTACTGCACTGACAGCAACAGGCGTTTTGCGTGGAAGGGCAATCTGGCTGACCACGAGGGCATCTTTTAAGAGATAATTGTCTGGCTGCATCTTGATAACGCCAACGTTATCGCGCTCGGAAATATCGACAGTAACCGACTCAAATCCAAGGAAAGAGAGGACAATTGATGAAGAATTCTTTTTAACATTCAGCGAAAAACCTCCATTTACATCGCTTAATGCTCCGGCGGTCCCCGAGGGGATGCTAATAGTCACACCAGTAAGAGGAAGAGATGTTGATGCATCTTCTACCTGACCGGTAATGAGTCTGTCCTGAGCGCTGGAATTAATTGCGAAAGAAACGATGGCAACTATAGCGCTCAGAGATTTTGAAAATATGCTTTTAATCATAATTGTTGTTTTGATTATAGATACGCCGCCAAGACAAATTCTTACATGCCTATTGTCAATACAGACTCTCGGCATCATCCGTGTGCTGCTTGAAATTCTTTAACACGACATCCTTGCTTGTATTGGCGTAACAGTATACGCAGAAATGGCGACACGTGTTGTACATCCCAATATCTTTGCTAATCATACACCCACATACCTTACGCTGCCCCTTATCCTTGAGATTCTTCCTATCTACTGGAATCTCAGGTATGCCACCGAATAAGTCAGGCTCCGGGAGTTTGCCGGTATGGAGATAGTAAACCAACTCTTTATCGTCAGCGAAGAGTTTCTCCATCAACTCGCCATCGATACATCGATTATGCTCTATCCCATACTTATCCAGGTCAACGCTCTCTCCGCATGTGGCCAGTGTCAGATTCCAGCCTTCCGCCTTCCAGTGGTCGCGAAGTTTGGCAAGTCCGTCAATCAATTCGGTCAAATATGCGCCCGAAGGCTCTGCCGACTCAACAGTCTCACGGGAATAATATGGCGTCTCCTTGATGAGGTTGTTTTGGACCTTACGGTAAGCTTTTACGTCAATAAAGCTGAACACCAGTTTGTCCGTATATCCTTTCAACTGAATCCCAACGTGGAAAACTTTTGTTAGCAGCTGCCTGGCTGTCAGGTTTGGAGTAACGATAAGGGGATCAAATCTCCACATGACCTTTTCCTTGCCAATAGTTTCAGCGAGTCGTTTAAAGACATCGACGCGCTGGGCGACTGGACCGACATTGGGCTCAAAGCCTTCGTCAACGTAGTCGTTCAGCGTTACTTGGAAATAGTAATGGATTCCCATTCTGTCCAGTTCCGGAAGGTGCTTCAGCATCGGTTCCGGATTCTTGGTCCAGAAGACAACAACCTTCGTCTTAGCGAAGGAGATATACATCGGCTTTTGGTTGAACGGATTGTACCATACGCAATAGCCAGCACGCAGACGGTTCATAAACCAGTCTGCGTAGAAGGCAGGGATGTCGGTAGAACGGCTAGCGGAAACAATAACAGGCTCGTGCCATTGTACCGAAATCCCAGGCGGGCGAGAGATGATTACTTCATTCTTCACCTATATCGAGTCTTTAAAGTATCAATCAGCGCTTCTACTATTTGTTCATTGTTTGGCGTTCTCTTAAGGTGTTTTGGGGCCTTATCATAGAAGATTAAATTCTTCAAATGCTTAATACACTCGTTATTATCTTTAGGGACATCCTTAATGTGGTTGTCTTGTACGCGCTTAATGGCGTCAATGATAATCCTTTCCACATCGGGATCACCAATTCGTAGTTCATTAACAATATCAAACAATCCCTTATCGGCCGCAAAGAACAACTCCGATTCATGTGCATAGTACTCTTCAGAAAACAAATTTGAATCTGACGTGTGAATGGGATATATTTGAAGAGTATCTCTGAGAGCCTTAAGAGATTCGTCTCCAATTCCACGTATCCTTGATATTTGAGCTATGAACGCCTCATCAAGATGTTGCCCATGAGAGTATAAATCCAGAATCTGTTTAACCTGAGTGCTAGTAAGCGATTTCGCTTTCTTTCCATATCGAACAGATTCAAGTTTACTTCGCAATTCCTCATAGGGATCCAAATCCTTCGTGTATTTCTCGTGAGTTCCCGCCTCATTTGGCACATTCGTGTCTATTTGGGTAGCATATGAGGTCTCTGACAAGAGCTCTTTACCAAGAGACGGCTCGATGTTCATTACCTGGTCTCCGTATGATTTTTGGGTCTCCTCCACCTGTAATTGACCTTGCTCTGGGAATATGACGCTGAAGATATCTACCAGCAGTTCTTTCCTTAAAATACTGTTCGTAAATGTCTTGGGCAATTGCGAGTAACCATATGCAGCACCATATAGACCCCATGCATATTTGTATTCCGATATCCCATTTTGTGAAAGATTGTCGGACAGTTTATCGATATCCGCCCCTTTCAAAGAGAAAACAGCGAAGGCCTGAAGAATGTCATGAGAATCTGACAGGACATCAAAAGGGGTACCATTCTGAATATTGCTAAGTAAAGCATTGGTGTATGCCCTAAATGATGAAGTGTTCCATTTCTCTTCATCAAATAAAGATTTAAGAATCTGACCGCCGAGTAAAGCAATCGAAAGGCTTGGTTTTTGGTCGGTATTATCTAAATGCTTCCCATCAATCAAAGCATTTAAAAACTTGTTATAAAAGTCCAACTTAACCTCATTGTCGGAAATCACTAATTCATGGCTATCTGATAAATGGAATACGTCGTGGAGATTACTCTGAGACACCGAGGAAGATGATAAACTCCTTTCAACATCAGCAATGGCTTTATCCATCTCAGCCATCTTGACCGGCATAATGTCGGCGATTCTATTATTTCCGATAATGTCGTATAAGGTATACACGTTGAAAGGCTCTTTGGCACCTGCCCTCTGCATCAAACTCTGACTCAATCCAAGTTCCTCTATAATACTAAGGATAGTTGTTCTCAAAATAATTCCTTCATTTGCGCGCAGAGTTTTAGATGAGGCTAAATAAAAATCCAGCGCCTCCTTGTTTTTTATTGACACAGGATCGACTGATGGGAAAACTTCATAAAACTCCTTAATAACAGGTTCGAGAATACTCTCCTGTTCTTGAGATAGTCCTTTATTGGGTGAGTTTACTATCGCGGAGAAGATGTTCTTAATCTTTCGCGCGTCTTTTTTTAGGACAGCAAGCTCTGGGCTCTTCACTTGGTTCAATCCAGCAAAATAACAAAGAATAGCACCTTTAATCCTATCTATGCGTTCATCTCCAATTACAGTAGAGGCTTGAAGCCTGCAACCGGTTTTATCACAGTATGATTTATCCCACTTAAACTCGAGAGCATGGTCAATCTGCTTGTGCCCGTAAAGATTGAACGTTTTATTCTCAAGGCTTTGTTCTGCTTGAATCAAGCATGTCTGATAGGCATTTTTCCCTTCATAAAGAAAAGATGCATTCAGAGGAGTGAAAAAAATTGTAGAATCACAAACATAGGTATCGACTTTATGCTTGGAACTAATCTTTTTGATTTGTAGACCAATATTATCAGTATCCAATGCAATCACGATTCTATAATTCTCCATACTCCCTTCAGCTACCTTATATGAAGGAATTCTTGAATACAAGAATATGGCCTCATCTGACGGACATGCAGGTACAGAGAAGAATCGTTTATTCCCCGTCTTCCTTAAGGGGTATAAAGCAGCAGGAGAAATCGAATCAGTGCTTAATATGTTATTCATGTTCAAGGAACATGTCGGGATATAAAGAATCATAATACTACAGAGTTATAGTTGAAGCACTTTGCAATGATGTATCATATAAACTCCGGGGAATAGGATCGAAGAAACTGGACAGATTCCCTGTGTGCATTATGTATAGCATCCCGTAGGTCCGTGTAATAGCAACATATAGAGGATTGCGCTCATCCTCATTTTCAGCCACACAGTCTGGTACGAAGACGTTCTCGAACTGGAGTCCTTTCGAACTGTGGTAAGTCATCAGTTTAGGATTGTCAGATGTGAAGTCCAAATCCATCTGACGGCCATATTTCGCTTCCACAGTCAGGCCCTTGTTGCTTAAATAACGGTACGCATATTCGACATCCTCATTATGCCGGAACAGTATTCCCACATCTTCCAGGGGCTTGTTTCTAATGATACTGGCGATGGCATCCAACTCTGCGTCACGGGAAGCGTATCGTAAGATTTTAGGTTTATCTGTCCCTTCAATGGTACACCGCTTCTCAAGCTCATCGCGTTCGGAATTGATATACTCAGCCACCCTTGCAATCTTTTTGGGCAATCTATGGTTAAAGACCAACGGCTCCATCGGATACTTTGTCATACTTTGGATCTCTTCCATAGAAAGAGGTTCTTTCTCGGGATTAAACTTATAAAGCTGTTGAGCCGAATCACCATAGAGAAGCAACGCTTTTCTGGCATACTTGCGGAAGATCTCAATATCCCCACGAGAGAAATCCTGGGCTTCGTCGACTATGATATAATCATAATAGCCGACCTTCCAGCCACCTCTAACAAACCCTGTATCCGTCTTGGTCCATGAAAAGCAACTATCGAAATTCTTGACATTGTTGTCATTCAGTCCGACTGTAGTAATCCCGTCCTCCATATACTGCCGGAGTGCTTTCGTATAAACAACATAAAGATACGACCCCATCCCTTTCTCCTGGAATTGCTTTGCTTTCCAAAGTGCAAGAATCGATTTTCCACTCCCAGCGCAGCCCTTGACTA
This sequence comes from Bacteroidales bacterium, assembly GCA_017469425.1. GTDB lineage: Bacteria > Bacteroidota > Bacteroidia > Bacteroidales > UBA932 > Cryptobacteroides. Next base: position 20,020 of record JAFUGJ010000006.1, read on the forward strand.
TGAAGGAATTATCAGTCCGTTTATTTATGACCTGAACTTGATAATCGTCAAGTTCGGAGTCTTTTACGTAAAAACTTCTTTTTGCCATATTATGCTTTTTATATTATTCAAAAACGTTAAACGCTGCCCAACTTGTATGGATCGACTTCTCCATCGAAGCTATTGGTAAAAGGGCATATCGTTCCCTCATATACTGACATTCTTTTATTTGGAAAGACAAGTCCCAAACTTTGAACGAACTCCTTTCTGGCTATCAAGCGATACGAGACTCTGCACTTATCGCTGCTCCTTCGAGAATGAGAAACAGAGAATTCCTTCTGCTGGAAACACCGCGAATCCTGGCATATTGGGCCAAAATGAGAGCAGCAAATCGGAACCAACACTTCAAAGTCACATTCTTCACGCATCAATCTGTTCAACTGCTCACTCATCATGTGGGGGAAAAACAAAGAAGAATGAAGCGGCTTGGTTGTTACGTCAAGTATATAGCAAACTCCAGATTCGGTCAACTTGGGCAGGAAGGTCTTGCAAAAGTCATAATAGGAATTATCCCGGTTTCCGCTCCCACTGGAGATAATTTCACCAATCATCTTGCTGGAAACGATGAAGTCGAATTCCTGAATAGGCCAATCGGAAAGGCAGTCAGTCGAGAAACCGTCGAAAACGGTTTGCTTGACATAGAGATGAGCACTGCATCTTGTCGAGACACAAAATCTATCGAAAACTGATTTAAAAATAGAGAGCGCATGCGAATTCCCATCTACTGCGTATACGTATATGTCATTATTAAACTGAGTGAAGTTCCTCAGTAATGCCGTCAGTAAACCAATTATGTCTCCGCCTGTACCACAGCCAATGGAGAGAATCTTTAGTGAGTCTTTTCGCTCAAGGCAAGAATGGTATGAGTCTATAGAAAAGAGATTGTCGAAGATGCAGAAAGAATCTGCATAACTCCTGGGGAAATAGGTCCCCAGATATACGAGATTGTCATCTTGAGATGAATGGAGATTGAACTCGAACTTCTCGTGGTCAGCGTTCCAACGACCTTTTAATTCCTCATATATGAAGTGGTCCAGCCATGAGGGCAGCCTCGTGGATGTTTTCAGACGATTCTGTGCTAAGCGAGATTCAGGATAATCTATTCGTTCAGGAACTGTGTCACCTGAAACACTATCTAAGTTTTTTTCGATTGGTTCTCCATCGAACCAATATACTATTCCATCACGTTCGAAAACCGGCCGTGATAAAAAATTCTCTATCTTCTTCTTGAATTCGACACAAGGTGAGGCAACTAGAAACTCATTAGTTACTATAGATGATTCAACCCACGATGGAACTGGGTTATTCTTCACGTCAAATATCTCAAAACGGCCATTAATACCAAGAGCAGAGAAGACTTGCTCTATATAGGAAACAAAAGTATGCTGTGAGTCATCCTGCTGATGATTCATAGGGAGAGCAGCTGGTGACTTGTTGTCATCAGAAATCGAACTCTCCTCGAATACGGGAGCCGGATTATCATCTGGGAATAATTCCACTTCCACAGGATCTTGAGTGTTTGTGACTTCGGCGTTTATGTCCTTTAATACTTCAACGTTCGAATATCTTACACACAGCCAACTAGGATCTAGAGCCAATCGGTCGACAATTCGCTCAAAATCTTCTCTTTGTAGGTCGCAGTCTGATGAAACAATCAGATCAAGTTCATCAATAAAGCTCCGCTCATCACAAACACGCAACCATTTAATATGTGGACTAATGCGGTTCTCAATAGATGCTGGCCGGTGAAAAACAATCATCGATGCCAACTTATTAGCCTGTTTAGGTGTCAGGGCCCCAGTCTCAGATAATATAGGGCGGCAAGCATTTCGGTTGATTTTCGCTTGTGTATAAGGATTTTTCTTTCCAGAGCCGCCCTTAATAACTGAACGCTGGCCGCTTTCTTCAGAAATCCAGTCGCCATTCTCCGCTGCAGTAATTCTTCCACCGTAATCCTTGAACTCAACAACCGCAACACCCTCGTCTTTTATAATGATACCGTCAAGTTCAACATCACCAAGGTTGAAATTCCCGATAAAGATGCAAAACTCGTCAGGGGAAGAATAGTATCTCTCCTTAAGTAGCTGGCAAAGATTCCTAAATTCTTCCCGCTCGTGGGTCTGGTCATAGTTCCTTGGCCTGTATACGAGTAGCGGCATTATTTATCATCTGGCTTAAGACTACAAATTTACCTTTTTTCTTTTACATGGGGAAATGAAAACTTTATTTTCAGATGCGGTTGTAAGAAAATGGCCCCTGTGAGTATTAGTTTGTAGCCAATTCAACTGCATCATGAATTCATTTTTATATAGGGACACCGCAACAATCATCCAGTTACTTTATTAGTAAGAACGACATTAAGATATAGACAAACTGCAAACTTTCACGCACAATGAAGCGCATCCTAACCCTGCTGTCAGCAGTAGTTTTGCTGACGCTCCTGGGCGGCAACGCGTACGCCCAGAAAACAAAGACTGAAAACGATTACAACCTCAAGAAGGCCTATGAGGTCCTGAACGAGGATAAAGACGAGTCCAAGGCGCTGGACCTGGTGACCAAGCAGCTCCGGGAGACTCCGGACAAAGTGGACGCCCTCGTACTCCGCGTGCGGCTGCTTCGCCGCAAGCGCGAGTTCGGCCAGGCTCTCCAGGACATCAATCATGCTCTGAAAGTGAACAAGCCCAAGAAGACCGAGGTCGCGAATTCAACACTTCACTGGTGGAAGGCGTATATCTATCAGGATATGCGGGATAAGGAGAATGCTGTGGCATCCTTCAAGACCGCGTACGAACTTGCCAAGAAAGATAACAAGGAAAACCTACAGAGCATTGCGTTTGACTATGCCCAGGCGCTGTACTACGTGGATGACTATACTGGCGCCGATGCTATCTACCGTGAGATGCTGAAGGAGAACGAAGCGGATAAGGGGGCAATGGTTGGCCTTGCCCGTAATATGATTGAGCGCAAGGAGTATAAGGAGGCCGTGGAACTGCTGGAGAAATGCCGGAGGTATGATGCCGACTATGCTGAGGTGTATCGTTTCCTGATGCAGGCGTACAAGGGACTTGGTGAGGAAACAAAAGCCATCGACGCCGGCCTTGATTGGTTCGACAAGAATGACGATGCCCAGACAGACTCTATCTTTGTGGTCCTTGCCAAGCGTCCCAACTATTCCGAAGCCGGGATCAAGACCAGGGCAAAGAAGAGTGAAAATCCCTTCACGTGGAAGGCTTTCCTTTGCCAGTACTACGAGCATCTGCACAAATATGCTGAGGCAGTGAAGCTCTACGATGAAATGGAGGCCGAGTATGGCCACTACGATGCTATCAATGTTTATCGCTCCAACTGTTATAGCGAGCTTGGTCTGAATGAACTGGCCATTGCCGACATTTCCAAGGCGATGGAGAAGGAGCCTGACTGGGATGACTTCTGCCGCAGGGGCGATTACTACCGTCTGGCGGGGAATTTGGAAGCCGCCATTACAGACTTCACGGCAGCCATTGAGGATGAGCCGCGCTTTGCCTATCCTTACTACAAGAGAGGCTGGTGTTATGAGATGAAAGGAGATTTGAAAAAGGCTCTCGCCGAGTATAATCTGGGCATTGAGATGGATGAAAACTATCCTTACATCTATCTGATGCGTGGAGAAGTCCTTCAGTCGCAGGGTAACAAGACCGAGGCTGAAGCTGACTTTGAAACCGTTCTTCAGAAAGATACTATTGCCCAAAGTGGCAGTTGCCGCCAGTATGCACTTCACTTCCTTGGAAGAGACAAGGAGGCCGAAGAGTGGATGGATAAGATTATCGAGTCTGACCCCGACGACGCCGGACATTATTATGACCGGGCATGCCTATACTCCCGAATGGGGCGCCTCGACGAGTCGGTGGCTGCACTCCGAACCGCCTTTGAGAAGGGCTATCGCAGCTTCTCCCACATCCGCCTGGATGATGATATGGATGCAGTCCGTAACTTGCCGGCGTTCAAAGCACTGATTGAGGATTATGAGGCAAAGCATGCTGCCTATTTGAAAGAGTTCGAATTAACATTGCCGGACAAGGAAGAATCCACCACGGAGATTGCTGTAAAACGCAACCCGGGAGGCACATTCGAGATTCCCTGCGACATAAACGGGTTGCCACTGCAAATGATATTCGACACTGGCGCTTCGGATGTCACCATTTCCTCCGTGGAAGCCAACTTCATGTTCAAGAACGGCTATCTGGCTGAAAAAGATATCAAAGGCAAGCGCTATTACCAGATTGCCAATGGCCAATTGAGCGAAGGTACTGTCATAACCCTGCGTGAGGTGAAGATTGGCGATGCTATCCTTCATAATGTGGATGCGTCCGTTGTCAAGAGCCAGAAGGCACCGCTGCTCTTTGGGCAGAGTGCGATGGAACGCTTCGGTACCATCACCATCGACAACCAGAACAACAAACTCATCATCAAGCACTAGGCGGTATGGATACTCTCTTCTATTTTATCCTTATTACGGTAGCAGCCCTTGCCCTGGTTTTCATCTTCTCCAAAATGAAATCCGGCAAAAGTGAAGTCGAAGACACTGCACCCCTGTGGCCCGTATATGAACGCCTCTCCTTCCGGGAAGCCATGGACAGGACCTGGGAACTGTTCGAAAATCCTTGCACGCCGGACATCGCGGAACTGGCTTTAGGCAAGATTGGCTGTCAAATCTCTGCTGACATCGGTGGAGATGTGCCCGGTTTGATGGTGACATTCGCCGATCCGGCAAACAATTCCGGACGGACTCTTTCCGGAGTATTGGTAGAGAAAGCAACGGTGGAAGGCAACCTCTATCTTATTCTTTTTCCTCTTCCGGCAGACAAAGCTCAAATCGAGTCAGAAATTCGGGAAGTCTTCAATATCACAGAAACAGACACTGTCAACTTCTGTATATGGAAAGCATAATGGGACAACTTAGTTTCATTGAAAGAGCCTGCGCATTCTGCTATACGGCATTTACTACCGTAAAAGACCGTCTTCTGTGGGGTCCTATTGTTCCGGAACACCCGGATATGGAACTGATGATGGATACTATCTTGGTCAATGCTGAGCCACTGATGGTCATTATTACGATATACTTCGTGGGCCAATTCGCTTTCTCAGAGATTGCACAGAAACTTGGAGCTCAAGCATGGTTCCGCGGGATTGCCGCTGTTCCTTGTATTATTTGCTTTCTGGGCTATTTCAGCAGGCTGTTCACGATGCGTATGTTCGGGCTCGCTATCAACTATGTTTTTTACAGCCCGCTTATGTGGTTCACCGTTCAGCCGATAACCATCTACTTGATTATATTCTGCTCCCGATTAATCAAGGAGCGCCGGAAAAGCAAAGAGGATAGAAGAACTTGGAAAGAACTCGCAAAGATATAAGATATGGCATTTTTCAGACAAGAGTTGGCCATTGACCTGGGCACGGCCAATACAGTGATATTCAAAGACGACAACATCATCCTTGATGAGCCCAGCATCATAGCCCTTGAGACGAAAACCGACAAGTTGGTTGCAATCGGCACAACGGCTCAATACTACGAGGAGCATACCCCTCCGAGGCTATACACCATACGCCCGATGATGAACGGCGTGATTGCAGACTACGATGCGGCCGAGAAGATGCTGACCGGATTCATTAAGAAGGCTACCGGTCAGCAGAAAGGGCTGCTCCGCAGGTTATTCAAGCCGGCCTTGAAGATTGTTATCGGCATCCCTGGTGGAAGCACGCCTGTGGATATGCGTTCCATTCGTGATTCTGCCTCGCACGCCGGTGCCCACGACCTCTTCATGATTTATGAGCCGATGGCATCCGCGATGGGCATCGGCATCGATGTCATGGAACCCAACGGCAATATGATTGTTGATATTGGCGGCGGAACCACCGAAATTGCTGTTATATCGCTCGGCGGTATTGTGGAATCATCCAGTATCCACGTGGCCGGGAACGAGATAACGACGGATATTATCGATTACCTTGGGCAGCAGCATAACATCAGCATCGGGAGAACCACAGCCGAACAAATCAAGTTCTCCGTCGGGTCAGTTCTTCCTGAACTTCCTACGGACGAAGAGCCGGAACCATACATGGTTGAAGGGAAAAATCTGGTGACAGCCCATCCTGCGACGGCAGCCATTTCCTATAAGGAGATATCCTCCTGTATTGACAAGACTATATCAAAGATTGAGAGTGAGATTATCAAGGTCCTGCAGCGGACACCGCCGGAACTGTACTCCAATATTGTTCGGAACGGTATCTGGCTGGCAGGTGGCGGCTCGCTCCTACGTGGCATTGCTCAGCGTTTTACGGAGAAAGTAAACATAGAGTTTCACGTTGCAGAGGACCCTCTCAAGGCTGTCGCACGCGGTACGTGTCTGGCTCTGAAAGGAACAGACCATTATCCATTCTTGATGCGGTAATATGGAAAGAAAAGCATTGGTCAGGTCTTTGGTGGCGCTGAACGCAGTCCTTCTCTGCGTTCTGGTGTGGCTGCTCGTGACTGATAAGAAGGCTGCGAACAAGCCGGTGAAACTGGATGGCCTTGAACTCGCAGACTCCCTTGAGTCTTCCGATTCTTCTTGCGTATATGAACCCTTAGGTAAGTTACTAACAATTGTTGATAATAATCCACAGAACAATAACAAAATTAACTACTGACAATCAACGACTTAAAAAGTAATTAGATACTTCTGAACACTGCTGATTTTTGGCGCTTAAATCCCCTATATTTGCCCCAGACCATAGACATTATTTACCATGCCAAGAGAGTATAAAACAAAGAAGAAAACAGAGTTCGATGCCATCGCTTCGGCATCGTCAGAAATCGGGAATAAGCCGCCGCAAGCGCCGGAAATTGAGGAATCAGTCATCGGTGCCTTGATGATTGAGGAGGGATGCGTGTACAAAGCAATTGAAGTCCTGTCCGAAAAGAGTTTCTACGACCCGAAACTCCGGCTCATCTACAGGGCCATCGTTAAGTTGTTCACCAGTCGCACGCCGGTTGACCTTGCTACCGTTTCTGAACGCCTGCGTGAAGACGGGGTGCTTGAAGAGGCGGGAGGCCCTACGAAATTGGCCTCTCTCACTGCGAGCATCGGCTCCGCGGCGAACTTTGAGTATTATGTGCGGATTCTTCAGCAGAAGACCATCCAGCGAGACCTTATCGTCGCCGGATATGATATGCTTAAAAAGGCGTTCGACGAGACATACGATGTTGACAACCTTATCCAAGAGTCGCAAGACAGTGTTTTCCGGGCTGTTCAGGGTAATATGCGGAGTTCCTATGTATCATTTGCCGAATCTCTTAACAAAGCGCTGGAAAGAATCCAATTTTCCCAGCAATCCACAGGCCTCACCGGCATACCATCCGGCTTTCCGTCTCTGGATGCCATAACTATGGGCTGGCAGAACGGCAACCTCATTGTCATCGGAGCCCGACCCGGGCATGGGAAAACGGCCATCGCCCTGAATATGGCACGGTGTGCGGCAGTGGAGAACAATATCCCTACTGCGTTCTTCTCCATGGAGATGACGGACGTAGAGTTGGCGGACAGGCTTATCGCCACGGAGACCGGCCTTGAATCGGGGAAACGCAAGGGACGTGTAAAGATGAAGGACAAAGAGTGGGCGCAACTTGAAGCTGGTTTAACCAGGGCTGCACGAGCACCATTGTATATTGACGAGACGCCGGGGCTTACTATATCCGAGTTTTCATCGAAAATCAAGCGTATGCATAAGGAACAGCACATTAGAATTGCTTTTGTTGACTATATCCAGCTGATGCACGGTAATCCTGCATACGCCCAGTATCGGGCCCTGGAGATTGGTGAAATCTCACGCCAGCTAAAGGAAACGGCCAAGGAACTGCGCATCCCCATCATCGTGCTGGCACAGCTGAATAGAAATCTTACAACTCGGCTTGGCTCCGTTAACGGCCGCCCGATGCTCAGCGACCTCAAAGACTCAGGCTCCATCGAGCAGGATGCAGACATCGTTCTATTCATCAATCAGCCTTCCAAACTTGGCCTGACAGAACTGCCGGACAACTTCGCTGAACTCAGCATCGCGAAAAACCGTGCTGGAGAAACTGGCATAATAAATCTAACTTTCAACGGTGACCTGGTCAAGTTCACAGAGAACAGCGAAACCCTTTATGAACTTGCGGAGAGAGCATCTTCAGCACCAAAATCCAACACCATCCCGTCCAGCGATTGGAACAGAGTATCCGGTGCTGTAGGCAGTTATGACCCTTTCTCGTCGTTTGAAAACAGATATCCTGCTGAATTCTAAAGAAAATGGAACAAAGTCTTATGTCTCAATATCTTGGCTGGTCCGCATGGATACTGCTGCTCATTCCGCTGGTTCTGATTGTGCGGTTGGTATCGAAGCGTTCACTGTGAAGACCGATGTGGACTCTCGCGTGATTTTGGACGAGATTGGTGCAGAGAAGCTTCTGGGGAAAGGAGATATGCTCATCACCAAGAATGCCGATACGGACCGCGTGCAGTGCGGGTATATCACGAGCAATGAGATTGACACGCTGATGAAATCGGTGGAATCGCAGAAGGGATATAAGAAGTCTTTCAGCACACCCTACTATCTGCCGGAAGTGAAGGATGAAGAATCCGACGAAGGCGCAGGAATGATTGTTATGAAGAAACTTGACGAACGCTTTGAGGCGGCGGCCAAATTCGTGGTCATCAACCAGTTCGCTTCCACATCTAATCTGCAGACAAACCTGGGAATGGGCTACGCCGGGTCTGCCAGAGTGATGACTCAGCTGGAAGCCGTCGGATTGTCGGGCCGCAGAATGGCGCTGCCAAGAAACGGGATGTCCTGGTTGGCTCCTTAGCGGAGTTGGAGCCGATTCTCAAGGCGTATGTCAAATAATTGTTTTTTATGGCCACTGATATGCTTGAAAGAAAATTTACCCCATTCAGGACACCATCCTGTGCTTTCCGGCAGAAACTTCTACAGGGGTATCGGAACCCGGCATATAAACCGTGGCGCGCGAGCCCTTGGGAACAAGTAGCTTGAGGATGAACTTGCCGCCCTTCTTTTCCCAACGCACCGAAGCCTTGCCGAGAGGGGTTTCAGTTTCGTAGGATGCCCATGTGAGATTCCCTACGGGCGTAGGTTTCACGATTATGTGCCTGTAGCCGGGCTCTGCCGGGTCGGCATTCAGTCCCGCAATCCTCGTATATAGCCAAGTCAGGCCGCCCCCGAACATGGGATGATTGCGGGATTTCTTCCCGTCCCAGTATTCCCACATGGTCTTGGCACCCTGCTCAAGCCACCATCCGTAGCCGGGCTGGTCGCGCTTTGTCATCGCAGTATAGGCAAGTTCTTCAAGGCCGTTCTCGCAAAGGACATCAAAGAATATCTGCGTGCCGAAAATCCCGGTATTGATGTGTCCGCCGTTTTCCTCTATCTCCCTGCGAAGCGACTCCACCACCTTCGCCCTGTTTTCTTCCGGCACGCCGAGATGAAGGGCAAACACATTGGAGCCATTGTTGTGACCGTAGGAGCCCTTTTCAGCATCATAGAAGAAGGCATTGAAACTGTCGCGCACTTCATCCCGCAACGCCTCGAATGCGGAAGCATCCCTTCCGAGCGCACGGGCGGCACGGGCGGTATAGTCTGCGCATTTCCACAGGTAGTAGGTGTGCACGAGCCTGTCGTCCGGCAGCCCATAGGCAGGACACCATTCACCGAGATTCATCCAATAAACGGCCTTTTTGCCCCCGCGGGGCATCTGCATGTCCATGATGCCGTCTGCCGTGCGCCAGCTTTCCATGAAGCGGAGCTGCCCCTGCATGGCCTCGAAATGTTCTTCGAGCACGGAGATGTCGCCATAACGCAGATAATGTTCCCATGGGATGATGCACATCGCAGCACCCCAGGCGACGCCTCCCCCGCATCCCGGATGCCATGGCGCGCCGTTTGGAACATATCCCGTTTCAGGGTCCTGGCAGTCCGACATGTCCCGCAGCCATTTGCGGTAAAAATAGTCGGCGTCGAAATTATGCATCACCGCAACGCAGGCCACTTCCCCGTCGCCGGTATAGGGCCCTTTCTCGCGGTGCGGACAGTCGGTTGCCACGCCAAGGTGCATGTTATCGGTCTGGGCCCTCCAGAACAGCCTGTTCACCTGGGCGAGCATGGGGTTGGAACAGTCGAATTTCCCGGTAGTGCGGATATTGGTATAGACCGCCTCAGCCCTGAGGTTCCTTGCGCTCAGATTACCCTTCCATCCTTTTACAATTACCTTCTGGAAGCTGTACCAGTTGAAACGGGGGGCATAGCTTTCATTTCCGCTTCCCTTGCAGATATATTTATACTCGCCGTTCCACGGGCGCTTGGTCCATGAATCGGCATCCTCGCCCCCAAGGGGATGCACCAGTTCTATTTCCGTTCCGGCAGGGGCATCGATTCCATACAGATGCACCCATCCGGTAATGTAATCGCCGAAATCCACCTCCCAGCTTCCGTCCTCAAGACGGGTTATGCTTTGCGGTTCAAGCACTTCCATTATCCTGTCTTCCAGGCCCTTCTGCCTTTCGAGACGCCCCAGTGGAGCCTTGCGCCGCACGGCGGGCAGCCACTCTCCCCCTTCTTCAAGGCGTGCGTCGTATATTTCGCCGAGATAGATATCGTTGGATACTATGGGGCTGCGGCGCACCTCCCAGTCAGTGCCGCTGCATACGGTGCGCCGGGAGCCGTCCTTGAGGGCAAGTTCCAGCTGGCAAAGGAAGCGGGGCGTACCGAAAGGAGATATCCATCCGCCCTTGTAAACCGAGTACCAGCCGTTTCCTACCACGGCGCGGATTTCGTTTTCGCCCTTGCGGAACATGCCGCTTACATCGTATGCCATATACATCACCCTGTAGTTCTTGAAAGAATGGTCATCGACCTTGATGCCATACTTGTAACCCTCTTCCCTGGTGCCGTACATAGTTTCGTTGGGAGTGAGATAATCCTCCCCGACACGCTTGCCGTTGATGTACAGTTCAAAGAAGCCAAGCCCCGTCACATAGACAAAAGCGTTCTTCACTCCCGCGCCCAGATTCACCGTGGTACGGAACTCCGGTGTGGGATGAACGGCCTTAGGCTTGTAGCTCTCCCCTTCCCACGGGGCGCCTATCCACTCCGCCTGCCATCCGGCAATGTCCGGAACCGGGGTCCTCTGCCTGGCGGCGCATCCCGCCGTATAAAAAAGCATGGGCAGAAGCAAAACTGTAATAAACCTCTTCATAATACTCTAAATTATTCAAATCCGGCAAAGGGTTTCATTTCAACAAATCCTGAATCACCAAGCCGGAAAGGGTAAATCCGAAAATGGCGGTGATATGGGCCATGGTGCCGTTAATCTGCGCCTTGGAACTGCACCACTCATGATTGAGCAGGGCCGCATCGCCCGGCCCGTCCTTTGCCTTGGGACACATGCATCGCTCTGTGCCGCACGGAGTGCTCTTTCCCTTGTTTTCCAGCACTTCCTCATCGTACACACAGAGGAACTTCTTGGAAGGCAAAGTCTTGCGCTGGCGGAGTTTTTTACGGAGCATGGCGCCGAGAGGGCATCCTTTCACATTCCAGAACTCAGCGACACGGATACGGGTGGGGTCAATTTTCAGGGCCGCTCCCATCGCCGAAAAGAATACAGCCCGAGATGCCGTAGCATTCAGGATGAGGGTAATCTTGTCTTTAAGTGAATCGATGCAGTCGATGACATAGTCGTACGAATCCAGGTCGAAAATCCCGGCTGTCTGTTCGCTGTAAATCTGCTGCACAGCTTCTATGCGGGCCCGGGGATTGATTTCGAGAAGCCTTGCCTTGAGGGCTTCAACCTTTACCTGCCCTACCGTCCGGGCACTCGCCATGGCCTGCCGGTTGACATTGGTAACGCAGACCCTGTCGGAATCGACTATGGTAATATCAGTGATTCCCGAACGCAGAAGCCCCTCCGCACACCAGCTGCCGACGCCTCCCACTCCGAACACTATCACGCGTGCAGACTGGAACTTATCCATCGCTTCCCGGCCCAGAAGCAGTTCCGTCCTGTTATATATGGCCTTTTCGAATGTTGTATATGCCATCAGAATTCCTTTTCCAAACGAATTTCCAGCACGCGGGCCTCCCCCGGTGCAAGACTGAAACTGAACCCTACCATGCGGGACCCCGGATTGGGCATGTCGTAATCGTGAGGCGGTTCGGTGCTCCAGGTTCCGGCAACGGCCCCGATGCCGCCGGATACAAGCCTCAACAGGCGGGAATGTCCGTTCCCGGTCAGGCGAATGGTATGTTCGTCCAGCACTTCGGCGTCGGCAAGGGTGCACATGGCCCAGCGGACTTGCGAAGCTTCGCGGGCCTGCAGGTCCTCCGTAAAACAAAGATCATCCCCTTCAAGGGCGATGCTGCGCATATAACGGCTGATGTCCTGCCAGTAAAGCATGTGAAGGTCCATCTTCACCCCCTTGCGCTCATCGTCCTTCCACACTTCGGCGAAGTCGATATACTGGTACACATCCGGCCTGTGGCCATTTACCGTAATGATATTGTGCGAGAAGGGCCCGATGCGGAACACATCGTAGCGTCCGCTGTCCTGCCAGCGGTTCCACAGGTCAACCCCCTTGGATTCCAACGACAGGTATGGCTGCATGCCAAGGTCGTCGGCCCATACGACACCGTCGGAATCGAACACGAACGAACCCACATCCACATGGGAATGGTTCGAAGATATGAGGCCCGCCTTGATGCCGAGGTAGGTGTCGTCCACACTGTTCCAGCCGCTCCTGTAGAGGTACACCGGGGTAAGTCCTCCGGCAACATAGAATTGCCTGGAAGGTTTTTCCAACCTGTCGAAGTCTATTTCCCTGCCATTTATGAGGAAGAACGGCAGCAGGCGCTCCATGTCCATGCTTCCGAAATGGCTCTGCTGCAGTTTCTCCACTTCCGGATAAAGCAGCGACATGTCGCCAGTCTTGTTCGCCATCCACGCCAGCACATGCTGGGCGGAAGCCAGCCTGCCGCAGTCGGCATAATCGAAAGAAAGTCCGCAAGGGCGGTTCATCATCTGCATGAACTGTCCGGAAGCATAGAAATTTTCATACCCCTTCATCAGTCCGAGGTCCGAACCGAACGCGCTCTCCAGGGCGGCTATGAGAAGTATCTGGAATGCAGAGCCATAGCCCCAGTAGCCGTAGCCCTCGGCATAGGCGCCTTCCTTGGAATAGCCTTCGCGAAGCGTAAGATAATTCGAACCGAAGCACTTGTCGAGCACAAGCTCGGCCTCTGCCGGATACTCTTCCCAAAGGGCAATCGCCCCGAAAACGAGCCCGGCGTTGCAGACCTGGTTCCAGTTCTGGAAAGCGGTATAGAACCACGCGGCCTTCTCGTCTTTTGCGGCATCGAAACCGTTGCGCACAATCGCGGATGCAATCACTGCGCGCTGCTGCGGCGTCAGGTAAGAGTAGAGCCAGTCGTATCCTATCGCCATCCCGAGGGTAATTTCGGCGACATCCAGGAAATGCGCCGGATTCCAGTTTTCATACCCGGCGGTATTCAGCATTTCCTCCACCGCCCTCTTGGCATAGCGCTCGTCGCCATGCACCCGGAAAGCATAGGAGAGATAGAAGATGCGCTTGAGTGGTTCCTGCATCCTTTCGATACGGAATCCCGCCATCTTTCGGGGATGAGGGGGCTGGTCCAGCACCTCTTCGCAGAAAGCGACGACCGCACTGTCGGCCTCCGCCATTATGCCGTAACGCCCTATCGCATCACGGATTTGCCGTTCTTCCCCCTCGCGGAGCAGAAGACGCGGATGGGCGCATGGCCTGGGATAGGCAATGGCGGCTGCAGAAACGAAGAACAGGCAGATTATGGACGGCAGATATTTCATATACGGTTGTAACGGTAAACAGCTTCAAGAAAATAATAATCGGCATAGGTCAGCGGAACATCGACCTCTCCGCCTCCCGGCATGTTCCCTACGCTGTGTTTGAGAAGGAAGCCCCCGATTTCCCCGGGTTCGGCAAGATACAGGGACGATGCAAGAGTGCTGATTTGGGTCCGGGCCATTTTCAGGCAGCGGCGCGAAAGCCCGCGTTCGGGAAGAAGCCCGGAAAGTTCGACGAAGGCGGATGCCATGACTGCAGCGGCGGAAGCATCCCTGAGAGCAGGCTCGGGTGCGTCGAAGTCCCAGGCGGGGATGCCGTCGGAAGGAAGCCTGTCGAGCAGCATAAGTGCCACACTGCGGGCCTGTGAGAGGTATCTTTCGGCAGCCTCGGGGTAACCTTTTTTGGAGGCTTCGCGGCTCATCATGGTATAGCCATAAAGTGCCCATGCCTGACCTCTTGCCCAGGCAGAGTCGTCGTTTAGGCCCTGATGGGTCTGCTTTCTCCGCACGGAACCGTCCTTGCGGCTGTAGTCGACCACATGCCAGGTCGTAAAATCGCCCCTGAAATGGTTCTCGATAGTCCTGTCAGCATGGCTCATCGCCATTTTCTGCTGCTCGGGAGTTCCATATTCCATCAGCAGTTCCAGGTTCATCATGTTGTCGATGATGACAGGCCATTTCCATTTCCCGAAATCCCAGCTGCGGGTAGTGCCGGTAACCGGGGAAAAGCGCGATGCAAGTTTGTCGGCGGCAAGCCCGAGCATCGCAGGAATCGTATCGCAGATTCCGAGTTCATACAGTTTTCCGTAACTGCATACGGTCATGAAGCCCACATCGTGGGATGTCTTGTACCTGCCGCAGAAAAGCGAGTCGAGCTTTTGCGTATTCTTTACTGCAAGCTGCAGCATTTCGGGATCCTGCGTATAGGCATAGGTATAGGCAAGACTGCCGGGGAAGAAACCGCTGCACCACCAACTGATGGGAGCATCGAGCAGGCGGCCGTTTTCCACAGTGCGCGGAAACCTGTCGGCATCAAGTTTGGAATCGAGGATTTTAAACTGCGAATCTGCAAGGGTGAACACCCTGTCACCAAGGCTTTTCATTGATTCCCTGGGCACGCTGCAGGAGAGCAGGAGCAGGGAGGATACGGCTATTATAATGGAATGTTTCATAATCCGGAAGGGGTAAAGATGAAGTTGTTGGTGCTGTCTATGGGAGGTAGGTTGGGATAGTCGAGGCAGTAAGCTTCTTTCTGATAACGGTAGATGTCTATGTTTTCCGATGCGAGCCAGGTCACATACCCGCCCGTGAGACCGGAATCGTAAAGGCCGCGTATTTCCTTCTCGATGTAGGATGCGTCGTTGTCGAGGCCGTTGCGGTCTACCCAGCGCATCACATGATAAGCCTGAATCCAGGTGCGCACGATGGCGGGAGACGCGGTCACCGCCTGCCTGCCCTGCACGCGCTTTCCCCAGGCTTTCAGTATTTCATAAGGATGGTTCCAGGGTTTGGAGATGCCATAGTAATGGTCGGCGAAATGGTCGGGATACGGCATTGCGCAGATGACATCGGCTATTGTCGATATGGCAGGCCAGTACTGCCCGTATGCGGTGGTGTAACCCGGATTTGCGGACTCCCCGAAAACATCGATGGAAACCGGAACGCCGAGCGCATGAAGCTCATCGCAGGCATAGCGCACAAAGTTCTGTATGGCCTGCACCTTGGTTTCGCCATAGCGGTTGCGGTAGTCCATCTGCCCGTCGATGCTGATCATCTTGTCCGGGAAACGCACATAGTCGAAGTTCACTTCGTCGAGGCCGAACTTGCGCACCGCCTCCTTGGCAAGCTCGACATTGAACTGCCATACGCTGCGACTATAGGCACTGGGCCAGTAGGATTTGTTGTGCAGGAAGGGCTGTCCGGTCGACTTGTCGCGTATGGCATCTTCCGGATGGTCCTTGGCGTAGTAGTTATCCTTGAAACAGGTGATGCGCCCGATTACATAATATCCTGCGGCGTGCAGCTTTTCTATCGCCTCCCGGTAGAGTTTTTCCTGTCGTGCTCCCGCCCACTTGTAATTGGTGGGAGAATGCTTCTGCATGGCCTCAGCCTTGAATCCGGGGCACTCGTTATCCTTGATGTCGATAACGAAAGCGTTGATGCGGGTGCTGTCGGCAAGCGCAATGAATTCGTCTATCTTCTTCAGGCCCACAGGCGATATGGTAAGGTAGAAAGCATTGCAGGGTGAGGGCATCTTCCTGAAGTCCGGCTTGGCATAGGGCCGGAATTCGCAGCCGGAAGCCTCTCCCCCCTTGAAGGAATTCTTCACAGCCTTGTGGGCCTCGTCGAATTCATCATAGCGCATGGCAGCTTCTTCCGCTGTCAGCACCATGTACTTTCCGTATATCCAGCCCGGGCGTCCTCCGTCCGAAACCAGATAGCGGTTCACCTTCCCATCGGGAAGTATCCTGTCAAAGCCGAGCACCTGATACTTCTTACCCTTACGCGCAAGGGTGAGGATGTGGGAAGATAGAGTATCGTCGATTACCGACGCGGCAGTCTGCACATAAAGTTCTTTCTCCAGCACTGAAGCGCGCAGCGAATCCGCAAGATTTCCTTCAGCAATAAAGACTCTGCTCCGCCCGGCACGGGCAGGCACATAGCGAACGCCATCCCGCTTTTTGCCTTCCCCCGGCACGACGAGAAGGCGGCTTCCCCTCGGGATGCTGTCAGTAAGACGCACGGGGCCCTTGCGGGGAATATCCCAAAGCGGCACCATACTGTCCTGCGAAGCGCAATATGCCTCGCTCTCCCCTTTCGGCGAAGCGCAGGAGCAAAGCAGCAGAGCCGCCGCAGCCAAAATGCATGAATACCGGCGCATGTTCAGGAAATATGCAGTTCGTAAGCGGCAATGTCGAACTCGCGTTCGTCTCCCATGTGCTTGCCGAGGTCGTCCGAGATTTTAATCACCTTCTCCCAGGGGTCCTTGGAACTCATGCGGCAGCGGGAGAGTTTCATCACGATATTGGCCGCCCTGTAGCCCTCGATGCCGGGGTCGCAGGTTATGTTAGTGCCGATTCCGGCGCTTACCTTCACGCGGCCCCTGAAATAATCCGCAACTTCCTTGTATCTTGGGAAAGTCAGCGCATTGCTGAACACTATCACCTTGCTCGCCGGGTCGATGCCGAATTCTTCGAGGCGGGCTATGATGGCGTCGCCTAGCTCGCGTTCGTCGCCGGAATCCTGGCGGAAGCCGTCCAATAGCTTGGCCTGCTTCATCGTAAGGGTACGGAGGAACGACTTTGTCGTGAAGGTATCTATCAGCGCCGTTCCGAGCGCTCCGTCATAAACCTTTATCCAGTCTTCGAGAGAGAGATAGTTGGCCCTCTTGTAGCCGAATACGCCGCTATGGAACATCACCCACTCGTGCGGGAAGGTGCCGATGGGAGTCATGTCGTACTTCATGGCAAAAAACACATTGGATGTGCCCGCGCAGAACTCCGGGCATTTATCCTTCAGTTCCTTCACTATGCTGTCGTGAAGTTCCGACGAAAAGCGCCGCCTCGTTCCGAATTCGGAAAAGACAAGGGCGTTCGCGTTGGCAAATTCGAGTTTACCGTCCAGAATGTCGAGCGCCTTTTCCCTGTCGAGAGCGACGCCGAGGCGGCGGTTGCGAAGTTCCGCCACGGTAGCAAGTATGGGAACTTCGTAGAGCGTCACCTTGTAAAGATAGTCCGTAACCTCCATCTGCAAGTGTCCGCCTTCGTCGAGCCAAAGCCCTATTTTTTCCGATTCGAAACGGAATGTGCGGAGCCATTCCCAGTAGTTCCGGCTAATATAGCGGATGTGGGTGCACACATAAGAGAATTCGTCCTCGCCGAGTGACAATTTGTCAAGTTCGCGCAAGGCGGCACGCAGGTCTGAAAGAAAGCCCTCGTCGTACACCTCGCCAGAGCGGTCATTGAACTTAAATGTACCCTCTGCAAGGGGATACAGCTGGAAATATGCGTTGGAAGTTGAAAACTTATAAAGGTCCGTATCGAGCAGGCTGAGAATCATAAATTGATGGTTTGATTTTTGTAGTTGGTGTCAGCGCCAAACTGACAATACAAATATAATGAATTTAATCAAAGATAAGACATTCGGAGGCGAAAGGCCACTGTTTGCAATAAAAGATTCACGACTGGAAAATGTCACCATCACCGAAGGGGAATCCGGAATCAAATGCTGCCGCAACCTTGAAGCGGACGGCTGCCACTTCTACGGCAAGTATCCCTGGTGGCATGTAGACAAATCCCTCATCACCAACTGCTATTTTGCAGTCGGCTCCCGTTCCGCAATATGGTACAGCAACGACATGACCATGCGCGACTGTCTGATTGACGGGCCCAAGTTCTTCCGCGAGATGGACGGCCTCACCCTCGAGAGGGTGCGCATCACCGATGCCGACGAAACTTTCTGGAAGGTCAAGAACCTGAAAGTGAAGGACTGCGTGCTTCGCGAGGGCACTTACCCCTTCATGTTCTGCGAGAATGTCTTTGTCGAAAACCTTGATGTGGAATCGAAATATGTGTTCCAGTATGTCAAGAACGCAGAAATCCACAATGCCCGCATAATCACCAAAGACGCTTTCTGGGAAACCGAGAATGTTACCGTCTACGACAGCATCCTCGACGGGGAATTCCTCGGATGGCACTCCAAAAACCTTAAACTCGTGCGCTGCCGCATCAGCGGAGAACAGCCCCTGTGCTATGTAAACGGACTCACGCTCGAAGAC
Organism: Bacteroidales bacterium; assembly: GCA_017469425.1. Classification (GTDB taxonomy): domain Bacteria; phylum Bacteroidota; class Bacteroidia; order Bacteroidales; family UBA932; genus Cryptobacteroides. The sequence goes on from JAFUGJ010000006.1 coordinate 38,739, forward strand.
TGCAGCTTCGACGCAGCAAGCGACCGCATGTTTGAAGACAGCATCCTGGAAGCCGACATTAACGGGGATGTCACCGAAATCAAGAATCCCCGCAGCGGACATATCCGCATACGGGGAAAACTCGCTCAGCTTACCATCGACGAAAACATCCTCGCCCCGGCAGACTGCAAAATCGAAACCGACTAAGCCAGCGCTATCAGTATCAGTAGCTGTGCAACCAGCACTCTCATGAACATTGAGAGCGGATATACCGTTGCGTAATTCAGCGATGTGTAATCCGACCCGTAGGCTCCCTGGGCAAAGGCGAGCACGGGAGGATTGGTGGTGGAGCCGGTGATAAGACCGCATATCTGAAGGAAGTTCAGCTTGCAGACCAGCCTCGCCACAAGCATCGTGACAAGTATGGGAACTATCGTTATTACGGCTCCGTACAGAATCCACATGTATCCGCCTCCAACGAGCGAACTGACGAAATTCTCCCCAGCGCCGAGACCTACCGCCGCAAGGAAGAGGTTGATGCCAATCTCGCGAATCATCATGTTGGCGCTCAGGGTAGTGTAAGTGGTAATCCTGAATTTGGGCCCGAAATGCCCGAGAAGGATCGCGATGATGAGCGGACCTCCCGCAAGGCCGAGCTTGACCGGCTGGGGAATTCCGGGGAAGGAGATGGGGATGCTGCCGAAAATCACGCCTATCGCTATGCCTGCAAAAATAGGCACGAGATTGGGGTGAGAAAGGGTTTCGGGCTTGTTTCCCACGACCTTGGACACGGCATCGATGGCCTCCTTCGTACCCACGACCTGGATGCTGTCACCCATCTGAAGAATCAGGTTGGGCCCTGCGACGAGTTCCACGCCGGCGCGGAGCACACGGGTAACGGTAACCCCGTAGGTGGAGCGGATTTGCAGATTCTTGAGATGCTGTCCGGTAAGGGAGGATTTGGTGACGCTGAGGCGGCGGCTCACAAGATGCACATCCATCTTCTTCCAGTCTTCGAGATGCATGGGCACTTCTTCGCCGAAAATGATGCGGATCTGGTCGACATTGTGCTGGGAAGTGACTATCAGCACCTTGTCGCCCTTGCGGAGCACGGTGTCCGGGCCGGGAACGAAGATTTCCCCGTCGCGCATCATGCGGGAAACCACGAACTGGTCTTCATGGCCTGCCACGACTGCGGAAAGGGGCTTGTCGAAAATGGCGGGGTTCTCCACTTCGCAGTGCATGCGCCGGGCCATTTCCACCGTGGCAGCATCTTCATCTTCCAGGGCTTTGCGCTCCTTGTCGATGTCGATTTTGAAAACAGCCTTGAAGAGAATCAGCATGAGGATAACGCCAAGCACGCCAATGGGATAGGCAACCGCGTACGACGAGGCGAGCTTCGCCGCAGCCTCTCCTGCAGAATCCGGGGTAATTCCCTCGGAAACAAGCACATCGCTGAGCGTCTGCTGGGCGGCACCAAGGCCGGGAGTATTTGTGACAGCTCCGGACATGACGCCTACCATGGTGTCAAGACGCTCTCCCGTGAGGTAATGCAGGGCTATGGCAAGTCCTCCCGCCATCAGCACCATGCCCACTGCGAGAAGGTTCATCACCACTCCCCCTTTCTTGAAGGAATGGAAAAAGCCGGGGCCAACCTGCAGACCGATGGAGAATACGAAGAGTATCAGGCCGAAGTCTTTTACGAAAGAGAGGGCCGTGGGGTTGGCGCGCAGGCCGAAATGGCTGAAGATGATGCCGACGAACAATATCCAGGTGGAGCCTATGCTCACGCCTTTGAACTTGAAACGTCCGAGGAACAGGCCGATGGCAATGACAGCCGCAAATAAAAGAATGGTATGGGGAATGCCCATACCAGTAAAAAGTTCTCCCATACTACCACTCGTATTCAAATCGTATGTCGATAGGAATCTTTTCCAGCCTGATGTTGATGAAGTCGGCTTCGAGGTCTTTTCCTATTGTAGAATACCTGCGGATGAAGTTCTGTGCTTCAGCCTTGTCGCCCTTGGCCTGGATTTCAAGAAGCCTTCCCGCAAGCGAGGCCACCGCCTCCTCCGCCTTGGCGTAATTCACCACATATTCACCCTTGGGATTGCGCTGGAATGCATCGTTTTCCGCAAGATAGTTATAGCAGATGATATTTGCGCGTCCGAGTGCTTCGGCATTGCCGAAACGCCCTGAGCGGATAAAGCTCACGAGTGCAGTAGTAAGGGCGTCTTCCTTGGTAAGAAGGGCGTTAAGGTCATGGCTTTCAATGAGCTTGAGGGCAAGATATACGCCGAGGATGTCAGCCTTAGCCTCTTCAATGGTCTGGGCTTCGCTGCCGAGTGCGTCGGAAACCAGATTACCGTCGAGGGTACGCTTAACCCCGAGGCCGTGTGCAACCTCGCGGAAGGCGATGTTCCAGAAGAATGCCTCCGCATCCACGCGGGCGCGCTGGTCTACATCAATGATGATATTTCCCACAGGCGCGATAATCTCATTGAACTTGGCTTTGATGATGTTTTCCATCAGGATGGTGCGGGTGCCGCGTTCCTGCTGGACCCTCTCGTCGAAAGGAAGGTTGATGGCAATCACCTTCACTCCGGCATTGGCCTTGCCGCCGTAATAGATGGCGTTGCAGGCGAAGATGTCGGAATTGGCTCCGGGCACGAAGCCTCTGTAACGGGCATCGACCGGGAGCATCTGCTGGAACTCCTGCATGCGGGTAGTGTACTTCATAAGTTCCTCGGTACGAGCCACATCCTTGAGCAGCACGAAGGCTTCATAGCTCTTCTTGATGCCGTAAAGCTGGTCGTCGTTGGTCTCGTCGGGTCCGAGGACGAGGTCCATCTTGCTGTCTTCCATCTCAAGCCATGCGAGGTCGGACTGGTAGAAGTCGTCGCTCTGCAGGGCTTCAATCTTGCGGAGCAGATAGTTGCGCACGCTGGGCTTGATGGTGATGTCGGCAGCTGCACGCAGGTAGTTGCATATCTTTTCAATATCTTCCGCGAAATAGTTGTGGAACCACTCGACCTTGAGTCCGCCGTCCTCACCACGGGTAATCATGGTGTAGGGGCTGTATTTGGCAGGGTCATCAAGGGCGCGGAATTCCTCATCGGTCATATCCGCCGGATAGAAGTTGGCGCCGAGGGGCATCTTGTCGTAGCCGGGCACGAAGGGGCGGCCGTTACGCCTGTCCCACGGGCCGTAGTTTACCATGGCATAAGCCTTTGCCGCAAGGTCCTCTATGCCGAGCAGGGGCGTATTGTCACCGAAAGCCTGCTGCCAGTAGATGTTATCCACCTGGGCTGCCGCGAATTTGTAGAGATTAAGACATTCCTTGCCATTGTCCGAGATGTCGGAAATGTCCGGAAGGGCAATCTTTACCACCTGATATTTATCAAGTTCGGTACTCAGGACACTTTTTTTAGAACTGTTGCATGACGCCAGGGAAAGAAGCGCCAACGCCGCAGAAACAACAACTAATTTTTTCATACTGTCTAAATTTGCGCGCAAAGATAGGCATTTTTACCGACTTATCACAGCCTCCGCCAAAGATTCAAGCGCAGGAATATCCGTACTCTTGAGAGTGCTGCGCAGGCTCACCATGGGTTCGAGAACCTCGACATTCTTCATGCCTGCGAACATTTCCTTCATCACCCTTCCTGCCGTAGGGGCCCAGGAACCGTTTTCGATTAGGCCGACCCTGCGGTTCTGCCAGCTCTTGGCCTGCAGGTGCCGGATGAACTCTTCCGCGGGAGGGAAAAGCCCGGCGTCGTACGAAGATGCGGCGAGAACCAGGGTTCCATAGCGGAATGCATCTTCCACGGCTTCGGCGGCATCGTCCCGGGTGAGGTCGTTGAACGCAACCTTCACTCCCCTTTCGCGGAGCATCCCGGCGAATTTCTCCGCAGCCTTCAGGGTTCCGCCGTGAATTGAGGCACATGCCACGAAAACGCCTTCGGTTTCAACGCCGTAGCTGCTCCAGATATTGTAGAGGTTAAGATAATACTCCAGATTGCTCACGAGCACGGGGCCGTGCAGGGGGCAGATGGAGGAAACTTCAAGGGCGGAGAGCTTCTTCAGAAGAGTCTGCACGGGTCCGCCGTATTTTCCCACTATATTGAAATAGTAGCGCCGCGCTTCGCATGCCCAGTCGTCATCTTCCTCGGAAGTGTAGCCGCATTTGCCAAGGGCGCCGAACTTTCCGAAGGCGTCGGCGGAGAAGAGGAGCTTTTCGCTCTGCTCATAGCTCACGGCAACTTCCGGCCAGTGGACCATGGGAGCGAGGAAGAATCGAAGGCTGTGCTTTCCGAGTTCCAGCACATCGCCTTCCTTTATGGCAAGGGTGCGTCCATCCAGGTCGATGTCCTCAAAGAACTGCGGAATCATCGCAATGCATTTGGCGCTGGCGACGAGTTTGAGGCCGGGATACCTTTCCAGCAGCCACGCGATTTGCGAAGAATGGTCGGGTTCGAGGTGATGGAGCACGAAATAGTCCGGCTCCGCACCTCCGAGGGCTTCCTCCAGATTGGAGCGCCACTGTGCTGCCGTGCGCTCATCGCAGGAATCCAGAATTGCGGTCTTGTCGTCCTTGATAAGATAGGAATTGTACGAAATGCCCTCGGGCACACTGTATTGGTTTTCAAACCTCTCGCCCGAAAGGTCGTCGGTGCCGATGTAAATTACAGAATCAGAAAAATGTTTTATCATAACGAATTGATTATAGACTTTGAAACGATATACGCCGTCGTCCAGGCGGCCTGCAGGTTGAATCCTCCGGTGAGAGCATCCACATCCAGCACTTCTCCGGCAAAGTAGAGGCCCGGACGGTTCCTGCTCTCCAGGGTACGCATGTCAAGTGAAGCGAGGCTCACGCCGCCGCAGGTGACGAATTCATCGCGAAAACGGGTTTTGCCATTAATGTAATACTCATCACTCCCCACTGTTGCAGCAAGACGGTTCAGGCCCTTGTTTCCAAGTTCAGCCCAGGTTTGGGTGCTGCGCATCCCCGATTTGTCGCATAGATACTGCCACAGGCGTCCTGGGAGGGAAAAAGGATTCACACTGGAAACAAGCCTTCTGGGCGATTCTACCCGGCAGCTTTTCAGGGCCGTGCGTATGGATTCTTCGTCCTGCGCCGTCCAGTTTACAAGCAGTGCGCTGCGGTATTGCTTCGATGCGAGAAAACGCGCGGCATACGACGAAAGCCCTATCGCTGCAGGCCCGCTGAACCCCCAGTCGGTTATCAGAAGGGGCCCTTCGGCACTGAGCCTGGTGGCAGGAATGCTGAGCCTTGCCTCAACGCTCAAACCCATCATGGAGCATACGGCACTGCGCCCTCCATCCGGACCGTCGGAAAGATTGAAACTGAAAAGCGACGGCACGGCAGCTTCAGTTTCCACAGGAAGGTTACGAAGGATTTCCATCCCCTTGCCGCCACCTGTGCACACTACATAAAAATCGGCATCTTCCCCAAGCGGGTCCGACACCTTTGCATTGCACTCCATTCTCACACCCTGCAAAGCTGCAAGCAGGGTATTCACCACATCCATGGCGTTTTGCGAAGCGGGAAATATGCGATGGTCGTCCTGCTCGACAAGAGGAAGCCCTGCATTCTCGAACCAGCGGACGGTATCGGCGGCGGAGAACTCTTTGAGGGCTCTTTTCATAAAATTGAATCCGCGCGGATACACTGCCTCCAGTGAATCCACGCCCTCAAAGCTGTTGGTAAGATTGCAGCGTCCGCCCCCGGTAATTGCAAGTTTGGCAAGGGGCCGGGGGCCGGATTCCATAATACGGATATCGGCGCCAGGAAGAGCCGAATGCAACTGCGCTGCGCAGAAGCAACCGGCGGCACCGGCACCGATAATCAGGATTCTTGGTCGCTTACTCTGCAACGGGAGCTTCAGTTACGGGCTCTGCGGCAGGAACGGCTGTGGGTTCGGGAACCTCGACTGCAGGCTCGGGAACGGCGGTGGGCTCAGGCACTGCAACGGGTGCGGGCTCCACGGCGGGGTCCTGAACAGGTTCTGCAACGGAAGGAACGACGACATTGGGATCCACGGTCGGCTCCACGGGAACAGGAATCTTGGTTTCAACCTCATGGTTGCCTGCTGCCTTGGCGGCGGCGGCAGCCGTCTTCTGCTCGGCCTTCACCTGCTTCTGGCTGGCGGAGAGCAGCTTCTTGGCATTGGCTACTTCGCCCTTGGCGGCCTTTATGGCACTCTTGCTGTCGGAAATCTTTTTCTCCTCGGCCTTTACAAGTTCCTTATCCTTGTCGACAACTGCCTTCAGCTTCTTGGCGGCAGCCTTGTCCGACTTGATTTCAGACTCGAGCACATTCGATTCTCCTTCAAGAAGCGAAAGGGCATACTGTTCGTCGGCGTCAAGATTTCCGTCGGCCTTGTAAGCCTTCTTCTGTGCATTGTAGGTATCCTTCTTGGTCTTGAGCAGGGCCTGCTTTGCCTTGATGGCGGCATTGGCCTGGTCCAGGGTTGCCTGGTCCTTGGCCTGCACAAGCTTGATTTCACTGATGACCTTCTGGCTGGCGGCAATCTGTTTGTTGCTTTCTTCAACCTGGGCGGTGTACTTGTTCTGGGCTTCGTCGAGGCCCTTCTGTGCAGTAGCTACCAACTGCTCGCCGAGAGACTGTGCGCCTGCGGAAATGCTGAGGAGCATCGTGGCGGCAAAAAAGAACTGTTTCATATTTGTTACTGTTTATGATTCAACTGTAATTTTGGCAAATGTAATAAAAAATCATTGATTAATATGTAAATTTGTAGAAACACTTTCAACACATGGGCAACATATCCAAAACATTCCCCGTCCAAGGTTTAGGCTGCGCCGCTTGCGTAACCAAAGTCGAAGGGGCGATAAAGTCCTGCAAAGGAGTAGAATCCTGCAGCGTAAGCCTTGCATCAAACACGGCAACGGTAAAATACGACCCGGCCATGATAAAGGCCGCTCAGATAAAAAAGGCAGTGCAGGATGCCGGTTACGACCTTCTGGTCCGGGAAGACAGCGACGAGCAGTCCGACGACCCGCAGGTCCTTGCGGAAGAGGCCGCCGAAGAGCTGCGCCGCAAACAATACCGGAGGATGCGCGCCGACACGGTTTTCGCAATCATCCTCGCCATTGCCGTTTTCATCCTGCAGATGGGCGTAAAGGATTTCCGAGGCAAGGGACTGGTGCTGATTACCCTTAGCGCCATTTCCGTATTCTGGTGCGGGCGCCGTTTTCACAGTTCGGCACTAAGGCAGGCAAAGCATTTCTCCGCTGGGATGGACACTCTCGTATCGCTTTCCACCATCATATCCTTCTCTTTCAGCACATTCAACGCCATATTCCCCAAAGTTCTCGCCGGTAACGATGCAGCGGCTCCCCTGTATTTCGATTCGGCTGCAATGATTACCGCATTCATCCTGATTGGCAGGGTGCTGGAAGAGAAGGCCAAATACGGCACCACCGAGGCGATACGCAAACTCATGGACCTGAGGCCGAAGAAAGACAAGGTCAAACCCGGGGAGATAGTGAAAATCAAACCCGGGGCAAGGATTCCCGTGGATGGCGAAGTGCTCGACGGCAATTCTTTCGTGGATGAAAGCCTTCTCACCGGAGAGCCGCTTGCCGTGGAGAAATACGCGGGGCGGAAAGTCTATTCCGGAACCATGAACGGCAACGGAGTCCTCAAAGTCCGCGCGGAGAAAACCGGTCAGGACACCCTTCTTTCCGGCATCATCCGCATGGTGCGCGAAGCCCAGGGCAGCAAGCCCGCCATTCAGCGGACCGTGGACAAGATAGCTTCGGTTTTCGTTCCGGTGGTGCTGCTGATTGCAATTGCAACTTTCATCGGATGGCTTACCGTGCCCGGCGCGGGCTTTGCCAAAGCCCTGCTCAACATGGTATCCGTACTCGTGATAGCCTGCCCCTGCGCCCTTGGGCTTGCCACGCCTACGGCAATCGTGGCAGGAATCGGGAACGGTGCCGACAAAGGCATACTGATAAAAGATGCCGACGCCCTTCAGACCGCCCACAATATCGACTCCATTGTATTTGACAAGACCGGAACCCTCACCATAGGCGAGCCAAGGGTAACGCAGGCGATATGGTTCGCGGAAAGGGCGAAGGGAATACTAAAGGCCATGGAACAGGATTCCGACCATCCCCTTGCCGACGCCCTTGCTGCCGAGGCCGGCGACGCCGTGCCCAAGGAAATCAGCGACTTTGTCAACATCCCCGGCAAAGGCATCGAGGCCACCTATATGAGTTCCAGATATTATGTCGGAAACACCGACGCGCACTCATGCCCGGAAGCGGAGCAATGGAAGAAAGAGGGGAAGACCGTAGTATATTTCAGTTCCGACACCGACCTTCTCGCCGTGTTCGCAATCGAGGATGAGATAAAAGGAAACTCGTCCGAAGTGATAGACAGGCTGAAAGAACTCGGCGTGGAAAGCTACCTGCTCTCTGGCGACAATGCCGCGGCCACCGGATACGCCGCCCGCAGGCTCGGCATAGGCAATTTCGAAGGAGGGGCCTTCCCCCACGACAAGGCGGAGTTCATCCATGCGCTGCAAGCGAAGAAGCACAAGGTTGCGATGGTAGGCGACGGCATCAACGACAGCGCGGCTCTCGCCTCCGCAGACCTCAGCGTCGCCATGGCAGGTGGCAGCGACATTGCAATGCAAAGCGCAATGGTCACCATAATTTCTTCAGACCTTGCGAAACTTCCCCGGTTGATTCAGCTTTCCAAAGATACGGACAGGATAATCCGGCAAAACCTCTTCTGGGCCTTCATCTACAATGTAATTGCAATTCCCGCCGCAGCAGGGCTCTTCGGCTTCAGCCTGACGCCCATGATTGCCGCTGCCTGCATGGCGCTGAGTTCAGTGAGCGTCGTCTGCAACAGCCTCCGGCTGAGGAAGAAATAGTTACGGCTCAAAAATCCTTATGCCAGAATCGAGCCTCTTTTTCAACTGACTTTCATATAGGGAAAGAGGCTCTACATGCACACCTTCCGATTCCCAGATTCCGGAGGGCCTGGGCCCGAGTTTGTCCGAATATGAGCGCGCGGCGGCAACTTTCTTTCCCACGCATCCTACCGCCCAGTTCTGCCCGGTCGCCCAGGGGCTCTGGACGCATATACTTTTGGCGGTACAATTCCACAACACGAAATTTACCGCCGTCCAGCCATGCCCCGTGCCATAACCTGCACGGTCCTGCACATTCAGGGCGCCATCAACCTCCACATTGTCATAAAGAGTGCCGGTGGCCCAGCGCTGATGCGGTCCGGCGTCGTTACGCGCTTTCGTTGCCATGCACCTCAGGAACACATTTGGGCCGGACAACCTGGCTCCCGTCACGAACTGGTGCCTGTCATCATCGCAGCAGCAATCCTCTATAAGGCAGAGCTGGCAGTGTCTCATGTTGAATGCATAGCGCCTGCTGCCGTCGATGGTTGCAACGGGAGAATAAGACCTGCAGTCTTTTACACTGATGTTTTTAGCCCCTTCGTCAAGGCTCACGCAGGAATAGCCGAAATGCCTTGAACTCAGGCCCCTCGCCCATGAATGCTCGGCAGCGGCAAAGGTAACTGCGCTCCAGCAATGGTTCTCGTCCACATAATCGGAGCCTTTGCGCTTGGATGCATCGTAACGGGTATCCAATGAGAGGTATTCTATGCCGCACTCGCTAATGCGCTCACGGCTCCCTTTCACGAGATACCCCGTGCCGAAGCCGTTCCCGCCTATGCACATAACTATGGGATTGTCGAGCAGGACCCTGTTCCCTTGCACCGCCATCACTTTTCTTTCCCAGTACATTCCATAGTCTTCCGCCTTCCACTGGGCGACGGTGCCGCTCGAGTTCTGGGCGATTTCCCTCATGTGCAGGGCATCCAGCCAGGCGTCGGTGGCAGGCCGGTACACAAATACCACATCCCCCGGAGCGAACATCAAAGGGTCGGCAACAGGCACCCACATCTGCCCGACGGCAACATAGGAAGAAACGATTTCGGATCGCTCCCCATAAACCGGAGAGGTATCCGTGCCTATTTTTATGAGCGTCGGTATCTGCTTTACCGATGTGCTGTAAAGAATGCTTTCATCCCCTTCTCCGCGCAGCACGACCCCGCTTCTTTTTATTTCCAGAACATCGGAGACATTATACCGCCCGGCTTTGAGAAGGACAGCCCCGGGGCTCTGCACGGCATCCAGGGCGGCCTGAATTGAAGCCCGCGCGTCCGACCCGTCAACTGGAGCCTCCAGGGTAATGCGCACCGGCACATCGGGAATGGCGTCATCGCCCCAGTGATAGCCTACGCGGCTGAAATCCGGAATCACATCCTCGAGGATTTCTTCGCTGCCGAAAACTCCCAAATCGTACTCCATTCCGGCGCTTGCCGTCAACTTTTTATCTATCAGAAACTTGTATGTACTCTCGGCCTGCACGGTAACTTCAGCCCCGTAAAGGTCGGCCCCGGGAAGGCACCCCAGGGCATATTCTCCCCTCCCCATAGTACGCTCTCCCAAAATGGGAAGAAGCGTCATGGACGAAGATGAAGGATTGGTTTCAAGTTTCAGAGTACCTGCTTCGGACCTGCTCAGAATGATGGAGCCTGCCAAGCCTTCGGCTCCGTCGATTTTCACAGAACGGACTTCATCAACAGCGAGCCGGAACTTCAGCAAGGCACATATATCCTGCATCTTGAAAGAATTGTTCGTACTGAACGCCGCCGACATTGCTTGAAATCCCCTCTGCGTCGCAGGAACTCTTATGGAAACGGCGTCGCCTTCCAGGGTGAGCTCGTCCGAATAAGGGTTCACCGCGAAACGGCCGGTGCTTTGTGGCGCAGCTTCGCCGAAAAACATTACGGTTTCCCCTGAAGAGGACGCTGTGAAACGGTGGTTGCCGCCTTCGTCAAGGATACTGACGGCATCGCCGCTTTTCCACGCGCCGCATCCCAAGGACGAACTGACATTAAGCAGCATCTGCCTCGGGGCATGGGAGTCTCCCCCGGCATCCTTGCCGGAGCATGCCGTAAGAAATATAGCGGACAACAGGACCAATAAACCGGCTTTCATCATATTAGGCATCAATTTACAAAATTAGCAAAAAAAGCGTATCTTTGCAGCGAGTTCCGGGTGGAACAAGTGTAAGTCAGGTACCACTATAAAAACTGCAAGATGAAAGAAAAATATTCTACTACTTTCCTGCTGATGGCAGTGGCGTTTACCGTCTGCCTCATCGCCTCGAATCTTTTCGCAACTAAAGTTTTCAGCCTCGGATGGGGCGTCAACCTGCCGGGAGCAGTCGTGATTTTCCCCATTTCCTATATCCTTAACGACTGCCTTACCGAAGTCTGGGGTTACCGCAAGGCCAGGCTGGTAATCTGGACGGCATTCGCCGCAAATCTCTTTGTCGTGCTGGCAGGGCAGCTTGTGGTGTGGCTTCCGTCGGCATCATTCTGGGATGGCGGAGAGCACTTCGACTACATGTTCAACATGGCTCCCAGGGTAGCCTTCGCTTCGCTCCTCGCCTTTCTTGCCGGTTCCACGGTGAATTCCCTGGTAATGAGCAAGATGAAAGTAGCCGACAGCGGACGCCGATTCGGGCTGCGCGCTATCCTGTCTTCGGTGGCGGGAGAACTGCTAGATTCGCTCATTTTCATGCCCATAGCTTTTCTGGGCACTCCCCTGAAAGTGCTTGCAACAATGATGCTCTTCCAGGTAAGCTTCAAGATACTCTACGAAATCGTAATCCTTCCCGTCACGGGCTTTGTGGTGCGCAGGGTGAAAGCCTCCGAAGGCATCGATGTCTTCGACGAAGGCATATCATACAATCCTTTCAAATTATCTGACATTTAATATGGATACCCGTAAAAACGAAGGTCTGCAGCAGTTGGGCCGTAAAACCGAATACAAGCAGGACTATGCTCCGGAAGTTCTCGAAACCTTTGAGAACAGGCATCAGGAAAACGACTACTGGGTGCGTTTCAACTGCCCGGAATTTACCAGCCTCTGCCCCATCACCGGGCAGCCCGATTTTGCGGAAATCCGCATCAGCTACATTCCCGATGTGCGGATGGTGGAAAGCAAGAGCCTGAAACTCTATCTTTTCAGCTTCCGAAACCACGGCGCTTTCCATGAGGACTGCGTAAACATCATAATGAAAGACCTCATCGCCCTCATGGACCCGAAATATATAGAAGTCACCGGCATCTTCACCCCCCGCGGAGGCATCAGCATCTATCCCTTTGCCAACTACGGACGCCCCGGCACCAAATACGAACAGCTCGCCTGGCAGCGTCTGTCGGAAAGGGAGTAAGACCTGACCGCCCGGCGGACCATCCGATTTCCAACGCCATTGTATATAATTGCGACAGAAACACTAAACACTTGAATATCAACTACTTACTTAAAAACTATCGCCCAAAATCGAGCGATAGTTTTTTAGTAATCGCCTGGCTATTAACGATTTAAGAACGCGCGAGCAAAGCTAATCTGTGCGGCCCGCTTTCAAGTGAGCCATTGTCTCACTCAATGTCCTCACGAAGGGTGATAAATATCCTTCTAATCCGCTAATACGAAAGAAAATGCAATTAAATTTGGAAAATTGGGGGGGGTAGTATATTTGTCACTCAAACCAAATTAACTTTAGCTTATGTCTCAGGATAAAAAGAAAGAAGAAAAAGATTTCAGTGGTGAAATCGGACTTGGAACAGGTGTAGCCGGAGCCGTTGGAAGCGGTGCTACCGTTGCTGCTCTTGCAGGTGGAAGTGCCAGCGCATCGGCTATAACCTATGCTCTCGCTGCCGTAGGAAGTGTTGTCGGTGGTGGAATGGCAGCAGGTCTCGGGGTGTTAATAGGTGGCCCTGTGGCTTTAGGAGCAGCAGCATATGGTGTCACTAAAGCCGTAAAGAAAAGCAAAAAGAGAAAGAAGTAAAAAGAGATGGGTAGCAGCAAATTGACAGACCCAATCATTAGTCTGATATTGGCAATGCTTCTGCTATTGCCCCGTCTCATTATACGAGTCTTTCTGGGGAAACGCCCAATGATTTAACTTTGACCAAAAAGTGTGTAGCCTGCAAGCACCGGGAAGGATGCTTCGCCTACAATCAGGTGAGCAAAACCTATTCGGTAACCATCCACAGTGAGCCCGGCAGAGGCAGAAGGCGTTCCGGGAAACGGAATCCTCAGGGAAAGGGCCGGATGCGCTTAAACAATCTGGTTGCCGGTGTACAACTCGTAGTACTTGCCTTTTTGTTCAATCAGTTCGTGGTGCTTGCCGCGTTCGATGATGCGTCCGTGGTCGAGCACGCAGATGTAATCGCAGTTCTGCACGGTTGAGAGACGGTGCGCGATGATAAAGCTCGTGCGCCCTTCCATCAGGGATTCAATCCCCTGCTGAATCAGTTTTTCGGTACGCGTGTCAATGGAGGATGTGGCTTCGTCGAGAATCAGCACCGGAGGGTCTGCCACAGCTGCGCGGGCAATGCTGAGAAGCTGCCTCTCCCCCTGACTGAGATTGCCTCCGTCGGCATCCAGAACGGTGTCGTAGCCATGCGGCAGGCGCCTGATGAAGGAATCCGCATGGACGGAACGGGCGGCAGCGCGACATTCGTCGTCGGTAGCATCAAGACGGCCATAGCGTATGTTTTCCAGTACGGTGCCGCTGAAAAGCTTTGTTTCCTGGAGCACGGTGCCAAGGCTGCGGCGCAGCGACTCCTTGGAAATCTCGCTCACCGGGAAACCGTCGTAGAGGATGCTTCCGCTCTGAATCTCGTAAAAGCGGTTCACAAGGTTGGTAATGGTGGTCTTGCCCGCACCGGTACCTCCCACGAAGGCAATCTTCTGCCCGGGATAAGCGGTCAGGGTGATGTCGTCCAGCACCTGCTTCCCTTCGACATAGGAGAAATCCACGGTGTCGAGTTCCACCAGCCCTTCCAATTTGCGAAGCGTGCCGTCGGGGCTCTTCCACGCCCACTGAGCCTTTCCGACTTTCTCAAGCACTACCTTTCCTTCATCCGGTTCGGGGCTTTCGTCCAGAAGGGCGAAAAGGCGGTCGGCACCCGCGGAAGCCATGACTATGCTGTTGATTTCGTTGGAAATCTGCTGCACGGGCCGGGTGAAATTGCGCTGCAGGGTGAGGAAAGACACGAGGGTTCCCAAAGTGAGCACGGACCCGTTCAGGCCGAGGAAATACCACTGGGAGAACCCTCCAAGTGCGATGAGAGCTCCCGCAACCGACAGGGCGACATAACCGAAATTGCTGATGTTATGGTTGACAGGCATGATGATGTTGCCTATCTTGTTGGCATTGAACACGCTGGCGCGCAGGGCCTCGTTGAGCACTTCGAACTCCTGCCCGGTCTTTTCCTCGCGGCAATAAGCCTTCACCACTTTCTGCCCGGAAACCATTTCTTCGATGAAGCCGTTCACCTTTCCAAGATTCTGCTGGCGCTGCACGAAGAACTTCTTGCTGAGTTTGCCGAGGCTGGTGGTCACCTTATATATACCCAGAGCCATGACGAGCGTGATGGCGGTAAGCGGAAGGCTCATTACGAGCATGCTCACGAGGGTCGCAACTATGGTAACCACGGATTTGACCAGGTTGGGGATGCTGCTTCCTATCACCTGGCGGAGAGTATCCACATCATTGGTATAAACGGACATTACATCGCCGTGGGAGTGCGAATCGAAATAGCTCAGGGGCAGGCTCTCCATATGCACGAACAGGCTTTCACGCAACCTGCGCATGGTTCCCTGCCCGACGAAAATCATCAGAAGATTATGCAGATACCCGCAGACTATTCCCACGAGAAGGACGGCTCCGAGCTTGGTAAGAGCAACAGAGAGAGCCGAATACCCTGCATCCAAATCAGCCCCGGCGGCGAGCATGGGAGTAATGTGGTCGTCGATGAGAGTACGGGTAAATAGGGATGTGGCAAGGGATATTACCGAAGAAAGCGCAATGCAGATGAACACCACCACAAAATTCAGCTTGTAGTAGCGGAGCACAAAGTCGAAAAGACGACGGACATTTGAACGCTGCTTCATGCCGCACGGCCCTCCGTACCGTCGAAATCGCCTTCGCCTCCCGAAGTCTGCATGGCGTATATTTCCTTATATATATCGTTTGTCTGCAAAAGATTCTCGTGAGTGTCGAAGCCGTTCACCCGGCCATTGTCCATCACGATGATACGGTCGGCATCTTTGATGCTGAGGATACGCTGGGAGATGACAATCTTGGTAGTGCCGGGAATCTTCTCCGCAAAAGTGCGCCGGATGGATGCGTCGGTGGCGGTATCCACGGCTGAAGTGGAATCATCCAGAATCAGCACTTTGGGGCGTTTCAGAAGCGCCCGCGCTATGCATAGGCGCTGCCTCTGACCACCGGACACATTGGTTCCGCCCTGCTCGATGTAGGTGTCGTATCCTTCCGGCATGGCTTCGACGAACTCGTCCGCACATGCCTGCCTGCAGGCTTCCCTGCATTCTTCCAGCGTGGCGTCTTCCTTTCCCCAGCGCAGGTTTTCCAGTATGGTTCCGCTGAAAAGGACATTCTTCTGAAGCACCATTGCCACCTGGTTGCGCAGGGCCTTCATGTCATAATTCCTCACATCCACTCCCCCTACGCAGACGGAGCCCTCGCTCACATCGTAGAAACGGACGGGGAGGTTTCCAAGGCTGCTCTTGCCGCTGCCGGTGCCGCCTATCACTCCTATGGTCTCACCCGACTTGATATGAAGGTCGATGTCCTCCAGGGCATAATCGCCGCCCTGTTTGTAAGAGAACCAGACATGGTTGAAGTCGATGCTACCGTCGGCAACTTCGCACACCGGCTCATCCGGGTTGGACATATCGGGTTCTTCTTCGATGACTTCGGCTATTCTGGACGCGCTCGCGATGCTCTGGGTGAGCTGCACGAATATCATCGAAAGCATCATCAGCGAACCGAGAATGGTCGTGATGTAACTGAAAAGCGATGTCAGCTGACCGGTCGTAAGGCTTCCTTCCACAACGAAATGCGCTCCCCACCAGCTGATTGCGATGATGCAGGCGTTCACCACCAGATTCATCACCGGATGGTTGAGCGCCATCAGGCTCTCCGCCCTCACATTGAGGGTGTAGAGCGACAGGGCCGCCTTGTCGAACTTGCTGATTTCGTGGTTCTCGCGGGCATAAGCCTTCACCACCCTGATGGCGGAAACATTCTCCTGCACCACCCCGTTCAGGGCATCGTATTTCCTGAATATCTCCTTGAACAGCCGGGCGGAACGGGAAATCAAAATCGACAGGAACACGCTCAGCACGACCATCGCCGCAAGGAAAATCAAGCTCAGCTTCGAATTGATGAAAAAGCACATCACCAGGGCCGAAACCATGTTGAGCGGTGCCCGGAAGGAAGTGCGGAGCAGCATCTGGAAGGCATTCTGCACGCTTGCCACATCGGTGGTCATGCGGGTTACCAGCCCGGCGGTACTGAACTTGTCGATGTCCGAGAAAGAGAAACGCCGTATGTTGGCGTACATGGCCGTGCGCAGATTGGCAGCGAGGCCGCTGCTGGAATACGAAGCGAAACGCCCGGCAAGTATTCCGAAAAGCATGCTGAAACACGCCAGCACCACGAGCTGCCCGCCGTAATGCCAGATGGCGGCCACATTTCCGGCGCTGATGCCTTTGTCGATGATGGATGCCGTGACATAAGGAATCAGGATGCCCATGACCACCTCCAGGCTCGTCCACAGAGGTGTAAGCAGCGACGCAACAGTGTAGCGCCCGGTTTGCCGGAGGATGGTTCTGAACATGAAGAATCAATATTTGAAGGAGCTTCCGCCCACGAACTCGCGCAGCAGCGAAGTCGGCGGGATTTCCTTGTCGGGAACCGGTACGAAATAGTGGATGAACTTCAGCAGCCTGTGAGCCTCGGCATATTCGGGGCAGTTCTTGGGCACGCTCGCAAGTATGGGCTCGGCATGGTTGCGCAGCACTGCGAATTCCACAAGGTAGGCGGAATTGAACATCACATCGGCATTTTCCTGATAAGGATAAATCCATTTGTCTTCCGCAGCGCGGACCTTGGGCCACTGGCTGATGGTCTGCCGGGCGGTGAAGGCGCCTTTGTTGTAGTCGCGGATGATGCGGCGCAGCAGGCGATTGTCGCTGGTAGGCAGGCAGTTGTGATTGTCGAGAGGGATGCCTGTGAGGGTGCTTATGAAGATGCGGAATTTCTTCCGTTTTGCAATATGCCGGGTAAGTTTGGGATTAAGGGCGTGGATGCCTTCCAGCACCACCACATTGCCGGGTTCCAGCTTGTAGCGGCGTCCGTTGTATTCGCGCTTGCCGGTGGTGAAATTGAATTCCGGAACCTCGACTTCCTCTCCTGCAAGAATTTTCATCAGGTCCCTTTCCAGGGCATCGTGGTCCACGGTGTCGAAATTATCGAAGTCCGGGGTGCCGTCGGGAAGCAGCGGGGTTTTCTCCCTGTCGACGAAATAGTCGTCGGTGCTGAAGGTAAGAGGACGCAGCCCGCATGCCTTCAACTGCACGCTGAGGCGCTTGGACACCGTTGTCTTTCCCGAACTCGAAGGGCCGGTAATCAGCACGAGACGCACTTTGTCGCGCCCCCTGTAGCGGCGGTCGATTTCTTCGGCTATCTGCACGATTTTCTTCTCCTGAAGGGCCTCGGCTATCTGGATGAGGTCGGACCCTTCCCCGTCGAGCAGCCTCTGGTTGAGTTCACCCACGGTGCGCAGGCCCATGATTTCGTTCCACTTCAGGTTTTCGGAGAACATGTCGAAGGTCCTCGGCTGGTCGAGGTAAGGGGCCAGGCGGGTGGGGTCGTGCTTGTTCGGGCCGAGAAGGAGCATTCCACCGTGGTACATGCGGAGATCCCATACATTCAGGTATCCCGTGGAAGGAACCAGCCTTCCGTAATAGTAGTCCTTTGTCTTGCCGAGGGCGTAGTAGTCCATGTAAACCTGTCCGCTGGTCTCCAGCAGGCTCACCTTGTCAGGAGCGCCGGACTTGCGCATCAGCTCGATTACCTGTTCGATAGGAGCCTCGTAGCGGTGATAAGGCTGGTTCTTCGCAACCAGGGCGGCCATTTTCTCCTTTATCCTGGCGACATCGTCGGCGTTTATGTCAAAACTGCCGTCAGCCTTCTGCAGGCGGCAGAAATAACCGTGCGAGATGGGGTGCTCGATAAAAATATGGCTGCCTCGGAACACATCCTTGGCAGCCTTGCACATCAGGAAGCACAGCGAGCGGATATAAACGCGCATTCCGCTGGGTACGGTGGCGTCGCAAAACTCTACCGTCCTGGAGTTGTAAACCTTGAACTTGAGCCCCTGGGAGACATTGTTGACCCTTGCCGAAACGATGGGATAGGGCCTTTCGAATTCGAAATCGGGCAACATGTCGAGAAGGGTGGTTCCCTCCCTGTAAGACCGGGTGGTGCCGGTGTTCTTGCAATAGACTTGAATCATTTTGAGATTTGTAGAATGCAAAGGTACAAAAATAGATTTATTTTTATACATTTGCACCGAAGTTTCACTTAACCATTTTTTATGCGTAGAAATGAAGAAATCCCTGGCAGTTTTGGCAGCATTCGTGCTGCCCTCCTTCCTCTTGTTCTCACAAGAGGCTGACGAGCCCGGCTCCGGAGCCGAGCTTACCGTAATCCCGAGAATCGATTTAGGTCTTCCGGCTAATCTCGGCAATTCTTCCATTTACTCCCTCTTCGAGGGTAACATCTCCGACAACCTTTCATTCAGCGTGTCCAATCACTGGGCGTCGTTCTCTTCCGACTTCAAGAGTTTCGACACCGATGCCATCACCGACCTCTACAAGTACACATGGCGCAGCGACTGGACCAACTGGTGCGACTGGGCGTATCTTGAATACGGCGCAGGCGACTTCGCCTTCCGTATCGGCAAGGACATGATTTACGCCGGGGGCATCGAGTTCGATGCCTACGACTATGATGTCCATCTTCCACTGATGTCGGGCCTGTGGCACAACCTTTCCTGCTACCAGTGGGGCGGTGCCATTGACTGGAGCCCTTCGGAGTCCACGCTTTTCAGCGCCCAGGTTGCCACTTCCCCGTATGGGGAGAGGCCCTTCGGCAGCGGACTCTACACCTATGGGCTCAAATGGGTGGGAGAAGAAGGCCCCGTGAACAATATCTGGCAGTATTCCGCCATCGACACCGGTGACGGGTTCTTCCACCTGATTTCGCTCGGTCAGACCGTTTCCCTGAGCGACGCCCTCAGCATTACGCTTGACTGGCGAAATGCCGTCTGCGACCCCGACGAACTTCTGCTCAAGGGCAGTACCGCCGACCTTTCCCTCCTCTGGGCCCCCTCCGAGAGCCTGGAACTGGAAGTGAAGGGAGGCTGGGAAAACCGCAAGGACGACGATTCCTTCCTCTACGGATGTTCCGCCAACTGGTATCCGGAAAAGTTCGGCCGCAGTCTCAGGATTCACGCCAGCCTCGCCCACAACGACCTTTTCGAAGACAGTTTCTACGCCACCGTCGGTGTAATGTATTACCTTAATCTACACATCGGCAGGTAATGGCAGGCGAAAGAATCATCAACATCGAGCACCTCAGCAAGTCTTTCGACGGCAAGAAGGTCCTCGACGACATCAACTTGTATGTAAAACGCGGAGAATTCCTCACCCTGCTCGGCCCCTCGGGCTGCGGCAAGACCACCCTGCTCCGCATGATAGCCGGTTTTCTCCAGCCCGACGAAGGCATCATCAGCCTCGACGGGAAGGACATTGCCGGGCTTCCTCCCCATATGCGTCCGCTGAACACCGTATTCCAGCGCTATGCACTCTTCCCCCATCTGGATGTCTATGACAACATCGCATTCGGGCTCAAGTTGAAAAAGACCCCCGAAGACGAGATAGACAAGCGTGTCCGCAGGGTGCTCAAGCTCGTGGCCATGTCGGATTACGAAGACCGCGATGTGGAAACCCTTTCCGGCGGTCAGCAGCAGCGTATAGCCATCGCACGCGCAATAGTGAACCAGCCGAAGGTGCTGCTTCTCGACGAGCCCCTTGCCGCACTCGACCTCAAGATGCGCAAGGACATGCAGATTGAACTCAAGGAAATGCACCGCAAGCTCGGCATAACCTTCATCTATGTAACCCACGACCAGGAAGAAGCCCTTACGCTTTCCGACACCATAGTGGTAATCAATGAAGGCAAAATCCAGCAGGTAGGTACGCCCATCGACATCTACAATGAACCCGTGAACGCCTTCGTGGCCGACTTCATCGGCGAGAGCAACATCCTCAAGGGAAGGATGATACGCGACCGCCGCGTGGCTTTCATCAAGCACGAATTCGACTGCGTGGACGAGGGATTCGGCGAGGATGTTCCGGTGGATGTGGTAGTGCGTCCGGAGGACATCTACTTCACCACGGACCCCGCCAAGTGCCAGTTCCGGGCGAAAGTAAATTCCTGCACCTTCAAGGGGGTTCACTACGAGATGTGGGTCGATACCGACACGGGCTACGAACTCATGATACAGGACTACGACCCGTATCCCGTCGGCAGCGAGGTAATGCTTTACATCGACGCCGACGACATCCAGGTAATGAAAAAGGAGCGCGAGGCCAATGTGCTCGACGCGAGGATAGTGGACGGCGAGACAATCAGCATACTGGATGCTGAAACGCCGCTGCAAAACCGGCTCGAGGCAGGAAAGGAAGTCAAGGTCAGAATCCCCTTCGACGGCATAGAACTCATGGACAACCTCGACGAGGGAGTACTCAACGGCGAGGTCCACTTCATACTGTACATGGGCGACCACTACCACCTCACCATCCGCACCGACTCGGGAGCCGACCTGTATGTCGACACCAACGACATCTGGGACAAGGGCGACCTCGTGGGAATCAGTTTCAAGTCTTCGGCAATAAGCATCCTCGACGGCAATGAAAACGATTAAAAGATCGACCTGGTCGCTTCCGTATTTCGTTTTCCTGCTCATCTTCGTCGCCCTGCCACTGGTAATGGTGTTGGTTTACGCATTCCAGAGCAAGGACGGAGGATTCACGCTCGAAAACTTCATCCGCTTCCTGCACACCCCGGAAGACCTGCATACCTTCGGATACTCGATAGAAATCGCGCTCATCACCACGGTGCTGTGCCTGCTTCTGGGATACCCCGCCGCATACATAATGAGCAGCAGCGAACTGAGCCGTTCCAGCGTCACGGTGCTGCTGTTCATCCTCCCCATGTGGATAAACATGCTCATCCGCACGCTGGCGACCGTCGCCCTGTTCGACTTCCTGCGCGCGCCTCTCGGCGAAGGAACGC
The DNA here is from genome assembly GCA_017469425.1 of Bacteroidales bacterium. Lineage (GTDB taxonomy): Bacteria > Bacteroidota > Bacteroidia > Bacteroidales > UBA932 > Cryptobacteroides. Next base: position 60,054 of record JAFUGJ010000006.1, read on the forward strand.
TCATTTTCGGCATGGTTTACAACTTCCTGCCGTTCATGATTTATCCCATCTACAACACGCTCAACAAAATGAACAGGTCCTACATCGAGGCCGCCCAGGACCTCGGTGCAGGTCCGGCCACGGTTTTCATGAAAGTGACCGTTCCCCTTTCAATGCCGGGCGTGTTCAGCGGGATACTGATGGTGTTCATGCCCACGATTTCCACCTTCGCGGTGGCCGAACTCCTTACCATGAACAAAATCAAGCTCTTCGGAACCACAATCCAGGAAAACATCAACAACGGAATGTGGAACTACGGAGCCGCGCTTGCCCTTATCATGCTGATTATTATCGGTGTAACCATGCTCTTCTCGGATGCCGACGAGAGCTCTGAAAACGAAACGGGAGGGCTCATCTGATGAACGGAAAGAAAATTCTTGCAAAGTCCTATCTGTGGCTGCTGCTCATACTGATGTACTCCCCCATCGCAATCATCGCGATATTCTCGTTCACCGAGGCGAAGGTCCTGGGCAACTGGACCGGGTTTTCCCTGAAACTGTACGAGAATCTTTTCAGCGGCAGCATCAGCAACTCCCTGTTCAGGGCGGTGGAAAACACCCTGAGCATCGGCATCCTCTCCGCCCTGCTGTCCACAATGCTCGGGGCGGTTGCAGCCGTGGGCATCTTCAACCTGAAGGGCCGCAAGAGGCAGGCCATCAATTTCCTGAACGACATCCCCATGCTGAACCCCGACATCATTACGGGTATCTCGCTGTTCCTGCTGTTCGTAGCAGTCGGGGTGACCCAGGGATACATCACCGTGCTTCTCGCCCATGTCTCATTCTGCACCCCTTATGTAGTGCTCAGCGTGATGCCCAAGCTCAAGCAGATGGACGCCAACACCTATGAGGCCGCCCTCGACCTCGGCGCCACCCCCGGGCAGGCCCTGCGAAAAGTAATCCTGCCCCAGATACGCCCGGGCGTAGTTTCGGGATTCATCCTTGCGTTCACCCTGTCCATCGACGATTTCGCGGTGACCTTGTTCACGAAGGGAAACCAGGGGCTTGAAACGCTTTCGACCTTCATCTACGCCGACGCCCGCAAAGGGGGCCTGACTCCGGAACTCCGGCCTCTGATGACCGTAGTGTTCCTGGTAGTGCTGGTGCTCCTTCTCGTAATCAATTCCAGAACAAGCAAAAACAACAATAAAAAATGAAAAGAATCCTTACTGCCATCGCAGCCGTGATGCTCGTATCCGGCACGCTCGGCGCCATCGACCGCGAGCACACCCTCAAGGTTTACAACTGGGCCGACTACATCGACGAATCGCTCATCGGAGAGTTCGAACAGTGGTATGAACAACAGACCGGAGAGCCCGTAAAGATTGTTTACCAGCTCTTCGACATCAACGAAATCATGCTTTCCAAGATTGAACTCGGGCATGAAGACTACGATGTGGTATGTCCTTCTGAATACATTATTGAAAGAATGCTGCGCGCCGACCTCCTTCTTCCAATCGACAAGGATTTCGGCGAAACGCCCAATTATCTCGACAACATCTCCCCTTACATCGTCCACAAGTTCAACCAGATTGACGGCTCCGGCAAGAATGCCAACGACTACTCGGTGGGATACATGTGGGGAACGGTAGGATTCCTCTACAACACCAAGCACGCCACCCGCGAGGAGGTTTCGACCTGGAAGACCCTTCAGGACCCCAAATGGGCGGGTAAGCTTTTCATGAAAGATGCCTTCCGCGACATTTATACTTCGCTTCGCGTCGCTCTCAACCGCGACAAGATAGATGCCGGGCTGATGGATACCGAGAAAATCTGCTTCGACGCTTCCGATGAAGACATAGCTCAGGTTGAAGACTTCCTCAACACATTCAAAGACAATGTTTCCGGATGGGAAGCCGACTTCGGAAAGGAAAGGATGACCCAGGAAAAGGCATGGCTGAATGTGACCTGGAGCGGAGATGCACAGTGGGCCATGGACGAGGCTGAAGCCGTGGGCGTGGGCCTGGATTTCGTAGTGCCGGAAGAAGGCAGCATCGTGTGGTTCGACGGCTGGGTCATTCCCAAGTACGCAAAGAATGTAAAAGCCGCCCGTTACTTCATCAACTTCCTGTGCAAGCCCGAGAACGCCCTCCGCAACATGGAAGAAATAGGATATGTGAGCTGCGTCGGAGGACCCGAGATTCTCGAAGCCATGAGCGACTCCACTTCATTTGAGAAAGAAGACGCCAGCTATTTCTTCGGCCCCGATGCGACGGCGGTGGCAATCAACCCCGTCATGTACCCTTCCGCATCGATAATCGACCGCTGCGGCATGATGCACGACAGCGGCGACCGCACCGAGAACCTGCTTGCCATGTGGTCAAGGGTGAAAGGCGACAATGCCGGAACTCTCACATATGTGATTATCGCCGTTGCAGTCATCGCCCTGGTTGCAGGATACCTGCTTTCAAAGAAAAAGAAATCACACGGACGCAGGCGCCGTTAATCCTTCCTGCCTTTCCGTATGCGCAGCCAGCCGCTGAACAATGCTGCAGACAGCACGGCGGCTGATACTGCCGCAATTATCCACCACTTGCTTCCGGCAAAGGCCGCGGTTACGACCTGCAGAATTGCAAGGGCCAGCAGAAGCATGTTCTGATTGGTGTCTATACCCTTTTTATACTCTTCCAGATAATAATCCCTGCGGCCCCGGAGACCGTCGAGCCTTTTTTCCAAGGAACCGAGCATAGAGAGATGTCCTCTTTCCCGACTCCCCTCGCGCAGGATGTCCTGCTCGCTCACATATTGGAAAATATCTTTAAGGTATCCGTCATTCAGTCTCTGCGATATTTTCTGGACCTCCCGCTGAAGGGCGCGGCTCTGCGAATAAAACCGGGAGCCGCGTTTTTTGTACCTGTTCTCGGCAAACTTCCCATCGTCGGCAAAAAGGGCATCCACTTCCTCGCTGCTTTCCTTCAGAAGGCACTCGTTGAAGGCAAGCGCCGCGCTCGGAATGAGAAGGTATGGCGACACTATGAGGTCTTCGTCCTTTTCATTGTCCTTGTCGTCGGAATAGGACACCTCCATGAGATGCCCTCGGTTCAGCACCATGAATGAACTTTTGCGTTCCACCATGGGCCTTATGGTATCGTAAATCTCCGGCGAGGACATGCGTTTGAAATCGAAAATGCCGAGCACTATCCCGCACATTACCTTGTTCCACAGAAAATCCTCGTCGGGCCCCGCAGGGTCGAGAATCACGGAGCGGAAATCATCGAAGTTCCGGAAAAGTGCGACACCCTCGCCGTCGCTTACCTTGTAAAGGTTCACCTCGCTGAAACCTGTTCCCTGATACACGAGGTCGGCCTTCGTGTCAAGCATGAGGCGTATCCAGTCCGTTACGGAAAGGAACAGCCCCTCCCCCGCTTCGAGTTTCAACCCGTCCCATGAAGCCGAAGCCACGCTGCCGTCCGGCCCCATGCACCTGTATCTTTCCTGGCGGCTTCCGAAAGCGCTCACGAAACGCACCATGTCGAGTTCCGTGAAATAATCGGCATTCTCCCCATAGACAGGGCTCAGGACAATATGGGCGAGGTACTTTCCGCTCAGGGAACACCAGCTCCAGTTAAGCGAAATGTCAACGCTGATGCTCTTTCTGGCGCACAGACGGAAATATGTGAGCCCTTCGGAGCTGTATTCGTAACACAGGGGCAGCAACAGTCTTACATTCTCCTTCAGGGGCACATGGTGAGTGCGGAAAGGCCGCGAGGATGTCTGGTTGAAATAATTGAGAAGGTCGGTCTCGTAGGAATCGAAATTCGGGCAGGTATCGTTCCTGGTGTCATGGAGGGTATCTCCTTCCTCAATGTTTTTCAGGAGGAAATGACAGCCTACGCTCGCTTCCGGAATATGGAAATCCGCCTTTTCGGTCAGATGGTCGAATACGATATTGTTGTCGAAATCGGCAGCCGCGAAAACCTGCTTGAGCTGCAGCGACAGTTCCGCGGAGAACTTGGCGGGATTATCCGCAGAAAACTCCGCAAGACCCTCGTAGAAGGCGGAAAGAAAGGCTCCGAGGTCCTTTGCGGGCATACAGTCCTGACGCCCCTTCACGAATGAGGGGAAACAAAGCAGGAACAGGTTGCGCGCATAATCCTGCCCGGCGGAAAGCGGAGGCTGGACATAGTTTATCGGGATTCTGACCGCCCCCTGCCTTGCGAAGAAACGAAGCCTGGATACCGGGTCAATAACTCCGTTCGGCCTGGGTGCGCTGAAAGGGTTCTCCACCTCGGCATACACGCAGGCGACATCCCCTCCGAGCTTGTCGATCATCAGCGAAGTTCCTTCCCTGAGCAAGACGGTGCCTATGCCATTCCTGGCGCTTGCGGGCTCGACGGCGATGTAAATCAGCTCAAGCGAACGGCATCCCGGATACCAGTCCGCAATCAGTCCGCCAACGGGGCGCTCCCCCTCCACGGCAAGAACCGCGAGGGTCTTCGGGCTGCCTCCGTCCTGAATACGGGCAATAATATTTTCAAAAGGCTCCCTTTCGTCGATGTCGGGGAAAGCGGGTTCATATATTCCGGTACGGAACTGTTCGAAAAGCGGGAGATGCTCTTCGCCGAGATTTTCGCCGGTAAACAAACAGAGATTCATCGTTTCATTTTTTTTGCAATATACAAAAATAAAGGATTACCTTTGTGAAAATAACACTTATTTCTATGCTTGATTCAACACGAGGGCTGTATGTGGCCCACTGCGACGAAGGCCCCGTCTCCATCTGCGGAAAGATGGCCAACCGCCACGGACTCATAGCCGGAGCAACCGGCACAGGTAAAACCGTTTCCCTACAGGTTCTTGCCGAAACCTTCAGCCAGGCCGGAGTGCCCTGCTTCCTTGCCGACATGAAGGGCGACCTCAGCGGCATCAGCCAGGCAGGCTCGGTCAGTTCCTTCATCGAAAAGCGCATGCCGGAATTCGAAATCGAAAATCCTCAGTTTGCAGGATGCCCGGTGCGCCTATACGATGTTTTCGGCGAACAAGGGCATCCCATGCGCACCACCATCTCAAACATGGGCCCCATGCTTCTTTCCAGGCTCCTCGGCCTCAACGAGGTGCAGAGCGGAGTGATGGACATCATCTTCCGCGTCGCGGACGACAAGGGCCTGCTGCTGCTCGACCTCAAGGACCTCCGCGCCATGGTAGCGTATGTGTCGGAACATGCGGCGGAGTACAAAGTCAGTTACGGAAATGTTTCCGACGCCAGCATCGGCGCCATCCAGAGAGCGCTTCTGAGCCTTGAAAACCAGGGTGCGGAAAAGTTCTTCGGAGAACCCGCCTTCGACATCTACGACCTCCTTCAGACCAACAACGGCAAGGGAATCCTCAGCGTGCTCGAAGCCGACAAGCTGATGCAGAACCCCAAGCTCTATTCCACCTTCCTCCTGTGGCTTCTTTCCGAGATTTATGCCAAGCTTCCCGAAGTGGGCGACATGGAACTTCCCAAGTTCGTGTTCTTCTTCGACGAGGCCCACACCCTCTTCGACGAAACTCCCAAGGCCCTCGTCGATAAAATCGAGCAGGTGGTGCGCCTCATCCGAAGCAAAGGCGTGGGCGTATATTTCATTACCCAGTCTCCCACCGACATCCCCGATTCCATACTCGGACAGCTCGGCAACCGCATCCAGCATGCCCTCCGCGCCTATACGCCCAAGGACCAGAAGGCGGTAAAGAGCGCAGCCGAAACCTTCCGCGCCAATCCCGCATTCAAGACGGCGGATGCAATCATGGAACTCGGCACGGGCGAAGCCCTGGTGTCCTTCCTCGATGAAAAGGGTGCTCCCCAGGTGGTTCAGCGCGCAAAGATTCTCTTCCCCCTCAGCCAGATAGGAGCCATCAGCGAAGCTCAGCGCAAGCAGATTATCAACTCCTCGATGATTGCAGGCAAGTACGACAACCCCATCGACCGCGAAAGCGCATTCGAAGTGCTGCTTGCCGATGCCCAGAGAGCTGCAGAAGAGCAGGCGGCGCAGGAAGCGGCAATTGAAGAGCAGAAACAGAAATCCGTGAAGGCCGCAAAGGCAAACGGCAACTCCAAGGGCACAAGCAGCATCTTCAGCAAGGTGGCGAAGGCTGCAGCGGGAGCCGTCATTACAAGCGTGACCGCATCCGTAGGCACCGCAGTGGCCAATTCCGTGACCGGAAAGAAGAGCAAGACCACCAGCGGAAAGGAAGTCGCGAACAAGGCAATCAAGAGTGCCACCAGCACAGCCACCCGCACTCTCACCCGTTCCGTACTCGGCAACCTGCTGAAATAGGCTAACTGCGGGTCAGGTATTCAAGGGAGTCGGGCTCGCCCGCAATCCAAACGCGGTCACCCTCCCTGAAAATCAGGTCAGCGCTCGGGTTTGCAATCATCTGCCCGTCGCGCAGCACACTGATTATCATACAATTGGACTTGCGCAAATCCAACGACTTGAGAGTCTTGCCGCAGAGGTAGGACTCTTTTTCAATATCCACGGGCACGACTTCGAACTCCTGTACCGCAGAGGCATATTCGTCAGTCCGGACAGACTCCGAAACCAGGGCCTTCAGGGCGGAAAGCTGATCGCCGGTTCCCACTGCAAGCAGGGCGTCGCCCGGATAAACCCTTTCATTGCCGTCCGGCACGAGTATGCTCCGGCTTCCACGGCTAATCTTGATGATGTTGGCCCCGGACCTTTCGCGTATCGGTAGTTCCTTCAAGGGGCGGCCCACATATTCGGAATCTGCCGAAAGCACGATGCTTTCAAGATGGATGTCGTAACCTTCCATCTTGGCCTTGATGGAAGCGGTGACAGGAGCCTTGCGCATGGCCTCTATCTCTTTCTGGTTGAGATTGTCGAAGAAACGCGCTTCGAGCGAGGTGGATTTTCCCCGGATATTGCGGCGGGCGATAAAGAAAAACGCCAGGCCGCCGATGACGATGAGCAGCACGGCCCAGCCTGCAAGGTGGAAATGTGTGCTGATTACGAACATCACAAGGGCGATGGCGATGAAAAAGCGGGCAAGTAGCAGGCCGAAAATGGGCCAGATATTACTGCGCTTTGCACTCATCAGCTTGCGGGCATACTCATTGGCAGTGCCGGAATTTACTGCAAAACCATAGAGGAAAGGCGACATTGCCGCCAGGGTAATGACAACGGAAAGAAGGTTCCTTGCCGTTTCGTTCCACGATGGCAGCATCCTGCCGACAAGAGGTTCAAGCACGATTTGTGACGCAATCATGATGGCCACCAGCAGCACTCCGTAAAGGAAAAGCCTCGTAAAATAAGCTCCGAGCAGCTTGCGCCAGTCGCTCTTTTCCGCTGCCGACTGCTCTCCGTGATTTTCCATCTGGGATATTCTTCCAAGCACGGATGCAGGAAGCCTGCGCAGCAGGAAGGCGTAACTTGGAGCGGCGGCCTTTATCATGTAAGGCGTAGTAAAGGTGGTAATGACAGAAACAGCCACAATCACGGGATAAATGAAATCGCGCATCACCCCGAGGCTCACACCGACGCTTGCTATGATGAAGCCGAACTCACCGAGCTGTGCCAGGCTGAAGCCGGTATGCACTGCATTCTCGAAGCCGTTGCCCGTAAGCAAAATGCCCGTGGCGCTGAAGACAATGTGCGTCACTATCACAAGCAGGGCAAGCAGCAGGATAATGAACCAGTTGTGCAGGATGATGTCGGGCGCAACCATCATACCTACCGATACGAAGAAGATGGCCCCGAACAAGTCCTTGATGGGGCTTACCAGATGCTCTATATGCTCGCTCTCGATGGTTTCGGCAAGGATGGAGCCCATCACGAAGGCGCCGAGGGCCGTCGAGAATCCTGCGGCAGAGGCGATGCTTACCATGGCAAAGCAAAGTCCTATGCTCACGAGAAGGAGGATTTCGTCGTTGAGATATTTGCGGGCGCGCCTGAAAAGCGAGGGAATGACATAGATGCCTACGATGAACACGAGTACGATGAAGAAGATGAGCTTTGCTATGGCTCCCACAAGCGCACCGCCCGCGAACTGATTGGACACCGCAAGGGTGGAAAGCAGCACCATGAGAAGAATTGCAATCAAGTCTTCCACCACAAGGGTTCCGAACACCAGTCCGGCGTAAGGCTTGTCCTTGAGGCCCATGTCCTCATAGGATTTGAGCACCACGGCGGTACTCGACATGCTCATGAGCCCGGCAAGGAAAATGCTTTCCATGACCGACCAGCCAAGAGCCTGCCCGACGATGAAGCCCACGACAAATACTCCAAGGAATTTCGCTCCCGCCGTAACGAGCGCTCCGCTTCCCACCTTGAGAAGCTTGCGGAAACTGAACTCCAGGCCCAGACCGAACATCATGAAAATCAAGCCTATCTCCGACCACTGATGCACGGCTTCAGCACTCGATATGTTCAGGAAAAACGGCACATTGGGTCCGATGAGGAAGCCCGCAATGATGTATCCGAGGATGAGAGGCTGCTTGAGGGCCTTGGATATTATGGTAAACACACCTGCCGATATAAGTATTACGGCAAGGTCGCGCACAAGGTTGAGTTCGTCGTTCATCTACTTGCTGTATCCTATGAGTTTGACGGGGCCGAGCATACCGGAAGGAAGAAGGGTGTCGCCTGCGGTATAGAAGCGGCGAACATTCGTTACCGGCTTCTCCCCTCTCTGACGGTCGCCTATCATGCGGTTGACCCAGAGGTTTGTAACATTCACTTCTATCGTATTGTCTCCTTCTTCAAGCCAGGGCAGGATGTTCCGGCTGAGGAACGGTTTCCTCCACAGCACGCCTGCATCATGTCCGTTGATGATGAGTTCCGCCATCACATTCACGGTTCCCAGGTCGATGCGGACCTCTTTCTTGCCGGAGAGGGCTCCCGCAGGCACATTGAAGGTAGAGCTATAATGCGCAGTGCCGGAGAAATATTTCACAACCGGGTCGCTGTTGGAAGTCCAGTCGTTCAGCGTGGAGAAGGTTTCGAGGGCAAGCTCTCCCCCTTTCTGGTTGAATTCAACATCCCAGTATCTGTCGAGGGTGAGGATTTCGGAAGCCCTCAGTTCAGGCCCGGCAGCCCCGTCCGCAACGGGCCCGTCGGTGAATACGACAAAACGCGCGTCACCGGCCTTGAGCCGGAGTTTACCGGAAGAAGCCGTCACCTCCCCGGTTTCCGGGTCGAAGATTGCGCAGAACCCTCGCGCATCACGGAATTTCGGTTCTCCCTGCCAGTCGGAACCCGTAAAATTGCAAAGCCAGTAAATGTCCGCATGCGGGCAAGTCCTATGCACGAACTGTATTCCTGCAAGAGTGGAATCATGCCCACGGGCATTTCTCTCAACCCGGCCTCCATAAACCATCCCGGCGTTACCGCTTTCAGGTATCTCCACATCAGCCTTCAAGCCGGTGCTCTTCAAAAGAGGGATAAGTTCGTCTTCGAAGCATACCGGCACTCCCTGCGCACGGAAAGACTCTATGCGTTCCTCAATGGCTTTGGAAATGAATTTCCTGCTGCCGCCGCCAAGTACGAGGATGCGGTAGCGCTGTCCGCTGTCCGTCACGAGGCAGCCGTCCTCAGCGCGGACTTTACTTATCAGCACATCCGGACTGGCATAGTCGAAATTGTACCCTGCGGGAATGCCGGGCAGGAACTTCAGGTATTCGCCGCCATACTGTGCGGTTGCATTGGTATTTTCTCCGTAAAAGAGCAGGATATCCGCCACATTCCGTCCGGTCTGCAGCATCTCGCAGCTGCGGGCAAGATAGTCGGTCCATACTTTTGCATACGGGGCCCAGGTTTCGTTGCGGTGGAACCACTGGCCATACTTGAACAGCCCAAGTCCGGGAAGATAATCGTCGGAAGGCTGCGAGGCGCTTTCGTGGACGACAAAGCGGTTGAGACCGCTCGCCATGGCGATGTCGGCCACCATCTTGATGTTGCCGGGGTGATAGGTATAAGCCCTTTTGCTTTCTCCGTCAGTCGTAAAAGACTCTCCTGCAACGATGTTCTGCCCATAGATATGCGCAACTGAGGCACTTTCGCGGATGTCGCTGATTGCGGATGGCAGCATGGAACCTCCCGGGCTGTCGGTCATCCAGATGGCGCACATGGGAATGGTAGCAGCCTTCTTGGCATCCATCCCGTCGCCCATGAAGGCGCGGCCGGTTTCGTGCGATTCAATATATGTTCCCTGCATCCCATATTCGGCGATGATGCCGTTGATGCGGTTGTAATTCTCCGTGAACAGTTCCCCCAAGGTCTTCTGCCAGTCGCGCAAGAACTGTTCGCTGCGCCCGGGGCTTTCTATTATCTGCCCTGTAAGCACCGGGAGCCATGGGAGAAGGTCGTAGCCGCGGCGGGCCTTGAATTCCTGTGGCAAAGTCGGGGTCCATGTTGCAGGACCTGCCTCGTAACTGTCTACGAGCATGTGGGTTATCCCCTTCTTCCCGAGCATTCCGCCAGCCGCCTCCTTGTACATGTCTATGTATTTGTGGAAATACCTCTCCCATGCGGAACGGTCGAGTTTGTCAACTTCCAGGCCGGTTGCATTTGGCGAAGCCGGATGATTCATCTTTCCGGTAAGCGAAGCCCCGAAACGGTAGATGCGCCAGCGCCCCTCCGGGAGGGTGCAGTCGAGCAGGCCGTCGGCATTCATCTTCCCGTCCAGTACGATAATGTCGGCGGATGATGGGCAGGCCCCGGTATCCGCAAGCGGAGTATCGAAACGGTTGAAGTCGTAGCAGTTGGCAAAGCCTGCCTTTTCCTCGACATGTTCCAGGCTCGCCGTGGAGTAGAGTACCAAATCAAGCACATTCTCGCCTGTAACCCGGAAGTGCCGGGCCTTGGTTGCCGGGATGTTCATGGTCGTGAAATCCTGCGGCGACTTTGGAATGCGGGCGATGTCGGTCCAGATTTTCCCGTCGTTGCTGAACTGAATGGTATTGGGCCCCGATACATCTCCTTCCCTCGCCCGTACTCCGGTGGGAACGCTTTGCAGGGTGAATGAGCGAATGGTCTGTTTCCTGGGAAACGACACGGTGACGGATGTGCCGTCCGCCGCCTTCACCGTAACAGCCCCCATTTCCTGCATGGTGAGAGCGGAGGAAGGGAGTTTCACTGCCACGACAGCAATGTCATAGCCGTAAGAAGGGGCGACAATCCTTTCGCGCCGCATGGGAATGTCTTTGTAAGGACCTGTCACCTTGGTGAGTTCGGGAAGCCTCACATGCACTTTACCGCCTTTCACATCAAGAGTCTGCCATTCGAGCTTTTTCATGGCATCTTCCGGAGCCACCCACGGGCCTCCTGTGCTGCTCCAGCCGGGAGCACTGGCAACGGTCATTTCCAGCCCCAGCGAATCCGCCTTGGCAACGGCATATCGGAAAGCCTCTTTCCAGCTGTCGGAAAGATACTGCCTCTTGAAAGGAGCCGCCTTGGGCATGTTCACTCCCCCGGCGTCGAACTGATGGAAACCGGCGATTCCCACCGCATCCATCCATTCAAGGTCCTTCCTGATTCCGTCGAGGCTGACTTCGCCGTCCATCCAATGCCACCAGACATAGGGCCTGGCCACCCTGGAAGGAGTTTTGAACGATTCTACCAAATCCTTGGAATCACGCCGGTCGCGAGAGGGTGCATGCTCTGCCGCAAACACCGGAAAGGCGGACAGGAGCATAAGCGAAAGCAATATCGAACTCTTCATAACCCAAAAATAAGCATTTTTATCCTTTTTTACTATTTTTGTGGGATATGAAAAGATTTCTCCTTGTTGCACTGATAGTTTCCCTGTGCATCTGCGCATGCAAAAGGAACGCCCCGGCCTCCGAAGTTGCTGAAGAAGATATAGTGTGGCCGCTTGGCTTCAACACCGACACCCTGATGCTCCGCGAAAACAGCGTGCGGAGCGGCGAAGCCTTCACATCCCTTTTCAACCGCCTCGGGATGAGCCCTTCCGAAGCCCACAAACTGGCTCTCACCTGCGATTCCACCTTCGATGTGCGCAAACTTCGCGCAGGCAACAGGATAGACGCTTACTACAGCGGCGACACCCTCTCCCCGGTGCTGGAATACGCAGTTTACCAGAAGGACAAAATCAATTCCACCATATTCAAGTGCAGGGATTCGCTTGCACTGTGGAACTACGCAAAACCTGTGGACACCCTCGCAAAATACACCGATGTCACCATCAACAGTTCGCTTTGGAACGACATGATTGCCGCCGGTGCCTCTCCAATGCTCATCCTTGAACTTGCCGATGTGTATGCCTGGACCGTGGATTTCTTCGGGCTGCATCAGGGCGACCGCTTCCGCGCTTTCTACAGGCAGAGGGTCTGCGACGATGAAGTCATCGACATTGCAGGAATCGATTTCGCGGAATACACCCGTGGAGCCGACACCCTTTATGCCATCCGATTCGACCAGGGCGACAACGGCAACAAATACTGGAACGAGAAAGGGGAATCCATGCGCAAGGCTTTCCTCAAGGCTCCCCTTAAATTCACCCGTATCAGCAGCAAATTCACATACCACCGTGTTCATCCCATACATGGGGTGGTGCGTCCTCATACGGCAGTCGATTACGCCGCACCGGCAGGAACTCCGGTCTATGCCCTTGGCGACGGAACGGTGCTTTCGGCCGGATGGGGCAGCGGCGGCGCAGGCAACATGATAAAGATTCGTCACAACAGCGTCTATACCACAGGGTATCTGCACCTTCGCGGATTCGCTTCCGGCATCAAGGCCGGGGTACGCGTGCACCAGGGCCAGCTGATAGGCTATGTGGGCATGACCGGAAGCGCCACCGGGCCTCACCTGGATTTCCGCGTCTGGAAAAACGGTACGCCCGTAGATCCTCTGAGGCTGGAATCTCCTTCGGCGGAACCTATCAACAAGGAAAACCTGCCTGCACTGGACTCGCTCTACAGGATGTATAAAGTACAGATGTCCTCCCATGCAAATTGAGCCGATAGCATTCTTCCGTTCTCCCCTGAAAGAAAAATTCGGAACGCCGCGCCAGGCAGGGATTGCCCCCGGGCTTCCCGGCACGGTGGAGTTCTGCAAAGGGTTTGAACCGGCAATGCTCGACGGACTGGAAGGGTTTGATTATCTATGGATTATCTGGGGATTCAGCCTCAATAATCCCAATGCGGCATCATCGGCAAAGGTGCGCCCTCCAAGGCTCGGAGGGAACGAAAAGATGGGGGTATATGCCACCCGCTCCCCCTACCGGCCCAATCCCCTGGGGCTTTCTTCCGTCAGGATTCATGCGGTGGATGCCGCTGCAGGACGAATAGAGGTGCTGGGGGCCGACCTTGTGGACGGCACGCCCATCTTCGACATAAAACCCTATCTGGAATATGCCGACGCCCATACCGGAATACGCTCCGGCTTTGCTGCCGAAGCACCGGGCGGGAAACTTCGGGTGGTATTTGAAGATATGCCCTTTGCCGTTTCTGAACCGTTACGCCGACAGCTGTGCGAAATCCTCTCTCAAGACCCGCGCCCCGCTTATCACGACGACCCTGAGAGGATTTACGGCCTCAACTTTGACGGGCGGAATGTGCGGTTCAAAGTGGAAGGAGACACCCTCATCGTTTTGGAAATAAGCTGACATGCACCACATAGGAGAAATAATATCGCTCATTGTGGCAGCCACCTGGACAGTGACTGCCCTGTTTGCCGACAAAGCGAGCCACCGCATAGGCTCAATGGCTGCCAATGTGCTCAGGCTGTCGCTTGCCACGCTTCTTCTCGCCCTGATACTTTGGGCATCTACAGGACATCCCTACCCTGCATACGCAGATGGAAATGCCTGGCTGTGGCTGGCAATGTCCGCGCTGGTGGGCTATGTCTTCGGCGACTGGTGCCTTTTCAACTGCTACCTCAGCATAGGAGCCCGCTTCGGGCAGCTGTTCATGACTCTCGCTCCTCCCATCGCTGCCATCGCAGGATGGGCCATACTCGGCGAGCAGTTAAGCTGGAAGGCAGGCATCGCCATGCTGGTAACGCTCAGCGGTATAGCCATCTCCATACTCAGCCGCAACTCCGGCCATCATATCAGCTTCACCCTCCCCGTAAAAGGCATACTGCTCGGGCTCGGCGCCGGACTTGGCCAGGGCGTAGGGCTGGTTATCAGCAAAGTGGGGATGCAGTATTATTCCGATGCCATCCCCGCTGATGCACCCGCTGCAATGCAGAACCTGCTTCCGTTCGCATCCACGATGATTCGTGCCATTGTAGGAGCCTTGGGCTTCCTTGCCCTCATGAGCCTGCAAAAAGAGCTGCCGCGCCTCAAAGCTGCCGTACTGGACCGCAAGGCGATGGGATATGTGCTTATAATGACCACCTTCGGCCCCGTGCTGGGGGTTTCCCTGTCGCTCATGGCCGTACAGTTTACCAATGCAGGCATTGCCTCCACCCTGATGGCCCTCACTCCCGTGATGATACTCTTCCCGTACGCATTCATCTACAAACAAAGAATTACGCCCAAGGAAATCCTGGGCGTAATTGTGAGCGTACTCGGCGTAGCGCTGTTCTTTATGCTGTAATGCGTTGAACAGAAACTTTATTTATAAAATTCCGCACCCGAAAACTGTAAAAATTTGTTGCTCGATCCGACAGTCAAGTTATAAACAATACGGTAATAGCAATTTGCCCAGCTTGCAGAGTCGGTCTTGGTGACGGTGACATCGCTGCTTGCCTTGAATGTAGGAGTAAAGCTGGCAACCACATCGGTAGGAGTGGCAGCAGCTACACCTGCGGCGGTGCTGCATACATAAACTTTCATTGAATTCACGGTAGTGCTGTTGGTGCCATGACTGATGACAATCTTGGAGATATTGTCGGCTATGGGCGTTTTGCTGTAAATGGCACGGTCAACGCCCGAGAGGTTCTTTCCTCCTATACGCCAAGGTATCATCTGGGAGTTGCCGGTCAAATTCCATGTTATGCCACTGACAGTCACATCACAATTCTTGGCATAAGCGTTATTGCTTCCAGTAGCGGGAATCAGGGAATAAGAAGGAGCCACCGTCTTGACAGCACTTGCCATATCTACGGTAATGGAAGCAATTTTGCCTGCTTCGAATTTCTTGCCTGCGGGAATGGTAATCGTCTTTGCATATGTAGACAGGTCGGTCTTGACGACAATCTCAATAGTCTTTCCTCCGAGATCAACCGGGAGGCATGCAAACCAAATATCTGTATCGGAATCAGTATTGATGACAAGCTCGGTCGATGCGGTGGATGCGGTTTTGAAATCTCCCTCAGAGTTTGAACCTTTGTCTGCAATATAATAGAAGCAGCTGCCGACCCATTTTTCCGCGGCAGTAAGTTTCACGGTTGCAATCTTTTCGCCTGAAACAGTAGCCAGGTTGGTAAATGAAAGTTTACCATAAGCGGTTATGTGCGTGAAATCGAGATTCACGGATTCAGGGAACTCGGTACTTGTGGAAGATTTGGCAACGAGAAGCATGGCAGACTCATCAACAGATGTTGCAGTAGGAGTCTGATTGGGTGCTATGGTAACATTCCAGTCTAAATAATTCTCCGTATAACCGGTAAAAGCGCTGGCAGGGCTCACGGCAAAGAAAGTATAGTCACCGCTCCCATCATCGGTAACGGAAGCGTCGAAAGCTGCGGATTTGAAATCTGCCGAAGGTGTTACATTGGCTTCTTTGGGGTTACCGCCGGTATTCAGAAGTATCTTCACTTTGCTGTCCCGGGAGGTCCAGAGTGTAGGATAGGTGGTTCCGGAAGGAGTGCCAAAGGCAGTTTTGGTATCGACTGCGTTTGCAACGAAATGAACGGTTTTTTCCGAGGATTCAGGAGCGACGGATTCTTTCTGGCAGGAAACGGTTGCAAGAACAGCTGCTGCACTTGCAATGAATAATGCAAAATACTTTTTCATAGCCTGTTCCTCCATTAAAGCGTACCCCAATCTTCAAGCTCTCCACTCTCAATGGAGCCAGAAGTAAAACTTGTTTCCAAAATGCTTCCCTGGATGCTGATTTCCAGGATTTCGCAGGCAGGAGCAGCATAAAAATCCTGCCCGCAGTGATAAATAATTTTGTTCATTTTTAAATATATTAGGTTAATAATATGTCGCCAAACGAAAAGCAAAAGTAAAAACTTTTATCCGGTTAGCGTGTGAGGCAGCATAGCCTATGCGCGAAGTGAAAGACAAGATGTCTAAAGATTGTAAAGCTTTGCGTCGATTTTCACCGGACAATCCTCAAGCGCGACAATCTCAAAGGACGGGGAGGTCTTGTAATACCTGAACCCTACCACCTCATCGCCGGGGGCATCGTGCTGAAGGATGTAAACCCTGTCTTCGAGCTTCCAGTCGGCAGGGCGCCAGTCGCGGTGGATGTGGTCTTTCACACGGAGTTCGAGTTTTCCGGTAAAATTCAGGCGGATGGTGAGAGCCGAAAAATCATCGGCGGCAAGCAAAGGGCTCCGCCAGCTCTCCCCTGCTGCGAGTTCAATCTCTTCTGACACGGATGTCACAGGCTCGCGACCCACGGTCTGATGCCAGAAGAAATCGGAAAGTTCGATGTCGGCACCGTCGTGAAGCGAGCGGCATTCGTGGGGAGTGGGGAAAATGGAGGACTGAACAAGGCATCCGCTTTCCTGCATGGTCTTGATATACCCGGCATCCTGCATGTCGAATTTCATGGTGCTCATACCGGTCCATCCGCCAATGGCCTTCAACCCTTCGACGGTTTGCTCCGCACTCGTCCTGCCCGGATCCCAAAGCACCAGCACATCCGATATGGAACGCGCCACGCGCAGCGCGGAGTAGTTTTCTTCGAATGCTATCCACCTGTTTCCCAATATCTTGTGTGCAAGTTCGTAGGATTCGAGCACCTTGCTGTGCAGCATGGGGACTACCCCGGTCCTCTTGCAGGCAAGCAGCATCTCCTCGAAAGTGGGAATGGGCGTACGCTTGGCAGGGTCGGAAGATTCCAGCACATAGTCGCGGCGCAGGTCGTCGAAAAGAATGTCTGCCACACGCACGGGCTTTTCAATCCTGGAATAATCCGAAGCATTGCGCATGGTGCGGTTGATGGTGCCGTCGTGCATCACTACCATCTTCTGGTCGAGCGTGTACTTCACATCCATCTCGACGGCAGGATAGCCGTAGCGGGCAGCCATCTCAATGCCATAGGTGCTGTTTTCGGGGATGAAATACTCCCCGTCGGGTTCGCGCAGCCAGCAGCCGCGGTGAGCGACGGCAGTGCTGACTCCTTCAGGGGTGGTCCGGGCGAAACGCTCAGCCACATAATTGTCGGAAGAAGTGCATGCCTGAAGCACTATCAAGCATGCGATTATAATTTTTTTCATGCCTTCAAAATGGGGTTACGGGCGGCTGTGGTTTCGTCCGGACGGCCTATGGGAGCATTGTGCGGGGCGCCGTGCAGGATGTCGGGGTCCTCGGCGGCTTCTTCCGCAATCTTGTGCATTACCGCTATGAACTCATCCAGGGTTTCAAGCGACTCTGTTTCCGTAGGCTCAATCATCAGGGCCTGATGGAACAGCAGCGGGAAGTAAATCGTGGGGGCATGGAAACCGTAGTCGAGCAGACGCTTTGCAACATCCAGCGTGCTTGCCCCGGCCTTGCCTTCGCGGGCACCGTCGTTAATGAGGCCGTCGAACACGAATTCGTGCTTGCAAACTGTAGGGATGGGCAGTTTGTAGGCATCCTTGAGGGATTCCTTGATGTAGTTGGCCGACAGGGTCGCAAGCGGACCGGCAAGCTTGACATTCTCCTTGCCGAGCATGAGGATGTAGGCATAAGCGCGAAGCATTACCCCGAAGTTGCCATGGAATCCGGAAGTACGGGGGATGCGAAGGTACTCGAGCACCCTTTCTCCCACTCCTACCGGGCCGCTGCCGGGGCCGCCTCCGCCATGAGGGGTGGAGAAGGTCTTATGCAGGTTGAGGTGCATGATGTCAAAGCCCATGTCGCCGGGGCGCACCTTTCCGAGGAGAGGATTCATATTCGCACCGTCGTAATAGAGCAGGCCGCCACATTCATGGACAAGCTTTGCAATCTCCCCAATCTGGCGCTCGAAAAGGCCGAGGGTGTTGGGATTGGTCATCATGATGCCGGCGATGTCGGGGCCGAGCAGGGGCTTGAGGGCCTCCACATCCACCAGTCCGTCGACGCCGGACTTCACTTCAACTATCTCAAGGCCGCAGACAGCGGCTGAGGCGGGGTTTGTACCATGGGCGCTGTCGGGCACTATGACCTTGGTGCGGGCGGCATCGCCACGGGCGAGATGATACTC
>JAFUGJ010000007.1 GCA_017469425.1 Bacteroidales bacterium
GGGTGAGAACTGCATCTCCACCACGAACTGCTCCCCGGAGTCTCCGGTGCAGAACAGGTCAAAAGTAGTAATTTTATCCGAAACGGACAAACCGTGGTTCTCCTTGTCGCGGAATTCCAGCTTGTTGATGAGTTTGCCGGGAACCAGAAGTTCGACAATTTTTATGAGCAGCGCCTCGTTTCCCGGGGCGCAGACGACCACTTTGAAAGTGTCGTCAAAAAGGATGTTTGCATATCGTTGTTCCATAATTCAAAAATTTAGGAACAGCAATAATATGGCAAATTAATTCCAATGCCAAAAATATGCGGCAAACATTCAGGCATTTTTCCTGTTTTTTATCACGATTCCTGTTTCAGGGGGTATGATAAAATAAAAATCACTAACTTTGAAAACTATGTTCAGAAAACTATCATTCATTGCAGCAATCCTGCTGTTTGCAGCCGGATGCACCCAAAAGAGCCCGGTAGTCAACTATAAAGTATGGTACAACTGGCCGGAGCGGCAGCTCCCTGCTGATTTCGACGCATTGGGTACCCCCGATGTGCAGGGAACGAAAATCAATATCGACCTTGCGGACATCGTGGATACTGTGAATCATTTCGTAGTGCTGTTTGAAACCGATTTCAAAGTTGCTAAAACCGAGGAATATACATTCAAGCTCGCTTCCGACGACGGAACCAAACTCTATATCGACGGTGAATTGCTCATAGAGAACGACGGGGCCCACGGGCCTATTCTGAAAACCGCATCCAAGAGCCTTTCCAAGGGCAGGCATCCGCTCAGGCTCGAATTCTTCGATTTCGACAAAGGCCAGTCGCTGTCTTTCACCTATCTCACCCCAACTATACCCGAGCGTGAATTCAACGATCAGGTGATGAAGGAAGAAGACCGTCTTTCCGACAAGGATGATTTCGTCATGCCCCAAATTGGAGAAGCGCTTGAACGCTTCAATGCCTGGAAAGGCAGCGACGAAACCGTCGTGTTCCCCATTCTTACAGATGTGCACACCGCCGGCCGCTTTACTTTCAAGCATATAGGTTTTGGAGTGCGGGCAGCGGAGAGTTTCGGGGCCGACTTCATGGCAAACCTAGGCGACATCGGCCTCAACGCCTATCCCGCCACTGTGGATTCCGATTATGCACAGTTTATCGTGAGTAGCACCCGCGAACAGATGGACAAGTACGACGGCGTCTGGATTTACACTCCAGGCAACCATGACTGGGACGCTGGCGATGGCACTTTCTTCACGGAAGATTACCTCAGCGAAACCTTCCAGAAGCCCTATGAAGGCAGGGCCGGAGGAAGACTGCATCTTACGCCCGGAAAAACTTACGGTTGGTATGACATTCCCGAAAAGAACTTCCGCATCGTCTTCCTCAACAGCCAGGCAACCGGCACGCAGGGCGGGTACTACTACATTTATGGAGAAGAGCAGCTGGATTGGCTCAGGAACTTGCTGTACAGTACTCCCGAAGGCATGACAGTGCTGGTTACATCGCACCTTATGCCCCACCCTCTCGGAGTCTGGGCAAATACCAAGCCCGCCCAGTCCCGCGTGGAAAGCTGCGAAGCCTTGATGGGCCTTCTTTCCGAATATGCTCCCGGTCACAACCTTGCCGGAATGGTCTGCGGTGACGCCCATGTAAATTTCAGCCTTGTCGAAAATGGCGTAAATTGTTATGTTTCACAGGGCTACGGCTGGGTAAGTCCGGATTTGATGCTTCCCGGACAGACCCACGCGTTTTTCGACTATAAGGAAACGCTTTGCATAGATGTAGTGGCCATCAAGCCCGCAAAACGCGAAGTCCACACCTTCCGCATCGGGGCAGGGGGCCTTGCGTATGATTACAAATTTAGCTACTAAGTCATGAAACGATTGTTTTTTCTTATCATTTGCGCATTTTCCTGCACTATGCTGTCCGCGCAGCTCTTGCCGGACGGGAGCGTGCAATTTGTCGCTTATTGGAACAAGGGCGATTTGATGAAGTATCAGGTCGTCCAGCGAAACGAAAGAATTGATGAGAAAGGCGACACCACGGTCATCAAGTCTTCTTCCGAAGTCATGTCGCTGGAGGTTGCGGATGTGACGGATTCCACATACACCTTGGCCGTTCGTAGTGATGACCTCTTTTCCGTTGACACCAGAATCAAGGACGACTCCTTCTTGGAAAGGGTCGAAATGTCACCTATCCGGCTTGTTACCGACAGTTTCGGAACTCCCAAGTACTATGAGAATCTGGACGAATTGGTTGAGGAAACAAAGGCACTGATTCCCCAGATTGTGGAGAGTATTTATAAAAGTGTCAACAAGAATGACCGTAAGCTGTTGGACAAAAAGGCTATGAAGGAGAATTTGGTAGCCAGTCTTGCCACTCCGGAATTCATAGAGGCGATATGCGAAGAAGAGGTGACAGCGTTGTTGCAGTTTCACGGTGTTCGTCTGGATACGACTTCCATGTTCACCGTTCCATCGCAGCGCACAGTACTTAATTCGGAGCCGATAGATGTGAACACCGATTTTTGGGTTGACAGTGCCCAGACCGATTCCACCTTTGCGGTTATCCGCATGCATACCCATATTGGCCTCGACCAGTTGTCAGGCGTGGCAGCCAGTTTTGCGGATTGGTCATTGTCCTTGTTTAAAGGTAACCATGAAGGAGATGTCGCCTCCGAGCTTGATAAAACTTTTGATACGGTATTTAAGGATATGGAGGGTGGAGTCGATGAATACTCTTTCCTGCTTATTCATCTGCCTACGGGATGGCCGGTGCAATACGAGTTCTATAAGGAAACCACGATTTCCCATGATGGCAAAACTTTCCAACAGATAGAGAGCCGCACGGTGGAATTGCTTTCGGAGGATGACGAATGATTTGCACAAGCATTCAGCATAAATCGTACGAACAGATACTGGCCATCCTTGACGACCCCTGGATTGAGATGGCGGAAATCCGTCTGGACCGTTGCAAGCTCTCCAACCGGGAAATCGAGGACCTTTTCAGCGAAACCGACACCCCTCTCATTGCCACCTGCCGCATAAGCGAAGTGGGAGCGAAGGAGTCGGAGAGGCGCCTCGGCATTGCCATACGCAGCGGCGCCCGTTTCGCCGACCTCGAACTCGAAGCCGATGTCGCCTACAGCAAGCGTTTCCGCGCCTTGTGCGAAGAGTGTGGAACTGAAATCATCCGCTCTTTCCACGACTTCGAGGGCACTCCTGAACTCTCATTCCTGGAGCAGGTGGCGGCGCGGTGCTACCGCTACGGGGCAAGTATCGCCAAGGTCGTGGTCAACTGCAAATCCGCAGAGGATGCCAAGACCATACAGACTCTCTATGCCTGCGTGGAGAACCCCACTTCGCTCGTTGCATTCGGGATGGGCGCTCAAGGGCGTGACACCCGTATTGCCTGCCTGAAGGCCGGGGCGCCTTTCAGCTATGCCGCACTTTCGGAAGATGATGCCGCCGCCCCCGGGCAAATTGATTTTGTGAGCATGCACAAAGCGGTTTACGGAGAGTTCAAGGGCTTCTTTCGCAACAGTCTCCAGATGCCTGCGTCCAAGAGCTTTGCCCAGCGTGCGATTGTTGCCGCGGCCCTTGCCGACGGGCGCAGCCACCTTCGTGGATATTCTCCTTGCGAAGACAGTGAATCAGCCCTGGCGGCCATTCAGGCCCTTGGCGCCAAAGTCCATCGCAACGGCAGCACTCTCAGCATCGACGGCATAGGCGGAGCTCATACAATGCTCGAAACCCTGCACACCGGAGAGTCCGGGTTGCTGACCAGGCTGATGCTGCCACTAATGGCCACCATCAACGACTGTTCCATTACCATAACCGGCGAAAAGACCCTTTCCCACCGTCCTCTTAAAGGGGTTAGTGACATCATGGCTTCTTTCGGAGTGGTGGTGAAAGAGAACACCGTGCCTTTGCATATCGACGGCAGGCTCATCCCCGGTGTGGCCGAAATTTCCGGCAAAGACGGCTCTCAGCTCATCTCCGGCCTGCTTACCGCCCTTCCCCTTTTCGACAAGCCTTCCACCCTTATAGTCACCGAGCCCAAGAGCATCCCCTACATGTTTATCACATGCGATGTTCTGAAGCATTTCGGCATCAAAATCTCCGCCGAGATGGAGGGGGATGCCCGGATGATAGAAGAGCAGGACTGGAGCGGATGCACGGGGGTGACCTTCAAAATCAAGGGAGGGCAGCACTACAAGGCGGCGGATTTCGACATAGAGGGCGACTGGAGCAGTGCAGCGAACTTCCTCGTGGCTGGTGCTGTTTTCGGCAAGGCTGAAGTGAGCGGGCTGGATACCAAGAGCCTCCAGGCGGACCTGTCCATTGCCGACATCATAGTGCAGGCCGGAGCCGTGGTGTCCGAGCTTGACGAAACCGTGTGCATCAGCAAGGCCCCCCTGGAAGGATTCAGTGCCGACCTTAACAATGCGCCCGACATATTCCCCATCGTGTCCATTCTTGCTGCATTCAGCTCGGGCGAGAGCGTGATTTCCGGGGCGAACCGCCTCGTGGGGAAGGAGAGCAACCGTGCGCAGGCCATCATCGGCATGCTCACCCAGATGGGCGTAGCTGCGCGAATCGAAGGCGACGAGCTCATCGTCCATGGTGAAACCCTTGCCTCCCGCATCCTGAACGGACGCCTGCTGAAAGGAGGGAACTACACTTCCCACGCCGACCACCGCATAGCCATGGCGCTGAAGATAGCTTCGCTCGGAGCAGACGGCCCCATCGTTATTGACGATAAAGCCTGCGTTGCAAAGTCGTTCCCTGAGTTCTTCGAACTCTTCGACTAATTTTTGATTTTTTTGAGAAAATCTTCCCGGTAAATCTCGCCTATCGGGAGGGTAAGCCCGTTGTTGAGTGTGACGGAATTGCGCGAAATCTCCCGTACCTGCCAAAGCGCCACTATATACGAGCGGTGTATGCGGGCGAATTGGTTGGCGGGCAGTTGTTCCGCCAACCGTTTCAAGCTGTAGAGCACTACGAGCGGGGTGTCCTGGCTGTAAAGGAAAATCTTCACATATTCGCTCATGCTCTCAATGTAGCAGATGTCGGACACCGGCACGCGCACTGTCTTGTAGTCGGTCTTGAAGGAAATGCTGTCGTCCTGATGCGCCAGTGTTTCCGCCGCCCTCATAAGTTCCAGGCGTTTCTTGATTCTTTCCGCCGTAGCGCTGAATTCCTTGAACCCGAATGGTTTGAGAAGATAGTCCAGGGCGTTTACCTGAAATCCTTCCACTGCGTACTGGGCGTATGCGGTGGTGAATACTATCAGCGGGGGATTTTTGAGTGAGCGGACAAGGTCCATCCCCGACACATCAGGCATGTTTATGTCTACGAAAGCGGCATCTGCCACCTCCAGATAGTCTTTTGCTGCAGCCGCGCTGTTGCACGAAGCTACGAGTTCGAAAAAAGAAATCTTGGATATGTAGTGTTCGAGTTGTTTCAGTGCGAGGGGTTCGTCGTCTATTATGAGTACTTTTATCATAGGGGTAGAATCATGAGAATATCGTAAAAATCAGGGTTTTCATCAATATTCAGAGTATATTGCTTGCCATATTGCAGGTCCAGGCGCTTGCGTACATTTTGCAGGCCGATTCCGTGTTGTACGGGAGGCTGGCCCGGATGTCGGCTGTTGGTGCATTTGAATACCACTTTCCCGTCGGCGAGAGCCACGCTCACTCGCACGAACGAATCTCTTTCATAGCTTATGCCGTGCTTGAATGCGTTTTCCACGAAAGATGCCATCACCAGCGGCGGGATTTCGGCTCCTTCGCAATTTTCGGGGAAGGATGTGCTGATGTTTACCGAATCGGGGAAGCGCAGGCGCATAAGCGAAATATAGTGGTTGAGGTAATCCAGCTCCTGGGAAAGGGGGATGGTCGGGGAATTTCCCTCGTAGAGCACGATGCGCATCATCTTCGAAAACTCTTCGATGCTCTCCTTCGCCTTCTCGGGGTCGATGTCCACCAGGGCGTGGATGTTGTTGAGGGTGTTCATGAAAAAATGCGGGTTTATCTGGTAGCGCAGCGCTTCCAGCTGACCTGCGAGATTCTCGTTTTGCAGTTGCTGGAGGGCTTTCTGCTGCTGCTCCCGCTTGAGCCAAGCCCTCGCTCCCATGTTCATGGCCAGGGTAATGAGCAGGCCGGACAGAAGTATTATTTGTTCCGGTTTCACCGGGCCCCGTTTTTCACTTGGAAACAGCGGCCTTTCCGGGGGCATCCCGCCCATCGGAGGCGGCCCTTCAGGGTGATTGCCCGGAGCTCGCTTTTCTGTGTTCGCGTACCACAGGCCAAAGACCGACATTATCAGCAATGTCAGGGCCAGATGGAGAAAAAAATTCTTCAGAAGCGTATGTTTTTTGCTTTGCTCCATTGTGCAAAATTATGAAATTATCCGCAGCGGCCCAGCCGGTTTGTTGAAGAAATCCGGGCTTTCGCTGAAAAATTTTCATCGCGGAGACATTTTTGCCTACTTTGTCTGAGGTAGTAAAACCTAAAACCGTGTTATTATGAGAAAGTTGATATATTTGTTCATCCTGCTTGCCGTGCTTGCGACAGGGTGCTCGGGTGACGACATCACCGTCGCTTCGGAGGGAGCATCTGTCAGTCTTTCCGAGTCCGGTCTTGCCTTCGATGCCGAGGGCGGAACCGCAAGCGTAAGCATCACTGCCGGCGACTCTTGGACAGCTGCCACTGCGGCTGAATGGATTACCGCAATCAGCCCTGCATCCGGTACTTCTTCGAGTGATGCCGTCAGCGTAAGCATCACCGTAGCCGCGAACGAATCTGCGACCCGTTCATCTTATGTGATATTTACTTCCGGCGACGAATCTGTCAAGCTCGCCGTCACCCAAAAGGGCGTTACCGCCATCAGCGAAGATGGTGGGGTAATCGACACGGGAGATACGGAAGACTCGGACGACAATATCGCCAACACTGTTTGGGACAGAACTATACTGGTAAGTTACACCCCTTCCGGAGTCAGCGTTTCGGGCGATGTGAACGGTATAGTCGGCATTAACGGCAGCGAAGTTACGGTAAGGAACAATGACCCGTCGAATGCGTCCTACGACGAGAAGATAATCTATAAACTCTCCGGCACCACTTCTGACGGCTTCTTCAAGCTCTACAGCTCCCGCAAGCAGGCGATTTTCCTCGACGGGGTGAGCATTACCAATAAAAACGGTGCTGCCATCAACAATCAGAGCAAGAAGCGTACATTCGTGGTGGTAGAGGGAGTCAACTCCCTTGCAGACGGAACATCGTACACCGCAACTCCCGCCGATGAGGATGAGAAAGCAGCCTTTTTCAGCGAGGGGCAGCTGATTTTCTGCGGCAACGGCGCTCTTACAGTTACCGCCGGCGGCAAGGCTGGCATCACTTCCGACGATTATGTCCGCTTCATGTCCAGCCCTACCGTTACGGTTTCTTCCGGTGCCGGGCACGGACTGCGTGGGAAAGACGCCGTGTATATTTCCAACGGAATCCTCTCGGTGAGTACCGGCGCATCCATGAAAAAAGGCATTTCTTCCGACAGTCTTGTGTGTGTAACCGGCGGTGTCACAAGCGTCAAGGTTACCGGTGCTCCGGGGTATGACGCCGAGGAAGGAGAGTACAAGGCTACGGCGTGCATCAAGGCCGACCGTCTCTTCCGTATGTCGGGCGGGGAAGTCACCCTTACCAATACAGGACAGGGAGGAAAGGGTCTGCGTGCCGGTTCGGAAGAAATCACCGGCATCGAAACCAGCGAAGTATCCGGCGGAACGCTCACCATCACCACTTCCGGCGCTTATTACTCAAAGGGCGACAAATCGCCCAAAGGCATCAAAGTTGGCTGGGCCCCGTCTTCCGGCGGGGGAATGCAAAGGTCTTCCACCGGCTACGGCGACCTCGTAATCTCCGGCGGCACGGTGAATGTTTCCACTTCCGGTTCCGGAGGCGAAGGAATCGAAGCCAAAGGCAATATCACCTGCTCCGGCGGAAATATAATCAGCGTGTCGGCAAAGGATGATGCAATCAATGCGGCGGGTATGATTTCCTTCAGCGGAGCCAATGTCTATGCTTATGCTGCAAACAACGACGCCATAGACTCGAACTATGGAAAATCCGGGGCAATCACCATCACCGACGGGGTGGTAATCGCGCACGGTGCCACTTCTCCCGAAGAGGGGCTTGACTGCGACAACAACTCCTACATCGTGTTCAAGGGCGGAACGGTATTCTCATCCGGCGGTGCCCAGGGTGGCGGCTCTTCGTCGGGCCCTTCATGCTCGCAGCCCGTGCACTATCTGCAGGGATACTCGCTCAGCGCAGGCTACTTCACCGTAACCAATTCCTCGACCAAGGAGATAGTGATGGCAGCGTATGTTCCACGGAGCATCAGCCAGTGCTGTTCGTTCATCACATCGTCGGAATTCAGTTCGGGAACGAATTATGCATACGGGGTAAGCAGTTCAGCGCCAAATGGTTCAGTTGCAGTTTGGGATAAATACTTATATTCGGGAGGAAGCGCCACGGTTTCGGCAGGAACCTGGACTGCAGGAAGCGGATACACATCCTCCGGCTCTTCCAACGGAGGCGGTGGCCACGGCGGTGGAGGCGGTCCGGGAGGATGGCATTGACATTCAGTAATTGGAACAGATATGAAACGAGTAGTTATTTATATGGCCTTGGCCCTGCTGCTTTCTCCGGCGGCAGGGGCTCAGGGCGGGCAGACACAGAAAATCAACAAGAAGAATCTTGTAATAAAGGAATGGCGGACGGATGCCGGAAGCAGACACAGCACCCTCGACAACCAGACCACCTACAGCCCGGAAGGGCGAAAGATTGAGGAGGTTGAGTATGACTCCACCGGCAAGGTCAAGTGGCGCAAGCGATTCGAATACGGTGCCGACGGCAAGGTTGCCCGCGACCTGATTTACGATTCCAACGGGCGGCTCACGCAGATACGCAAATACGAATACAACGAATTCGGCCGGAAGAAAACCAGGAGCAACTACGATGCGAAAGGCCGTCTGCTTTCGGTAAAAGCTTACGAATATCTCACTGAAGATGAATGATTTGGTAAACTTGCTGCAGCCCATTACCCTTGAAGAGATGGACGGCGTGAAGCTGATGAACAGGATTGACACCAAGTATGTCACCACACAGACGCGCCTGGAGGATATACTTCGCGATGCGGCTGCGCATGGATACCGTATTCTGGTTGTGGATGGTTCGCCGGTATCTTCATACGATTCGGTGTATTTCGACACTGCCGGGCTGAAGATGTTTGCCGACCACCACAACCGCAGGCTTGTCCGCCAGAAAGTCCGCACCCGCGCCTACCTCAATTCAGGCGACGCCTTCCTGGAAATCAAACGCAAGAACAACAAGGGCCGCACTAAGAAAAAGCGCTGCCCTATCCCTATGGGGGAATTGCCCGATTTCCGTTCCGATGCTACCGCGGCAGCCTACCTGGCAGGGCATTCCGCTTTCACCGCGGAGCAGCTGAGCCCGGTGCTCGAAACCATATTCCGGCGCATGACCCTCGTGAACCGGGAAATGACGGAGAGGCTGACCATCGACTCAAGGCTGAGTTTCAAAAATCTTCGCACGGGCAGCGAGGCCAGTCTCGGCCCGGCGGTTATCATAGAACTCAAACAGGACGGACATGCCTCAAGCGAGATGAAAGACATTCTTCTGGAGCATCGCGTAAAGCCTTTGAGAGTCAGCAAATACTGCATCGGCGTTACCATCACCGACCCCTCGGCAAAACACAATCGCTTTAAGCGGAATGTGCGCAGCATAGAGAAAATAACAAATAAGAAAATAGCATCATTATGATTCAAATCGACAATCTTCCCGACTTCAATCTTGCTGAAGAGGAGTTGGTAAATGTGCAGGCAATCGCCGATGCGCAGATGACTGCCGCCCAGAGCTTTACCGAGCTTGCCATCCGTTTCTTCATGAACCTGGTGGTCTGCTCCGTCCTGGTGGGGGTGTTCTACTACCGCAAAAGCCGCAGGCGCGACTACTTCTTCACTTTCATGGTGTTCTCGTCGGCAATGCTCCTTCTCCTCTATGTGATGGGAAATGTTGAGGTTGGCGTTGGCCTCACCCTCGGCCTGTTCGCGATATTCGGAGTCATCCGCTACCGCACGGAGACGGTACCCATAAGGGAGATGACATATCTTTTCGTGATTATCGCCCTTGCTGCGGTGAACGGACTTGCACCTATCTACAAGCTCGCAGGCGCTACCGGCAATGCCCCCCATTACGAACTCAATACAGGAGCCTTGGCGGTTACGGCCCTTGCCAACGCCCTCGTGGTCGTGCTGGTGTGGGTGCTCGAAAGCGAAAAACTGCTCAGGCACACTTCCGCCAAACTCGTACTTTACGACCGTATAGAACTCATAGTGCCCGAACGCCGTGCCGAACTCATCGCCGACCTTGAGAAGAGGGTGGGTGTGAAGGTAGACAATATCGAAATCGGCCATGTGGATTTCCTGCGTGATGCCGCTTACATCAAGGTTTATTATACTTTGGAAAAAGGTCAGCGGGCAAGTATTGACACCCTTACCAAAGCCAGGAACTTCGTACCTGCGTTCCTTCTGCTTCTCGCCCTGCCTGTCGGACTGAAGGCGCAGGGTACTGCGAGTGAGCTTGAAAGCGATTTGCGCGCCCGGCTCGGAGTGGAAGTCGACCACAAGATTTCCAAGGGATTTCACCTGAACGCAGAGGGGGAACTCCGTATGAAGGACGGGCAGCTTGGCCGATACCAGGCCGGGGCAGGGCTCAGCTATAAACTTTCACCCTATTTCAAGGTGGGAGCGGGTTGCCTGTTTATCAACAATAAGAATTCTTCGGACGAGTGGAAGCAGCGCTACCGCGTGTATGTCGACCTCACCGGAACATATCGCAGCGGCGACTGGCGCTTTGCCTTGAGGGAGAGGCTTCAGATGACGCATCGCGATGTTGGCAACAAGACGCAGACAACTCCCAATGCCCTTGCGCTCAAGAGCCGTTTCAAGGTGTCCTACAAGGGGTTCCGTTCAGTGGAGCCTTATGCGCTTGCGGAACTGCGGCTTGCCCTGAACGACCCCTCCTGCACGGCAACATGGAACGGTGGCTCCTACACCGACTATACTTTCGGCGGATACGATGATGTGTATCTGAACCGTTACCGCGGCGGCTTCGGGCTGGAATGGAATCTTGACAGGCAAAACGCCATCGACATCTACGGCCTGCTGGATTATTGCTACGACAAGAACATCGATACTGACAAGACCCGCACAATCCTGAAATCCCTCACCTACGACCGCACTCTCTCCGGCATTCTTGGAGTCGGGTACAAGCTCTCGTTCTAAGTTGCATCACGGCTCAGCCGGCTCGAAGGGGTTTTCGCCCGGACCTCCTTTCCAACGGAACATTTCAACCGTTGCAGTCTGCCATTTCCTGTGCTTTTCAGGTGTGGAGAAATACCAGCGGCCGTCACCAAGCGGACACATCCCGGTAGTGGCTTTGCCGAAACGCCATCCGCGCACTCCTTTGACACTGCTCAGTAACCCTTGCTGCAAAAGGCTGAGGGAAAGGTACTTGCCGTCGTTTTCGAGGCCTCGCAGTATTTTGTTTTCCGGCTTTTGGTTCACAGGCACTGCAAACAGGCTGAAATTCGGGAATTCCGGCTTTTTGCCGGAATACGCCGCCATGAATATGCATCCGGTGTTTGCGTCGTAAGCCAGGTTCTGGATGCCCCAGGTGGTGTTGCCGGTGTAGATGAAATACTTGGCTGCGGGCTTGGGCTCTTTTGCGCCCGGCTTGAGAGAAGAGAATTTATACTCCAGCAATATCTGATGGTCGTTGTCGCGCCGTGAGATGTCGCCATATATGCCATAGGCTACATACAGGCAGGGCTTTCCGTTCTTCTTCCCTATTTGCGGAGCGATGGTTACCCCGTCGATGCCGGAGCACCCGTAGCGGTTTTTATAGTCGCGGATGGCTTCTCCCACCTCATAGGTGTTCATTGCAAGCGCTGCCGGGGTATTCCTTCCGGAAAGCTTGTCAACATCGATTTCAGCTATATAGAAGCGGGAGTTTTCCTGGCTGTACTGCTCGGCGCCCAAATGCTGCGAGATGCTGCGTCCTATTTCGTCGTCCTTGCATTCCAGCGAGGCATATACCCTGCGCCTGGCGTAATCGAAGGTCATGGCTCCGAGATGTCCGTTGATGGAATCAATGCTCGCAAGCACATTGCCCTGATAGTCGGTCTTGACGAAAGAACTGGTGAACGACAGGTAAAAAGCCCTGGCCACGGTGTCTATGGCCATGCCCTGGACATGCTCCCGCGATTTGGTATCGACGGTTATTCTGACAGGAAGTTTCTGTGCCGCCGATGTGTACATACACACGAAAATGAGCAAAAATGCTGTAAAATGCTTGTTCATGTGGCAAAAGTACGCTCAAGTTCACAGAAAAACAAATATATTTGCATGGCCAATAACGCAAAACATGAATTCACAGGAAAGAATAGCAGCGGCCCTTAAAGTTTCAACCGACACCAGGGCCTTTGAACTCGGAAGGGGGAATCTCGACAAGGTTCCCGCATTGTTCAATAAGTATTTCGAAGGACGCACCGCCATTGTGGTTGCGGACAACAACACATGGCGCGTTGCCGGAAGCGAAGTTTTCGAACATTTTTCGAAATCCGGCATCCCTACGCAGAAATTCCTCTTCACGGAGGATGAGTTCCATGCCGACTGGGAGCATATCGAAACTCTCGACAAGGTTCTGGATGAAAGTGGTGCAATTGCCGTTTCGGTTGGCTCCGGCACCATCAACGACCTCTGCAAACTTTGTTCGCATCATCACGGACAAAGTTATCTCACCGTTCCCACTGCCGCTTCGGTGGATGGATACACATCTTTCGGTGCATCAATTACTTATCAGAATGCAAAGCAGACTTTCGAGTGCCCTGCACCCGTGGCCGTTGTTGCCGATGTGGATGTGATTGCAGCCGCTCCCAAGGAGATGACCGCAGCCGGTTATGCCGACCTTGCCGCCAAAGTGCCCGCAGGTGCAGAGTGGATGATTGCGGATGTCGTAGGTGCGGAACCCATCATTCCGGATGCGTGGCATGTGTTGCAGGACTGCCTCGACGAACTGCTGGGCGACCCCGAAGGCGTGGCCGCCGGTGAGCCCAAGGCCATCTCGGACCTCTTCGAAGGCTTGATTCTCAGCGGTTTTGCAATGCAGGCTGCCCGTTCCAGCAGGCCCGCTTCGTGCTGCGACCACCTTTTCAGCCACATCCTCGACATGACCCACCACCGCTACAAGGGCAAGTTCGTTTCGCACGGGTTCCAGGTGGCGATAGGCACGCTTACCATGTGCGCAGTGCTTGAGCATTTCGTAAAATACAATCTCGAAGATATTGACATAGACGCCTGCGTTGCCGCATGGCCTACCCTGGAAAGCGAGCAGCAGAGGGCCCTGGAAATTTTCAAGGATTTCCCCGCACCCAAACTCGGCTACGAAAACATTGCAAAGAAATATTCCGACGCGGCTGCCGTACGCAAGGAACTGGAAGCGGTAAAGGCCGTATGGTCTGAACTGAAGGCAAGGATTGCCGGACAGAATTACAGTTTTGCCAAGATGCAGAAGCTCTTCAAAATCGTGGGTGCACCCTACGAGCCGGAGCATATCGGAATCACCCGCTCCGATATCCAGGCAATGTTCCCCATTGTGCAGCTGATGCGCTGGCGCTACAATGTCCTCGACCTTGCAAAGCGCCTCCGCCTCTACGACGACCTCGTAGACTCTGTCTTCACCAAAGGCGGAGCCTGGGAACTGTAGGTTTCTACAGCAGGTCGGCCAGCACTATCGCGGTCATTGCTTCGACAATTACCGGAGTGCGGCGGGCAAAACAGACATCGTGACGGCCCTTGATTTGGAGGGTCGTCTCTTTTTTGTTTTCGAAATCCCAGGTTTTCTGGGGCTTGAAGATGCTGGAGGTGGGTTTCACTGCTACACGGAATACTATCGGCGCCCCGTTGGTGAGCCCGCCGTTGATGCCTCCGGCTCCGTTTTTCTCAGGTCCGTCCGGCCCGAAGGGGTCATTGTGCTCGGAGCCTTTCATATGGGCTGCGGCGAATCCGTCACCGAATTCTATGCCCCTGATTCCGGGAATTGCAAAGATAGCGTGCGAGATGCAGCTCTCCACGGAATCCCAGAAAGGGTCGCCGACGCCAACGCCGAGGCCGGTGACGGTACACTCGATAATGCCACCCAGGGAGTCACCCTCTGCGGCGGTGGCTTTCAGCAGGTCGTCCCATTTTGACGAATCTTTTTCGCCGCCGATTTCAAGGAGCCTGGCATCGATTTTTACATCCAGTTTTTCAGGTTTGTCCTCGGGTCCGTATTCCGCGTTGAGCATCTTTTTGGCTACTACTCCGGCTGCCACTATCGGCAGGGTCAGCCGCCCGGAGAAATGTCCTCCTCCCCGGGGGTCGTTTGCAAACTGATATTTGATGTTGGCAACAAAGTCGGCGTGACCCGGGCGGGGAACGGCAGCAAACTGCTCGTAATCCTGGCTCTGCACATTGGAGTTCCAGAATACAATCGTTACCGGCGCACCGGTGGTATATCCGTCCATTACTCCGCTTAGTATCTTAGGTCTGTCAGCTTCGCGGCGGGCGGTGGTGCCAATGGCTCCCGGTGCCCTGCGGGCGATGTCCGCTTCAAAATCAGCCTCTTCCAGAGGGATGTTTTCGGGAACCCCGTCCAGCACCACGCCTATTGCGGGGCCATGTGATTCACCAAAGATGCTTAGTTTGAAAAACTGTCCGAAAGTGTTCATAGTTACAAATATAACTGAAAAAGCTTATCTTTGTATTCCTATGGCAGATGAAAAAGACATACTTGCCGCTGCGGTGGAGCGCGACTACAGCGAGGGATTTGTTACCGACATCGAGCAGGAGTTTATTCCAAAAGGTCTCAATGAGGATATAATCCGTCTTATTTCCGAAAAGAAGGGAGAGCCGGACTGGCTTCTGGAGTTCCGCCTCGATGCTTTCCGCAAGTGGCAGAAGATGACTCCGCCCGAGTGGGGGCATCTGAGCCGCCTTCCCAAGATAGATTATCAGGACATAATTTACTATGCCGCTCCCAAGACCGACAAGGACCGTCCGAAGGAGATTGACCCTGCCCTGCAGGAAACTTTCGACAAGCTCGGAATTCCCCTCAGCGAGCGCGAGGTGCTGGCGGGCGTGAAGTCGAAAGTGGCGGTGGATGCCGTGTTCGACTCCGTGAGCGTGAGCACCACTTTCCGCAAGACCCTTTCTGAGAAAGGAATTATTTTCTGCTCTTTCAGCGAGGCTGTGAAGGAACATCCCGACCTGGTGCGCAAATATCTTGCGAGCGTGGTGCCTTCGGGCGACAATTTCTATGCGGCGCTCAATTCGGCGGTGTTCTCCGACGGCTCGTTCTGCTACATTCCAAAAGGGGTGAAGTGCCCTATGGACCTCAGCAGCTATTTCCGCATCAACGCGAGCGGCACGGGGCAGTTCGAACGCACACTCATCATTGCCGAAGAGGGTTCGAGCCTCAGCTATATGGAAGGATGCACCGCCCCTATGCGCGACGAGAACCAGCTTCACGCCGCCGTGGTGGAAATCATAGTGGAAAAGGATGCCGATGTGCGCTACAGCACGGTGCAGAACTGGTATCCCGGCGATGCTCAGGGCCGTGGCGGCATCCTGAATCTTGTTACAAAGCGCGGCCTCTGCCGGGGTGAAAACTCGCATCTGAGCTGGACTCAGGTCGAAACAGGCTCCGCCATCACCTGGAAATATCCGTCCTCCATCCTTATGGGCGATGGCTCCAGCAGTGAATTCTATTCGGTGGCCCTCACCAATAACTACCAGCAGGCTGACACCGGCACGAAGATGATTCACATCGGCAGGAACACCCGCAGCCGAATCGTTTCCAAGGGCATCTCCGCCGGGCACAGCGAAAATTCCTACCGCGGTCTGGTGCGCATGAACCCAGGGGCCGACGGAGCCCGCAACTACAGCCAGTGCGACAGCCTGCTCATCGGTGACAACTGCGGAGCACATACATTCCCGGTAATCCAAAACCTGAATCCGGGAGCTATAGTTGAGCACGAAGCCACCACCTCCCGCATCAGCGAGGACCAGCTTTTCTACTGCAACCAGCGCGGAATCCCGCCCGAGGATGCGGTGGGGCTTATCGTGAACGGCTACGCGCGCGAGGTGCTCAGCCGTCTTCCCATGGAGTTTGCGGTCGAAGCCCAGAAACTACTTTCGGTCAATCTTGAAGGATCTATAGGATAATGAATCATATACTCGAAATAAAAGACCTGCATGCAGGCATTGAAGGTAAGGAGATTCTTAAAGGAATCAACCTCAGCATACGCCCTGGCGAAATCCATGCGGTAATGGGGCCGAATGGTGCCGGAAAAAGCACTCTCAGCGCAGTGCTTGCCGGGCGTCCGAACTACACTGTCACCGGAGGAAGCGTCACTTTCGCCGGACGCAATCTTCTTGAGATGAGCCCCGAAGAACGCTCTTGGGCGGGGATGTTCCTATCCTTCCAGTACCCGATAGAAATTCCCGGAGTTAGCATTACCAACTTCATGAAGGCGGCCATCAATTCCAGGCGCAAGGCGTCGGGCGAACCGGAACTTTCTCCCGCGCAGTTTCTCAAGCTCCTTAAAGAGAAGATGGCCTTCGTGAAAATGAAGGGAGAATTTGCAAAACGAGAGGTTAATGTCGGCTTCAGCGGTGGGGAGAAAAAGCGCAACGAGATATTCCAGATGGCGATGCTTGCCCCTACTTTCAGCATTTTGGACGAAACTGACAGCGGACTTGATGTGGATGCCCTTAAAATAGTTGCCGACGGGGTGAACGCCCTCCGAAGCCCGGAAAAGAGCGCCATCGTGATTACCCACTACAAGCATCTTCTCGACCTTATCACCCCCGATGTGGTGCATGTGCTCAAGGACGGGCGCATCATAGCCACCGGCGGGCTCGAACTCGCCGACAGGATTGAAAACGAAGGATACGACAGCATCAATGGATAGGATTTACAGAGTAGGAATCGACGAAGTGCCGAAGCGCCTGACGCTGAACGAAATCGAGCACCTTCGCCTCACTTTCATAGTGATGGCCGGGGTGAGCGCCGACATTCCTTTTGAAATCAACATTGGGCGCGAAGGGGTCAATCTGGAGATTTTCGGCCTTTATCTCTGCCCCCATAGCGAGAGGGTGCGGTTCAATATCACCGTCCGCCATCTTGCAGGAGGGTCACATTCCAGCCAGCTCTTCCGGGGCATAGTCGGCGGCACGGCCAAGGCGGAATTCGACGGCTTGGTGTATGTGGCGAAGAATGCCCAGAAGACAGAAGCCTTCCAGGAAAACCATTCCCTGCTGCTGGACAAGGGCGCCTGCGCGGAAACGCACCCTCAGCTGGAAATTTATGCCGACGATGTCAAATGCTCCCACGGGGCTACAACCGGGTATCTGAACCCTGACGAACTCTTTTACATGCGCAGCCGTGGCATTGCCGAGGCCGAGGCCCGCAAGCTGCAGATGATCTCTTTCGTGAATCCGGTGATTTCGCATCTTCCGGAAGAAATGCAGCGCCAGATAATATCCAGGCTATGACCCTCTATCCAAATGTCAAGCTGAATCTGGGCCTGCGGGTGCTGGGAAAGCGCAGTGACGGTTTTCACGAGCTGGAAACCCTGTTCGTGCCCTATTACGGGTGGAAGGATGAACTTACCATTGTTCCTTCCGAGCGTTTTTCCATTGCGATAGAAGGCCCGAGTTACACGGGCTGGAATCCTTCTGCCGACCTTTGTGCCAAGGCGTGGAAACTGTTGGAGGCCGAATTCGGAATCGACAGCGTCGCCATCCATCTTTTCAAGAACTCCCCGGTCGGTGCAGGTCTCGGAGGCGGGTCGGCTGATGCAGCCTTTGCGCTGATGGCTCTCAACGACATATTCTCCCTTGGTCTTGACAAAGCCGGGCTTGCGGAACGGGCCGCGATGCTGGGCTCCGACTGTGCATTCTTCATCTACAACCGGCCCATGCTTGCACGCGGACGGGGTGAGGTGCTGGAAGCTTTCGACTTGGATTTGAGCTCTTACCGCATAATCGTGGAAGTACCCCGGGAGATTACCGTGAGCACCAGGGAGGCTTATGCCGGGGTGGATGCCGCCCTTTCCGGCGAAGCTCATGCCGGAACATCCCTTCCGGAAATCCTCTCCCTTCCGCCGGAGCAGTGGCGCGGGTGTCTTGTAAACGATTTCGAACCCTCCGTTTTCGCGCTTCATCCCGAAATAGCTTCGCTTAAGGAAAAAATGTATGCTGAAGGGGCCTTGTATGCCGCAATGTCCGGCTCAGGTTCTGCCGTTTTCGGTATATTTGCAAAATGAAGCTGAAACCGTCATGCATCCTTTTGGCCGTCCTGATGTTTGTGCACATGTCCGCAGGAGCGCAAACCACCAAGGTCAGGGGGCGTGTGACCGATGAGCAAGGTGAGGGCATTCCTTTCGTCGGAGTTTATTTTGTCGGCACCACCACAGGCATTACTACCGACCTCGAAGGCTGTTACAATCTTGAGAGCAAAGACCTTACCGCTACCGTACTTGTAGCTCAGCTGCTCGGTTACGACCCTGTTGGCAAGCAGATTCATCCGGGGCAGTTCAACGAAGTGGATTTCGTTCTCCGGCTGACTGACAACCGCCTTACCGGCGCCAAGGTGAAGGCGGACAACAAAAAGGCGAAGGCCCTGCTTGCAAACATCCAGAAGCACCGAGACCGCAACGACCCCGAAAACCATCCGGAATATACCTGCGAAATCTACAATAAAATCGAGCTGGACCTGACCCACCCCAAAGAACAGCTTTCCGGCAGGCGCTTCGACCGGAATTTCGGCTTCGTGTTCGATTATGTGGATACTTCCGCCGTGTCGGGAGTGCCGTATCTGCCGGTGATGATATCCGAGACCGTGGCTTCCCGCACTCATCGGCGCAGTCCTGAATCCAACTCCGAGCGTATCATTGCCAACCGCATTTCCGGAATCGACGCCGATGCCAACAACATGCTCAGCCAGTTTACGGGCTCCATGCATCAGAAGGTCAACTTCTACAACCCGTACATCAGCGCTTTCGATGTGCAGTTCCCTTCGCCCATTCAGGAGGGAGGACTGATGTTCTACAACTATTACATCATCGATTCGCTCATGGTGGACGGGCGCAAGACACTACTGGTGCGTTATCATCCGAAAGCCCTTGTGAGCGTTCCCGCCTTCGACGGCGAAATGCGCATTGATGCCGAGGACTATGCAATCCGCAGCATCCATGCAAACATGAAGAATACCACAAATGTCAACTGGCTGCGCGACCTGGTCATAGATGCGGAATACGAAAGGCAGGCCGACTCTACATGGTTTTATAAATCCGACAGGCTATATGCCGACTTGTCGCTGTCGCTGCGGGATTCATCCAGGATGCTGTCTTTCATCGGGCGCAAGGAGATAGTGTATTCGAAGGTGGAATTCAGCTATTCGGGCAAGCCCGATGCCGCCCTGGTGAAGGTTTCGGCCGATGCAGGCAACAAGGATGAAAGCTTCTGGGATTCCTCCCGTCCGGTTCCTCTGACCGAGAAGGAAAGGGAGGTGTATGAGATGGTTGAAAAAGTCAAGACCGTGCCCGCCTACCGTTCATTGTACGACATTGTGTACACCGCCATCAATGGTTACTATGAAGTGGGGAAAATCGGATATGGGCCATACTTCAAGCTTATCAGCCACAACAACATGGAAGGATGGCGCCCGCAGTTTGGGATGCGCACCTCCAAGGAGTTCAGCAGGAAGGACAGGTTTACCGTTTACGGAGCCTTCGGCCTGCGCGACAAAACCCCCAAGGGAGGTTTAACCTGGGAGCACCTGTGGAGCCGTGAGCCCGAGCGCAAGCTCACCCTGAAGGCGCGTTACGATGTCAATCAGCTTGGCAGCAGTCCGAATGCCTTCACGGAGGGAAATATCTTCGGAACCATTTTCGGGGCCAGCCACGGGGCTCGCCTGGCAATGATGTCGTCGTTCTCCGGCAACTACAAGCACGAAGTTACGAACTCTTTCAATATAGAGGCGGGCTTCGATTTCAGGCGCTATTATCCAAACAACAAGGAGTGGCTCGACCCGGTGAAGCAGGTTCCCATGCTCACGCCGTCTTCGGTTTCGGCAGGAAGCGTGGCTTCCAACGAATTCTACCTGGCTGCGTTGTACTGCAAGGACTTGGTGGTGAACCGCGGGCTCTTTACCAAATCCTATGTCCATTCAAAATATCCTACCATAACGCTGAGCCTGGCAGGGTCGCTTCAGGGCCTGCGGAAGGACGACTACAGTTACTTCCGCCCGGAACTCACTTTCCGCTGGAGCCCGCGCATCCCTCCTTTCGGCGTATCGCGGATATATGCCGCAGCCGGACGGATTATCGGCACCGTGCCCTATCCCATGCTCCATTTCCACGAAGGCAACAGTTCGTATATCTACGACAGGCTGTCCTTTGCCTGCATGGATTACATGGAATTCGTGTCCGACAGCTGGGTGTCGGTTTTCTATACCCACTGCTTCAACGGGTTCTTCCTCGGAACCATCCCGCTTATCCGCAGGCTTGGCTGGCGCGAAGAATTTACTTTCAGGGCTACCTGGGGCTCGCTTTCCGACCGCAACAACGGAAACCTCGCAGTCGTGCCCGCAAGCGAAATGACCGCCCCGCTGATTTTCCCGGCAGGAACTTCCTCGCTCGGAGGTATCCCCTACATCGAATTCGGCGCGGGTGTTTCAAATATCCTCAAATTCATCCGGGTAGATTGCTTCTGGCGTGCCACCCATCGCGATGAGCGCGTGGTGGTGATAGAATCCGAGTCCGAACTTGGGCAGAAGGTCCTGGGCAAACTCAAGACTTCGAACTTTGCGGTGAAAATCGGGGCGGAGTTTAAGTTCTAATATAGTCCGTCGGGGAGATTCAGAAAGAGGGTGCGGCTCTGAGGTTCAGCGTTTTCGATAAAATCCTCATGCAGCGGGATGAGAACCTCGCTGCCGTTCACTTCAACATACAGGCAGGGATTGCCGGGAATGTCCTCCAGGCCCGTGCATCTGCCGATTTCGTGTCCGTGGTCGATGATGGTCCAGCCGGTAAAATCGGGCTCTTCGTCTTCTTCAAGTTCCGCATCGGCATAAATCGTTCGCCCTGCTATTTCTTCTGCATCGTCGAGGGAGAGAATATCGTTGAGGTGAAGTACATATCTGCCGCCTTTAGGCTGGCAATCGAGAATAAAGAAAGGAACCTGAAGCCCATCGAAGATGATGAACACAGGTTCCTTGAAATTCAGGCTTTCGAGTTCGACGGTGCTGCTCACAAGCACGCCCCCGTCGGTTCCGAAAGACTTGAGGACTTTTGCAACGGCAAGCATTATGCCTCTGCGGGAGCCTCGGCAGCCTCTTCTGCAGGAGCCTCTGCGGCTTCGGCCTGCTTGGCGGCGAGCTCGGCAGCCTTCTTTGCAAGAGCTTCTGCGCGGGCTTCCTTAACCTTGGTTTCCTCAGCCTTGGCAGCCTTCTTGGCCTCGATGGCGGCGTTGGTAATAGCCGACTTCTTGGCAGCTACCTTTGCATCCTTTTCAGCCTTCCATGCATTCCATTTTGCATCAGCCTGCTCCTGAGTGAGGGCACCCTTGGCAATGCCACCGTTGAGGTGCTTGCGAAGGAGGACTCCTTCATAGGAGAGGATGCGGCGGCAGACCAGAGTGGGTTCTGCACCTACATTCAGCCAGGCAAGAGCGCGGTCTGCCTTGAGAACGATGGTAGCAGGGTCGGTGTTGGGATTGTACGAGCCAATCTGCTCGATGAAGCGACCGTCACGCGGTGCGCGGGTGTCAGCAACTACGATGTCGAAGAAAGCGTAATTCTTCTTTCCGTGGCGCTGAAGGCGAATTTTTACAGCCATTTTACTTTGTTTTTGAAGTTAATACAATTTTCCCCTAACCCGTAGGGGGCTGCAAATATAAATATTTTTTCCGAAAATTTTGTGTTTTCCAGAATTATCTCTATTTTTGCAATCCCAAAATACAACGCGGTAGTGGTGAAATGGTAGACACGCTACTTTGAGGGGGTAGTGGGCATTGGCCTGTGTGAGTTCGACTCTCACCTACCGCACAAGGAGACAAGTTCGCAAGGGCTTGTCTCTTTTGTTTTTGTGTAAGTGGTTGAGTATTTGTGCATTAAGTCGAAAAATTCGTTCTTGTTTTCAGTTCGATAATCGCAAATTTGCTTATCCCAAAATATACCTTCCGGAAATACTAATTTTTGAATATCCTGCTTGATTTCAAGGCTACCATTTTTCCACAAACTGCTTATATTTGAGGCTGTTGCGATAATCGTAGGAATAATTGAATTTGAGTTCGACAATTTCTGGTGCCAATATCCTAATTCTGTTTCAAGCCCTTCTTTTCTCTTCAGAAGTTCCCTGTTTCCTATCTCATAAACATCTTTGCTTATTTCTCCTAATGCTCTGCGAAGTGCCATGCTTTGCAATTGGTTGTCAATTTCGGATAATTGTCTGCGAAGGTTGGTGCGCTCGTTTATGGCAACCTCGTTGTACTGGTCAAGAAGGCTTTTTAGGGTATCACTGAACTCGACAAGAGTTTCCGGCTCCATATTGAAACCTTTCAGCATCTCATAATACTTATCATGCATAACAGAGCAAGGCACATTGGTTCCGCACTTGGGGGAATTGCAT
Organism: Bacteroidales bacterium; assembly: GCA_017469425.1. GTDB lineage: Bacteria > Bacteroidota > Bacteroidia > Bacteroidales > UBA932 > Cryptobacteroides. The sequence continues at coordinate 22,814 of JAFUGJ010000007.1, forward strand.
TTATAATAATGGTAATCTACGATGCCGTGCTTTGTTCTTTTGTGCTTGGTATAGGATGTGAATGCATGGCTGTCCAAGGCACAAAACAAGTGCCCGGTCAGCGGCAGTTCAGGTTTTTTCTTGGCGTGCTTGTATTTGCCGGTCTTCCCGGACAGTATCTGCTGCACCTTCAGGAAGTCCAGATAGGAAACCGTAGGCTCTATCTGGCCGTCTATAGGGTTGTAGTTTGTAGCTTTGTGCTTAATCTTTCCGGCATAGAAAGGATTTGTCAGTATTTGGTGAAGGCGCTGCTGCGAAAGATCCAGACCATGGGCGCTGAGACGCTTGAGTATTTCAGTACCGGCAACTCCCTGTAATTTCCATATAAATGCCTTTTTAAGCAGCTTGCCATTCTCGTTGAGGTGACATTCGGTGCTTCTGCTCTTGCCCGTCTTATAGTATCCAAAAGGTGCTTTAAGCACCCATGCACCAGCACGCAGGCAGTCCTCTTTTCCGGTAACAAACTTGTCGGTTCGGTTTTGGTTGTCCAGTTCTGCAAAAGAAAGGGTGTTTTGTGCCATCATCATTCCTTCTTTTGTCCGAGTATCCAAACCAAATTTTGCAGCGGTAACGATTATTCCCATCTCGCGCATCTCATGAAGCATTTTAATCGCTTGCCAAGAACAACGGGAGAATCTGTCAAATTCAGACACGAGCACCGTGCTGACAGCTGGTGTTTTCTTAACGAAATCCACCATCTGTTTAATCATTTTGCCTGGTGTTTGGGCGCTCTCATGCTTGCCGCCAAAATCTCCACCCTCAAGAATGATGAATTCGTTGTGCTCGGCATACTCCCGGCAAATGCGTTTCTGGCTTTCGAGACTACCGCCATTATCTTCTTGGTACTTTGTGGAGACTCTGGTCCATATAACAGCGTTCTTTCCCGGTCGAATGTTTTTATAATCTATCATAGTGCGCCCTCCTCATTTAATGCTTTGATGGTAATCTTGAATAGATTTTGAATGAAATTTAGAATTGTTTCTTTGTCTTGTGAATTTTGAATAGTTTTAATATTAAACATTGATGCGTTTGGTTACTGCTCGCCAGCAGAGATTATCGACTCTCACGAGCTTCTGTTCCAAACATATAAGAAATTTTTTTATTGTTTCAGAATAATCAAACGATGAATTGGGATTTAATTTTCCGGAGGGTGTTGATGCTGGTTGAGGTGATAGCGCTGACATTTCGGAGACTCAGCCCTTTCCGGAGCAGCTTGAGTTCATTTTGGTACTGAGCCCTCATTTGCTCGCCAGTCTTCCGGTAACCAACCCTTCTTCCCACCCGGCCACCGAGGCTGCGGTAGTGGTTGTAGCCGCTCTCCATTCGTGATCGGATCAACGAGCGCTCCATTGAATTAAATTGAGCAAGAATCCCGAGAACGAGTTGGGCAATAGGGTTCGGGGTTCCGTTGGGAAGCAGGGTTTCCAGCCCATTTTGGTGGATATAGACACTGATTTTCTTTTCTGTAAGAGCCTCAACGATGGAAAGGAAATCCACCGCCCGGCGTGACAGGCGACTGCACTCATAGATAAGAACCTTATCAACATGATGCTCCTCAATGTAAGCCAGCAGTTCCACCAGAGCTTCCCTTTCCTCAACCTTCTTAGCACCGCTTATTTTTTCGGAGAACTCTTTCACCACCTGATACCCCATGCGGTCAGCATACTGCCTAAGCTCCGATATCTGACGATCATATTCCTGCCCTTGGGTGCTTACCCGAGCGTAGATACATGTTTTTATTCTTTCCATTTGATCCAAAAAATTGATTTATATTAAGGATATACCTCGTTACAAATATACATATAAATCAAGTTGCATCCAAATATATTTTGCCTTATATTAATGACTTATCCGACATTTTTTGATTTTTATGTATATTTAACGAAATTTTGACACCAAAGACTATGGCTACGATTGATACAATTCGCGACAATGTATTGTTTTACTGCCGGGAACAGAAACTGACCCAGCGAAAACTGGCGAAGAAACTTAATATGCAAGAGGCCGCCCTGTCTCGAGCTCTATCGGGAAACCCTGAACTCAAAACGATTGAAAGGATCGCTGACGCGCTGGGCGTTCCGGTTAAAGCACTATTTCATGAGTTGAGAACTGTTGAGGGTTATGTTTCTGTTAATGGAAAGCTTCAGCGCTTCTTCACCAAGGATGAACTCCTTACAATGATCTCGAAGCAGTAATTCTACATGACCAGTGAAGATTGAAATTTGGTCACATTCTTGGAATTTTTAAAATAAGTTTTTATTTTTGATGCGCCATCGCAAGGTGGCGTACATATTAGCGAAAGTGTTTTCGCAGTCCTCTCTGGGAAATTAGCAGTTTCATGAGAAAGAAGGGCTTCGATGATTCTTTCCGCTCGTGCATTGGTTATGTGCGCTTATTCCCCATTTCGGGGCGGTGCTTCATATAATGCCGAGTGTGAAGTATCCGTAGTTATATTTCTTTCAAGGCGCTGCTAAGCCTCCCGGAGAATAAGCGAAAGGGGCTTCACACTTTTGTTTTGTTATCCGTCCAAGGAGCCCAGCGGAACAATATTATTATTTACAACATGAAAAGTGCTTATCGTGTCTCTTACCGAGTAAACAACACATTTACCCAAAGGGTGCTACAACTTGATGGTCCGTCCGAAAGTCAAGCAATGTATGAACTTAAGCGTTCCGGTGCTCTTCCCAATGGTGCAACAGTTATCATTCTTGATATTGAGCCGGCTTATTAGAATGTCAATTCAAATCACCTTCGTCTATGAATCAGGAGTTTGAATATCTAAAGTGTCAATATCTTGCCGCACACAAATAGCAGGAAGAGGCGTTAGCTAGTATGAGGAATAATCTCCTGGATAGAAATGGTGGTGAGGATGCTTATGTCTTTGGATATACACTTTCTAATAGAGTAATTCACATCTCCTCTTGTGACATTGAAGACTTGTTTGAAATTAATGGCGATATGATACCTCTTCGGAAATAAGGAACTAACAGTTATGGATAAATTAACATTTGTGATTCCTTGTCCTCGCTGTAGTAATCCCGTATCGGTTACTGTTGAAAAAGGACATTCTGGAGGAGTTGCCGTTCATTGTCTCAAGTGCTGCAGAGCCATAAGTGTATCTTACTCATATTCAGATTCGGGATTAAATATTTATTCTGTTTTTTAATTTATCTTTTGACAAGAACCAGTGCAATGTATTACGACGAACAAGGTAACCAAGAGTATAGTTCTCCTGACGAGAAAAGATACTTTGAATTGATGGAAGATAATGATTCTGGTTTTCTCTTCTATCACGGATTATTTCTTATTCCCATACCGTCTGGGATAGGGCTTCTTCTCCGCGCATTGTTTTATGCCCCCGAAAAGTATTGTTGGATTACATTATCAGTTTTTCTGGTCATAATGATCCTTCTTGACATATTCTGTATATGTCGTCATCATTATAAACTTTTTTTCACCATTCTAACTATCAGTGGATGGATTGCAGCTGCTGACATCGTACTTTTAGTTGCCATGAATAGATAACGCTAAGTATTGATCATGACCGCTAAAACATTTCTTGAAACTCAGGTTGTATCCTCAATCTCTTCCCTTATTGAAAATGACCCTTTCGTCGCTTTTACCATTATGGCTATAAGTATCGAATTCCTTGGAAAAGGACAAAATGTCAAGGAGGAGTGGGGGAAGGAAAAAGAATCCTCGCAGGAGTCATTCAAAAAAGGAATGGTATTATTCCCGGATGAGTATAAGTCCTATCAGCAAGAATACGATTTGTTCCACTCTCTCCGTTGTGGCTTTGCGCATTGTGTAATACAAAGTTCCAATATAGTGTTACACCGAAAGGGGGTACATTATATAAAAGACTCAAAGCTCCACCTTAGTTGTGAACAATTTTTTGCTGATTATCAAACAGCAGTAAACAAACTGATAGGGGCGCCTGAATATAGTAGTAAGATGGAAAAAGATTTCTTCACCATTGACACTGATGAACAGGGATTTCCGTCATCAGCCTTCACTGCTGATATACAGACAAAAACTATATAACATTTTAGATTATATAGCTACAGTCCAGAGTGGTTCATAATCGCTCTGGACTGATTATTTTGATGCATTTTTAAATTGATACTTTCATCTGCAATCCTTTCAACCACTTATGTTCAAAAGCACTGCACTGGTAGGGTATGTTGTTATATTATATCCTGCCATTGCTTGAAATGATGTCTTGCCAGGTCAGCGGTTTGCGTCCTTTGGTGAACCTCAACACTGAAGACAGATGGTAGAAGAATAAATCCTGCAGTATCGCTGGATCAAATAAATCTTCAACCGCCTGGGCCCTGCCAATCTTTCTGTAATAGTCTTTCAACTCTTGGTACCTCAACCTCACTTCCAGCCGGAACAGGTGCCTTGGGTTTCCGTGGAAGTTGAGGATATATTGCTTTTCGGAGTGCGTTTCGATTTCCGCCCGCTTGTCGTAACTCTGTACGGTTATGCCCTTCTCCTTGTTTCGTACTGCCTTTGCCTGTCGTATGGTTACAGTTGGGCAATGTAAACGGGAGAGGGAACTTGAGTAATCAAAGGACAGCCCTTTTATAATTCCTTTCCGGTCTTTGACAGCCTTGCCGTTGAGGATGGTTGTCACTCTATCGTTACGCAGCATCCGTTTAATAATTGAACTGAAGTTCTTGTTATGATCAAACGCAATATCTATTGCAGTAAAGTTATTAAAGTGTAGGCCCAGCAGTTCCGGCAGATCCAGTGCCGCCCTCAACAACTCACGATCATACAGGCAGGGATTGGAAATTTTATAATAGACATAGCGGCTGGCGTTCTCTCCATACCTTCCGAATTTTAAGAACCCCATTTCGCCTTTTGATTCTTCATGTAGATGAAACACGACAAAAATATATTCATACCTTTCTCCTCCAATCCGAACGAGTGAATAATCCCCATTGTCCTTAGAACGCCCCAACTGGATTTGCGACAAGTCCTCAAGCAAAGAAGGCTCTGCAATGTAGCAAAGCCTCAACTCATCAATTACAAACCTCCCTGCATTACTGGTCGTCCTCATTTTTACCCAAGAATTCATTCATGCTTATTCCTTCCGGTCGGTGCGGCACACCCTCCCAGTAATCTTTCATTGCCTGGCTAATGTGCTGGCGGTGTTCTGCACTTTTTGGCTTGTTGCTGACGGCCCGGCTAATCTTTTCCTTGTGCTCGTCGCTGAGCTCTCGCCACTGTCTTTTATACATAATACTATCAGGCGCTATTATGCCTGCTCCAACAATAAATATGGGAAGCAGGGAAAAAGTGACAGGTGTAGTAGAATTTTTTATCGCTGGTCAGCTTCCGAAAGACGCTCAAAGCTCAAAGGGGGCGCATATTATGCTTGGTATCCTTCAAATATACGGGGCAGCTTTCATACACCGGCAATGCTGGGAGGGCAGTTGCTCGCGAATTATTTATGGTTTTGAGGGGGATTGTGCCATAATATATTTGGCAGTCAAAGAAATTTAATTACCTTTGCAAGGTCATGTGATTATGACAATTGGTAACGAATTAGAAACAGGCATCTACCCTTAATAGGTGTCTGTTTTATTTCTCCAAGACGGTTTACCCGAGGGGAGGTGATGAATCAAGGGAGTCCGTTGTCTTTACAAGTTATCCAATTTAAATCACATGAAAAGAAAGACAAGACAAAAACTTGTTCTCTACTCCATTGGAATGGTGGTTGAGAGGATTGTCAGAGTGAAGGCGTATAAGCGCGTTCGCAATGGCAGAATCGAGAGAGTTCGGAGTCACTACCGAAGGTTTTAAGGGAGCCTGAAGTAGCCTGATGGAGGCTCTTGCCGCAAAGCGGCTCTATTCTATCCCCTCGGGGTTTTAATATTCGTCAAGCTTCCGGCAAAAGTCCACAACTTTCCGGAAGTCCTCAACAAAAGTTCGATATTCTTCAAGGATACCGCACAAGGAGACAAGTTCGCAAGGGCTTGTCTCTTTTGTTTTACCGCCTGCCGACGCTTTCAAGATATTCTATCAGTTTTTTCGGCTGGTCGGTCTGGATTATCGAACTGCCCAGCTCAAGGAGTTTTCCATATACTTCTCCGGGATTTGGGCTGTCGTTGGCACGCCTGTCGTCGTATCCTCCGCAGATGCTGGGCCATAGTGTATTCATCCATACTTTCGAGCCGGAGGCAATCACTTTCCTGCAAAAAGCAAACGCTTCCGCGTCCAATTCCGGGAATGACATTTCATAGGCAAGGGGCGCTTCGCCTGCGGCCATGTGCTCGTTGTACAGTTTCAGGCCGCTTGGCTTCCACACTTCGGTGATGGGCATATACATCATGTTGTGCGGATGTGCGGCCATCTTGGCATTTACTTCGGCAACGCTTGCCTTGCCTTTGATGAGCACCTGGTCGGTCATGCCCAGTTCTTCGGTAATGGCGAGCACCTGTTCGTAGTACTCGTAGCCCTGGTCCACATTGACGGTAATGCGGTCCTTGCATACGGCAAGTGCTTCTCTCAGGGTTGGCATGTGGTCATAAGGTGATTTTATCCCGTGGGCATAGCGCAGGTTGAACTTGCGGATGGAATCCGCAGTCATCGTTGAAATGAGACCTCTGCCCGTGGTGGTGCGGTCGATGGTCTTGTCGTGGCAGAGCACCAGCACGCTGTCGCGGGTCATCTTGATATCCAACTCTACCATATCCACTCCCATCCTTATAGCGGATTCGATGGCGGCTATGGAGTTTTCGGGATAGTTGCGCCAGTCGCCTCTGTGGGCAACCACGATAACATAATCTGAAGCGGGATTGTGCATTTCGGCAACAATCCGCCCGGCTCTGCTCATCTGCGCCTCGGCGGGCAGATAAAGGGCAGATACTACTGCCATGCAGAGCAACATGAGGAATCTACGGTGTTTCACAAAAGCAAATATAAGAATAATCGCTATATTTGCTTAGCAAACCACATTGCCGGAAAATGAAAAAAATCAAGATAAACCTGTTTGTGAAAGTGCTCATCGCGATAGTCTGCGGCGCACTTGCAGGTCTCGTGCTCCCGGATGTGCCGGTGCGCATCTTCAAAACCTTCAATGTACTCTTCGCACAGCTGCTCAAGTTCATCGTTCCCCTTCTGGTGCTCGGGCTGGTGACGCCCGCCATAGCCAATGTGGGGAAGGGTGCCGGAAAGATGCTCCTTGCCGTCATAGGCATTGCCTATCTTTCCACCATCTGTTCGGGATTCTTCGCGTACCTGTGCTCGTCCAACGCCTTTCCCCTCTATCTTGAAGCAGGAGAACTCAGCGGCGATGCCGTGTCGGCAAAGGAATTCCTGCCTTACTTCGACCTCAAGATTCCACCGGTCTGCGACATCATGACGGCGCTCGTGCTTTCGTTCATGATAGGGGTGGGCATCATCTTTACCGGCTCTTCCGCCCTGAAAAAAGGCTTCGACGAGTTCGGAAGCATAGTAAAACTCACCATCGAGAAAGTTATCATCCCCATGCTTCCCTGGTATATCTTCACCATGATATGCGAAATGGCTGCCAAGGGGGTGATTTCCGTCGTGCTGGGTACGGGATTCAAAATCATTCTCACCGGCATCGTGCTTACAATATGCTATCTGGTAATTCAGTATTGCGTTGCCTGCGCCATCGCCCGCAAAAATCCTTTCAAGTGCCTTTGGAACATGCTGCCTGCGTATCTTACCGCCTTCAGCGTATGCTCGTCTTCGGCGGTGATTCCGGTTACGGCTGAATGTACGCGAAAGAACGGGGTGAGCGGCGACATCGTGGATTTCACCATCCCGCTATGCAGCACCGTGCACATGTGTGGCTCCACCATCAAGCTTGCTGTGTCCGCCATTGCCGTGGCCTATATCACCGGCACTCCGCTCAGCCTGGCCGTCTATGCCAACTTCGTGCTGATGCAGGGGATTGCAGCCGTGGCGGCTCCCGGAGTGATGGGCGGCGTGCTGATGGCCTCCGTCGGCCTGCTTGAATCCATTATGGGATTCGGCCCCGAGCAGACAGCCCTCGTAATGACTCTTTATCTCGCCCTCGACGGTTACGGCCCCGCCTGCAATGTTACCGGCGACGGAGCGATAGCCATTGTAATAGACAAACTTTTCAAGAAATGAGAAAATATTTATTTGCCGCGCTTGCCCTGCTTCTCGGACTGAATGCCGGGGCATCTCCGATGAAAGCCAGAGTTATCCAGCCCCTGTTCGCGATGGACGAAGTTGGGCTTGACAAGAGCTATGAATGGACGCTGAAAGAGTTGCGAAAGTGCGACGCGAGCCTCGACATAGTGGTGCTTCCGGAGTTCAGCGAAGTGCCCGGAAAAACCAGTTACCCGGGTTTTCTCGAAACCGTCCATAAGTATGGTCCGGACCTTCTGGAAGAGTGTGCCCAAACCGCCAGGCGCTGCAGCACCCTCGTGTTCTGCGGAGCCATCGATACTTCGTGGGATGTGCCGCGCAACGCCATCTTCGTTTACGGGCGCGACGGTTCGCTGCTTGGCAAATACTACAAAGAGCACCTTACCGCGGGCGAGTGGAAAAAGTACGGGCTCGACAATGAGTACACCCGCGAATGGACGCAGCCTTATATTCTTGACATAGAAGGGGTTCGCTACATGTTTCTCATCTGCTACGACTTCTATTTCTATGAGGCTTACGCCAACATAGCCCGCTGGAAGCCGGATGTAATCATAGGCGCATCGCATCAGCGCAGCGACCCTCACCATGTGCTCGACATAATCGACATGTTCTGCGCGTACAACACCGGCGCATATCTCGTGCGCGCATCTGTATCCATGGGCAAGAAATCGAAGATAGGCGGGTGCTCCTGCGTAGTTGCGCCCACCGGGAAGATACTCGGCAATCTCTATTCAAAGGTGAAGACCCTGGATGTCACTTTCGACCCGCATGAAAAATACCTGAAGCCTGCCGGATACGGCAATCCTCCGGCAATGCACAGCGAATACATCGAAATAGGGCGCCGTCCGTGGTATTACCGTCCGGGAGGGAGCGCAATCGTAGCGCCCCTCAGCGAGGCTCCTGCCAACCGTGTTGTATTCCGTCCTTCCGGCAGCGAAAACATCCTCGCGCAGCTTGGAGCGGCAGTTGCAACAGGGGCGCAGGAATTGGAGATTCCGCTATGTGTCCGTGAGGGCTCAATCGTTGCCGCCGACGGCACCCCCTTTGCCGACATCCTCGCCAAACTATCCTGCCATGCCATCATGAAACTCGACCTTCAGGGTGGCTGGACCGAAGCCGACCGCAAAGCCCTCGATGAACTTGTGTTCATATACGATGCGGTGGGGTATGTCTATTAGCGGATTGTTTATCTGGGAAGTTCGAATACCTCCAGGCCGGAAACCTCGCCTTCGGAAATCTTGAACCTCAGCGCGGTGCGCACCACCTGCCATCCCTGGAGCCCTGCCGCTCCAGGGTTCATGGTGAGCATATTGTATTTGTGATCCCACTGGACTTTGAGAATGTGGGAATGCCCGCACACGAAAAGCCCGGGTTTTTCTTCCATGATAACCCTTCGGGCCACGGGGTCGTAGCGACCCGGATAGCCCCCTATGTGTGTCATCAGCACTTTCAGGCCCTCGCGCTCAAAGCATTGGAATTCCGGGAAATCGTAGCGCACGGGGTATCCGTCGCAGTTGCCATACACTCCTACCAGCGGCTTGAAGTCCTTGAACTGCTGCAGGAAGGCATCGTCGCCGCCCCAGTCGCCTGCATGCCATAGTTCATCCACCGGCTCCAGGAACTCCCGGAACTGGGGGCTGAACACCCCGTGGGTGTCGGAAATAAGGCCTATGAACATTAAATGCTGTTAAAGTCAACAGCGCATTCAGCCGTGATGGCAGAATTCGCTTCGTGAAAAATTATTTTCAGATTATGTTTTTTGTTGTTATTGGGAATGGATGTAAAGACAAAAGCGATTTCTGAATGCAATAATTTTAAATCCTCTGGATTCAAGTTGTAGAGGAAACTGTTGACCGGAAAATATTCAGGTTTGATAAAGTAGTCATATTTGGGTTTTTGCCACAACAACCAGTCTTTAGAAATTGTTTTCCATAATTCTTCATTAGTTTCACCATTTACAAGCCATCTATATGGAGAAACAGCAACGATTTTCACGGTACTTGCTAATGACTGCCCCGCAGGAATATCGTTGAAATCGGTATCGCTGATGATATCAATGCTTACGAAATCGTTCACATAGCATACTGTGGCATCTGACATCATTCTTGGTTTATTGTACTGATAATCAGAATACTTTATGTGATATTGTTGGTCCATTTCGCTTGTGTAGATACAGTCATCACACTCTACGCTGATGGCCATAGCCCCGTTGAAATCTTTTTGAGTATCAAGAGCGTTCATTTGATGCGCGCTCAAAGAAGTTGCCCGGACATAGTGCAATACAAAATTTTCACTTGTATATGTCATGTACTCTCCTTTATCGGTTGTTGTTTTACAACTTGAAAGTGTGGCCAATAAAAGACTTAAAAATAGGAAATAATAATGTTTCATTTATAGAAATATAATTACTTTATTTCCCTGCCAGGCGCTTTTCCCAGGCCCAGGCGGCGGCAAGGGTCTGCTCTACGCTGCGTTCGGCCTTCCAGCCGAGTTCGGAGTTGGCAAGCGAAGGGTCTGCCCAGATTGCGGTTACATCCCCGGCACGGCGTGGAGCGAACTTCCAGTTGAGCTTCAGTCCGTTCACCTTCTCGAAAGCGTTCACGAGCTCCAGCACGCTGACAGGGCGGCCCGTTCCGATGTTGAACACTTCGCATTCCTGCTTCATCTTGTCGTCAAGCATACGGCGAACCGCATACACATGTGCTTTTGCGAGGTCCACTATGTCGATATAGTCGCGCAGGCAGGTACCGTCCTCGGTGGGGTAGTCGTTCCCGAAGATGCTTAAGACTTCGCGCTTGCCTATCGCGGTCTGGGTGATGAAAGGCACGAGGTTGTTGGGCACTCCGCGGGGCAGTTCGCCTATTAGGGCGGTGGGATGCGCTCCAATGGGGTTGAAATATCGGAGAAGGATACCCTTCAGCGAACCCTGCGATGCGCGTACGCTGTCCTGCAGGATGTCCTCGCACATTTGTTTGGTGTTGCCGTATGGAGAAGTTGCAGGCTTGCGGGGGCTCTGTTCGGTCACTGGCACCTCATCGGGCTCACCGTAAACCGTCGCGGACGAAGAAAACAGCACATTCGTGCATCCGTGAGCCTGTGCCGCCTCCAGTACATTGATGAAAGATTCAAGGTTGTTCCTATAGTACATCAGCGGCTTTGCAACGCTCTCTCCCACTGCCTTGAACGCTGCAAAGTGAATCACGGCATCTATCCTGTTTTCCGCAAAGAGCCTGTCTGCCGCGGCTGCATCGCAGAAATCCATTTTTACGAGGGGAAGCTTCTCCCCCAGAATTTCGCATACGCCGTTATAGTTGGTTTCGTCGCAATTGCTGAAATTGTCGGCAATGAGCACATCGTACCCCGCCTGTTTCAGTTCCACCGTTACATGGCTGCCGATAAACCCGGCACCGCCGGACACAAGTACTGTCTTTTTCATATTCGCAAAGGTAATGTTTTTTCGTCATTATGCGCGCTTGATGTTGAATAGGGATTTTGTATCTTTGCCGCTAAATGAACGGATTATTACCGGAAGAATTGCCACAGGGGCGTCTGCTGCTGCATTCCTGCTGTGCCCCTTGCTCGGGAGCTATTGTAGAAGCTCTCGCGGGGGTGTATTGCGAGGCGGCTCGCAAGCCTTCGGAAGAGATGGCCATTTTCTGGAGCAATTCCAATATCTGCGACCGGGAGGAGTACGAAAAGCGCCGCGTGGAAATACTTCGCTATGCGGCACTATTCGGCATTGAGTTGATTGACGATGATTTCAGTCACGAGGATTGGCTCTCCCAGGTTGGAAAGGGCAGGGAGATGGCTCCCGAGCGCGGGCCGCGATGCCTGGAGTGCTTCAAATACCGTTTGTTGAGGGCCGCAAAGTTTGCGTCGGAAAACGGCTTCGGCGTACTCACCACGAGCCTGGCTTCATCCCGATGGAAGAGCCTCGAGCAGGTGGACGAGGCGGGAAGATGGGCCTGCGCCCAAATCGGCGGAACCGTCCTTTGGTGGGGCCGCAACTGGCGCAAAGGCGGTCTTCAGCCCCGTCGCAGCGAAATCATAAAGGAGCAGGGTTTTTACAACCAGACCTTCTGCGGCTGCGAGTTCTCCAAAACGCTATAATTGTATATTCCTGAGCCGTTCCTGAATTGAAGTGACCGAAGCAATAAGTTCTCCGAAATCAGGGGATTCTCCATATATGAACTGGTCCTGCATGGCGCGGTAGTCCTCTTCCCATAACGGTCTGAGCTCTTCCGGAGGAACTATCGTCAGCTTGTCCGGAGTATGGCGCGAGTAGTCGATTCCCCGGATGGCGTTGAAGGTGCTGCGGTGAGCTACAAGCGTTTTGTAAAGTCCGCTGTCGGCAATGGCCTTCCCGGCGAATCCGGCCTGGTCGAGCTTGTAGATATCGTAAAGATGCCGGCTCATCCTCCGGTGCCTCGGATAATCCTTTTGGAACTCCTCGTGCAGGAGAAATACCTTCTCGAGAAAAGTCCTGGTCGGCACCACGGTAGGAATCTTTGTCTCTGGAAAGTCTATCATTGGAGACAATTCCGCTGCAAAGGGCCTGATTTCCCGGACTTCCCTCGGCTCGCGCAAATTCCTGCAACTGAATTCCACCTTTACGGTCTCTTTGATGTAAGGGTGAGCAGGCAGCACGCTGTGGTAGGGTACAAGCAGCACGGTAGGGTCGGCATCCGAGTCTTTGCGAACCTTGTAAGCAACTTCACATTCATCGGCACCTAATACATATAATATTCCCGACAATTCACCCATTACTTCTTCGTGGATGTATTTTCGCGACAGTTTGCGGATGCGGTCGCGGGCGGAACGGGTTTCCCCTTCCAGGCCGAAGAACGATTTGTCGATAGAAATGTCGACATCTTCCGAGAACCTTTCCGTAACATCCCAGGCTTTGCTGAGTGAAGTGCCGCCCTTGAATGTGAGGGCGTCCGCGCAGCGCAGTTCGAAAATGGCGCTTATGACATGGCATACCCACCAGTCTTTCTCAGCGGCTTTGGGGTCGATGTTCAGTTTATCGTGTATTTCGTTGAAGACGCTGATTTTATCTTCATCGGAAAAACGCCAGAAATCAATTAGTTGCTGTGTTGTCTTCATAAAAACCAAGTATCAGGTTGCGTATCCATGTGGGTGTGTTGCGGAGGTCGTTGCGAATCTCAGCGTAAGGAATTTTAGTAAAGATGCTGTGCATCCGGTCGAGGTCAAACTGCCACAGGTCTTTCGGCCCAATGTCGGACAGGGCGATGACTGTAAGTTTCATTATCTCGGATTTGTAGTTGAATACCCTGGGAGGTACATGGTACAGGACTATGGGCCTGGCCCTTTTTGCGTAGGGGATTCGTCTGGAAGGCCCGTCGGTGGAAAAGACGGGATTCATGACTACCTGGTCGGAAAGCCCGAGCGCATTCTGTGCCATCCCGGGGCAGGGGCCATACTTGAAGCCGTCCTTTTCGGCATAAGCACGGATTACCGCATCGGACCCTGCCGGGAGTTTCCCCATTCCCCAATGGCTTTCGGTAGGAGAGCAGTACAGGCCCCTCTCCATCCGCATCAGCACCCCACTTGCGACAAGCCTTTGCAGTGCCTTGGATACGGCTTTCGAGTTGCCGCACTCAAAGAAATCCGAAGGGAAATACACTTTTCCTTCTCCTCCGTTGCGGACGACTTTGGCGATTCTTTTTTCTACACTGTCCATACTATTGCATGTTTTGTCGCAAATATAATGCAAACTTGCGACAAAAACAAAACAAAAATGGCTGGCATTTTACTTGCCAGCCAATCATTTAGTTTATTTTACGGAATTTATATCTACGAATCCGTTGAGGATTGCATACACCGTGAGGCCCGCCACGGTTTTGATGCCGGTCTTGCGGGTGATGTTCTTCCGGTGGGTGATTACGGTGTTGATGCTGATGTTGTGCTTGTCGGCGATTTCCTTGTTCAGCAGCCCCTGCGCGACGCTTACCAGTATCTCTTTCTCCCGTTCGGACAGTTCGTCGTGCTCTTCCCCTCCTTCATGGGTTTCATTCTTTCTGTTGTGGTATCCCGAAGGGCTCTCGATAAGCCTCACCATTGGCACGAGGATGTTGTCTTCGATTGCGGTGTGGGAGTCGAGGTCGTTCTGGAGGGCGTAGATGTAGTTGAGCAGGCGCACGCGCAGACGGTCATCGCATACGGCGGGGAGGCTCTTCAGTATCAGGTTTTTAAGGTCGGAGAGCTTGTCCTCGATGTTTGAATGGTTCTCTTCGAAGCGGTCGATGGAATAGTTGGCGCTGCGCTTTCCTATCAGCAGGTTCTGCACATAGGGAATCACCTCCCCTTCTTCGTAGGCAAAATGCTTTTCGAGTTCGGTCTTGTATTGGGAGAAGAATCCCCAGATTACGCATTTCTGCGTTTCAGTGCAGGGTTCCACGAGTTTTTCGATGGTAGATGCCAGAAGCACGAGTGCGTTGTTCATGTAGTAGTCGTGGCTCTGGTGCAGGTAGCGGAGGATGTCGTCGATGCGCCCGTCACGCAGGATTTCCTCAGTCGGGGAATAGTCTTTTCTGGTGAATACATGGCAGATGAGAAGGAAAGTATCGGTGTCGAGACGGTTTTTTTCGCAGATGTCGCGCACCGTCTTTTCTCCGAATCCGCCCTCTATGCCAAAGCGGGTCAGAACCGCAAGCAGATGGTAATTGACCTCGATGAGGTCTGCCATCTTCATGTCACCTGTTATGTTTTTCATACACTGCAAAGATAGCAAAACCAATGGAAATAATGCTATATTTGCATATATGACCGACGACCGTAAACTTTCCATAGAGTTATCCAAAGGCTCCAAGCAAGCCTTTGAAACTCTGTATTTGCGGTATTCATATTTGGTGGAAAGATTTGTCTATTCTCTGGTAAAAGACCGGAATGCCACGGATGACATTACCCAGAATGTCTTTTTAAATCTCTGGAGCCGCCGAGCCAATTTGTCCAAGGACATAGCTTTTCGTTCATATTTGTTCACATCTTCGAAAAATGCTGTAATAGATTGGTTCCGCAGGCGCGACAAGCTGCAAACGGAGGCTATCAGTACAGGGCTCACGGATTTGCCTACGGCGGATACCGAAAAGGTATTGGACGATGCCGAACTTCTTACCCTCATCAATCTGGCAATCAGCAACATGCCCGAAAAACGCAAAAGAATATTCACCCTAAGCAGGGTTGACGGACTGCGTAATGCAGAAATTGCCAGACAAATGGGAATCAGCGAAAAGACAGTTGAATATCACATTTCCAAAGCTTTGGAAGAACTTCGCAAACTCACATACATAATTGCACTTTTTGTTTAGGGTAAAAACAAAAACTTGCGTTATAGCAAGTGATGAGTACGACTGACGAAATAATCAGGAAATATGCTGCACTCTCTGAGTCCGTTCCGGAATTCGGCCCATGGTTGATTTCGGACAGGGATTCTTCCGCAAAAGATGCTGCAATGGCGGAGTTGTGGGATTCCCTCGAGGCGGAACTTGCACTGACGGTTCCGCCGAAGCGAAAGGCTGGCTTTGCTGCGTTGCTTGAAGCAATCCCCAATACCGACAAACCTGTTGCCGGAAGAAACCATCTTAGAGTTCTTATACCTCTTGTAAGCGCTGCGGCTGCTGCCCTTGTGTTCTTTCTTCTCCTACATGACAGCCCTGTGCCGGAACTGCCCGTTCCCGAGGCCCAGTCGTCCGGGTTGATTGCCGGGGTGGTGGATTTGCCGGAGCCTCCGGCCCTGACTGAAGCAGTTCCTGTTAGCAAAACAGCCATTTCTGCATATTACAATGCCGGTGGTGGCAGCATTGCAGGCGACACCGCCGCCTTTGGAACTGCCGTCGATGTCGGTGCTGAAGACGAAACTGCCTCTGACGAAACCGCAGCAGATGAAGCCGTCGTGGAAGAACCCATTTTGGATGAAACCCTCGCTGGAGAATCCTCCGCTCGCGACGATGAGACCGTAAGCCAGTGGCGGGCCATTGAGGCGGAAGAGGCCGCTGTCAGGCACCGTATGGAAAAGCGTAAGCCGACATTTTCCGCATCCCTTTCAGGAGTGGGCATGTCTTCGGAGTCCGGTTCGGTGCAGGGGATAGATTTACGGACTGTCAGCGACCGCTTTCCTACACTTGGCTTTACCTCGGATGTCATTCCTCCCGGAAAGGCGAAAGTCCATTACCGTAACTTCGTTCCTCTGACTGCAGGACTTGATTTCACACTCCCCCTGACGAATTGGCTCGACCTTCGCTTCGGGGCTGCTTACTCATTGCTCCATTCCAAAATTACCACTACATCGGCCCCGGTGGGTTTCGGTTTAGGAGCCTATTCCTTATCTTCTGAAGAAGATGAATCTTCGCAGACGCTGCATTATCTGGGGGTTCCGTTGTCCTTGCGGTATTCATTCGTCCGGACACCGCATTTTGGAGTATATGCCGCTGCGGGCGGAACTGTGGCAAAATGCATTGCCGGCGCAGGTGGGCATCCATGGCAATTATCGGCGAACCTTGCCGGAGGGGCGGAGTACATGTTCAACAATCTTTCAGGAATCTATTTCGAACCATCGCTGAATTACTATTTCGACGACAGTTCTCCAATCGTGAACTACTATAGCAGTCAGCCCTTGTCGCTGGGCCTTAAACTTGGACTTTTATTCAGATTATGAAAAGGACGATATTCACATATTGAATTTTAAGTAATGTATCTTTAAGGTTTAACCATATGATTAAAAAAGTTTTTATCTTCAACATTCTTGTCCTTGTCTTGTTGTCTTGTGGAAAGCAGCCATTGGATAGATTGGACAATCAGTTTCCGGGAGTTGATGTAACTACATTACCGGCTTTCGAATACAAAGTTATTAATCATTTGCGCTCTACAGGCGATATCACGGCTGTAGCGGAGCGAGTTTTCCCTGAAAAAGAATTAACCGATTTATGCACTGTTGGTGAGAAGGGACAAGCATCCTTGTATGTCGCCAATTTCAAAGAAGGATGGGCTATCATGGCAGCTGACGACAGAGCAAATCAGGAAATACTTGCATACGGAGAATCAGGCAGTTTTGATCCGGATAATATTACTAATCCCGGGATTGCTGCTTGGTTTGAGATTACAAAAGAACAGCAGGCAAAAATTGCTGGAGAATTGGATATTATAAAAATTGAAAAACCTGGTCAAGATGAAATAGAAGAGTATGTCCCCTATTACTGGCTTGGTTTTCCCGTAGGAGTTGAGTATAGCAATAATTTTGCGGAAGTTAATCATCTTTTGAGCACAAAATGGTCGCAAGCCTATCCTTGGTCGCAGAAATGTGTTTATTATGGCGACGGAGGTCCAGTGGGATATTTCCATACAGGATGTTTGGCAGTTTCGACTGCGCAGGTAATGTATTATCTAAGAATGAATAAGGGCTTTACTATCGGATTATATGATAGTGTTTATCCAACATTTTCAGACATGGGAGACAATGTGTATTGTATTTCATCATTGCAGCGGACAGGCTTTAATGTCAATTCGCCAAAGTGGGCTCAAATGCCTTTGACAGCGGCCGGCTCACATACGGACTATGTGTCTGATTTGATGATAGACATTGGATATCAGTATGGTCTTACCTACTCGCTCGCAGGAACAGGAACTTTTTATCAGGCTTCAGTATTTCCTGATTATAATGTCTTGTGTAGCGAGGGGGCTTTTTACTATTCACTGGCTAAAGAAAGTCTTGATGATGGTTTCCCGGTAATGGTTGTAGCATATCAGACGCCTTCTTATTTGCGTAGCCATGCCTGGGTTATTGACGGCTATAAGCAGGCGCAGTCAGTAACAGACAGGCAATATCGTTGGTATATGGCCCCGTCGGATTCCCTTAGTTATTATTCAGGATATGAATTTTGCTACACAGAGGCTCAGAAGCAGCAGTATGCTCCTGATGCAAATGAAGAAGAAATATATCATATTTACGAAGTTATGGGTGGCAATTTCTTGAGAATGAATTGGGGGTGGGACGATGACAGCGACGACGGATACTATTCAATGATAGATTATAATTGGCCTACCGGAAGCAATAATAGTTATAAATACCATCCTTGGATCTGTTATGGATTTTATCAGGAAGATGAAGAAGATATTCATTGAAGCGTTTGCCGCACTTTTGATAGTTTCGGGTTCTTGTGTCGAGCCGGTTGTTATGGACCCGATGGAAGAAATGCCTGTCGTGGTGAGTTGTGTGCTGACAAGGAATGGGCTGACTGAATATGATGTTCGACAGCGCCCGTATGATGTTCCTACCCAGAAACTAACACTGTTTTATGCCAAGCGCCCTACGGAATCCGGATATAAATATATCACGGACGCGAAGATTACTGTTTCCGGTGGCGGAGAGGAATATGAATTTACTTGGAACGGGGAGTGCTGGTGTTGTGCATTTCTCCCGAAATTCGACACGGAATATACTTTGAGGATAGTTATGGGAAACGGGAAAGAATTGTTGGCAAAAACAGTTTATCCAAAAGCATTTAGCATTAGTGGAACGCCAATATATAGTGATGTCTCCAACATCGCTTTTGCACAATACTATCAGGTGGTTCTTGGCAATGATGCTGCCATTAAAGCTGAAGAAGCCTATTTGTGGATTACTGCACCTGAGGGCCGTTCGGATATCTCCAATTTCTGTACCGACCACCCGGGGGCGGATGATTCCAATATCGTTCCGGGTGCATGGAATGAGCTTCCTGTTGCACAGGAACTTCTTCATAATTACAATGGATTGCTCCAGTTCTCTATCAGTCAAAAAGCGGACAAAAAGTATTGGCAGTTTTTTCTCAATAAAGCATACGGCCTTCCTTTGCATAGAAACTATTTGCATATTCGGCATTCTATAGATGCATATGATTGGCCGGAAGGAGCGCTGGTCTCTCGTTACGACTCCTATGACGGTTTGAAAGAGTCTTCGGTAAAATATGGATTCGTCTTGTCGTCGGACCATGTGGAATATCATGAAAATGCTGTAAGATGGATTGGCCCAGCCAGAGTTTCCCCTGCGAGTAAAATCCGGTTTGTGTCAAAGGAATATGATAAATATTTGTCAGTAATTGCAAATTCTTTCCTTCACACTGATGAACTGGCGCAGATTTATTTCTCTTCTGAATCAACATATACGAATGTAGAGGGAGGAATGGGTATTTTTGGCGCAGAGTTTTAATGATAATCTATGAAACAACACCTTTTTATTATTCTCGCCTTTTTCTGTTTTGTTTACCCGGTCAATGGACAGGTCAAGGAACTTAACGACACTCTTCCGGCATCAGTCAAGGAGAGCTCCCGCCGCTTGCTGGGCAGCGAGAGGATGATTGTTAAGAAAGACTTCTCCATCATGGCATCGCCAACGGGAGAGGCGGATTTCGTGAAATTCGTGCAGACGCTTCCCGGAGTGGCAAGCGGCTCCGACGGGTCGTCGGGCTATTATGTGCGCGGTGGAAACATGGGCAGTAACCTGCAGACCCTCGACGGCGTTCCCATCTACGGAACATCGCACCTTGCGGGGCTTGCATCGCCCTATCCTTCGGAGATTATTTCCTCGGCTGAATTCCTTGTGGGTGGATTCACTTCGGAAGAAGGGAACCTCGGGGCCTCGCACATACGGCTGCATTCTTTGGAATCGCCGGAAGAGTTCTCCGCCAAGGCCGAGGCAAGCAATTTCCTGCTCGGAGGCTATGTTTTTGCCCCGCTGAAAAAGGATGGGATGTCGGTCATTGCATCGCTTCGCGTTTCGCCCATGCAGTTTGAATATGCCGCGGTCAAGGACCTTTTCGATGATGAAGCTGTAGCCATCCGCAATGCCAAGGCCGCCATAGGCGATGCGTATGTGAAACTGAACTGGCTCATGCCTTCCGGCAGTAATCTTTCGGCATCGGTGTTCGGAAGCCTCGACAATTATGTTTTCGACCTGAATTCCGGCTCTAAGGACAATATGCAATGGTCGAACCTGATTGGAATCGTGAAGTACGACAAAGCGCTCACAAAGAATCGCGGCCTGTCGGTCACCGGCTCATACGACCATTACTCCAACGGTCAAGGAATGTTCAAGCAGATGAATCTTACATCAAACAACCTGATGATTCTCAGTGCTATAGATGAGTTTAGCCTGCAAAGCCTCATCCGGCAGCAGCTGAAAGGAAGCGCACAGGCCCAGTACGGCATCAAAGGGCGCCTGGCCCGTTTCAATCCGGGCTCCGCACGGGTGCTTGAAAGCACGGGAGTTTTTTTCAAAAGCAGCTCCCCGCTCAGCCGGAATGCCAGCCTGAATTCGACTTTTACCGCCCATGGTCAGCTCGAACTCGGAAAGATGTCGAAACACTTTGCCCGGGCTGCGGCGCGTCTCAACTACAATACCGCCGCCGGGTTTAATCCGGAAGCCAGCGGGCTGCTTCGTTTTCATCTTTTCAAATGGCTCGGAATCGAGGGCACGGCCGACTGTCTGGTGCAGTACTACCACACTTTGGAAGGAACACCGCTGGGATGGTCGCTCGATATGGTGGTGCCTCCGTCAAAGAGACTCAAACCCGAAATTACCAAGCAGCTCTACGGAGGGATTTTCGCGGATTTCGGCAAGCACCATATTTCCGGAGGATGGTACAAAAAGGCCATGGATAATCTCACCTATTACAGCGATGCCACCAAACTCTTTGACTCGTCACTTGCCGGATGGTCGGAGAATATAGAGATTGGCACAGGGGCTTCGTATGGATATGAGTGTTTGTATGAGAAAACAGGAGGCCGCATAGGATGGCGGATTGCCTACACCTGGTCCAAGACTGACCGAACCTTCCCCAATCTTAACAAAGGCGAGACTTTTCCCGCGAAGTTCGACCGCAGGCATATACTGAATGCCAGCCTGAATGTGCTGCTGGTGTCGAAACGGAAGATGAATGTGAGTGCCGCCGGTCTTTTCACCTACCAGTCGGGACATTGGGAGACGGTGACCGCAGGCAGCTGGTGGGACGACAATTTCATTACAGGATGGGTGGAGCACGATTTCTACACCTCCCTGAACAATTACGAAATGCCGCCCTATATCCGCTGCGACCTCAGCATAGCTTTCGAATTTAAGCAGGGCAGGCATCCGCAAACACTCAATGTGGGCGTGTTTAATGTCCTCAACCGCCATAATCCTTTCTCACTGTCGTATGACCCCGACACCGACAGCTGGAAGCAGATTTCGCTGCTCCCCGTCATGCCGAGCCTGAAATACTCAATACAATTCTGATGCGAAAGCCTGCCATTTGCCTGCTGTTGCTACTGACATCCTGCGTCGGGCCTGTCGTGATGGGCACGATGAAGGAGATGCCGCTGGTGGTGAACTGCGTTCTTCCGCCGGGCAATGGATAACCACAACACGCATCAGCACGAGGCATTGAAATTTCAACAAAAATTTATTGCAATTCAATAAAAATTTATATATTTGCAGAAAACAACGCTAATAACAGTTTTCTGCAAATTTAATTTTATACAGTTATGACAGCTTGGTGGGCATCTTTAAGTGTGTTGAGCAAAATCCTGTGGGGCGTGACCCTTTCGGCAACGCTCGTGTTTATCATCCAGAGCGTCCTCACTTTCATCGGTGCGGATGTTGACAGTGCTGCCGACTTCGATGTGGACGCATCCGATATGGGCGGCGACCTCGACGGAGGCATCAATCTCTACACCTTCCGCAACTTCATCAACTTCATCCTCGGCTTCGGATGGACCGCCATCCTGCTGAAGGACAGCATAAAATCCAAGACCGTGCTCATCATCGTGGCGGCCCTTGTCGGCGTGGCGCTGGTGGCAATCGTCATGTACCTCTTCAAGCTGCTTGCGAGCATGCAGCAGAGCGGCAACATCGATGTCGCCAAGATGGCGGTGGGATGCACCGGCAAGGTTTACATCCCCATACCGGCGGAGCGCGGAGGCACAGGCAAGGTGCAGATTACCATCAGCAATGCCGTACGCGAATATATCGCCCTCACGGACGGCGACGCCATCAAGACCGACACCCCCATCAAGGTGGTGGAAGTGCTTAACGACAATACCCTCCTGGTAGAAGAACTGAACTCTTTAATTGTATGACAATATGGAAATTTATGTAATCCTTATCGTTGTCGCCGTTATCTTCATAACGATTTCGGCCATCCTGAAGCGCTACAAGCGCTGCCCTTCCGACAAAATCCTGGTCATCTACGGTAAAACCGGCCGCCATGGTTCCGCCAAGTGCGTGCACGGGGGCGCCGCCTTCATCTGGCCTGTGTTCCAGAACTACGCCTTCCTCGACCTGACCCCCATCAGCATCGAGTGCAACCTTACCAACGCCCTTTCGAAGCAGAACATCCGCGTTGATGTTCCCTGCCGCTTCACCGTTGGTATCAGCACCGAACCCGAGAACATGACCAACGCTGCGGAGCGCCTTCTCGGCCTCAGCACTTCGAGCATCCAGGGCATCGCCACCGATATCCTCTTCGGACAGCTGCGTCTCGTGATTGCAACGATGGACATCGAGGAAATCAACTCCGACCGCGACAAGTTCCTTGCGAATGTTTCCACGAATGTGGAAGCGGAACTCCGCAAGATAGGTCTTAAACTTATCAATGTGAATGTTACCGACATCCGCGACGAGTCGGGCTACATCGAAGCCCTCGGAAAGGAAGCCGCCGCCAAGGCCATCAACGACGCAAAGAAGAGCGTTGCCGAGCAGAACCGTTATGGTGAAACCGGAAAGGCCATTGCCGACAAGGATACCCGTGTGAATGTTGCCGCCGCCGATGCGGATGCTGTAAAGGGAGAGAACAGCGCCAAGATTGAGATTGCCAATTCCGATGCACTCCGCCGTCAGAAGACCGCAGAGGCCGACCGTCTGGCAGTAGCCGCCGAGAAGGTGCAGGCTGCAAAAGCCCTCGAAGAGGCATACCAGAGCGAGCGCGACGCAGAGCTTGCCCGTGCCGAACGAGAAAAGGCCACCCGGCAGGCAAACATCGTGGTTGCTGCCCAGATTGAAAAGGAGAAAGCCATCATCGATGCCGAGGCTGAAGCCGAGCAGATCCGCCGCAAGGCAAAAGGTGAGGCCGACGCCATCTATGCCAAGATGGATGCCCAGGCGCGCGGTGTGTTCGAGATTCTGACCAAGCAGGCCCAGGGCTTCAACCAGCTTGTGGGAGCTGCCGAAGGCGATGCGCAGAAGGCCGTGCTGATGATGATTGCCGACAAACTGCCCGAACTTGTGAAGACCCAGGTCGAGGCCGTGAAGGGTATCAACATCGACAAGGTAACCGTTTGGGACGGAGGCTCTTCCGTGAACGGAAAGACCGCCACCTCCAACTTTATCTCTGGCATGATGCAGAGCGTTCCCCCGCTCAACGACCTCTTCAAGCTGGCCGGAATGGAACTTCCCGACTATCTGAAAAAAGACGCCAAACCGGAAGAGCAGCCCGCAGCTGAATAGTTATGCCGATAATGATTAACATAGATGTGATGCTGGCCCGCCGGAAAATGAGTTCCGGCGAGCTGGCAGAACGCATCGGAATCACGCCGGCCAATCTCTCAATTCTCAAGACCGGCAAGGCAAAGGCCATACGCCTTACCACGCTGGATTCCCTCTGCAAGGCTCTCGACTGCCAGCCTGGCGACATCCTGGAGTACACTCCGTGACGGATTTTTCTACATACTGTTCGCTTTCCTGCCGTGCCTGGTTTTTCTTTCGCTACGAGAACGGATCCGGGTTCATAGAGTCGCTATACCCTGATTCTCACAAGGGACGCTAAGATGACATGGACGGTTTTATGAAATTGCGCCCCTTTATTTCGAGAGGCGTGCAGAAGAGCACTATACCAAGTATGTAATAAACTACTGATTCAATAAATAAGGTATATTGAAACCCGGGCTCGCCCACTCTGCAAAATCCTGCTCCGCCTGGCTGTCCGCTCCATCGGTTCCGAAAATGAGGTAGCCTTCCAGCTCGGGCCTGGAAAGGATGAAAGCCTTCGCCTCTTCGGAACCGATGACCATACAGTATGTCGCGTAAGCGTCCGCTTCCATGGAGGTGGGCGCTATTATTGTGGCGCTCAACAGGTTATGCTGCACGGGGTAGCCGCTTCGCGGGTCGATGGTATGGGAATACTTAATCCCGTCCTTGATATAAAATTTGCGATAATTGCCGGAGGTCACGACGCCCTGTGCGCTGCCGTTTCCCTCCCAAATCCCCTCAAGTTCCGCTCCTGGAGTGTTGTTGCCGTCTTTAGGGCGGTCGATGCCTATGCGCCACGGCTTTCCGGACGGATTCAGCCCGTCGCAGAAAATCTCCCCTATATCCACAAGCATATCCTTTACGCCTATGCTGTAAAGATACTCCGCCACCTTGTCGCAGCTATACCCTTGTGCAATGGCGTTGTAATTAAGCCGCACCTGTCCGCCTTCCTTCATCCGGCCCATTCCGCAGGATGCAAGCGTCTGCTGGACCTTTTCGTCCGAAGGCAGCGAATCCGTCCTGAATCCGAAACCCCAGATGTCGAACAGCGGCCCTGCAGCACAGTCCAGCGCCCCTTCCGTTTCTTCCCAAAACCGGTATGCCGCCCGGAGCATTTCGTCAAACATCGCACTCGGTACAATCGTCTCGCCACGGTTATGGCGGCTCAGCTGCGATCCTTTGTTGTATCCCGACAGCGTGGTATCTATTTCAAACAGAATCTCCTCTATGTGCGCCTGAATCTCCGCGGGCTTCACCCTCACTCCCTCCAGATTCGCCTTCACGCTCCAGGTTCCCCCCTGCGCGTATCCTCCGAACTGCGCATACCGTGAACTCCGGCAGCCCGCCAGAAAAACAACTGCCAGCAACGATACCGCTATCAAAGATATAATGACCTTTCTTCGTTGCATCATCATTAACACTGTTTAATTTGCAGCACTTAATTCTTTGGTTTATAGTTACTTAATTGAAAACAAATCGGCCAAATTCAGCGATTTGTTTTCCGGGAAAACATTGATAATCAGTGGTTTAGATGCTGCAAGTTTGAGCTGTCATAGGCAGGGCCGCCGCATGCGCGGGAAAGATATACGGCTTCCACGGCGGTGAGGGCGGCGGTTTCGGTGCGGAGGCGGCTCGGGCCAAGGTGTACCGGCATGAACCCGGCGTCAAGGGCGGCACGAACTTCTTCAGGCGAGAAATCCCCCTCCGGGCCGATAAGGATGCTTATCCGTGCGGGATTCAGCCCTGATGCGGAAGCCCTGTGCAGGACTTCGGCGATGGAAACCCTTTCTTTCACATCTTCAGCGCAGTATGCAATCAGACGGAGTCCGCAGGTGCAGGACGCAAGAAAATCCTTCAACGGAACCACATCGGGAATCACGGGCACCGCCGCTTTCAGGCTCTGCTTGGCTGCCGAAATGGCGATTCTCCCAAGACGGTCGGTCCGCACCACCCGCCTTTCGGAATGGTCGCATACCACCGGTACAATTTCATCAACTCCGAGTTCCACGGCCTTTTCCACGAACCATTCGTAACGGTCGATGTTCTTGGTGGGGCAGACTGCCATCTGCAGATGGTAGGGGTGTGCTCCCCATCCTTCGGAAACGGAGTCGATGCGGGCTACGGCCTCACGCGGGGAAACTTCTTCAAGCACGCACGACATAAGCGCTCCGCTGCCATCGATGACGGAAATGCTGTCGCCCGCTTTGTGGCGCAGGACCTTTACAAGATGTGCGCTCTCTTCTGAATCGAGAAAAGCGCGTCCGTCGGCAATTTTATGGGCGTAAAAGAGTTCCATCAGGGCCGTATTATCTGCACTTCGCCCCGGAGTCCGAGCTTGATTATCTGCGAGGCCCTTCCGGTGGCGCCGCGTCCAAGCGAGGCCGGAACCACATAATCGACTGCCGAAACGATTTCGGGCGAAATCTCTTCAAAACTCGAAGGGGTGGGCTCTCCTGAAATGTTCGCCGAAGTTGAAACCAAGGGCTTGCGGAGTTTGCGCACCAGGCTGATGCAGAAGTCATTCATAGGAATCCTGATTCCCACCGAACCGTCCTTGGCCACCACATTGGGGGCAAGATACTGCGCTCCCGGATAGATGATGGTCATGGGGGAGTCGTTCACTTCCACGAGGTCTATGGCAATCTGGGGAATCTCCCGTATGTGCTTTGCTATCATGTCGAGGTCGGATGCGAGGAGCACCAGCGATTTCGCCTCGCTGCGCCGCTTGATTTCAAACACCCTTGCAACCGCCGCTTCGTTGGTGGCGTCGCAGCCTATTCCCCACACGGTGTCGGTCGGATATAGGATTACCCCTCCTTTGCGAAGAACATCGATGGCGGATGAAATGACGGAATCAGTAGTCATAGTGAACATAATGATTTTCGTGTTTGTTGCGTTTGGGCTTTTTGTACCACCACCAGATGAGCAGCCAGCCGATGAGAGCTCCGCCCAGATGAGCGAAGTGCGCCACACCTTCCTGCGTGCCGGTAATCCCGAGGAAGAGCTCGATGCCTATGAAGATGATGGCCATCATTTTGGCAGATAGCGTTACGGGCGGGAAAATCAGGGTGAGCTGAGTCTGGGGGAAAAGCACTGCGAATGCCACTATTATGCCATATACGCATCCCGAAGCTCCAACCGTGGGATAATACAGTCCGGTGAAAGACTGCACGGCCAGCTGTGCCGCCGCAGCTCCGAGTCCGGTGGCGAAATAGAGTATGAGGAATTTTCGGGCTCCTATGAAGCGTTCCACAGCCATGCCGAAAATCCAGAGGGAGTACATATTGAACAGGATGTGCCAGAATCCTCCGTGCATGAACATGTAGCTGAGCGGCTGCCAGACCTTGAAATAAGGGCTGTGCGGATGCCATAGCCCGAAATTCGCTATCATGAAGTTCTCGTTTATCAATGTTGCGAGGAAGAAGATGACATTGACAATTATGAGGTGGTAGGTAATCGGACGGGATTGTGTGTCTTGCTGATAGTATGGCATGTGTAATCAGTTGAATTTTTTGTCGATTTCGTCGGCTGAAAGGATTGCGATGATTTTGTGTCCCGATGCCGTGAGCTCCGGGTTGTCGCACAGGAATAGGGAATCGATGAGTTGCTGGGCTTCCAGGGCGTTGCGGGGAGCTTCGGCGTTGAGACTGCCGAGGGAGGCGAATTTGGAGGCTGTCGCCGCGTTCACCAGTTCCGGCACTCCGGAAGTATTGTCGGAAAGTATGAGGGTAAGGTCCTGTACCAGCTGCTCTACCTTGCCGGGCTCACAGGTCCAACCCTGGGGCACGCCGTTCACCACTACTGTGTCGGTGCCGAAGGGGGTGATGTCGAAGCCTGCGGAGCCAAGCATCTGTGCGTGCTCGTCGAACAGCAGGCGCGCGGCGGCTCCCACTTGCACCTGCACCGGGAAGAGCGATGTCTGGGTGACGGGCGTGTTCTTCGAGAGGGCTTTCAGGGTGCGTTCGTAGATGATTCGTTCCCATGCCCTGCGGATGTTCACCAGCATGACTCCCGATGCGGAAGGGGTGACGATGAATCGACCCTTGACAACGAGTGCCTTTGCCTGAGTTGCCTGGTTGCTCTCGAAGAGTGCGCCATAGTCCTGGCTGCGCTCAACAGGAGGGGTGTAGCTGCTTTTGCCGCTGTGGGCGGGAGTGTCGAATGAGGGATTCAGCATTGCCTCGAAGGGGTCGTAGCTGCTGTCAAGCACGGGGTCGGGCCTGGAGGCCGGGCCGTGGTATTCTTCGAAGCTTTTG
Organism: Bacteroidales bacterium; assembly: GCA_017469425.1. Taxonomy (GTDB): domain Bacteria; phylum Bacteroidota; class Bacteroidia; order Bacteroidales; family UBA932; genus Cryptobacteroides. The sequence goes on from JAFUGJ010000007.1 coordinate 50,765, forward strand.
CCCATCATTGGTATGTTCACCCTTCCTTCAGTCTCAAAATCGATACCCGCTCCGAAGGCGTTCTTTCCGAGGGCTTCCTTGACGCATGCGTAGATGGTCTGGAACACTACCGAGTCTTCTTCAAATTTCACCTCGGTCTTGGTGGGGTGTATGTTCACATCCACCGAAGCCGGGTCCACCTCCAGCCAGATGAAGTAGGAGGGGGTGTATCCTTCGGGCAGATACTCTTCGTATGCCTTCATCACCGCTTTGTGAAGGTATGCGCTGCGGAAGTACCGCCCGTTTACGAAGAAGAACTGGTTGCTCACCGTCTTCCGTGCGGAATCGGGCCGGGCGAGGAAGCCGCCGAGTTTTATCAGCGAAGTGCTGGCGGCAAGGTCCACAAGCTCTCCGGTCACAGTAGAGCCCATCAGGTCGAGCACCCTGAACTTCAGCGATTTTGCGATGCGAAGGCGGAAGATGTCGCGTCCGTTGGAGTTGAGGCTGAAACCGATTTCGGGGCGGGTGATGGCAACGCGCGTGAACTCTTCCACGATGTGTTTGAGTTCGATATTGTCCGACTTCAGGAACTTGCGCCTCGCCGGGGTGTTGTAGAATAGATTCCGGACAAGGAAGTTGCTCCCGGCAGGGGCTGCCACGGAGGATGTCTTTACCGATGCAGGGTCGGAGATGCTTACCTGCGTTCCTGTTTCGTCCTGGGCCCTGCGGGTTTTGAGGGTGACCTCTGCCACTGCGGCAATCGATGCCAGGGCCTCGCCGCGGAAACCATAGCTGGTGATGCGCTGCAAATCCTCCGCCTCGGATATTTTGGAAGTTGCGTGCCTTTCGAAGCACAACACGGCGTCGGCTGCGCTCATCCCGCTGCCATTGTCAATTACTTGTATGGAGGTGCGTCCGGCATCCTTCACCACCACATCAACCTGGGTGGCTCCGGCGTCGATGGCATTCTCCATCAGCTCCTTCACCACCGAAGCGGGGCGGCCCACCACCTCGCCGGCGGCTATCATGTTGGCGATGTTCGCCGGAAGAACCTTCAATTTCCCCATTACAGCAGCGAGTAGAATTTAATGATGAAGAAAAGCACTGCCAGCACCAGAATCAGGGTGATGATTCCGATTATGGTCTGCACCGTTTTCATCTGGTTGCGCGTGCGCTGGTATCCGCCATCGCGGAAAGCCCCGTTCAGGTAGCTCCCCGGCACATACGGCTCGTCGGCCTTGGGCTTGTCCATGCTGCCGTCCACCGTGCTGAAAATGCGCTTGCGCTCTTCGGCGTCTTTATCGTAGTACATCGGCTTGTAATTGAACACCCGGTGTTCGTCATCCCCGAAAAAATTGAAAAGTCCCATAGATTACAAAAATAACTAATTTTTTGGCTACTTTTGCATCATGCAACTTAGAATCGGACAAGGTTACGATGTTCATGCCATTGCCGACGGCCTGCCAATGTGGCTGGGCGGGGTGCCCATCCCTTCCGACAGGGGTTTTGTGGCGCACTCCGACGGTGATGTGGCAATCCACGCTCTCTGCGACGCCCTTCTTGGCGCTGCGGCTCTTGGTGACATAGGGCTGCATTTCCCCGACAATTCATCCGAGTGGAAAGGGGCCGACAGCAAGGAACTGCTGCGCCGCGTGGTGGAAATGCTTGCGGCAAAAGGCTGGAAACCCGGCAATGCCGACATTACCATAGCCCTTCAGGCTCCCAAGCTCCGTCCGCATATCGATGCCATGCGAAATACCCTGGCTCCCATCCTCAAGCTTCCCGCTGATGCCGTGAGCGTCAAGGCCACCACCACGGAAAGGCTCGGCTTCGTCGGGCGCGGAGAAGGCTGCGAGGCATGGGCCGTAGTTACAATAATCCCCCTTTAGAATGGAATTTCTCGAACTTGCAAAAAGACGCTATACCACAAGGCGCTACAGCCACCGTCCGGTGGAACAGGAGCTTTTGGACAAACTTCTGGAGGCGGCCCGGGTGGCTCCTTCTGCAAAGAACATGCAGCCTTGGCATATCTGGGTCCTTCGCAGCGACGCCGCCCTCGCCAAAGTCCGCGCGCTTACGGCAAGCACCTACGGAGCACCGCTTGTGCTGGCGGTGGGATATGACCCTTCCAAGGGATGGGTCCGCCCCAGCGACGGCAAGAATAAGGGAGAGATGGACTCTATCATCCAGGCAACGCATATCATGCTTGAGGCCGAAGACCTCGGTTTGGGATGCACCTGGATAGGTTCATACGAACCCTCCGAACTTTATGCCGCCTTTCCGGAAATGGAAGGGTTTGAAGTTCAGGTGCTCCTTGCCATAGGATACAGGTCGGACGATTGCAGGGCAAGTTCGCGGCATGCCGACCGCAAAGCGACAAGTGAAATTACAAGCGAATTATGATGGAAACAGCAATAGTGGTAGTTGACGAAATCTACGATTTCATTACCGGCGGGTCCATGGCCTGCATCCACTCTGAGGAAAGCGTGGCCGCCACGGTCGAAAACATACGCAGGCATCCGGAGGTGCCGGTGCTCTTCGTGTGCGACCATCATCCCGCAAACCATTGCTCATTCAAAGAGCAGGGAGGACCATGGCCTTCCCATTGCGTGCAGGGAACCCATGGGGCTGAAATCGCAAAGGAACTCCTTCCCTTTGTCCGGGAAGAGCTGGTATTCTACAAAGGCTGCGACCCTGCCATTGAACAGTATTCCGGATTTGACGGGCGTAATGAGGCCGGACAGTCGCTCGCCGAAGTGCTGGAACTTCTTGGCACCGAGCTGGTGTTCGTGACGGGAATTGCCACCGAGTTCTGCGTGAAGGAAACTTCCGAGGACCTGCTGAAGGCAGGATTCAAGGTGTCAGTGCTCAAGGACTGCCTCGGATGGGTGGACCAGGATGGGCACGAAAAATCCCTCCCGCTTCTGGAAGCGGAAGGGATCAGGGTCATATCTTAGGAATTATTCTTCTTCCTTCTTGACTGCCTTTTTTGCAGGAGTCTTCTTTGCGGGCGCTTTCTTTGCAGCGGGCTTCTTCTCCTCTTCTGCAGCTTCGCCTGCCTTGGCTACTGCTTCGCTGAGCTTTGTATAGAGAGCGTCGGTACGCTCGAGGATTTCCTTGCGGAGGCCGTTGTAGTAAGCCTTCTTGGAGCCTTCCACCTTTGCGCCCACTTTGTCGCGGAGTTCGTTGTAGAGGTCAACGGCATCCTCCATGAGATCGGCGATTACTTTGTCGTCGGCCTTGGGATTAACGGCAAGGCACACTGTACAATCCTCAATAAATGCGCTGAGAACGTAGTCAATGTCTTTCTTTACATCACGAAGATTCATAACTTTCTGTCTGTTTTGGAATATGTTGCAAAGATAATTATTTTTTCCGATTAATCGGCGAAGTATGCAGGATTGTGTGCCATGCAGGCTGGGCGGAACTTGTCGGAACCTTCGCCGATATGGCCGATTATCCTCCGGATGTGAAGGATGTTCCTTCCGTAGTAATCCGGCTCGCCGGGAATCAGGGAGTTGATGCGTACCAGCTGCGAAGCATGGATTATCTTATGGCCGCCGATGCAAAGGGCTACATGCGCTACGCTGCTGTTTCCGAAAAACACCAAATCCCCTGCCTGCATGTCTTCGAAACTTACCTCTACGCCGCACTGAACCTGCTGGGAAGCGTCGCGGGGAAGCAGTATGCCGCTCATGAAGTAGCAGAAACCGGTGAGTCCGCTGCAGTCGAAATGCCCGGGCGACATCCCGCCCCAGAAATAAGGGCAGCCGAGGAAGGATTTTGCAAGGGATATGATTTCGGATGTCTTTTCTTCATCGGACATGGAAGCCTTCTGCCTTGCCCAATCCCTGAAATCCTGCATTCCCGGAGCCGGGTTTCCGTCGGCAGGCACGATGTTGCCCATCAGCAGGTTCCTTTCCGGAACATTTTCCGTGCAGATGTATTTGTCGGCTTTCAGATATGCCTCCGCTTCTTTGCGGCTCATCGGCTTCAGCGTGGCACCGTACAGTCCGGTAGCCTTCTGTTCCCTGGGGGAGAGTTCCCTCGTGGGGCCAAGTGCAAGTTCATTCACCCATCCTTCATAAGGCTCCGGGGTCTTGATTCGCACCCAGTAGCCCTTTCGCTCCAGCACTTGCACCAGCGTTCCCATGCGACTCTGGCTCACGCACTCGCTGCCATAGCGGGCTTCATCCCGAAGGAAGCAATCGCTCACATTCACTACCGCCCACTGCTCCTGGGCCGCTGCTGCCAAGGAAAAAGCGAGGCAGGCAAATCCTAAAAGAATTCTGTTCATTTTGTCAGAAATTAAATGCGATTCCCACTCCGGAGACAGTTCCTCCAAGAATGATTTCCTTTTCAATCCTTTGTCCGGCATTATTGTAGCCATCGCATACGGAATGCATCTTTATCGAGGCTTTCTTTTTTATGGTAGCACCGGTGGCAGTGGTAATTATCCCGGCGCCGGTACCAACCGCGCCGCCAAGCGTGATATAGCCTCCGGTTCGCACCATCGAATCATGTCCCACAGCCGCAAACAGGGCGCCAATTAACATGGTTCCGAGCCCGACCACTCCGGCCGCAACGCCCACCACGGTGAGGCAGGTTCCGCCTATGGTCATGTCTCTGCCGAGTATATAATCCTTCTCGTACTCCCTCCATATGTCGTTGAAATCCTTGTTGTTAATATCGGACAGAAGCAACGACTGCTGCTCTTCGTTGAGCTTTACCCCGTCGAGTCTGATGGTCTTTCCGCTGAGATGCGCCCCTGCCACCTTGGCGGCATTCAGGGAATCCTTCAGCGCCTTCTTCTCTTCACGGGTCTGCGCAGAAACTGCTGCTACTGAAAGAACTGCAGCGGCTAAGATGCTGGCTATCAGCCTTTTACTGGAAAAGAAATCGTTCATTTTTGCCGATTTGTTTACTGGTAATTAATTGAAATACAGCAATGTGGCTGCTGCATAACCCAAATACAAATATACGAAAAATTGCTATCTTCGTGCCAAGATAGCACTCAAACACATGAAAACTCAACAGGAACTCGCCGCGATTGCCGGCAAATTCGCCATCGAAGGCAACATAACCGACATCAAACCCCTCGGAAACGGACTCATCAACGACACTTTCAAAGTGAGCACGGACGGTGCCGACAGTTATGTCCTCCAGCGCATCAACAATGCCATCTTCCAGGATGTGGAATTGCTTCAGCATAACATTGAAGCCGTCACCGCCCATATCCGCCGCAAACTGGAAGCAGCCGGGGAGAAGGACATCAAACGCAAGGTTCTGCACTTCGTGCCCCTGAAGGACGGGAGCAAAACTTATTGGACCGACGGGGAAACCTTCTGGCGCATTTCCGTATTCATTCCTGATGCGCTTACCTTCGAGGCAGTCACCCCGGAGTATTCATACTTTGCAGGCAAGGCTTTCGGCAATTTTGAGGCGATGCTTGCCGATATTCCCGACACTCTTGGCGAAACCATCCCTGATTTCCATAACATGGAACTCCGCGCCCGTCAGCTTCGGGAAGCCGTGGCTACCGACAAGGCGGGAAGGATGGCCGAACCCAAGGTGCGTGAGATGGTGGAAAATCTCTATGCCTATGAGGAAGAAATGACAAAGGCTGAACGCCTTTTCCGCGAAGGGAAACTTCCCAAACGCATCTGCCACTGCGACACGAAAGTGAATAACATGATGTTCGACAAGGACGGCAATGTGCTGTGCGTCATCGACCTCGACACCCTCATGCCGAGCTTCGTATTTTCCGATTTCGGCGATTTCCTCCGCACCGCCGCCAATTTCACAGCAGAAGACGACCCCGACACTTCCAAGGTGGGATTCAACATGGAAATATTCAAAGCTTTCACAAAGGGGTATATCGAAAGTGCCAAGGTGTTCCTGACACCCATCGAGAGGGAGAACCTGCCCTTTGCAGCCTGCCTATTCCCCTACATGCAGTGCGTGCGCTTCTTTGCCGACTACATCAATGGCGACACCTATTACAAAATCAAATACCCCGCCCATAACTGGGACCGCACCCTCAACCAGTGGACGCTGTTCAAGAGTGCGGAAGCCAAATTGGGTGAGATGAAAGCCTACATCGAATCGCTATAACGCGTTTTCGTAGAGGACGCAAACGAAACAGATTGGACCCTGATGCTTAAGCGTCAGGGTTACTTTTCCTTCCGGGCATTCGAACACGCTGCGGAAAGTGCATCTGTTCTTTATGAGGCTCACGAGTTTTTCGGAACTCTCTTCGAAAGGGCCGTCCCTGAAGGTTTCGGTTTCCTCCACCGGCTTGCCGTACTGTTTTGTGAGCATGGCCTTTACCGAACTGTAGTCGTTTTCGAGCTTTACCCACGACAGGCGCGGAGGAATTTCCGCACGGATGGCGGCAGCTTCGTTGCTGCCTTCCTTGGGGATGATGTTCACTTCCACATCGGAATATCCGGCATATTTCCCTATCACCAGCGGCACTCCGTCGTTGGTCTCTTCGTATTTGAATCCTTTCCTGCCGAGGGCTGCGGTCATTTCATCGACCGTTCCTTTTATTTCTACCTTGCTGAAAGTAAGCGGTTTCTGTGCGCTGGCAAAAGGGGTGAGCATTAGAGCTATGGTTGCGGAGAGGATGAATCTTTTCATATTGGTGTCAGTTTTCATTTGCAAGGCTGATGATGAGTTCGTCGAGCGTCCGCGCCAGGTCGTTGGAAGAGCCCACATAGTTGTTTACCATGATGCTGAATGCGATGGTGCGGGAAGGGTCGCCGTTGGATGGGTCGATGTATCCGCTGAAACAGCGCACTCCCGCCATGCTGCCGCTCTTCATCCGGACCCGGTTCTTCAGCTCCGCGGGAGCCTTCGGGAGCCGGTTTTTAAGTGTGCCGTCGGAACGCCCGGGGCGGGGCAGGGAGTTGTAGAAGTCGTTGAATGATTTGCTTTTCTGCATGGAGCAGAGGAAGCGCACCATGAAATCCGGGGAGATGTAGTTTTTACGCGAAAGTCCGCTGCCGTCGGCAAATCGCATCTTTTGGCTGGCAACCGCAAGTCCGAGCGGGGAAAGGGCCCTGTGCAGTGCGGTGCAGGCGTGGCTGTAGTCGTCCTGCCCTGTGAGCTTCTTTCCGAGGGCCTTGATAAGCGTCTCGGCGCAGAAATTGTCGCTCTGGTGATTCGCGATGGATACGATTGTGCGAAGGTTGGCGGAGCTGGCACTGCCGAGAGTGATGAGCGTGTCCGGTGTTTCAAGCATGTCGGCGGGAACCGCTCCGCGGCTTATGGCAACACCCTTGCCCTCCAGCCATTCCTTGAAATGGACGGTGGCGGCATAAGGTCCGTCGGGAAGAGGGGCGTCCATCTTCCCGCGCCAGGTAAGGCCCACGGGGAGGACGCCGTCTTTCGAATGTCCATCCTCGTTGCTCCAGTCGGTATGGTACTGCTCGCCGTTGAAATAATCCCCGTTGCCAATCACATATCCTTCGACCCTCTTTATCCCGTTGTCGTCCAATACCTTCTTCCATTTTCCGAAGGGCACATCTTTCTTGGGGAGATATGAAAACAGGTCGCCTATGAGCGGATCGCCTCCGCCAATAATGTACAGGTTGCCGTAGAGGGTGGTGTCGCGCACCTGCCCGTCGGTGGCGAGGGTGGTCTTGAAAGTATGGCCGCCTCCGAGATTTATGAGAGCGGCGCCGGTGGTGATGAGTTTCATGTTGCTCGCGGGCACCAGGCGTCGCTTGCTGTTGATTTTGGCAATGGTGTCGCCTTTGGCATTCACGGCAAGCAGGCCCCAGTTGCAGCATTCGAGCAAGCCTCCCGGAGCATCCAGGGCAGCGGCCTTGCGCTGGGTGGCAGTGTTGGGGGTTCCTGCATGAAGCGCTGCGCAAAGCGTCAGGCTGAGGATTATGGTAAAAAATCGTTGCATTGCTTTGCAAAGATAATTTTTATTGCGATTATATTTTGCATTTTTCCAAAAGTATTGTACCTTTGCAGTCCGTTTTGTACGGCACCAGACATTGAGATGTGGTGTAATGGTAGCACTACAGATTCTGGCTCTGTCAGTGAGGGTTCGAATCCTTCCATCTCAACCAAATCAGCCTTGTGCTGATTTTTATTTTGAAATACCATTGATGGCGGGGTAGCTCAGCTGGTTAGAGCGTCGGATTCATAATCCGGAGGTCGTGGGATCGTGACCCACTCCCGCTACCAAATTATCCTACATATGTCTTGACCGGCTACGCCCGGTCTCACAGGCAAAACTCTATATATACCCGTCACAACCCATTGTGATGGTTTTTTAATACTATGACAGCACACCTTATTGAACTGGCCGAAAAATACAGACAGGCAGGAGCGGAAATCCACGATGCCATCCGGGATATGATAGTCGGGGATGGCGGGTTTGTGAATGCCTCCAATAATAAGCAGGACAAGCCCGACATGAATGTTCTTGTATATAACAGCAAGAAGGGCTATACTGAAACATTCCCCATCCGTGCCCTAAAGGTCAATGCCGCCGGTGCCGTTGAGATTTATGTCGGCACTTACGGAACCATCTACACTGACAGATACCTTCGGGGCAAAGGAGGCGAAGAACACTGGATGCCGCTGAAAGACTCGAACATCCTCTTTTTTCAGACGATTCTTTCAATAGCAAACAATATCGACCGGTATCTGCAAAGTGCATGAGTCCGGAATCGGCTGCCATCCACAGGGACTATTTCTTTTTAAGAATCCATGCCAGCATGTTGGCACTCAGGCCAAAATTGATTGTCCATGCGGGGGCAGGTGCAGGAAATGCCGTATGAGCGGCATAAAGTCTGGCACGAACCGTGAACTCGGATAAACCGTAAGTCGTGGGAAGAGACTCAATGACCCTGAAGAACTTGTAATCAGCACAGAGACCTGCCTGAAATCGGAAGCCTGATATTTCATCGGTTTTTTTATCCGGGTCCACCGGGTGCGACGGATAGTCAATAAAACCAACTCCGATACCGGCAAAGGGGGCAAGCCTCCACCACTGCGAATCAAATACTGTATAACCCAAGGAAGCTTCTAAGTTGCCGCCCGTCATCTTTTTCCCCGCCTCCCACTGATACCCATCCCGCTGAATGTCCTTTTTGTAGGTTCCGCCCCATCCCAGAAGGCCGCCCAAATAAAGGTTAAACTCGCTGAATGTAAAATCAAAACCGAAGTCCAAACCAGCAATGGGGGTTACATATGCTGCCATCGGCCCGGTATAGACTTCACTCCCCACGCCTAAATGCATACCGATACCAAATCCTTTGGGATTGATTATCAGATCTGAAGACTCAGCGTTCCCAATCTGGGCAAGTTCGTTCCGGACACGGCTTGAATAGTAATTTACGACAGCTGTATCCAAGCCCTGACGCGATTCGTCTTTCATCTTTGCAATAAAACTCTCTGCAACATCCAAATGGAAACCTATCACTTCCGGGTAAGTGAATTTGGAGCCCGACAAATAATCATTCTGCGCACGCCGACGGCAAATCTCGACATAGTCAAATCCTGTCTGGATATACTGAAGCATCTCCGGAGTCCGGAAATCCGGGTGGACCCACGATGTGAAAGGGTTCATATAACTGCGGGACTCCGGGATGCGGATAAGGGTATTCCCTATTTTCCGGCGGCCTGTCTCCCAAGAGATGGCATATTCGAACTCCGATATTTTAGGAAGTTCACTTCCTCTTGTTGTAAGGTCGGCCCAGGACAGGGGACCCTTATCCCAATACCTTATGGAAGAATCCATCGTGACCGCATCGGTACTTTTCGCAGTGCGGACAAACCATCCTATCTTGGGCGTCATCCGAAAGTCGCCGGCATCTTCAGTAACGCCCACAATCCCCGCAACCAGCTCCAGCGGCGTCTCGCTCAAAACCACTCCAACCGGCGAGACCACCTGGTATTTGAACGGCACGACCACGGTTTCCGGAAGCATGGTCTGCGTAATGGTCACTTTGTCGGGGGTCCGGCCTTTATTGTCAAAAGGGAAGAATTGCAGGAACCAGCCGTCGAACTCTGTCTGCTTTACGGGGTGTTTGGAACAGGTAGGCCCCTGAATGGTCCGAGGACGGGTTTTCTTTACGATATCTTTCCAAAACCAATAATCCGGATGCCCTTCCGAGGCGCTGACGAATTCTTCCAGAATAGGCTCCAGTTTCGATGTCCACCAGCCGAAACCAAGTGCTGCGAGGGAACGGGTTTTTTCCAGAACTTTGCGCCAGTCCTCCGGCGTTCCAGTAAGGGTGATGGACGGAATTCCACAAGCTGCATAGATGACCGTATAGTCAAAATACGGCTTGACGGCATCCATCAGCGTCACTTCTGATGCAATGAGTTCATCCGGCCCGGTAGTGGAGAAATCGGCCACAAGCGAGGAAGCAATATCGTTGTTCGTGTATTTGCCTATTTCGGCCGTAAAACCGGCAATAAGTCCGGCCCAGTCGGCCTGGCTGGATAAAAGGTCGGCACCGGTTTCCACTTTCAGTTCCTTTTTCCCCTCATGGTTCACCAGAATCTTTCTGTACTTCTCCGGATTCTCATTGATGGAATGGCTGACCTGTTGGCAGATGACCAGCCAGATGGCATCCGGACTAAGAGTAACGGGCCGATGCTGGCACCATGCCTTCAACAGCATCTGGAACAGGACATCCTGGCCGATATCGTACAGGTCTTTTTCATCGGAAAAGCTATTGGCCAGCAGTTCCGGTTCCCAGTCGGAAAACAAATTGCCTTTTGTATTCAGATTGAGCTCCTTGGCCAATTCAGTTCCGCTCCTGTGCCAGCCACAATGATTCGTGGGAGGCTCCACTTCATCGACGGCAAAAGTGATGGAAGGCTGTGCGTAGGAAAACACAACCATCATAAGACCCAGATATAGGAAGAATATGCGTTTCATAATGACCCGGATAATGGCGGTTTCTGCAAAGATAATGATTTTTCAGCCAGCAGCTGGTACGCCAGCCTCTCGTCGCCGGACTCCAGAAGGATGATGCCGCAGTAGCGAAATCCTGCCTTGAGGATGCAGTGCTGCATGATGGAGTTGTCGCGATGGGTGTCGATACGCAGATTTCTGCAGCGCCCGAGGCAGAATGTGATGACATCTGCAAAGATGCCGTGCGAGCCGGGGAGGCTTCCGATACGATGGATTACATAATATGGCTGCGAGTCGTCCAGCCAGGCACCATCGTAGATTACCGCGTAAGTGGGCTCGGGCGATGCGATGAATGCAAAATAAGCCACAATCTTCCCGTCGTCGCAAACCACATAGCCGTTGCCGCGGCGGATGTCGTCCGAAATTACCTCTGCGGACGGGTATCCGCCTATCCACTGCCCGTGATTTCCGTCTGCGCGCATGATTCCTTTTGCCGCTTCCAGCACGGGCATAATCTGCGGAATGTCTTCCGCCGCTGCGGGCCTGATTATCCTTCTTGCCATAATGCAAATTTATTTGTGCCGCGACATCAGCTCGGCCTGGAGGTCAGCGAGCGAAACCCCCATGATGTTGTTCAGCACCAGCAGGTGATACAGCAGGTCGGATGATGATGGTGGTGTGCATTATAAAGTATCATCGCCCACAAATGTAGCAATCTTTCTTAAAAAATGTAACCATTGACAGGAAATATTTACTACTTTTGTGTCGTGGTCTTTGAATCACAATGTTTTAACCGGTTAAATTTTAAAAGTTTATTGCCTTATGAAGAAGGTTTATGTAATCCTCGCAGTTGCCGCCCTCACTCTGTGCGTTGCATCTTGCGGAAACAAGAAGAAGGCTCAGGAAGCTGAGCAGGAAGCTACCGAATGTTGTACCAAGGCTGAAGGCGATTGCTGCGCCAAGGAAGAAGGCGAGTGCTGCAAGAGCGCTGCCGAGGAAGTCAAGGACGCCGCTGCCGCCGCTGCAAA
>JAFUGJ010000068.1 GCA_017469425.1 Bacteroidales bacterium
GATTATCTCGGAGAATCCCCTGCGTTCATTAGTGGAAGGGCGCATCCACACCGTAGAGAAAAGCATCTCCTTCAGGCCCTTGGAAGTCGAGTGGACGGCGCCTTTCGAGTGGAGGATGGGCTGGGAAGCAAGTTGTTCTTCGAGTTTTGGCAGCACCTTCGAAGCATTGCCCTTGTTGTCATGGATAACGAAATCATACGCCCCCTCCCTGGGGATGACCGCAATCGTTATAAGCAGTTTTCCATCCTTGAAATCATCCTGGTTGTACTTTGCCGAATTGCGGATGAAGTTTTCGAGTATGTTGAAGAACGCATGCTTTGACATGGTTCCCCCCGGGAGGGCGATGTTGAGCCCCGCCAGCACTCCGGAAGCCTCTATTTCGTCGAGAAAACGCGTGCCGTCGTAGTATTTGAGTTCCATCTCCAGCGGCCTGAACTTGCCGTCCTCCGGAAGGGTCTCTCCGGAAAGGATGCCGGGCCGCGTGAAATTTTCGGACATCACAAGGTGCGAAAGCAGGAAGTTGGATGTGCGCCTTGCCCTTTCATTATAGCGGCGGAAGGTCCTCCGGGAGCAGGAATCCACGGTGAATTCGTCGTAAATCTGCGACACGAAACTCACTGCCCCGAGGGGATGGCGGTCGTTGGAAACTATGGTTGCAAGATAGTCCATCCTTGCCTGCATGTAGGCGAGCACCTGCGCGGCACCCCGGATATCGGGGCCTTTGGTGCCGCAGGAGTCGGCAAGGGATTCAAGATATGCCTTGGTGTAGTAAAGATAGTGGCTTCCGAGGTTGTGGCTGAGGTTTCGCGACATAATGGCGGAGATGGCCGATTTCACCGCCTCGGAATACTGGGCCTTATGGACATCGTCTATCACCACCGACTTTACGATGGCAATCACATTCATAAGGTCTTCGCCATAGGCCGAATGCCAGGCGCTCACTTCTTCGGGCGAGTTGAGCATCACCGCGTAGAACGAGTGTGCGGTAAACTGCTCGTCGCGGTCGACCGAACGGATGTCGCACCAGAGGTCGCGGTCGGAATCGAGGAACGGGGCGCACCAGTCGAAGATGAAGGCATTGTCGCGGAACTGCATCAGATAATCCACGAACGAAGAAGCGTAGCCTTTCATCACGGCGTCGTTGTCTTCATCGAACGCTGCAAGGTCCATGGTTTGGATGGAAGCAACCCTACCGCCTTCCACACGGATGTGGAACATGATTTTGTCGAGGGCGAACTCGTTCATGAACATTGGGCAGGTCAGATAGGTTTCGCCCGCCTTTCCGTAATGCTGCCAGACCTCGGCGCGCAGGGCATCTCCGTCCACTTCCCCGTCTCTTGCGATGCTGAAGAAAGGGATGAAAGAGCCTGACCCGGAATCGGCGGAACCCGACTCAATATTCAGGGCAATGAAGCCGCTTCCCGAGGCGAAGGGCTTGTTGTCTTCCCAGCGGCGTCCTTCGGGAGAGAGATAATTTGCCGCATGCCCGTCGAGATAGTCGGAAAGCTTGCAGCACCTGCCCATCTCCATGTAGCGGGGGTAGCCCTCGGGGATTGATTCATCCTTGCTGATGCTGAAAAGTTGGCGTATGAACGATATCCTGCTGCTCATGTCCTGTTGGTTCTTGTAAGGTTTCCGCCCACCAGCGACACGAAGCCAAGGCAGGCTTCGCGGGGTGCGTAGCGTACTGAAAAAGGTATCCTGCGGATGAGGGACAAGGCTGTGGCCGCCTTCCGGATGCCGGGGTTGTCGGAGCGGCTGCGTAGACTCCCTGAAAACCCGAAATTCCCGCCATCCATCACTATCTTCCTGAGCCTGGAGGGATTGCAGGGGGCGAAGCCGCTGCCACAGTGCACCGGGTCGAGCCCCAGGTCTTCCACGAGATAAGAGCAAAGCAAGCTGTGCCAGCGAAGCATCCCTGCACGGGAAAGGGATTCCCGGAACTGCTCATGGTCGTAGGGATGCGACATTGCCGCCGCCATGTCGCAGAACTGTCTGAGCCCTATTCCCGCTCCCGCTGCGTGCTTGAAAATATGCGCGCTCAGCATAAGCAATTCCGCTGCGCGGGAAGGCACTTCCGGAAGGCGCGAATCCGGCAGGTGAAGGTCGAAATAACGCGGATGAAGCTCCACCTCCACCCCGTCGCGGACAAAGGATGCACTGCCGTCGGGCTTTGGCACCGCATGGGGAAAAAGCTCCAGGGCACGCCGGAAATCCGGACAATAAATATCTATGTCGCCGCTTTCCCTAAGTGCCGGGAATGCATAATACTTGGCAGCCTCGGTGCCCTTGACCACAACGGCAGGAAGCGAATGCCGGGCGAACTCTTTGAGAACGCCGTCCTGCACCGACGCTATCCTTCCCGAATTGCGCTCAATCGAATCGGCATCGGCCATCAGCAGCAGGCGGATTTGCGCAGGGGGCATCTTCGAATCAGGAAGGTGGCTCACTCCACGAAACAGCAGTCCCTCGACGGCCTGGGCGCGAGAAGCCTCAAGCAGGCTCTCCCAGTCCGTAAGGCCAGGCACCACGGGCAGGTCCGTTTCCTTCTCCCACAGACCGGCACGCACCAGGGCCATGAATATTTCCCAAAGTTCCACTTTCATATTAAACTCATAAAGATAATGTATTTTTGCGAAAATGTAGTAATTTTGGCAATTCACAAGAACCGAATGATGAAAACTTCCGCCAGCTTCAGACTTTATTCCCTTGGCCCGGACAATGCGCTCATAGGGCCGGGGCCGGAACGCGGACAGCGCAGGATGCTCAAGCTCAACGCCAGCGCCGCCTTCCTTTGGAAAGCGGTGGAAGGAAGGGAGTTCGACGAAGGGGAGCTCGCCCGGCTGCTTGAAAGCGAATACGGCATCGACCCCGGCTCCGCAAGGCACGACGCCGGGCAGATATGCGATGCCTGGCGCAATGCAGGGCTGATTGAATAGCCCTCCGGGCTTGATTATTCCGTAAAAATAGAGTATCTTTGCGCCGTGAATGCATCCGGCATTCCGATGTAATTTTCCGGGCTTTTTTCAACAGGCCCGAGGACGAAGTCGTAAGCAAAATCAAACACTATTTTATTATGCGCAGGATTTTGGCTGTAATTGCCATTATTGTTGCAGGAACCGCATCCATGCAGGCGCGGAAGCACCTTACCCCATACGAATACGGGAGGTCCCTGTTCATCTCAGTGCAGGGAGGCCCGCTTTACTTCAACGGCGACTATTCCCATGCTTTCAAAAAATACGGCGAAGACCTGAAAGTTTTCGCTCCCTTCGGCGAATTTGCCGCAGGATACTATTTCGACAATGCACAGGCAGTCCGGGTGAGCCTCAGCTACAGCCGCAAGCACGGGTCACTGGAGCCCGTCTCCGAATTATACTCATACAAGTTCAGCACCTCCCATGTATTTGCCGACTACATGATCAACCTCAACACCATAGGCGAATACTACATCCCGCTCAATCCCTACCTTTACGCCGGACTGGGCGCTGCCCACACATTCAGCTTCACCGACCCGGAGCATCCATACCAGACCCTCA
>JAFUGJ010000069.1 GCA_017469425.1 Bacteroidales bacterium
CAAGCGACGCAATGTCGCCGTCCTGTACTATCAGGCCGTCCGTTCCCGGCGTGATTATGTCGCGCGGGCCGCAAGGGAAGTCGAACGAGACTACGGGCAACCCGCTGGCCATGGCCTCAATCATGACCATGGGGAAACCCTCGTAGTGTGAACTCATTACGAGAAAGCTGCTGTCGACATATTCTGCGAATATCTTGTCCGTAGGCGGATTGATGGAAGCCGAATCGGAGATGCCAAGCCTTGCGGCCTGTGCTTCGAGCATTTCCTTCCATTCTCCCTGCCCGAAGATGTCGAGATGCCATTCCCTGCGTATGCCATCCGGCAGCATGGCCCATGCATCAAGCAGGCGGTCGAAGCCTTTCTGATAGTCAAGGCGTCCGGCGGCAATCACCCTTTTGCTGTCCGCAGTGCGTGGCAGGCCGGGAAGCGATGGCGCCGCGTTGGGAATAACTTCCAAATTCGGAAGCGGGCCCCACATCTGTGCATCCTGCTGCGTGAGCACCACAAACTTGTCGAAGCGCCGGACTATCCTTTCGTCCTGCCAGGTGCGCAGGCGGTCGGCAAGTCCGAGAAGCCCTTTCCTGTTGTACTGAAGGCGGAAGAACTTGTTGAAATGCAGTTCGAGCACTTTCCTGCTTCCGTCTTTTATCCTCGGGATGAAAGACGATTCGGAAGGGTACAGCGAAACCACTATGTCGGCACGCTCCCTCATTAGATGCTCCGTGAGGGCTTTCCTGTGAAGACGCCTCCTGCGAAGGTAGCCGAGGGTCTTTGCGAGCGGATTCTTCCCGTTGTCGGCCTTGTAGTTTATTGCGAGGTCGGTCATTTTGACCCAGTCAGGAAAGCGGTAGAAGGGAGGTCTGCCGTTCTGGTCGGTCGTGACGAGCCCGAGCTCATATCCTCCGCGGCCTGCGAGCCACTGCAACTTGTTGAGCAGCACCCTTTCCATCCCTCCGGGATTGTAAATGTCGGCTATGCAGTAGATGATTTTCATTTTTCTGCAATTTTGTCGGGCAATGCGCATAGCAGCAGAGCGTCTATGAAAAATATGTCCGTCGTCACCTTGACCCACACGATGAAGGTGAGGGCCACGAGCATCCACGAGCAGATGCGGAAGTCGTTGAACTTGCCGTTCATCGAAAGGTGGGTGTAAATGAAGTAGAAGGAGAATATCAGCAAGCCTATGAGTCCGCAGTAGAAGATGAAGTTGCAGTAGCCGATGTCGGTGAAGTTGTCGAAAACCCCGAATGTGCCGCGCCCTATGAGCCATGTGAGAGCGTCGGTCGGCCAAATCCACATGGTTGACAGGTGGTCGGTGGAATTGGTGCGGAACTCCCCGGTTTCCATCCAGTTGAAAAATGCCTCAAATCCAAAGCGAAGGTATCCGTGGAAGGTTGAGCTGTGGATGTAGAAGTAAAAGATGAATGCGAATATTGCAACGATTACGCTTACGAATATCATGTACAGCTGAAGCGTGCGGGTCGTGATGAATCCTCCTTTACGCAGCTGGAGCATGGAAACAACCATGTATGCAAGGCCGAGTCCTGCGCCCACCAGGGTGGTGCGCGAAATAACTGCGCCGATGATGGTTATGATGGAGAAAGACACCAGATTCACCGGCTGGTAAATGTTGCTTTCTCCGGATTTTGCGTTCACATAGAACTGCTGTGCTATCATCACGAGGATTACCGAAAACCGGATTCCTCCCGGGTCGAGGGCTGCTCCTATGCCGTAGAGCCTTCCGCCCATCTTGTAGAAATTCTGCCCCATGTCGAAGAACCTGTCTACAAAGTTGCTGATGCCGGTATAGTTGTCGATGAGAACGGCGGCAATGCACTGGAACACTCCCGCAAAGGCAAGGTAGCGGGTAATCGTTGCAATGCCTGCCGGTCCGCCGTTTTCCATACGCAGAAATACGCACACGCCGTATGCGCCGAACAGCCATGTAAGGAAGGATACGATGTAGGTGGCGTAGGAGGTGTCGGTTGAGCCGTTGAAGACAATGCAGAACAGGCACCACAGCGAAAATACAACCGCAAACAAGCCTGAAATCAGGGTGAAGTTGGATACTTCCAGCGAACTCTTCCTCACGCTGTCGAATGCGAATGCCGCCACCCCGAAGCCCGCAATTATCATCTTGGAATTCAGGAAAAACGGAAGGAAGGTGAACGATACCGGGAAGATGTAGAAACTCATTACCACGGTAAGCAGGGATATTGTGAGAATCTTTCTCATGCTGTGAGTCTGAAAATGATTCCGTACATCAGTTTGTTTACGAGGAAGCTGTAAATCCTCACTCCGGGCCAGAACCTGCGGGCGGCCATCTTCTGGAGTATCCTCGTATGCCTTGGCGCCTGTCCTCCTTCTGCCGCAAGGGCATTGGATTCAGGGAACCATCCGTACCATGTTTCGTAGTCGGATTTGTTCATGCCCGTAAGCAGCGGACGCTTCAGGAAAAGTTTAAGCTCCAGCATGGCTTCGGGCATGTCCTGCGCCATTGAAGATGCGCTGAATGCGTCTTCCACGAGAGCCAGGTTGATTTCCGTCTGCCTGCGTTTCTGCTCTGAGAAACCCTTGCTGATGGAGTTGTCGTTGATGCCGTTGTAGCTATATAGGGATTCGTGTATCTGATATGTTGTGCCGGCTTTCAGGAAAGAACGGAGCATGAATTGCATGTCTTCCGCCATGTCGGCGCCTTCGACGAAACTGATGCCGTTGTCTTCAATGAGGCTGCGCCGCACGAGGAACAGCCACAGGTTCCATCGCATCCTTCCGCCGGTAAGGGCCCGGACCGCTTCTGCCGGGGTGGAATAATCGGCCTGACGCATGTAGCGCCCGTATCTTCTCATCTGCAGGGTCCAGTCCCATCCGACTATATCCGCGCCGGAGGCGTCTGCGGCGTCGGATGCTTTTTGCAGCATGTCGGCAGCCAGGATGTCGTCGGCATCTGCGAAGGTCAGGTATTCCCCTTCCGCAGCGTCGAGCGCCATGTTGCGGGCGGCTGCGGCTCCGGAGTTCACTTCTTTGCGGAGCAGCTTGCAGGCCGAACCCCATTGCCTGCAGAATTCTTCCAGCAGGGCTGGGGTGCCGTCGGTGCTGGCGTCGTCTGCGAAAATGACTTCGAAATCCCGGAAAGTCTGCGAAGCTATGCTCTCCAGGGTTGCAGGGAGGGTCTTTTCTGCGTTGTAAACAGGTATGATGAGGCTGATTTTCACTGTTTTACCATTTGAACTATACGCTCAATGAACTCAGGGTCAGAGCTGTTGAACTTGCGGGCGAACATGGCGGGGGATGCGGCAAGAGACTCTGAATCTTCACGCGTCCAGTCCTCGAGATGCCCGTCTTTCCATCCTATCGCCCTCATGCAGCCCTCTGCGTCGGAGGCGGTGCTGTAAAGATGGTCGCGGAAGGGGGAATTCCAGCACAGGGTCTGCGCCAGGCTTTCGTCGGGAACGAAGGTGTGCGGGAATGTCCGCATGGCCCATTCCTTATTCTCAAGCAGATATCGGGCAAATTTTTCCGTGACGCTGAACCACTGGGACCCTTTTTTGAACACGATATCCCTGTTGCGTCTCATGCCAAGGAGCAGCTGCGCCCTGAGACACAGTGAGCGCGGAAGGCTGTAGAGGTTTCTGCGGCGGCTGAAATGGCGTGGGAATATGTGCCAAAGCTGCATCCTTCTTGACAGTTCGTCCGGATTGGTTTCCGAGTATCCGATGAATTCCCTGCCTGCGTTGGCGTCGAAAAAGCCGTGAATGTCGTCCTGGCTCTTGATGGGCAGGTCCACCCCCGACAGGAGATGGTAATACGCGTAAGGCCCTTGGGAAGCCGCCTTCTCAAAGAGGGCATATTCCGCCTCAATCATGGAGCAGTCGCCCCAGCGGATGTCTGTTCTTTGTGCGATAATGTGCAGCGAGGCTTTTTCAGTTTTCAGCACCGGAATAGCGGGCACCTTGGCGTCAATGTGCAGGTAAATGTCGTTGCGCGCATCGTCCAGGCAGCTTATCAGCGTCCGGAGCAGGTCGAATTCGTGGTGCGCGAGTATGAGGAAAGCGTGTTTCACGCGAGTTTTTGCTTGAGTGCCCTGAAACCGTCGATAAGGCAACCGCATGGGGCGGTCCTGTACAGTTTCCAGAATCTCAGTATCCTGCCGTCGGGAGTCCATTCTTCCTTGATTTCTCCGTGCAGGGAATCATAAACCTGCCACCATTGGCGGAACCGGACCGTAAACATTTTCCAGGGCTTGCCTCCGGTGTAGTGGATGGTGGCTTCCTTCTGCACCTGCTCCCAAAGACCGTTGCCATACTGACGCTCGAAATCCGCCTTGTATTTGGGGATGAAAAAGGTCCGAATCGAGTTATACAGCGGGCTGAGCGGCAGTACCCGGCCCTTGCAGACGATGTTGAGCGCGTCCTGGTCCGGGAATTCCAGATAAGGAACGCGGCAGGCTTCCAGCAGTTCCCGGGAAGTGTTTTCGCGGCGCATCTGCGCAAGGTTCATAAGGAGAAAACCCGAATTGAAATACCTTGCGGGGTCGCATCCGAGGGCGAGAAAGCGTGCTGCCTGCCCTTCGATTGCCGCTTCGTAGACCGCTCCGAGCAGGTTGCGTCCAAGTTCTGTGTCCCGGTACAGACGGCCAATGTCTTGTCGCACAATCATGTCGCAGTCGATATATATCGCTTTGTCGTATTCGGGCAGCAGTTCCGGAAGCAGCAGCCGGAATGATGCGGCTTCGGTGTAGCGGGGGTCGATGTAAAGCCCTTCCAGCCTCCCTTTAAGCGGGATGTACTCAAAATGAAGGCGTCCGTTCCCCATCCTTTCAAGTTTTTCCTGCATCCGCCGGGGAATCTCCTCGCTCACCAGGCAGACGACGCGGAATTCTCCCGTGGACGCATCCATGAGCGACTTCAGCATCGTGGCCGCCGGTACGAAGTAATTGGGCGTGAACGCAATGGCGAGGGGTGTCATGAACGGAGTCTTTATTCCCAGCACCAATCTTCCACACTCCGGGTCTCGGAATTCATTTTTACGCCGACTTTCACCACTTTGCGGCCTACAGTGCGGAACGGGAGGAAATATTCCTTGTCATTTATCTGGGCAAGTGCATTCTGGGCACTGCCCTTGGTTTTGAATTCAAATACATAGGTGGTATCCGGCATCAGAACAACCATGTCTATGCGTCCGCCCGCACATTTAACCTGAGTCTGAACATAAACATTAAGTGTGGCAAAAATCAGGTATAGCGTGTATTCATAGAATCCTTCGGCCGTTGCAGCATCGGAGAGTTTCTTCTTGAATCCGTCTACATATGGAACTCCGGATAAGAAAGCCTGAAGCTCCTTCATGGCAAGGTCGATGTCGCTCATTTTCAATGCACGCCAGAACTTGGCGGCAAATCCCATCTGGACATTGGCGGAATCCAGCCCCGTATAGGCGGGAATCAGGCCCTTGACAAATCCAACCCTCACTTCTTGATTTGGAATGGACAGTGTAAAGGACTGTATCTCCCGATCATATGCCTTGATAGTAAGGTATCCACTTTGATAAAGCAGCGGCAACGCCGTAGTCATTCCCTCCGTTGGTACATCAAACGCGTCTGAAGGAACCTCCAGCCCATCTAATTCCGTGATATCTGTCCGAAATAGCTGCATTTGGTGAATGAGGAAGGTGGGGGTGCCGCTCTCGAACCACCAGTTGGAAAGGTCTTGCTGGGCAAAACTCTTCAGAAGGCTGAAAGGGTTATATACCCCGGCGGAATTATGGGAGAAGTGGTATCCGTCATATTGCAGCCTAAGTTTCCCAATCATTTGTTCCCTGGTACATTCGTACGATTGGGCAAGGCTTGCAATGCCGTCTGCAAAAGTTTTCACCATCTCATCCTCAGTAATGCCGCAGATAGTTCCAAAGCGGGGATCCATGGAAACATTGGTGAGATTGTTAATGGTGGAAAATATACTCAATTGCGAAAACTTGGTAATGCCTGTGATGAAACAGAATTTGATATCCCCTTCGCAAGCTTTAAGTGGAGCATAGAACTCCTGCATAACCCGGCGCATCTGTGAAAGCGTTTTCTGGTCACCCAGAACATCCAACAAAGGGGCGTCGTACTCATCGAAGAGTAGGACAACCGGGCTGCCTGTCATTTCATGGGCTCTTCTGATTACCCCTTGCAGCATGGCTCCAGGCGTGTTTTCTTTGTCCACCCGGCCATAAATATCTGCATATTCACCTATTAGCAGCAAAAGTCTCGAAGCTAATGCATCCGCACTCGCCTGGGCCTTGGCGACGCTCAAGTCGAAATGAAGGACCGGATACTGTTTCCAGTCTTTTTCGAAGGACATGATTTTCAGTCCTGCAAACAATTCCCGCTTCCCTTGAAAGTAGGAGGCCAAGGTTGAGCTCAGCAAAGACTTTCCGAAGCGCCGTGGCCGACTGAGGAAAACAAAAGGACTTACCTGGGTAAGAGCCCACATGAGGTCTGTTTTGTCAACATACAGATAGTTTTCCTGCCGTATTCGGGAGAAAGTCTGTATTCCTATTGGTAACTTCTTTTCGGGCATGACTGGCTATACTTTTTTGCCAAGATAGTAAAAAAAGTTGATATGACCTAATTGATTTTTGAACCATCTTAGGACCATCATTCCTTTGTCTGCCGGGGTTGCCAGCCTGCAAAGTTTGAGATACGCGGGCAGGGTTGCAGCCCAGATAGATGTGGCCACTGGCACGAAGTAATTGGGCGTGAACGCAATGGCGAGGGGTGTCATTCTGAGGGTTTCTAAAACTTCAAAAACCTGGAGATTCGTTTCAGACGGCGGATAAACTTCTCTTTCGGCGTCTGAGGTATCCAAGAGCGGCTGTTCAGGTGGTATAGTTTGGTTGTTTTCCTGATTTTGCAGTTGGTGTTGGCTATACTTTCTGTGGAGAATACATACATTCCATCCTTCAGGCGTTGGTCTTCGTCTTTGCGTATCCAGTTCCACTTCTTTTCCGCTATTCCTGAAAGGATGGTGGGGATGGGTGTCTCATCAAAAGAACCATCTTCCCTGATGAAATTACGGCTCTCATAAACATTGAGCGCTTCCCGGATGAACGGATGTCCGGCTTCGGCTCCCATAATGGCCGCTTCCAGAAAAATCTGTGTATGTTGTTTATCCCTCATCTCCAACCCCGTGAAGAAACGGTTATCCAGGAATCTGTCAATCTTCCCTAAAGCAAAAACATCGGAATCCAGATAGATACCGCCCTCGTGATATAAAGCGTATAGCCTGACATAGTCCGCCACGAAAGCCCATTTGCGATTTTTCAGGGCATCACGGGTGAACGGAATTGCATTGTAATCCATGCTGTCGATGTTCCACAGTTTTAGTTTGTAGTCCGGAAAGTGCTTTTCCCAACTTGCAATGCACCTGCGTATAACCTCCGGTTTGGGGTCGTTGCTCAGCCAGCAATAGTGGATGATTTTCGGAATCATTTAAAGACTCGTTTTAATCTGTCAACGGAGATGTAAATTCCGTGTAGGCGTAACAGAACAAGGAGTTTAACATATAAAGGAAAACCTTTTGCAGATTTGATATTATTTCTGAATGAATGGAAATCTGCCTTGAAGTCGGGGCAAAGGTCGGGGCGTTTCAAATAATCATACGCAATGTGTAGTATGGCGTTGTCAAAAGCAGCTTGCATTGGTGTAATGTCATATTCATTGCGGAATAATTGCAAGGGCAACAATCGTTTTGATGCATTAACACCTGAGTTGCTTATAGAGTTGCTGTTTTGTGAAAGGTCGTATTGATATAAGGCTTTTCCAACATAAGCACATTTAATGGTATCATTTGCGGCAAGGATTCTTAAAAAAAAGAGTTGATCTTCGCCAGCGTTTATACCCTCTTCAAAGCGGATATTATGGGCCCGGTAACATTTGGTCCGTATCATTTTGCTACAAATAGGACAGATATAAAGCATCGAGCCTATAAGCCAATTCCTATCCATGGAATCTGGCTGCTGATGCCAATACTCCGTCTTCTCGTCTTTTCGAGTTAGTGTAAAATCACATATAACAAGATCCGCATCATTGCTCTTGGCCGCACTAAACAATTCATGCAAAGCCTCGGTGGAAATATAGTCATCCGAGTCCACAAATAAAGTGTATTCACCTCGCGCGCGTTCGATGCCATCTTGACGGGCCGCCGATACACCGCCGTTTTTCTTATGCAAAACAACAAAACGGGGGTCCTGATTAGCATAAATATCCGCAATCTGCCCGGTGGTGTCTGTACTTCCGTCATCAATAATCAGTACTTCATAGTCCCGAAAAGACTGTACGGAAATGCTGTCCAGACATCTGCGTATGTGCCTTTCAGCATTGTAGGCTGGTACAATAATAGATACAGCCGGATTCATAGTTCTTCCTTATTAATTGCTTTTGCAGGCACACCCACAACCGTCACGCCGGGAGTCAATACATCTTTGACAACCACGGCTCCCGCACCTATCCGGACATTGTCGGCAATGCGGATTCCTCCGAGAATCTGGGCGTTCTGGCCGATGTCCACATTATCTCCGATGACGGGGGAGTCGTCGGGATAGCCACCGTTGCTGCCTATGCAGCAGTTGCCGTGGATGATGCAGCCCTTGCCGATTCGGGCCTTGGGATTGACTATCACCGAGCCGAAATGCTCCAGATGCAGGTCCGGGCCGAAGCAGCCTGCGCTGATGATGAATCCGAGTCGGGAGCCGAGCCGGTTCTTGCGTCCGCGATACCAGAAGCAAAGCAGTCTGTTGCGGTCGGTGTACTTCTCTTCCTTTCGCAGAAACTTGATGTACCGCTTGATGTAGTACATTTCCGGACGAATCCACCATTCCATGAGTTTCTCTTTAAGTGTCATATTGTGCTTTGGCTCGTAAATTTTCTTGCCCAAAGGTAGTCGGAGTTTCTTAGGTACGGATATTCTTCCATGCTCAATTTGCGCGGTGTATCTCCTTGAAAATCTGCATATAAAAGGTTCTTGCAATCGTGCACCTTGAACGATTCGCCACTGGAGAGTATCTCCGTAGCACCGTAATACTCATCTCCGCACAAGGACCAGCGATACTTTTTGAGGATAGCACCCGCATTTCCGACCAAATAGCGGCTGGCCTTCTCAGTCAAGCTTTTCCAGTTATCGGTTTTATAGAAATTCGTTTTTTTGAAATGCCGGATTCCCAATGCTTTCTGAATTCCAAGGTTTGCCCGCCATATAATGTTATCCAGGCTTTTTACAAAGGATTTGCCGAAACTTTTGATGTTCCTGATAGGAAAGTGGTAGCGTCTAAGTTTGAAGTCGGCATCTCCTGCATCATCGTTCCAAAATCTCATAATCTCTTCTCCTGCATGGCTGTCATAGAACTTAAACAGCTCACTGACCGGTTTGAGTGGCAAATGGGTTCCTGAAATTATATGGTAATGGGCATAGGGGCCGTTCTTCTGGGCCGTCGCCAAAAGCAGCAATTCCGTCTTTATCTGAGAGACCGTACCCCATCGGACATCGATTCGCTCGGGCAGGACGAACAGCCTTCCCTGTTGTGCCTTTATCTCCGGAATCTGCGGAACTTTCTTGTCATAGTGAATGTAAAAGTCGCTTCTCGCGTCGTCCAGCATGGATACAAGCTTTTGCAGGACAGTAAATTCATTATGCGCGATTATCAGCCAGGCGTGACGCATTATGCTTCCCAATCTACAACTTTCAACCCTGGAATCCGTTGAAAATGCTTGGTGTTGTGTGTGACCAGAGTCAGATTGCTCTCCAACGCAGTTGCCGCAATTAGGAGGTCGAGCGAATCTACCGGTGTTCCTTGTTTTTCCAAAGAGGCGCGAAGTTTCCCGTAATATTCGATAGCAGGAGATACAGGCAGAATTGTGAACTGTTCTTTTAAGAAATCAATCTCGTGCTGATGTTTGGCTATATCTCCTTTATAGGCACCGGTAATAATCTCTCCCAAAGTGATTTCACTTACAAAACAGTTCTCGAATCCGGCTTCAAGAATACATTCCCTGATTCCGTATTGCCCGCGGAACATTGCAATCAGGACATTGGTATCGAGAAGATATTTTGTCATAGTTCTACCGCCGGTCTGGAGTTAACCCGCGTGTCGGACAACTCCCGCGAGATTTCATATGCATCCCGGGAATCATTAAACCAACCGCCATGAGAAATCTTGTCGAAAGGATTTGATTTTTCCTCGATTCCACGGATAGTAATAGTATGTGAATGAACCTCCAATTCGACAGAATCTTTGAGTCCAAGGGTTTTGAGTGCTTTGCTAGGGATAATTATTCCTTTGCTGTTTCCTATTTTTATGATATTCGTCCTCATAGTTTTACCTTTTTGCAAAAGTAATAACATTTTTCATTATTCGCAAATATGTTATTACTGTAGTGGGGCGGCTCCTGACTGGTCAGGCGTGACGCATTATCTCGTTCCGAAATAGATGTTTTTAAGCCAATATGCATACACGGGGTCTTCCATCGTGACGGTTCGCTCGAAAGTGTCTATGATGTCCATCTTGGCCAAAGCGTTTTTGGCACGCTGAACCGTCAGGCTGTTCTTCAGGCCGTACTTGTCCAGAACGGTGGCAGACGAGAGCAGCTTTTCACCATTTACGATGGCATGCAGCAGATTTTGCTGTGTGATGGTCAATGTCTGTGTGAGCGCAAGATTCAGGTTTCCTTGTCCGGACACAATCGCTTCAAAGGCTTCAGATATGGCAGCATCGCTGCAAGTATTCTCCGTCCTGTTCCAAACCTCTTCACACAGTTGCTGAATGTAATATGGATTATCTTCAACCAATTCGGCAATTCTGAAACACTGAGCTTCGGAGATGGTTTTTCCGCTTTCGCTGAATTTTTCCTGAATGAATGGAGGCCATTTCTCACGGGGTATTTTCTCCAAAAACAGCGTTTTGCCAAACTGGAAGAAAGGTTTCTCCCTGTTGGTGAACACCTCCATCATCATGTGTCGACGACTTCCGTAAAGGCAGTAAGCAACCCTCTGGTGATGCTGCCAATGCGAGCGAAGTCTTGCCTGAAAGGCATCGGGGTCGGCAAAAGATGCGATTTGCTGGAATTCATCTATGCAGACAACAATGTTTAGATTTTTCTCCTGCGCTATCTTCTCCGCCATGTCCAGGATGTCATCTTCTGTCTGCGTGAAATCCTTGAGATTGAAACTGATACTGACCTTGTTGAGCGGATCTCCGGCGCTGATGGAAGGAATCAACCGGGAAGCGAACCGCATTGCATTGGCTGTGATTTCTTCCACCTTTGTGGCAGAGCATCGGATAAGTTCGACCGCAAGTTTTTTATAAAATTCCTCCTCCGTGCGCACATTGAATATGTCCAGAT
Organism: Bacteroidales bacterium; assembly: GCA_017469425.1. GTDB lineage: Bacteria > Bacteroidota > Bacteroidia > Bacteroidales > UBA932 > Cryptobacteroides. The sequence goes on from JAFUGJ010000069.1 coordinate 11,378, forward strand.
AGCACATTCTTAACCTTGGGTCGGCTTTCTTGGCCATCTCCCCGGCTTTCCGCACC
>JAFUGJ010000008.1 GCA_017469425.1 Bacteroidales bacterium
CAGACCCTTCACTTCGTTCAGCAGACCCTTCGCTTCGCTCAGCAGACCCTTCGCTTCGCTCAGCAGACCCTTCACTTCGTTCAGGGTGACAGAATCGTCATACCGGGACGCGCTTTTGTCATTCTGAGGGAGAATGTCATCTTGAGCGTAGCGAAAGACCTCGACCGAAGAATCTACAAGCTTTTCAGCAAACGACCTTGAAACCATCACCGAGCCCCATTTGCCCAGCGCCTTCACCGGGTCACCGGCAAGGATGGGCCTGTCGAATACCCGGAAGAAGCAGGTATCGGCACAGACAAGCGTTCCTTTCAGCTTGTTGCCCTCCTCGTCCAGATAGGTGTCGCCATTGAAAACAAAGGTGGTGCGCGTACCGGCTTCTACACCGGGAACCTCCTCCATGAAACCCAGGGCAACGGCACCGCTCACCTGGCCATAATCCTTTTCTTCTCCCTGATGGGAATACCATGTATTGATGGTATAGACCCGGTCGATGTCCTTGTAAAAGCTGTCGTAACTCAGCTCAAAGAACACCTTGGCAATGAGCACAATCCCCACTGCCAGCCCCACTCCGAGCGACAGCACCTTAATCCATATATCTCTTTTTGTTTTCATCTTAAATATGTATCTCTGAAGTAGTTTATTCTTTCTTCAGCTCTGCCGCCGGATTGGTCCGGGCCGCTTTGAGGGTCTGCCAGAGGACGGTCCCGAACGCTATGGCCAGCGAAATCATGGCAGCCAGCACAAACACCCATCCGTAGCCTTCAATCCGGTAGGTAAAGCGCTCCAGATAAAGCCCTGCGCTCCAGATGGCCAGTGGAATTCCGACGAGGCATGCCGCGCCCACGAGCACCATATAACTTTGAACATTCCGCCATGTTTCGTGCCTCACATCGGAACCGAATACCTTCCGCACCGCAATCTGCCTGGTATTTTCATCGGCAAAATAGGTGCTCATGGCGAGCAGTCCGAGCAGGGAAATGAGTACGGCGAGAACCGCGAAGAGTTCCACTAGGTGCAATGTCCTCCGGACCGGTGCCAGCTGCTTGCGGTTCAACTCCCGGACAAAGCCGTAATTCCATGCAGGTTCTTCCACTCCGGCGGTTTCCAGGCGATAGTCACGGTAGGCATCAAGGATTTGCCGTTCATAGGATTTGTCTTCATCCGTCGTGCCAATAAGAAGGCAGTTGGCGTAGTTCAGTTCTTCAGGTCTGGTGACGATGACGGCCCCGTTGGGATTCTGCTCCACATCGGATGCCGGACGGGCGGGGAAATCGGCAAAGGTGCCGCCGATGAACTCGGGCTTCGAGCCGTTTACATTGATTCTTCGCGGGAAAACTGTGCTGGTGTCCGAGACGCCTGCCGCGTTGAAGGCCGATTCGCTCATCCAGATGGAATGCACGAGCGGGTGGCCGAAGTCCTGCTGAAGCTCCAGGCCCAGAAGCCGGAAATATGTTGAATCGCAGAGAATCATGGGCATGCTCACATCGTGTTCCTCGTCCACCCGCACACCCATGGTCATGTTTATAAGGCCCGGAAGGCCGCGTCCTACGCCCACTTTCTTTACGAAGGAGAGTTGCTCCACCTTGTCTTTGAAGAGCTTCATCATGTCGTAATCGCGGGCGCTGTATTCAATATAGTACAAGTTGTCCACGGATGCATGGGAGGGCCTTGTGAGCATGTGCCGCATCTGCACTTCCATTACAAGGGCTACGGCAATGAGAAACACCGAAAGGATGTTCTGCACCACGATGAATACCTTGCTCAGTACCATTTTATTCCGTCGCCGCAGTGCGCCTTTGATGACATCTATGGGCTCGTAGCGGGAAGCGGTGAGTGCAGGCAGCAGTCCGCTCAGTGCCCCGAGGGCCAGGATGGCCAGGGCATAAGCGCCGATGTAGCCAGGGCTCATGCGAAGGGAAATGCTCACGCCGGTATCTTCGAGGCCCAGAATGGCGTCGGTGGGATTGCTCGTTGTCACCAGGGCGTTCATCATGGGAACGAGCCACCATGCTAACAGTAGTGCTGCGGCAAAGCATACGGCGGTGAAGGCCACGGATTCGCCGATGTATTTCCAGAGGATGGCGGTTTTGTCGGCCCCGAGAAGGCGCCGGGTGGCCATTTCCTTGGCCCGCTTGCCGGTGAGGGCGAGGGTCAGGTTCACATAGTTGAAGACAGCCGAGAGCAGCAGAAGCAGCACCACCACCGCGAGGAGCCGGAGCATCCGGCGGTTGCCCTGACGGAAGATGCCATTGCTGTTTCCGGCGTCGAAGAAGGCTTCGTCCAAGCGGAAGGCACGCCAGGCGTCTACCCGCTCCGGACCCCAGGGGCTGTCGTAGTTTTTGTGCAGGAGGGTCTGCACTTTGGCCTTCACATCGGAAAGGTCTGCATCGCCGCGCACGCGAAAACAGGTGGTATAAGAGCCGATGCTGCCAAAGTTCTTGTCCTCTGTGGCGGCCCAGCTGTCGGCAATGTTCGTAATCACATCGAAGGGCAGTACAAGCGTGCCGTCAAAATCGGCATATACGCCCTTGATGATGTGCTCCGATTCGTTTACTGTGAGACTGCGCCCTATGAGGTCCTGCCCGGCACTGTCGGAGATGCGTTTTGCGAGGGATTCGCTGATGAGGATATCGGTTTTCCCGACGAAGTCCTCCAGGTTTCCCGCAACAAGGTGATATTCGGGGAAAACGCGGAAGAAATCGGCATCGGCCTCCATGCCGTTCACTTGGAACAGGGTTTCTCCCACAAGGGTGGTGGGCTTCCAAAGATAGCTTAGGTGCGTGGCGGCTTCCACCTCGGGGATGTCCATCTCAAGTTCTTCCTTGTCCCAGTATGTGAGCCCCAGAAAATCGGGAGTGCCCAGCACGAAGGTCCGTTTCCATTCGGGGGACTCATGCGCCACCTCGTACTGCTGCACCACATACGAGCCGATGAGTATGACAAACGCCAGGCTCACCGCCAGCCCCGCCGCCTCGATGGCGGTGTAGAGCTTGTTCCGGGAGAGGAATTTCAGGTAAGATTTCATACTACTCTTTTTTCAGTTCTGTTGCCGGATTGGTCCGGGCCGCCTTCAGCACCTGCCAGATGACGGAGGCAAAAGCAATGACGCCGGAAAGGAGCACGGCCACCACGAAAATCCACCAGTAGCCTTCCAGCTTGTAAATGAAGTCTTTAAGGTATTCCTGCGCCGCATAAACGGCGACGGGTATGCCGATAAGGCAGGCGATGCCGACAAGCACCATATAGTCCAGGATGGTTCTCCAAGCCTCCGTGTCCACCGTTCCGCCGAAGACTTTCCGGACGGCAATGTCGCGTGATTTCTCATCGGCATAATAAGTGCTCATGGCCACCAGGCCCAGCAGGGCGATGATAATGGATAGGAGCATAAAGATTTCCACCAGCCTCATGTTGTTGCGGGCCGGCTTCCACGCCTCCGCTATGTTTTCGTCAACCCAGAAGGCTAAACTCCCGTAAATCGGCTTGCCTTTGATGTAATTCTCGTAGGTTTCCATGATCTGGGCTTTCGCCTCTTTCCTGTCCGGGGTGGTTTCAATGACCCACCCGGCGAAAGGAATGTCCTCGGAACGCATCAGAGAAACGATGGCATAGTCTTCTTCTCCCATATTGGCGTTGTTGGTGGGGAAAGATTTAAAGACTCCGGCAACCTGTTCGCAACCCTTTGTTCGTTGGCTCAGCGTGCTGCTGATGTCGTGATTGTCGGAATCGAAACCGGTAGCGGCAAAACTCTTGTCCGAGAACCATACGCTATTGAATTGCGGTGCGTGGAAGTCTTCCAGTATCTCAAATCCGAACATCGAAAAAGCGGTACTGTCCAAGCGCATCAGTTTGTAGAGGATATCCTGTCCTTCCCGGGTGGTGCTGTACTGGCCCATATTGATACTGCCGGGCACTCCCGAACTCCTTCCAATCCGTTTTACACAGGGAAGCGCTTCCAGGGCATCTTTCAAAGGCGCACCGTCCTCACCGGAAAAATCCTTAAGAAAGAAAATGTTCTCGATGTTGCAGTTCATCGGCCGCTGCTGTGTCTTTCGCATCTGCGCCTCCATCGTGATGGCCAGCGCTATAAGGATAACAGCCAATGCGTTCTGTAGTACGATGAAAACCTTGCTGAACACCATTTTGCTCTTGCGCCGATACCCGCCTTTCATCACATCCACCGCTTTGTATCGGCCTGCCATGAGGGCCGGGAAAATGCCGCAGAGCGCTCCCACAAGCAGGGTGATGACGATATATGTCATTACATACCCCGGAGACCAGATGACGCATATCGGGATATCAGGATTATTCAAAAGTGCATTCATGGCCGGGCAGAAAGCTTCTGCGAGCAATAGGCCGGCCGCAAAGCAAACTGCGGTAAACGCGATGGACTCGGCCACATACTTCCCGATGATGCCGCCCCTGGATGCTCCGGAGATCTGCCTCACGGCCATTTCCTTTGCCCTTTTTCCGGTGAGTGCGACGGACAGGTTGACATAGTTCAGAATGGCGGACAATAGGAGCAGGAGCCCGACCAGCATCAGAATCCTGAGCGTCGCCTTGTCTCCATGCCGGAAAAATCCCTCAGTATCCTTGAAAAACAATTCGTCGTAACGCGAAAGTTCCAGATGTTCAAAGAAATACTGCCCATAGATACCTGAATAGACATCTTTGCAAACGGCTTCCAATTTGTCATACAGGACTTTCCTGTCTGTTCCGGGACGGACTCTTATCAGCGTGACCGTACTGCCATAGTTGTCGAATGGCTGCCAGTTGCCTTTGTAAACAGCGGCATTGCGGAATATTTCATAAGGTATGACGACCGTGCCTTTCAGGTCCTCCAATATGGCACCGACGGTATATCTGCTGCCGCTGATGTCAAGAGCATCACCTACCGAAAGATTGTGTTTTTTGGCGAAGGAATCCGAAATGATAACATTGGACGGAACGGAAAGTACATCCGCGGAGCCCTCCAAAAATCGGAATTGAGGACAGATTTCAAAGAACTCCGGTTCCACGCCGACACTCTCCGCATCCGTCTGCTCTCCCCGAATGACAGGATGTACCGCCACATTGCACATTCTGGAAACGGACTCAATTTCCGGAATATCTCCGATGGCATCCGGGAAACCGTATGTAAGCGCTGGGTAAGCCGGTAATCCTGGCACATAGACTCTTTCCTGGTCCGGGTGTTCCTGTGTCACCGAGAACTGCTGCCACACATAGCTGCCGATGAGTATGACAAATGCCAGGCTCACCGCAAGTCCCACCGCCTCGATGGCAGTGTACAGCTTGTTGCGGGAGAGGAATTTTAGGTAACTTTTCATATAGATTCTTCGGTTGCCTTTGGCTCCCTCAGAATGACAACACTGTCATCCTGAGCAAAGCGAAGGATCTATAATTCATTCTTCACATCTGAAACAATCTGCCCGTCAAACAGGTCAATTGTGCGCTGCGCCTGTGCGGCATCCTTTTGGCTGTGGGTCACCATCACGATGGTGGTTCCTTCCTGGTTGAGTTCCTTGAGCAGATCCATCACTTCCTTGCCGTTCTTGGAGTCGAGGTTACCGGTAGGCTCATCCGCCAGAATCAGCTTAGGGCCAGCAACGACGGCACGGGCGATGGCAACCCTCTGCTGCTGACCGCCGGAAAGTTGCTGCGGGAAGTGCTGCGCGCGGTGGCTGATGTTCATCCGCTTCATGATGTCCGTTACTTTCTGCTTGCGCTCTGAGGCGCTGATGTTGAGGTAGCGAAGGGGGAGCTCGATGTTCTCATAGACATTCAGTTCGTCAATCAGGTTGAAACTCTGGAACACAAAGCCGATGTTGCCCTTTCGGAACTTTGTGCGCTCCTTCTCCTTGAGGTTCGCCACTTCGGTATCCAAAAGTTTATATGAACCGCCGGAAGGATTGTCCAGCAGGCCCAGGATGTTCAGTAGCGTGGACTTGCCGCAGCCCGAAGGCCCCATGATGGCAACGAACTCGCCGTCCTTGATTTCAAAAGAAACGCCATTCAGCGCCGTGGTCTCGATTTCTTCCGTCCGGAAGATTTTGGAAAGATTGTTTACAGTAATCATAATTTATTGTATATTAATTTGTTTATTACTTCTCTTTTAGATTCTTCGCTCTGCTCAGAATGACAGCCGTTTTGTCATTCTGAGGGCGAAGCCCGAAGAATCTATTCATTTTTCAACGATTCAACCGGGTTGGCATTGGCCGCTCTCCAGCTTTGGAGCGTGACAACAGCCAGTGTAATGGCGGCGACCAGTAGCAGTGCCACCACAAATATCCACACCGGGATGGGTGCCTGGTAAGCAAAGCCTTTGCGCCACACCGACATAACCCAGTATGCAAATGGAGCGGCCACAGCAAAGCTGACAACGGCCATTACCAGATACTTCTTGTTAATCATCTGAAGGATGCTTCCTACGGTAGCGCCGTTTACCCGCCGCACGGCAATTTCCTTGCGGAGGAACTGGGTTTCAAAGAATACCAGGCCGATGATGCCGATGATGGCAATGAGCAGGGCCACAATGGAGGCGGTAGTGATGAGTTTGCCAAGCGACACCTCGCTCTGATACATATTCTCAATCCATTCGTCCAGATGACGAACGGCCACCTGGTCGGGTTCACGGGTGGGGTCGTAGGTGCAGACAACTTCTTTGATGTGAGACGATACCTCTTTGAAATCGGCCCCGGGAGCCGTCTTGACATACATCACGCTGAAATTGCGCCACTGCGTCTTTCCCCAATTATAAAGCACCAGCGGCCCCATGGGATGCTTCAAAGACTTGAAATTGAAGTCCTTTACGATGCCCACAATCTCGGCATCGTCCACATGGCCACCCATGAAGCTGCCCACATGATACTGAGGGAAACTCTGGATAAAGGTCTCGTTGGCGATGAAGCACCCTGCATGGCTCTGATTGTCATACTCCATGAAATCCCGTCCGTCCACTATTTGAAGGCCGAAGAATCTTACGAAGTTGTCTGCAACCGGAAGCACTTCCATGAACACCTGCTTTCCGTCATCTCCCGTTCTTCCCCAACCCATCTTCTGGTCGGATACAATCAGATTGTCGGCAAAGGTTACATCCACGATGGACGGGTTCTGAAGCAGTTTGTCTTTCACAGCATCGTGCGCTCCACCGGCGTAGTAGCCGCACCACACTTGAAGGATATTCTCCTGCGGAAATCCCATGTCCTTGCTGGCCATGAACCTGGTCTGCACATTCACATACAGCGCCATCAGGATGAACACGAAGGAAAGGATGAACTGTAGGGCAACCAGGGCACTGCGCAGGCTGCGACCTTTCACGCTGGTTCCGTAAGAGCCTTTGAGCACCAATGCGGCAGGCTGGGATGTGGAATAGAGGGCTGGAGCAATACCGGCAGCCACCGCAGAAAGAAGGGCGATACCCAGCGTAATGGCCAGAATGCCGATATTATCCTTCAGTGCGATGGAATCCGAAACATACGATGCCCAGGAGGTTCCACTCACCACATGGACAATCAGGCAGGCCAGAGCAAAAGCTACCAGAGCGATAAGTCCTGCATTCAGCAGCTGCCTGCCGATAAGCGACCCGCGTCCTTCGCCCAGGACTTTCCGGGTATTGATGCCCTTGATCCGGAACGGAATCTCCGCAAAGGCGAAGTTTATGAAATTGATGATGGCAATGAGAATCAGCAATAGGGAGATGATTGACAGCGTGACGGTTATTGGCCTGCTGGCGGCTACAATATTTGCCTTGACATCCCGCTCAAAATGCGCATCGTGCAGCTTGCTTATTCGGAATCCGCTTCTCATCCCGACCAGTTCTTCCGAGTCCACTTCGTCGGAGAAGTACGCCATAAATGCTTCGAGCATGGCATTTTCAGTCTCTTTGGCCCTGGAAGGGTCATTCAGTTTCAGATAAGAAACATATGACCATTCGAAATCATCATCTATAAATTCGTTTCCAATATTCGTGAAGATGCCATAATGCAAGCTGAAATTGCGCGGTGTGTTCTTATAAACGCCTATGATGCGGGCCGAAATGCCGTCTCCCGTCTGGAGGACCTTGCCGACAGCGCTCTCGTTTCCGAATATCAAGTTTGCGAATGTTTCATTGAGAACCGCCGTTCCCGGGGCTGTGAATTCCCGGGCCGAACCTTCTACCCATTCGAAAGGGAACACGGAGAACATGGTGCTGTCTATCTTTGCAGACGAAACGGTAATGGCCGATTCTTTCCCGCCTTCGCGATAATACACCTGTTCGCCCAGGTAACTAAGTGTTCCCACAGCCTCGATATTCGGACTTGCTTTCCGGACTGTCTCAATCATCGGTCTGCTTAGCCAGGTTGAGAACGGACCGTCATCTATCCAATTGTTCTCCATTCGGAACACCTGCTCGTGTCCGTCGAAATTCTTATCATAGGAAGCATCCCACTTCACCTGCACCATCAGAATCATCGCCGCGGCAAACGCCACACTCATTCCCAGCACATTAATCAGCGTCGAAACGCCAGTCTTTCTAAATACTTTCATATCTTTGTACTTATCCTGTCATTCTGAGGGCGCAGCCCGAAGAATCTAATTAATTTAACCATGTATAACACTTATTACACTTACATAATGTCCAGTGGAAACAACACGACTCTGTACATTGGCGTCACCAACGATTTGGAAAGAAGAGTTGCAGAGCATAAGTCTGGACAGGGTTCCATTTTTACAGCAAAATATCATTGTCATAAACTTGTGTACTATGAATCTTTCTCTGATATTGATCAGGCAATTGCTCGAGAAAAGCAGCTCAAGGGTTGGAAACGAGAAAGGAAGGATGCATTGATTGATTCTGTTAATAAGGAACGGATTGATTTATTGCCATAGATTCTTCATTTCATTCAGAATGACAGATTCTTCGCTTCGCTCAGAATGACAGCAACTGTCATCCTGAGGGCGCAGCCCGAAGGATTTAAAATACCAACACATCTGAATCCCCGTAGGTTTCGTACCCGGAGGTGATGACCTTCTCGCCAGGCTCCAGGCCATCCAGCACCTCGTAGTACTGCGGATTCTGGCGTCCGATGCGAATCTCTCTCTTGACGGCCTTGCTGCCCTCTTTGTTAAGCACATAAATCCATTTCCCGCCGGTTTTCTGGTAGAAGGTGCCGCGCGGGATGATGACGGCTTCTTCGCTCTGGCCCAGCTGAAGGTTCAGGTAGTAGGTCTGGCCGCTGCGGATGTTGTCGGGCTGCACGCCGTCAAACTTGAAATCGGCCTTGAACTTGCCGTCTCGCACCTCCGGGTACACCTTGCGGATGCTGGTGGAATATGTTTCTCCCTGACGCTCGAAAGTGGCCTCCAGGCCCGCCACCACGCGGTCGATGTAGTGTTCGTCTATCTGTGCTTCTACTTTGTAGACGCCAACGCTGTTGATTTGCCCAATCTTGGTTCCGCTGGCAATGCTCTGGCCAAGGACTACATCCAGAAGGCCCAGTTCGCCGTCAATCGGCGCCTTCACGATAAGGTTACTCTTGCGCTTGCGAATCATCTGCATGTTGAGGAGCATATTGTCCAGGCTCTCCTCCATGCGGTCAATCTGCGTGCCGCGATAGAGGCTGTCCTGCCTGGAACGCTCGCGGATAAGTTCGTATTTCTGCCTCGACAGTTTATAGTCTTCCTCGGCTTTCAGGTAGTCTTCGCGGGCGATGAGTTTGTCTTCGTAGAGAGCCTTCTGCTGCTCATAGGCGCGGCGCAGACGCTCCACCTGGGTGCCATACTCCAGCTCGTTCTGCCGCACATCCAGTTTCTGCTGCTCCATCTGAATCTGCGTGTTGCGAAGGATGTTCTCCTTTTCTGCCAGTTCAGCCTCGGAATTCAGAATCTGGAGGTCCAGATTGTCGTTGTTCAAAATCAGGATGGGGTCTCCGGCCTTCACCATTGAGCCTTCCTCGATGAGGATGGTCTGCACGATGCCTCCTTCCTGTGGCGAAAGCTGGATGGTTGTCATCGGCTGCACCCGTCCGCTGATGCGGATATAGTCGTTGAATTCGCCCTTTTCGGCATTGGCGACGGTGATGGAGTCTCTATCCACCCGCAGCGTCTTGTTGTTCGGACGCACAATCAAATACACGATAAACACTGCCAGCAGCGCACCCAGCCAATAGGGGAGAGCCCGTTTGGTGAATGCCACACGCCAACCTGTTTTCTTCTCGATAATCTTGTCCATATCGTTTATTATTTAGATTCTTCGCTTAACAGATTCTTCGCTTCGCTCAGAATGACATTAGAGTTGCTCATAATGACAATGTGCTCGGACTGACAAGGGGCTGTCATTCTGAAGGAGCGTAGCGACTGAAGAATCTATTGGTTAATATATTCTACTCCGCTATAATATCTTACTACCGCCTGCTTGATGAGATACTTGAACAGGCTGTTCATCTCGTCCGCCTGAGCCTTCAGGTAATTGTTGCTTGCCGTCTGGAACTCCAGCGGGGAGATGAGCCCCTGCTCCAGTTTCTTGAGGTTCAGCGTATAGGCTTCGGCCTGCACTTCGGCCTTGCGCTGGGCCTGCTGGTATGCAGTGGCGCTTCCGTCGCGGTCCTGGATGGCCCTTCTTACTTCTGATTCCACATCCCTGCGTTTCTGGTCGAGTTCTGCCGTAGCTTTTTCGAATGCATTGCGCTTCCGGGATACTCTCGAATGCCCTTGCAAGCGGTTGAAGATGGGAAGCGTCAAAGCCAGTTCGACATATTCACCGCCGTTGTTCTTGAACTGGTCGCGGAAGATGGCCGTTTCGGAGCCTTGGTAGGTGTAGTAACTGGTGCTCCAGCCCGCATACAGGCCCACAGTAGGGAGCAACTGCCATTTGGCCGTATTCAGCTCCCGTCGTGCGTTCAGCTGCTTCCAGGAGGCAATCTGTATGCCCGGATTGTGCTCCAGAGCGAAGTCTACGATAGATTCTTCGCTACCGCTCAGAATGACAGATGGGCCGCTCAGAATGACAGAGGGGTTGTTCAGAATGACAGAGGGGTTGATCTGAGTGGCAGAATTGTCATCCTGAGCGTCAGCGAAGGATCTATAATCTGTCACTATCGTAAGTTCCTCATCCATCGGCCAGAACATCAGGTCGGCCAGCGTCATCTTCTGGTCCTGATACATATTGTATGTATTCGTGAGGTCATACTGACGGTCGGCCAAATCGGCCTCCATCTGGATGACATCAGCATGGCCTTTCTGGCCCAATTCCTCCTGCCTGCGCGCCTTGGTCAGTGCCTGCTCAGCCGTGGCCACTTGTTCCTCATATACATCGTATAGCCGTTTGTAGTAAACCACATTGTAGTAGGCTTCCATCACCGCCAGACAGATATCGGCTTCCACCTGTTTCTCCTGCGAGTCTGCAATCAGCATCCCTGTCTTGGATATACGGTAGTTGTTCACCGCTTGGAAGCCGTTGAAAAGGTCATATCCTGCCGACACGCCATAGTTGTTGTGGAACGATGTCGTGTTGAAGTATGTGTTGGTCTGAGGGTCAATGCTTCGGCCAAAGTTATAGTATGCGTAGGTCTGAGCATTGATTTGGGGCGTGAACAGCGCCAGCGCCGCATCCCTCCGGTCAATCTGTGCATCGCCGATGGCCGCCTGCTGAATGCGGATTTTGGTGGAATTGGAGACTGCGTAGCGCATGCAATCCTTAAGTGACATTGCAGTCTGGCCGCTGGCACACACTGTCACAGCGGATGCCAGCACCGGAACTGCCAATTTAATGAAAAGTAGTTTCATATAGTTTATTGTTTAACTGCGGCGAAAACCTTCACTCTTCGTGCCAAAACACTCAACTAATTGATTGACAATGTAAACCGTCGGAACTTAGAAGTGTAAAGACTGTAAAGAACTGTAAAGAAAGTGTAAAGATTTTACAATCCCACAAAAACGCTTATGCATACTTTCTGTTTTTTATCGGTTTTTGTTCTTCTGGCACCGATTGAACCACATTTGGAATTTTAGCTGGTAGCGTAAAGTAATCCAAATAAAATCCGTATCTTAGCTAACAATAGTGACGCACTATGAAGATATTAGGAAACAAACTCATATCCGAATGCACGGAATACGACTTCAAGCAAGAATTGGAGCGGAAGAAAATCAGCCATTGGCTGAAGAGTGTAAGCGCCTATGCCAACACTGAAGGCGGCGCACTCTACTACGGCGTTGACAACGATGGCACAGTAACCGGCCTTTCCAATCCGCAGAGCGATGCCGACTTCATCAGTCAGAAGATTAACGCCCATCTGGATCCTGTTCCGGACTGGACGCTGACTCCCGGAGAAGATGAGCAAGGCCACAAAGTCCTTGAGGTACTCATAAATCCGGGGCAGTTCACTCCGTATTACCTTGTTCTTGACGGCTCCCGCCAAGCGTATGTCCGTTCCGGTAATGAGAGTGTTGTGGCTTCTTCCCGGGAATTGCTGAACCTTGTGCTCAAAGGCAGCAACCGCAGTTGGGATGCCCTTCCTAGTCGGGAGACCATTAAAAAGCATTCCTTCAAGATGCTTGCCCATGAGTACCACGAGAGGACTCTGCAGCCTTGGGATGAAAAGTATCCCGAATCCTGGGGCCTCGTCCTGGAGGATGGCACACTCACAAACGGCGGTCTCCTGTTTTCCGACAATTGCGAGGTTTATCAGTCCCGTGTGTTCTGTACCCGTTGGAACGGGCTCACCAAGACCGATGCCATCAATGATGCCGAATACAGCGGCAATCTGCTGTACCTGCTCCAGATGATGAGAGGATTCATCAAGTCCAACACCGCAAAACGCTGGTTTAAACTTCCCGACTATCGCCTCAACTTCCCGGAGTATGCCGACCGTGCCATTCTCGAGTGTTGTGTGAACCACCTTATCCATCGTGATATGACCGAGGTCGGAAGTGAAGTGCATGTGGACATTTACGATGACCGCATCGAGTTTTATTCACCTGGAGGAATGTTCGACGGTACCCGCATTCAGGACCGTGACATCCTGAAAGTTCCGTCCAAGCGCCGCAATCCCATCATTGCCGATGTCTTTACGCAGCTGGATTATATGGAGAAACGCGGCTCCGGATTCCGGAAGATAACCGAACTGACTTCCGAACTCCGTCTCTTTACGGAAGACCGTATGCCGATATTTGAATCTGATGCTTCTTCCTTCTTCACGACGGTCTATAGTGTCCTATACGGCAGAAATGAAGAAGATTTCCAGCACATTATTGATAAGGAATCTAATGAGAATGATGGCCCGGAGAGTACTATCCCAAAGACTCCTAAAAATACTAACCCTAAGGGTGAAAAGACTAACCCTAAAACTAGCCAAAAGACTACCCCTAAGGCTATCTCTAAGTCTCCCGGGAGGCCATTAGGGAAAACCGCTCAGACTATACTGGATATGCTCTCGGAAGATCCGTATCTGAAGCGGGAAGATCTCATGGCAAAGCTTGACCTTACCCTGGCAGGTGTCAAGTATCACCTGGCGAATTTACAAAAAGAAAAGTACCTTCTCCGCATCGAGGGCCGCAAGTCCGGACGCTGGAAGGTTCTTATCAAGAAATAGTTTTCATCATTCCATCACTTCCATCAACTGATGGAAGTTTTTGTTCTATCCGTATAACGGTATCAATAATTATTATGACTTCCGGAACTTCGACATGTAACCCCATTGCTCGGCGAGATCCAAATTCCTGAAACTGAACATCAATTCCACGAAGGACATGAAGTATATATCCCGTCGATCGCCTTCGAGGAGATGAGCGGCAGCGCCAAGGGCTTTTTCAAGCAACTTACCTCCCAATGGAAGAGCCTGACTCCTGCCCAGCTGCTGGCGTGGAACAAACTGGCCCTCTCCCAGGAAGGCCGTTCCGTGCTCGGTACCAAGGCCAAAATCTCCGGTTCCAACCTGTTCACCAGGCCCTCATCGACCTCCACGTCAAAGGAATCATCAACTACATCAACGAGTTCTACAAGAAAGACTGGAGGTACATTGATTAAGTCCAGGTTATCAACCAATTTGCACAAAATTTGCAATGCTATGAAGAAATAATGTTACATTTGCATTGTTCCCCGCATCTATACTGCAGGAACACTAAAGAAAAAGGAGAAACGAATTATGGCAAAACCAATTAAAGAAACGCCCATCCTATACGATGAGGATGCTTACCGCTTCGAGATGGCGGCACACAACGTGACTCCTCTTCCTGAAGAAAGACAAGAGGAAATGTGGAAAACCTATGAGAGACTCAAAAAGTGCTGCACGTTTGCCCTATGAGTATCTCTATCAGGCCTTTTGAGCCGTCCGTAGATACACAAAAGCCGTTCGACTGTGGCAAAGCAGACTTGAACGGTTTTTTGTGTGAGACCGGAACCGCTACTCCCAATGCTTCCCTCTACGAGGAGGAGCATCTTGCGAAGACATACATAGTGGAAGACAGCCAGACTTATGACAATCTGGCGTATTTCAGCCTGCTTTTTGACAAGATTGAGCGTTCCATCGCCGACCCTGCTATTTGGAACAAGTTGTCGAGGAAAATCCCCAATGCCAAAAGGCGTTCTTCATATCCGGCTCTCAAAATCGGCCGTCTGGCTGTCAGTAAAAAAGCACAGCATTCCGGGCTTGGAAGAGAGATCCTGGATCTTATCAAGATATGGTTCTTTAACGATACCAAGGCTGGATGTCGTTATCTGACTGTTGATGCTTACCTTGATGCAGAGAACTTTTATTCGAAATGTGAATTTCGGCCCTTGGTCATTCCCGAGCCAGAGGACGAAACGGTCCTTATGTTCTTCGACCTCAAGGGAATCACCAGCAAGCATCTCTAAGCTATACCGGCATTCCCTCATTCCATCACTTCCATCAGTTCCATCAACTGATGGAAGTTTTTTTTACCACCTTTGCACCTTCTCAGTCTTATGATAAAACCTTCTTATCTCCAGGCGCATTCATCCCCAGTTGTGGAAACACGGACAACCTTGCCTTCTGCTTTCCCTCCATCTCATTATATAGGTGCCCCATCCTCGGAAAACGCTCGACATTAATGGCATAATGCTCACCTTGGACATTGAAAGTAATCCAGAGCCCGTTAGAATTCGGCACATACCCATTATAACGAATCGCCTCCACTGCCAACTCTTTATCCAATGGATGCGCATTAACATCATCAACGACCACGGGCTCCGGATTCCGGAAGATAACCGAACTGACTTCCGAGCTCCGTCTCTTTACGGAAGACCGTAGCCGATATTTGAATCTGATGCTTCTTCCTTCTTCACTACCGTCTATAGTGTCCTATACGGCAGAAGTGACGAAGATTTCCAGCGTATCATCGAGCAAGAATCCACACCAAAGGTGGAAGATACTACCCAAAAGACTATATCAAAGAAGGAAAACTCCACACCAAAGACTAACCCCTAAGAAAGGAGAATCCACACCAAAGAAGCTGGGTACCATTGCTCAATCCATTCTTGACGTGCTGTCTGATGATCCTTACTTGAAGCGAGAAGAGATTGCAGAGCGTGTGGGATTAAAGCTGGAAGGTCCTTATCAAGAAATAGTTTCCGTCAGTTCACTGTTGACGCTGATGGTCACCCGCTGGCGGGCTGCTTCGATAACCTGGCAAACATCGTTGAACAATCCCGCAGGAAAACTTATGCTCATATCTTTCTGGCTCATAGGCTCTCATAATTCAAGCATACAGAGATAATCAATCTTTTCCAGAAGACATTTATTGATTGCACGATGATTCTCCCTGCCGTGGATGAGTTGCTTGAGATAAAGGTCGTGCGAGAGAATCATATCTGAGTTGAGGAAGCTTCATAGAAAAAAGGAACAAAAAAGAAAATTCATCAATATCTCACCGAAGCAGACATCTGACATTTTGCAAGTTCGGTAAATTGAAGTATATTTGCATATTCTTTAAAATCCAATATCACACAAACACCGGGCAAAGGCCCACCTGCAGGGGAGTATTGTACCCTCACGGCAGGCCGGGGAACCGGAAAAGTTCATTGATAAACTGTTGTGTGATATGGAAACAAATCCAAATCTTATTCCCTTGTAGCCTGGACCGAAAACGGGAAGGTCCGCATGATTCCTTCATTGGTGAATGAGATGAAGTTGTCCTATGAGGAGAAAATTGCCGGGATTGAGGCTCGGGAGTATGAAGATGAAGTAGCCTGGCTGTTGGCAAGAAGCAGGTCCTGGGAAGAGTATGCCCGCTTTTTCATGAAACTGGGATACTATAAGCAGGCATACAGGTGTTACGACAATGCTGCCATGGTTTGCACATATTGTTCTGACAGGCTGTGGCTTCAATGCGAAACCTGCGAATTCCCTACTTTGCCTCTTCTGTCTCGCTTCCTTTCGATGCACAATTGCTGCAAGCGGCTTGTCAAAGACCATCCCTTCCTTCGCTATGAGTACGAAGACAGCGCTTTGCAGCGGTGCTGCCTCTTTTTCACCCAGGATGACTGGAGGACGGAAATTGAATTCCGGGAAAGTTATGAAAGCATGAGGGCCTGGAGGTTCGGGCGCAGATGACAAGCGGCTATCGGAAAATCATTTGGAACACGGTCTCGCTCGCATCGCTTTTTACCAGGTCGATGCTGCCGTTATGCTGCCGCATGATCTGGCGGGCGAGGGAAAGGCCGATGCCGGAACCGTTTTTCTTGGTGGTATAGAACGGAACGAAGATTTGCTCCCGGGCAGTAACGGGGATGGGGTCGCCGTCGTTTGCGATGATGAGTATGACTTCATCCTCCCTGCCCATCTTCCCGGAGATGCTGATGCGCTTTGCACCGGCTTGCAGGGCGTTCTTGAGCAGGTTGATGAGTATCTGCGAAACCTGCCCCTCATCGGCGTAAATCATGAGGTCGGGTTCTTCGGAGGAGTATGTGCACTCAGCGCCGTTCGATGCCAGTAACTCTTTGTCCAGGCTGATAATCTTGTCAATCATTTCCTCCAGGGCGACGGCCTTTTTCACCGGGCGGGCCACACCGGAAAGTTCCCTGTAGGTCTCCACAAACTTTATGAGATTTTTGGAGGAATCGCTGATGGTGTCGAGCCCGGCCTTTACATCCAGTTCGCTGTGGCCCTTTTCGTCCATCGACTTGGATAAGGCGTCACTTAAAGAAGCGATAGGGGAGACCGTGTTCATTATCTCGTGCGTGAGCACGCGGATGAGTTTGGCCCAGGAATCCTGCTCGTTGGCCTGGCGCTGCTTTTCGAAGATGGTGCGGATACGGTTCAGCGTCCGGTTGAACTTGTTTTTGTCCTGGAAACGGAAGTTCAGCTCCCCGTCCTCCAGCGCATCCATCATGTAGGCTACCTTTTTTATGTCCTTCCGGCGTGTCCTTATTGTTGCAACTACCGCTGCCACGATGGCGACGATAACTGCAAGAGCGATGATATGCCGGATGGTGAAGGTCATAGCCCGTACTTCTTCATCTTGGCATACAAAGTGGGCCTGCTGATGCCAAGGGCCTTTGCTGCCGCTGAAATGTTTCCGTTACAGCGCATTACGGCTTCCCTGACCATCCTTTCCTCTTCAGCATCGCCGAGAGCCTTCAGGGGCACGGTGGGTGGAATGCCTGCCCTTGCCTGCTCCATCTGAATGTCATTTGTGCCCAGCATTCTTCCTTCGGAGAGAATCACCGCCTTTTCAATGCAGTTCTGCAGCTCACGGATATTGCCGCTCCACCGGTGGGATGCCAGGGCCTCTGCCGCACTGTCATCCAAGCCCGTGACGGAGCGATGGTACTTCTCAGCATATTGGGTTATGAAGCGCTCCGCCAGCGGTACGATGTCTTCCCGGCGCTCCCGCAGGGGAGGCAGGGCGATATGGACGGTGTTGATGCGGTAATAAAGGTCCTCGCGGAACTTGCCGTCGCGCACCAGCTGCTCCAGGTCCATGTTGGTTGCACAAATAAGGCGGATATTCACTGGAACAGCCTGCGTACCTCCCACCCTTACGATGCTTCTGTTCTGGAGCACCCGCAGCAGCTTAGCCTGCAGATGCAGGGGTATATTGCCGATTTCATCCAGAAAGAGCGTTCCGCCATCGGCCTGCTCAAACTTTCCGACATGGTCGGCGTGCGCATCGGTAAATGCACCTTTGACATGTCCGAACAGCTCACTCTCGAACAGCGTCTCGGTAATGGCTCCGGCATCCACGGCCACCATCGGCTTCTCGCTTCTGAGGCTCAGAGAATGGATTTCCCGCGCCAGCACATCCTTCCCGGTACCATTCTCGCCGGTTATGAGTACCGTGGCATCAGTCGGGGCAATCTTGCCTACAGTCTTCCGGATGAGGGCCATGGCTTGCGAAGACCCCCAATACATACAGGAGTCACCGGGCATTCCGCTGCCGTCACCTGTCATTATGAGATCCTTGGCCAAAGAATCTCGCCCCATCGCTCTACGGGCTTTGTCGCGTGCGGCAGTGAGCGTGGCCGCCAGCTTCTCATTGTCCCAAGGCTTTACGATAAAGTCGAAAGCGCCGCGCTTCATCCCTTCCACCGCCAGCTGAATATCGGCATAAGCGGTAAAGAGCACCACTTCCACCTCCGGCATCATCTTCTTTGTTTCCCCGGCCCAGTAGAGGCCCTCGTTACCGGTATTGATGTCGGTATGGAAATTCATGTCCAGCAGCACGACATCCGGACGGAAGCGCTCCAAGCTCGTTACCAGACCGGCCGGAGAGGGAATTGCTTCCACTTCTTCGAAATACATCGGAAGCAGAATTTTCAACGCCTGGCGTATGCCTGCGTTGTCGTCGACAATCAGTATCTTTCCTTTCTTCGCGGCCATTGGCGGACAATGGTTTAAATGAAAAGAGCTAAAACTCTTTAACTCAGAATTTTAGCTCTTTTGAAAGTGACTCCCACAGGACTCAAACCTGTAACCTTTTGATCCGTAGTCAAATGCTCTATTCAATTGAGCTAGGGAGCCAGGGGTATGTCTTAACTTCTACCTTTTGGCTTACTCGGCCTTCTTGGTGTAAGCGCGCTCTTTGATGCGGGCCTTCTTGCCGGCGAGGTTGCGGAGGTAGAAGATGCGTGCGCGACGGACTTTACCGTACTTGTTGACAGTGATGCTGTCGATGAAGGGTGACTGGTAGGGGAAAATCCTCTCAACTCCGATACCTCCGGAAACCTTGCGGACTGTGAAGGTCCGGGTGTAAGGAGTGGCACCGCTGATCTGGATAACTACTCCGCGGAAATCCTGCAGACGGAATTTGTCACCTTCTTTGATTTTGTAGGTAACGGTGATGGTATCACCGGCCCTGAAATCGGGGAAGTTCGATACATTCTCGTTGGCGAACGCTTTGTTAACTACATTAAGTAAATCCATAATACTTCTATTCTTTCGTGCGCAGCATCACTGAACCGTTCAACGAGAGGCTGCTATTTTCGGACCGCAAAGATATGAATCTTTTTTGACAGCACCAAATAATTTTCAAATTATTTTTGCTATTCGGGCAGGCAGGATTCGAGATAGCTGCGCAGTTCGCTCCACCTGTAGTAGGGGCCTTTCACCGCTTCAAGGGCGGGGAAGGATGATTCGGCTTCATTGTAAAGCACCTTTACCAGAACATCGCCTTTTTTATTCTTGTAGAATATCATCTGGAAGTTGGTGC
The DNA here is from genome assembly GCA_017469425.1 of Bacteroidales bacterium. GTDB lineage: Bacteria > Bacteroidota > Bacteroidia > Bacteroidales > UBA932 > Cryptobacteroides. The sequence goes on from JAFUGJ010000008.1 coordinate 19,642, forward strand.
ACATGGGAATCTGATACCAGGCAAGCCAGTTTTCGTGTGCTTCCGTCATGTGGTGGCGTGTGTCGTTGCCCTCGATGCGCACGAGGCTGAACAGAGGCATGATTCCGCTGTCGTGCCCGAAGCGGAGGTTGGCGGCGACTTTGCTCCCGGGTTTCAGGGCTTCGTCGGCCTTTGAAATGAAATCGTTCAGCAGATTTGCCCCATTGGGGGTTACCAGGTCCCCCGTTTCAATGGAATTGCCGTATTTTCCGTACCAGAGGTCATTTGCAACCATGGCGAGGCCGGACAGTTCGTCGTCGGTAAGATATGAGAACAGGTCGATTCCCATGTAGTCGGTGCATGCGCAGATGGCTCCCGATTCGAATACGGATTTCAGCAGGGCCTGGGGCTTGCCTATGAGCCTTTCAGCCTTGGAAGGGTCCGTAAAGATGCGGGCGAAGAAACTGTCGTAATGGCAGTTCGCATTGCGAAGAGAATCCTCCACGGAGGATGGATAAGGCCCGAAGTCGTATTCCTGCAGTAGGGAATCGTGATGGCGGGCTCCGGTAAGATATTCGACTTCGAGTTTGGAGTTGTTCGCCTTTAACTGGGTGGCGAAATTAGCCATGCTCACGATGCATCGTGGGAACATCGTCGATTCGCAGTGGACTATGTTCCTTTCGCGGGCACGGAAAACCCTGCGGAAGCGTTTGAACATGCGGTTTGCAACACCTTGATGCTCGCGCGCGCCCCTTGGTGAAAGCTGTCCGAGCATGCTTTCGTGCTCTTTGCATAGAGCCTTCATGTCGTCGAGCAGCTTCTGCCCGTCTGCGGTAAGCAGCCCTTCGCGTCCGGCGTTTTCAAGTGCCTCTATGCCCGGCGTGAAATATGAGACGGAAGCATGATAGCGCGAGCCATGCCGTCCGTAATGGCTGATATAGAATGGCTTGTATCCTCGCGGCGCCTTAGTCAGCTTCCCTTCCCGGGGTTCGTAGGTGCGAAAAATCCCTGCGGCGTTTTCGCGGGATATGCTTTCGGCGAAAGCGGGGCTGTTAAACGCGAGATGGCCGAGCAGCCCGGCCATGACGCAAACTATGATATATTTTTTCATCCGTTAAAAATACTGGCTTTCTTTTTCGAAGAGGCTCCTGTCGTCGCGGGTAGGGTCCGGTTTCACTGCAGAAGATGCGGCAAGTTTCTCGACAGCCTCTTTGTCGGCACCTTTGAGTTTGCGGGGTATCCAGACCAGGATTTTGACATAAAGGTCGCCGCTGCCGTAACCGTTTACGGAAGGAAGCCCTTTTCCGCGCAGCCTGTGCACGGTGCCGGACTGCGTGCCTGCTTCGAGCTTGAGCTTGTACGGCCCGTCGAGGCAGGGGATAGTGATTTCGCTTCCGAGAATGGCGTCGGTAACTGAAATGACCCTTGTATAGAAGAGGTTTTCGCCGTCGCGCTTGAACTGCGAATGTGCAATTTCCTCCACCACGAGAAGGAGGTCGCCGTTGACGCCTCCGCGGGGTGCGGCATGGCCTTCGCCCCGGATGGTAATCTGCATGCCGTTTTCCACGCCTGCGGGAATGTGAACCTTGATGGTCTCTTTCTTGCGCTCGAGTCCGGTGCCGCCGCAACGTCGGCAGGGATTGGAGACAATCTTGCCTTCGCCGTGGCACTGGGGGCAGGTGGTATAACTCACCGTGCGCCCGAAGAGGGAATTCACCGTCTGTCCGACCTGGCCGCTGCCTTTGCAGGTAGGGCAGGTCTTGATGTCGGAATCATTCCTGGTTCCGCGACCGGCACATTCGCTGCAGGGCCGGTTCCTTTCGAGACTGACTTCCTTGTCGCATCCGGAGCGTATTTCCTCGAGCGTGAGCTTTACACGGGTGCGGATGTCGCGTCCGCGCATGGTCCGGGGGGAGCTGCTCTGCCTGCCTCCGCCGAATCCGAAGCCTCCGAAGTCGAATCCGCCTCCGCCGAAACTGAAGCCGCCTCCGAAAAGATTGTTGAGGATGTCGTTGAGGTTGCCGAAACCCTGGCTGAAGTCGGGGCCCGCCGCGCCGTCCACTCCGGCAAAGCCGAACTGGTCATATTTTGCCTTCTTCTGCGGGTCGGAAAGCACTGAATAGGCTTCCGAAGCCTCCTTGAACTTTTCCTCAGCGGTCTTCTTCTCTGCGTCGGTGCCGCTTACCCAGCGGTCCGGATGCCATTTGAGGGCAGCCTTGCGGTAAGCCTGCTTGATTTCGTCTTCCGAAGCACCCTTCTGGATGCCGAGGACCTCGTAGTAATCTCTTTTTTCTGCCATATCGTCAAGCTCCTACCACAACTTTGGCATAACGGATAACCTTTCCTCCAAGGGTGTAGCCGGTCTGTACCACATCGATGACCATCCCTTTCTGCTCGGGAGTGGGGGCGGGGAACTGGGTCACGGCTTCGTGGAAATCCACATCGAACTTCGCTCCTTTGGCTTCGATTACTTCCAGGCCCTTGGTCTTGAGGTAATCCATCAGCTTGTTGTAAATGAGTGCGGTGCCTTCCTTTGCCGCCTCGTCGGACGACTTGGAGAGCAGTTCCATGGCCCTTTCACAGTCGTCCAGCACGGGCAGAAGCCCCTTGATGGTTTCTGCGGATGCGGAGCTTACAAGGGCAAGGCGCTCCTCGGCGCTGCGGCGGCGGAAGGTTTCGAACTCGGCCATTAGGCGCAGGTAGTCGTCGTGCTCCTTGGACAATTTGTCACCAAGCTGGGCAATCTGCTGCTCCAGTTCTGCACTCTTGTTCTTTATTTCCTTTTTTTCAGGCTTTGCAGCCTTCTCGTTTGTCTTGTTTTGTTTTTCTGCCATAGCTTTTCACTAATCTCACTGCAAAGATAATCAAAAGTTCTGCCACGAGAGTTTCATTGACAGATTGTCAGAATAATTGATTATTTTTGTGAATATGAAAAAAGTAATCCCTATCCTTTTGCTGCTTGCCGCCACTCTGTCCGGCAAGGCCCAGAACAACCCCCTGTTTTTCTCATATATAAAGGATAATCCTGCAGCCGCCTGCCTTAACACCTGCCCTTACGAACTCTCCCCGGTTTATGGAAATTTTCGCGAGAGCCCGGCGCCCAAAGGCTATAAACCCGTGTATATCAGTCATTACGGCAGGCACGGCTCCCGTTCCTCCTGGGATCAGGCTTACTACGACGACATAGTAAAAATCCTCACTGCGGCAAAGGCGTCCGGCATTCTCACCGCGAGCGGGGATTCCTTGCTGTACGAGACCGGCAAGGTGATTGAAGGTACCGCAAAAATGGACGGACGCCTCACTCCGAGGGGATGCCGCGAGCACCGCGGGATAGCTGAAAGGATGTACCGCCGCTATCCCCGCGTTTTCCGCAAGGGAAGCCGCAATGTGCGGGTGCTCAGCAGCGAAGTGCCCCGGTGCCTGGTCAGCATGGCTTCTTTTACGGGGCGCCTCAGCGAACTGGACAACAGGCTCAGGATTTCCATGGATTGCGGCTCCGAAATCCAGAAAGTCGTGGACAATGGCTCCACGGAGGAGGGGAGGGCCTTGCGCAAGGCTGTACGGGATTCCCTGCGGGCTGCGATGAGCGTGGATCTCGAGCCTATGATGACGCGTCTGTTCACCGACCGCAAGGCTGCTGCTGCCATTGTTCCCGACCCTGTGCAGCTGTGCAGGGAAATCTATTACACAGGCCGTATCAGCCGCTCGTTCGATTACGATTTCAATGTGTTTCGTTTCATTCCTCCGGAAGCCGTGTATGCATGGGCGGAGATTCATAATGTCGAGATGTATGTGAGCCAGTGCAACTCCGCTGTCTGCGGGGAGGGCCGCATGAAGAATACCGAACCGCTTGCCGCAAACATTGTCCGCTGTGCCGACGAAGTTCTCGCTTCGGGAGAAATAGCCGCCGACCTGCGTTTCGGGCACGATTATCCCTTGCTCGCGCTCTGCAGTTATTTCGGCCTTTCGGGAGTGGGGGAAAGATACACGGTGAAGGAGGCGCTTGAAAACTGGATAGCCACTCTGTACACGCCTTTTGCAGGCAATCTGCAGCTCATTTTTTACAAGAGCGGCAAAAAGGATGCTCCCGTTCTGGTGAAGTTCCTCCTGAATGAGTCGGAAATCACCATCGCAAGTTTGACGGCCACCCAGGGCGTTTATTATGATTGGGAGGATGTGAAAGGGTATCTTCGCAAAGAAAGAAATTGTCAAATCTAAGGAATAATGGAAAAGAAGAAGATTCTGGTCATCGGCAGCAGCAATACCGATATGACTGTAAAGACCAAGGCCCTGCCGCTCCCCGGCGAAACGGTCCTTGGAGGTGAATTCGTAATGGGCCCGGGCGGCAAAGGAGCGAATCAGGCGGTAGCCGCACGCAGGCTCGGGGGCGATGTGTCGTTCATCTGCAAAGTAGGACGCGATGTCTTTGGCGATAATGCCCGCAGGCAGTATGAAGGGGAAGGACTCGACATCAGCGGCGTGCTTTTTTCCGACAAACCTTCCGGAGTAGCCCTCATAACCGTTGACGACGCTGCGGAAAACTGCATAGTCGTGGCTTCCGGCGCAAATGGCGACATCACCGTCGAAGACATAGAGAAATCCCGCCCCGCAATCGAGGCCGCCGACATCCTGCTCCTGCAACTTGAAATCCCCATTCCGGCAGTGCTGAAGGCAGCGCAGATTGCGCATGCGGCAGGTGCTTATGTCGTGCTGAATCCCGCACCCATGGCCGCACTTCCCGAACAGGTATGGGAGAACATTTCCCTCGTCACTCCCAACGAAACCGAACTCTCCATCTTCAGCGGCAGGCAGGTAGGCGACGAGGCCGGTGCTTCCGAGGCCGTGAAGGCGCTTCAGGCAAAGGGGGTGAAGGATGTGATAGTCACCATGGGTTCCAAGGGTTCCCTTATCTGCGAGGGCGAAGGCCGTGATTTCGTGCAGGCCCGCCGCGTGAAAGCCATCGACACCACCGGTGCAGGCGACACCTACAGCGGAGCCCTTTGCGTGGCCCTTTCTGAAGGAAAAAGCCTCAAGGAAGCGGCGGAATTCGCAACTGCGGCATCGGCCCTCTCCGTCCAGAAGATGGGCGCCCAGAATTCCATGCCCTACCGCAGTGAACTTCAGCCGGATTAGTCCTCCAGCGAAGCCATTGCCATGTTTCCAAGCTCGGTCTTCTTGCGTATATGCTCGAGGACCGAGTTTACGAATGTGTTGGACTCGAAGTCGCCGCGCACCTGCTCGAAGTCAGTTTCTTTCTGTTCCTTGTCGCCGTCGGCTCCGAAACCCGTCTTGGATGCGAGGCTGAACTCTTTGCGTGCATCGTCGTAAATCATGCGGTCAAGCCCGATGACAGCCTCTTTCCACCGTTCGATAAGCCCCTTGAGCTCTTTGGCCGTAATCTTTGAAGGATTGATTCCGTATATCTGCTGGATGTGCTGGAAGGCCCAGGTCCACTCATAGGAATAGTATTCTTTCTGCATGGTAGCGAAAGCTTCTCGAATCTGCTCCAGGGTGGTGATTTCTCCGCGTTCGATACCGTTCATGAGAGCTGCAATTTCGCTCTTGGGAGCAATCAGGCCGCTGATGTCTACCCATTCTCCGGAGCCGATGGGGGAGTCGGGGCGGAGTTTTGCCTGCACCTGTGCTTCGCTCAGCCTGGCAAAACTTCCGTCTTCCTGCTGCAGGCGGGAGATGATGCTGTTGCCCATGAATTTGTCGATGGCTACTTTATATAGCTGCAGCCCCCTCAGCAGGGCGGAATTGGTAATCTTGACGCTGTGGAAAGAATAAACATCGCTGAGCTCGCCGCTGGCGTAGCGCAGGTTTTCCAGCGTCTTTACGCCTTTCAGCATTTTCTGCACGGTGAAAGGGCTCAGGAGATTGTAGTTTACGAAGTCGAATTTCTCGCTGTCGGTGCGGGCGTCGCGGGTGGGCCATTTGCGGGCGTCGCGTATCGTTCCCACGCTGCGGATGTTTACGCCCGGGGCGAGATATGAGGTTTCACCTTTTTCAATCAGATAAGAGAAGGGTAGATTCGTGGTGTCGGAGTGGGTGACATGGCGGCCCATCACGAGGGAGAATGCCCCCACGCGGGCAGGCCAGAGGATGTATGAATCCGACGAAGTTTTTGCGCCGCGTTCCAGGGTTCCCTGATGGATGGGGCCGAGCTTGTACATGTGGTTGCTCTGGTTGGAGCCTGACCCGGCGTTCATGAAGGAGAACATTCCGGCTATGAGCAGGGTGCTCTTGTGGTGGGTTACTGTGTAGGGCCCGGCGAATATTGCGCATGCTTCGCCGTTCTCTCCCTGGCAGTTGCAGAAAAAGAGCGAGTCGGAAGCGGAGTATCCGTGCCCGAAGCGACACGCCTGCCCTACGAAACAGCGCGTAAGCGATGCTCCGTCCTCTACGCGGCTGTTGCTGGAGATGATGAAATCTTCGCAAATTACACCCTGCCCTATTATGACGGGCGCTTCGGCATTGCCGTTGATGCTGCCTTCGCGAAGCAGGCTCGCGCCGGAAATCCTGGTGCAGTCGCCAATCTTGACATTGATGATTTGCGCAGCGCCGCTGATGCTGACATCTTTTCCTATGCTGCCACGCTCCGAGCGCACGGAATCGGCATATGCCGAGATGATGCCATTCATCTTCTCCACGAATTCGGGGCGATGCCGGTACATGGCAACCATGTATGCTTCATGGGAGGACAGTTTGTCGTGGATGATTACTTCGCGCCCGCCGGTTTCGTTGAGCACCGACACTTTCACGCCGTTGCCGAAACTGCTTTCACCTTCGGTTGCGAGAATGTCTATCCCGTCGATAAGGGTGCCTTCGGCGATGTCATAATTAGCAATATGGTTGCGCACTGCCCTGATGCAGCAGTCGTCGCCCACGCTGACATTATGCAGGCTGGCATCGTATATGCCGCTGTGGCGCTGCATCCCTCCTATGAGGGTGAAAGTCTTGTTGAAAGAGCCGAGGCGCACTTCGCCGCTGAAGCAACTCCGCTGTACAAAGGCGGGGTTGAAGCCTTCCGCGACCATGACCCGGTTCCAATCGGCTGAACTGCAGCCATTCTGCTCCAAGGTATGGATTTGTTCGGATGTGAGATTCTTGTATGGCATGTGAAAATGTTATTCTACCGTTACACTTTTTGCAAGATTGCGGGGCTGGTCCACATCGAGGCCCTTGGCCACTGCAATATGGTATGCGAGAAGCTGCAGGGGCACTACCGACAGAAGCGGGCAGAGGCATCCAAGGGTCTTGGGCACTTCGATTACCCTGTCGACGAGCCCCCTCACGGGCACATCGCCTTCCGTTACGATGGCGAGCACCTTTCCCTTGCGGGCCACCACTTCCTGCATGTTGGAGAGAATTTTCTCGTATAGATTGTGATGGGTTGCAAGGAAGACGACCGGCATGTCCTCGTCCACGAGCGCTATCGGCCCGTGCTTCATTTCGGCAGCAGGGTATCCTTCAGCATGTATATAGCTGATTTCCTTGAGTTTGAGTGCTCCTTCGAGGGCAACCGGATAGTTCAGGCCACGACCGAGATATAGGAAGTTGCGGCTGCCCACATATTTTTGGGCGAGTTCCCTGATTGCATCCGACTGTGCGAGTATGCTTTCAATCTTTCCGGGTATGAGCTCCAGTTCATCGAAGATTTCGTTGAATTCATCTTCCGCGATGCTGCCTTTTTCGCGCGCAATGGCGAGAGCGAGCAGGGTGAACACCATGGTCTGGCCGGTGAAAGCCTTGGTGCTGGCGACTCCGATTTCGGGGCCCACATGAATGTAGGTACCTGTGTCGGATTCACGGGCAATGCTGCTTCCCACCGCGTTCACGATTCCGAATATGAGCGCGCCTTTTTCCTTGGCGAGCTGGATTGCGGAAAGGGTGTCGGCGGTTTCTCCGCTTTGGGAGATTGCGAACACCACATCGCCGGGGCCGACTACGGGATTGCTGTAGCGGAATTCGCTTGCATAAGCCACTTCCACGGGAATGCGGCAGAACTGTTCGATGAGCTGCTTCCCGATAAGGGCTGCATGCCAGGAAGTGCCGCAGCTTACCATGATGAAGCGTCTGGCTCCGAGAAGTTCTTCCCTGTGTTCGGTCACCGCACTGAGGATAATCCGTCTGTGGGCGGACAGAAGCCTTCCGCGCATGCAGTTGCGCAGGACTTCCGGCTGTTCGAAGATTTCTTTGAGCATGTAGTGGGGGAATCCTCCTTTGTCGAGCATGCTCACATCGAGGTCGAGCTCCTTTGCCCGGACGCTGACGCTTTCGTCGTCGAGGGTAGTGACGCAAAGGTCTTCCCCGGCCTTGCATATTGCGAGTTCTTCGTCGTTGATGTAAACTATCTTGTTGGTATATCCGGCAATGGGGGAGGCGTCGCTCGCAATGAAGAATTCGCTGTTGCCTTCTCCTATTCCTACCGCCAGGGGGCTGCTTTTGCGTGCGGCGAAAAGGGTGTCGGGAGAATCGGAGTCGAGCACTGCAATGGCGTATGCTCCCACAACCTTCTTCAGCGAACTTCGGATGGCCGTGGCAAGGTCGGCTTCGTATTTGTTGCGGGTATATTCAATGAGCTGGAGAAGCACTTCCGAGTCGGTGTCGCTCTTGAAAGTAAATCCTTTTTTAAGAAGCTGTTTGCGGATGTCGCCGGCGTTTTCTATGATGCCATTGTGCACCATGGTGAGTTTTCCGCTCTGCGAAAGATGGGGATGGGCGTTGCGTTCGCAGGGGGCACCGTGAGTCGCCCACCGGGTGTGCGCAATGCCGATGTTTCCCGAGCGGTCGCCGCCTTGCGCCGCATCTTCCAGATTGGAAACCTTGCCTACGGCCTTGTAAATATTGAGAATGCCATTTTCGCCGACAAGGGCGACTCCGGCTGAATCATATCCGCGGTATTCGAGCCTGTGAAGGCCCTTGATTAGAATTGGGTACGCATCCCTGCAACCCACATATCCTACTATTCCACACATAATTATGCAATTGTAAATCTTACAAAGATACTATAATCGGCAGTATCCGCCAAACTATAGTGTACTGTGGTGCAGCATGAAATTCCGCACATACTCGCGCAGCTCTTCCCCTTCCAGAATCTCTATTTCGTCGGCAAGCCCGCATACAAACCGTCCTGCACCCTGCAAGCGGCGGATGTCGCCTTCAAAAATCCAGTTGTCCCCGTCTTTTCGCAGGTTTTTGACAGATAGGGGATATTCTTCCTGCAACAGGTTTCCTGCCATCTGGCTGAGGCGCAGCTTGATATGAATGGCATCCGGGCCGTGCATGCGGAATACATCCATAGGCTGTGCCTTGTGGCGTTCTTCCTCTTTCCAGGGCTCCGGGAGCATTTCTGCTTCGTCTATGCGTGCAATCTTGAAGCTCTTGCAGAATCCGTCGTCAACATCGTAGCACCACACATCAATGTAGTTGGTGGTGAAGGAGAACGGTTCGACCAGGCGGTCGCGCACCTGCCCGGAATGGGAGGACTTGTAGCCGTGAAGCAGTACCCGGTGCTTTTGCCGGATTGCTTCGGATAGTGTCTGGATTGTGGAGGCGTTCGATTTGGGTCCTATATAATCCGCAATCGAAGTGCTGTCGTAAACGGCGGCGAGTTTTCGCTTGAGCCCGATTTTCAGGGCGTTGGTGTTGTCGAGCCCGTCTATCATGCCATTCACGATTGCAGCCTCTTCATCGGAGAACCACACCAGCTTGGACAGGTCCAGGTGCGCGTCGTTCAGGGTTGTAAGGCGGTAGATGTTGCCATAGACCTTCCCGACCGAAAAACCTGCCGCCTTGAAGGTGTCGAGGTAGCGGTAAATTGTTCTCGGCGACATTTCCAGCCTGTCGGCAAGTTCATCTATGGAATAGGTGACATTTCCGCTTAGCATGCGCATCAGGCGCAGCATCCTTTCAAATTTCGGCTGGTCCATGAATCCCGCAAACTACGATGCGCTTCTTACAGGGAGAGCATGATGTCGTTCAGCAGTCCTCCCGCGGTCTGTCTCGTTCCGGCTCCCGCACCCTGGATGAGCATGGGGGAAGGGTAATCGCCGGTAGTTATCAGAATCGCATTGTCGGTGCCTCTGAGCGCATACAGGGGGCTTTCCGGGCCCACTTCCTGCAATCCCACGACGGCGTGCCCTCCGGAATCGACGGACGCCACATAGCGGAGTTTCTTGCCTGCCGCGGCAGCGTGTGCGTATCGCTTGTCGATGTCGTCGGGAACGGGTTCGAGCTGAACCTGGGTCTCTTCCAGCTGGATTCCCATCTGGCGGCTGAGTATGAGTATCTTGCGTAGCACATCTTTCCCGCTGAGGTCGATTGAGGGGTCGGGTTCAGTGTAGCCCTTCTGCCTTGCATCTTCCACGAGCGCTTTGAAATCGAGCCCTTTGTAATTGTCTAAAAGATAGTTCAGGGTTCCCGAGAGAACGGCTTCCATACGCACGAGGGTGTCGCCGCTCTGCACTACGCGGTCCAGGGTGACGAGCACGGGAAGGGCCGCACCTGCGGTGGTCTCGTACCTCAGCGACACTCCGCACCTGTGGGCCTCCCTCTGCAGGCTGCGGAACTGGGCGTAGGTGCCGGAAAAAGGTATCTTGTTGCAGGCCACGACGCTGAATCCGCTGTGGAAGAGGTCGGGATAGCGGAAGCCTATTTCTTCGCTGGCGGTGCAGTCGATGAACATTGGATTCTCCAGCGACAGCTTGCAAAGCGCGTCTATCATCGGGCCGGGGGTTCCGTTCTCGAGCAGTTCCGCGGCGCGGTTGAGGTCGAGCCCTTCGGTGTCGATGACATACTTGCGGCTGTTGGCTATGCCGAAGACTTTCAGTTTTTTCCCGGAACGGCGTGCAATCGCGTCGGCATTGTCGCGGAGCATCTCCACCAGTGCTTTTCCCACGCGGCCATATCCTGCGATGAACAGGGGCACCACCTGGTCGCCCGAACTGTCGAAGAATTCATGGTGGATGGCCCGCATGGCTTCGTCCGCCCTCGTGGAAGGAACTATCACTGAAATGTTTCTTTCGGATGAACCCTGTGCGGTTGCGCGTACCGGGATGCTGTGGCGCCCGAGCGCTGCGAGCATCCTTCCTGTTGCTCCGCTGTGCCCGAGTATGTCATCTCCCACCACGCAGAGTATGGAAAATCCCTTGGCGACGCGCAGGGGGTTCAGCTTGCCGAGCGAGATTTCGTATGCAAAGCAGTCGTCGGCGGCCTTCCGCGCCTTTTCGGCGTCGTCTTCGGCAACGGCGATGCAGAGTGAATGGACGGAGGATGCCTGTGTTATCAGGATGATGTTGATGCCTTCCCTCGAAAGTACATCGAACAGGCGCGAAGAAAAGCCCGGCACGCCAACCATGCCGCTGCCTTCCAGCGAAATGAGCGCGATGCCGCCGGAGTGGGCGAGGCCGATTACCCCGTTTCCTACCTCCGGAGGGGTTTTCTCGACGAGCGTTCCGGGTTCGTCGGGATGGAAGGAATCTTTCACATAGATTGGAATCCCTTTGTCAACCACGGGCTGGATGGTAGGCGGATATATGACCTTCGCCCCGAAGTGCGACAGTTCCTGTGCGGCCCGGTAGGAGATGTTGGGGATGGTCTTTGCCGAGGGTACAATCTTGGGATTTGCGGTCATGATTCCGGGAACATCGGTCCATATTTCGACCCTGCGGGCGTTGAGGGCCACTGCCGCAAGCGAGGCGGTGTAGTCGCTGCCGCCCCTGCCGAGCGTCGCGGTCCTTCCGTTTTCGTCCGTTGCGATGAAGCCCGGCACTATGAAGAGCTCGGCCTGCGGGTGGGCGTCCACCGCTTCGCGGAAACGCCGGAAAGTCTCTTCTTCTTCAACTGTCTGGCCCTTGGTGCGCACGATGCAGCGGCTGTCCAGCAGGTGGCAGGCAATGCCGAGCGACTGGAACTTGTCGGCAAGGATGCGGGTGGAGAAAAGTTCACCGAAGGCTTCCGTCGTGCTTAGGCTGGTGGGTGAGAGTTCGCCCACGAGATAAATCCCGTGAAGGAGTTCGCGCAGCGACTCGAACAGCCTGTCGATTTCCCGCGCGGTCCTGTCCCTGTAGCCGGAAGGAAGGAGCTCCCTCACAATCGTGCGGTGCCTTTCCTGCAGGGCGTCCAGGGCTTCGAGGTATGTCGCATCGCGTTCCGCAGCCCTTTTGCCGAGGGCGATGAGCGCATCGGTACAGCCTGCTATTGCAGAGGATACGATGAGGCTCCGGTCCTTGTCCAAAGCCTTCAGCACGATGTCTATTACATGAAGCATTGCCTCCGCAGATGCGTTCGAGGTGCCTCCGAATTTAAGAACTTGCATTATATCGTCATGAATTTTGCCAGCTTGGCGGTTTCTATCAGGAAGCCGTCATGCCCGTAGTTGGATGAAATTTCGTGATATACCGCTCCGGGGATGCATGCTGCCATGTGCCTGCCTTCCAAGGGGGGGAATATGGAGTCCGTGTCGATGGACACTATGGTCGTCTGTGCGCTGATGCGGCCAAGGGCGGCATCGACTCCGCCCCTGCCCCTGCCTGTGTTGTGGCTGTCAAGAGCGTTGCAGATGGTATAGTAGCAGTATGCGTCGAAGCCACGCCTAAGCAGTTTCTCGCCCTGGTATCGCTCGTACGAAGCCACCCTTCCTGCGAACATGGTGTCCGGGTCTTCTTCCGCCTGAGTGAGGCGGTATGCGTCGAAGCAGCGGTAACTTAGCACGGCCTGGGCGCGGGCGCAGCGAAGGCCCGCACTGCCCCCGTGGATGTCGGCGGCTTCGCGGAAGGTAGGGTCGGCTTCCAGGGCCATGCGCTGTATTTCCACCGTGGCTCCAAGGTATGGGGATACCCTCGGTGCCGATGCGATTATGAGCAGTTTCCGGAACAGTCCGGGCTCGCTCACCGCCCATTCCAGGGCGTGGAATCCTCCTATGGAACTGCCTATGAGAAGGTCGATCCTGTCGATTCCGAGATGCTTCTGCACGATGGGAAAGACGGATGCCATGTCGCGTATGGTAAGTGCTGGAAAATCCAGCAGCCAGGGCTTCCCGCTTTCGGGATTGATGCTCGCCGCGCTGATGGAACCGTAGGAAGAACCCGGAAAATTGACACACACGACAAAGTGGCGGTCAGTATCTATGGGCTTGCCGGGACCCACCATTTCGGGCCACCAGTCCTGCGGGTCGCTGTTTGCGGTAAGTGCATGGCAAATCCAAATCACCTTGCGTATCCCGTCCCAACTCGGAGCGGAGGTATGAAAAACCAGCGGGGCATCCTTTAGGACGGTTCCGCATTCCAATGGAAACTGTATTTTTATTTCGTTCCTAATCATCTCTTAGTATAAGACTGCAGGTGTTTTGATATACTATGCAAATTTATAACTAATAGAATTGATTTACAAGATTTAAAAAACAAACATTGGAATTAAAATATGCGCAACACTTTAATAATCTTTGACCTATGTTCTTATCCTTGAATATCCGTATAGCCAAAAGGCATGCCTGTAGTTTGGGATGGTTTGGCGAGATTATTCACATAGAGCCTTATAAGGACCTGATTCATTTCGTGTTTTCACTCTCATTATACTGTTAATAATCACCAGTCTTTCACCAACTCACATTTTTTATTGGAAGAATAATAGTCTTCCCCTGTTTTGCCCATTTTCCATACATAGTCAGTTGTACCGAATTCCTCGCATATGCAGTAATTCAAACTCCTCTCTCCACCGTCTGCGCCATATAGGAAAATTGGAATGTCGCCCATAATTAAATTAAGAATTCTGTAAGCTTCAGATTGAGCGGGGTTTTGCCCTTCCAAGGAAGAATTTCCAAATGAGTTTTGAGCTATGATTACACCCTTTACGGCATCATATAAACTTAAGAATCCTTTTTTGCTGTCAGAGTCAAATCTTTTGACAATACGAAATTCCTGCTCATAACTCCACTCTGTTGATTTACGAAAGAACACTTTATTAAGCATTCTCTTTGTCTGCAGTTCTTTATCAGGATCATCCGTGTCAAAACAAATGGCATTGTCATATTTTCTGTTGTATGAGACAACTCCAAAAGACCCGCCTTGCTCTTCGCATGCCTTCTTTATCAGATTTGCATCCAGCATTAAGCATACTCCGGTGCCCTTATCAGCGTAATGCGCCCACATGGGAAGAATGTCGAACCCTTTTCGAGGTTCTTTACATCCGGCGCGACGATAATCGGAAGTTAAACTGATTTGCCTGTATTTTCTTACGGCTTCCCTACAACCATCATTTCCAAACACCAACCTCGTAGATTCCTGCAAATCATTCATATGGTACAATTCACCAAACAATAAGGTATTATATATTAATATTTTTATTGTAGAGCACAAGTCCGTGTAGTGATATAAGTATGCCCCTCTCTTTATGCCATCGGCATAATACTTTAGCTGATTCTCTATAGTGTTATTCATAAAGCCAAATCAGTTTATTTCTCCTCGACAGGACGGATAGGCATTCCGCAATATCTATCTATAGTAGTCATTTTTCTCGCATGATACGCCCAAGCAATGTCATCGTATTCTTTTCCGATTGGCTTTGAGGACGACCATAAGGCAGGACTGTATGGATCATAATAATAGCTACTAACTATTTGCGCGTAAGGAATAAAGATTGTATTACCGTTTACGATGTATGTTACTGATACTCCGTCTTGCCCATTAAGAACACTATGATAATTCATCCAATGGTTTGGGCCGTATGGCCCATCACATAATAGTTCTGCAATTTCATTATATGTAGGCATGCGCCATTTCCCTCCCAGCCTAACATTGGCAGCATCGTCAGTCAATTCAAGAGTTGTTTTATTATCAAATTGATTATACTTTGATTTAGTACCCAAACCGTTCCACTTATAATTGCCATTATTGAAATCATTTTTGGGGGTCAATTCGCCCCATGCGTAGAAATCACCAGGCTCTTCCGGAACAGTTGAGCCGAGATTGGCATTGCCCCATTTAACAGAAAGCCCCATATCAATGGCATCAAAACAAAAGTCTTTTGTTGTAAAACTCTCAACATCTCTTTCGTATAACACTGCTCCTTTACGCATGAAAAATACACTATAGTAATAGGTTGTATTATAATTCAGCGGAGAAATTATAAATGAACAATCTCCCAACGGATACACTCCCTCACTACTTAAACGATCAGGTTTTGTGCCGTAACGGAGATAAACTCCTGTCGATAGAAGTTCAAGATCAGGATCATTCTCTTCGTATATAAAGCGAAAATCAATTCTTGCTCCAAGGTCTCCGATTGTTACGGAACTTATTGTTTTGAAATCGTTAGTAATAATGCTAAGCACTTCTCCATAATATTGTTGACCGTCAACTTCTACACATGCAACATAGTAGTAAATAGTGTTATGTTTTAAGGTATGATATGTATTTAAAGAAAACTTACCATTTATATTACCAGAAGTGCTCTCACTTTCTTCCCTACTTTTAGATTCCAAAAAAGCCTCGATGCTATTTGCTTCGGTATCATACAGGAAGTACATTCGTACTCTCTTAGGATGCTCAACACCATCTATGCTGTAAGAACCATTAAATCTGGCTCTAAAGGTATAGGCGGTGGCTTCTTTTTCAGTTTTGACTAAAACTTCAAAGTCACGAGTGGTAAAAGAACGCACTTCCCCGAATCGATAAATGCCACCATAGCAAACGAATGACTTATAATAGTATGTAGTATTATGATCCAAATTTTGGGCAAGAACCGTGTACATATTATTGCCATCTAATTCTTTGGAGGTAAGCTCTAAGCTATTATCCAAGGTCGGGTTTTCATCTTTTGAACACAAAATCCCCATTGTAACATCTCCAAGGTCGGGAGTCAAGTTTGCATACCCAGAAAGGATGGCTTTGTATTCTGTAATCTCCAATGCTGCGCCGGTAATGGTCAAACCTTTTGGTTTTTCTATCGTAGAAAAAGATAAAACACGGCTATAATAGTCCTCACCGTCGATTGATATGGCTGCCATGTAGTAGTACTTGGTATCTGGATTAAGGCTGGCAATAGTAGAACTGAAGTTCCCACCATTACTGTCAATGGAACTGGTGGGTGAAAGTAATCCGCTCTTCTTCAGTTCTTTGGCTGATTTCACCGTGCTTGAATAGTAAAAGAATGCTGTTCCTTTGGCATCTTCAGCATTCTTTATGGAGCAGGTACCATTCAATTTCGCAGATGATGATTCAATTTCAGTAACTTCTCCCGTGTTTACCGAAACAGCAATACTCGTTTTACCATCATCGGGTTGCGCGGGATTGCACGATACAATATAGAACAAAAGCGGCCAGAGATAAACTAATCTATGATTCTTCATCGCAATTCTGTTTGTTTGAGGTTTTGTGGGTGACTCTGCATCATTCATAAACTAAAATGTCATAAGGGACTGCCCCAAATCCCAATTAAACAAAAAAGTGTGGAGCAATTTCGTTCATCTGGATAGAGGCTCTCGCAAAGCCTTGGACAAATAAACGATACTCCACACCCGTTATGGCGTCGTGCAGAGCGCACGATTTGCCAAAACAAGGTGATGAATGCATCGCTTTCCCTTGTCCAAATGAAATTTGCGAGATTCCTATCCAAGGTGAAAAGCGAAAAACACTTTCATCAATTATATAATTCAGCCTTCCAGCTGATAGTGCAAAGATAAGAAATTTTCAAAAAAGAATACAGTACATGAAGTATTCACTGCCAGTACGGCATTAACAGTGAAGTAGTGAAGCGCTATTGGGCGCTATTTCAGCAAAGTACAGAAAAATGGGAGAAGGAGAATGAATGGGTGAGCCAATTGCTATTCCGCCATGCTCATCAAGTCGAAGAACATCAGCACGGTTTCATCACCGGATTCCGGGATGACCAGCGGGGTGAAATTGCACTTTGAATAGAAATGCTCTGCATCCAGATAAGCGTCCACTGTAAGGTAGCGGCAACCCACCCTTGACGAGCCGAAGAATGTTCCTTTGATGAATGACAGAATCATCTGGCCCAGACCGGTTCCCTGTGAATCTTTGGAAACAGCCAAGCGGCCGATTTTGATGGCGGGATAGGAAGAACGCCTCTTGGCATTAGGAATCTTACGGGAAAGCCTGTTCCAGATGACGGGGTCAGAAACTGCGCGCTCTATCTTGTCGCAGGCAAGGCTGAAATAGGCAAGCGTCTGGTTCGTTTCCTGATCCTCGACAATATAGGTTTTCGAGAGATGTTCACGCTCGTATTTTGTGGCATTGGGCGTGTCATCTCCAGTTTCAAGCAGGAAATTGTTCAAGTCGGACTTGCCGCAGTCGAAAGCTTTAAGGGAATCTTTCCCGGGAATGAAATTTCTTATCTGAGGTTTCATAAAACACCCGGCGCACACCAAGACTTCACTTCCTCGTAGGCTTTCCAAATCGCCTCGCGTTCCTCTTTGGGAAGGGGAACGACATTCTGGGCCGCCATTTCGAAGCGGTAGGCATCCTCGTCATAAAGGACGGGGGTTTCTTTGATAGGCTTTGCCATAATTCTGTTCTCCTTTTTAACTATTTCTGCATAAGGGATGCAGGCCCATCTGCAAATGTAGCAATTTATTTCCAACGAGTTGCAAATAATGTGCAAGACTATGAATAATCCCTTTTTGTCAGTGCTTTTCAAGCATCAAGTGAAGCATTGACGGACTTAGGTACGCTTCACCATCCGGTAAATAACAACGATTGAATCAAACTGAGGTCAAAAGGAAAGAGCCCGGTGCAATACCGAGCTCTGTTCCAATTTTAAATTGAATCCTGCCAGAGCTATATGAAAATATACCTCGCGATGAACAGGGCGGCGAGCACCCACATGGCGGGAGAAATCTTCTTGAATTTTCCTGCGCAGGCGTTGAGCACCACATAGGAAATGACGCCGATGAGGATACCGTCGGAGATGGAGTAGGCTACCGGCATCAGGATTACGGTAAGGAATGCGGGGATGCTTTCGGAGAAGTCTTCCCAGTTGATCTTGACGATTGGAGTCATCATCATTACGCCAACGATTACGAGGGCGGGGGCGGTGGCGGCTCCGGGAATCGCAAGGAAGAGGGGAGAGAAGAAAAGGGCAAGGGCGAAGCAGACTGCAGTCGTGAGTGCGGTGAGGCCGGTGCGGCCGCCTGCACCTACGCCGGATGCGCTTTCCACATAGGTCGTAGTGGTGGAAGTTCCGAAGCAGGCACCTGCCACGGTTGCGATGGAGTCGGCAAGGAACATCTTGTTTATGCCGTCCACATTGCCTTTTTCGTCAACCATACCGGCTTTCTGGGAAACGCCAATCACGGTTCCCATGGTGTCGAACATGTCGATGAAGAGGAAGGTGAACACCACGGCCAGCATGTCCCAGCTGAGAATCTGTCCCCATTCGAATTTGCAGAATATGGGAGAGAGCCCGTCGGGAGCCGAAACCAGTCCGTTGAAGCTGGTGATTGCAGCGCCGCTTGCAGGGTCCTTTACCACAAGCCCGATGATGGCGGTGGCGAGGATGCCGATGAGGATGCCGCCCTTGACATTGAGGATGACAAGCGCGCCGGTTATCACAAGACCGATGATTGCGAGCAGGGCCTTGCCGTGGGTGACATCGCCGAGCACCACGAGCGTGGCGTCGGAATTTACGATGATTCCGGCATTCTGCAGGCCGATGAACGCGATGAACAGACCTATGCCTGCGCCGATTGCGTGCTTGAGGGTGAGGGGAATGGCGTTCAGTATCCAGGACCTAACCTTGGTGAGGGTGAGGATGATGAACAGGATGCCTTCGAGGAATACCGCAGTGAGGGCGAACTGCCAGCTGTGCCCCATAGTGAGGCATACCGTGAATACGAAGAATGCGTTAAGGCCCATGCCGGGAGCAAGGGCGAAAGGCTTCTTGGCGTAGACTGCCATTACGAGCGTACCGACGATTGCGGCAAGGGCGGTGGCGGTGAATACCGAACCTCCGGGCATTCCGGGAAGTGCGCTGAAGATTCCGGGATTGACGGCCAGGATGTAGGCCATCGTAAGGAAAGTGGTAATGCCCGCAACGATTTCGGTGCGGACATTATGCTCACCTGCCTTGAATCCCAAAGTTTTTTCAAGGAAGTTTGCCATGGTATTTCAGATTAGAAGTTCCAGCGTAAACCAACACAAGGGTTGCACATGAATCCTTCGTGTCTTGCGAAGTTGTAGGAGAGTTCAATTTCACCGCCAAGGTCGAGGTGATTATCGAACACTTCGCCGAGGTTGTACCATATCTGAGGTTCAGTGAGGAAGCTGAATTTTGCGGTGTTGCCGTTTGCAAAGGTGGTGTTGAGCCCCCACAGGTCGGCAAATCCCTTGAAGGTGAGACCCTTCACTCCGAAGATGTCGTTGAGGCCCCAGACTGCGGTGAACTTGACGGGAATGTCTGCTTCGCCGACACCGCGGTGCAGGTCATACATAAGATAGAGGGAAAGGGTCTTGCTGAAGTCTGCGGAGTGGAAGAAATACTTGGCACCGAAGCACCAGATGCCTGCACCCCAGGTGCTGCCGTCGTACTCGATGTGTGCGCTCAGGTCCTTGAGATCGGTATCCTGCCAGAAATTGATGCCGCGCTCGATTTCGAAGTAGCTGTCGTTGATTGCGGAACTTGCTCCGTTCACCTTGAGGTTGTCCTTGGTGCTGTTGTAGTAATGGTCGATGAAGAAGAAAGTGTCACCGAACTTGTCGCCTTTGAACATTTCAAAGGTGGTGGTCACATAACTCCGGTCTTTGCCGAAATCATAGAAGGTCTGGAGGTTCTGGGCCTTTGCTCCTTGAGCAAGGACAAGCGCTGCAAATGCAACGGCGAAAATGATTTTTTTGGACATAAAATGTAATTTATGAACAGAATATAATGAATGTGTTTCAGTTTTCGGCCAGTTCGAGGATGGCCTTTACCTCCACATCGGAGGGTATCGGGCTGGTTCTCGGACAGTCGGTAATGTTGATTATGAAGTTGGCATAGACGGCCTTGGGACTGAACTTTCTTACCAGCCGGACGGCGGCTGATGCCGTTCCGCCGGTGGCGAGGATGTCATCGTGGATGAGCACCACATCGTCGGGCGTGATTGCATCGGAGTGGATTTCTATGGTGTCGGTGCCATACTCCTTGCTGTAGCTCTCGCTTACCGTGTCGGCAGGGAGCTTTCCGGGTTTTCGTATGGGCACGAAACCTGCTCCGAGACGGGCGGCTACCGCAGCCCCCGCAATGAATCCCCTGGATTCTATGCCGGCAACTTTGGTGATTCCCTTGTTCCTGTATGCCTCGCAAATCCTGTTTACGACCTCGTCAAATGCTTCGGGGTTCTTGAAGAGGGTGGTGACATCGAAGAACATTATCCCTTTGATGGGGTAGTCGGGCACGACGCGGATGCTCCCGGTAAGTTGTTTGTCGGTCATTATTTATTCTCGAGACGGTTAATTTCAAAATCTACGGACTTGTCGCCGAGTTCATTCTTCCCGAACACATAGTCCTTTCCGGGGAGCAATGCATTGAGGATGATGCCCACCAGGGCGCCTACTGCAAGACCGGAAAGTTTGGTGAAGCCGAGGTCGAGGCTGCCGGTGGCGCTATAGGAAATACCGATGGAAAGCACCAGGATGAGGGCCATGATGAGAACATTGCGGGAGGATTTGAAGTCGACCTGATTCTCCACGACATTGCGTACGCCGACTGCCGAAATCATACCGTAGAGTACCAGAGAAACGCCACCGATTGTTGCGGCGGGCATGGCTCCGATGAGGGCGGAGAACTTGGGGCAGAAGGAAAGGATTATGGCGAAGCAGGCTGCGATGCGGATAACCCTGGGGTCGTACACCTTGGTGAGGTTGAGTACGCCGGTGTTCTCTCCGTAAGTGGTGTTTGCGGGAGCACCGAACAGCGATGCGAGTGCGGTTGCGAGACCGTCGCCGAGAAGGGTCCTGTGCAGGCCGGGATTCTCAAGATAGTTGACGCCTGTGGTAGAGGAGATTGCACACATGTCGCCGATGTGCTCCATCATGGTTGCGAGGGAGATGGGGATGATGGCGATGATTGCGGCAACTATCAGGCTCCAGTTGGGGTTGGAGAAGACGGATATTGCGGTGTTCTCCCATTTGACGGGGAGCCCTATCCACGACGCTTCCTTGACGGCACTGAAGTCGCACAGGCCGAAGCAGGCTGCAACTATGTAGGAACCGAGTACACCGAGAAGGATGGGGATGATTTTTATCATTCCCTTGCCCCAGATGTTGCATACGATGATGATGGCGATGGCAAGCAGGGCTATCCACCAGTTCTGGTTGCAGTTGTTGATTGCCGAACCGGAAAGGATGAGGCCGATGGCGATGATGATGGGGCCGGTGACCACAGGAGGGAAGAACCTCATGACTTTCTTGGCTCCGAAGGCTGCGAAAAGCCCGGCCAGGATGAAGTAGATGAGACCTGCGCAGAATACGCCGATGCAGGCGTAGGGGAGAGCCTGGGCCTGGGTGAGACCTCCGGCCATTCCCATCTGTACCACGGTTGCATAGCCGCCGAGGAAGGCGAACGATGAGCCGAGGAACGCAGGAACACGCAGTTTGGTGCAGAGATGGAAAATGAGGGTGCCCAGACCTGCAAACAGGAGGGTCGCCGACATTGAGAGCCCTGTGATGACAGGAACAAGAACCGTGGCTCCAAACATTGCGAACATGTGCTGGAGTCCGAGCGTGAGCATTTTTCCGCTGCCCAGGGTGCGTGCATCGTAGATGCCTTCGGTTTGTGCTTTCGTCATAATCTATTGTTTTTGATGGTTTCTATTCCCATTCAATGGTTGCCGGCGGCTTGGAGCAGATGTCGTAAACAACCCTGTTTACACCTTTTACCCTGCGGATGATGCTGTCCGAAATTTCGGCCAGGAAATCGTAGGGGAGGCGTACCCAGTCGGCTGTCATGCCGTCCACCGAGCTCACGGCCCGCAACGCTATAGTGTATTCGTAAGTGCGTTCGTCGCCCATGACTCCCACGCTCTTGATGGGAAGAAGTATGGATCCCGCCTGCCATATCCGGTCGTAAAGCGACTCCCGTTTAAGCGAATCGATATATATCTTGTCGGCCTCCTGAAGGATGGCCACTTTTTCGGGGGTGACTTCGCCCAACACCCTGATGCCGAGCCCGGGGCCCGGGAAGGGATGCCGTCCGAGAATTTCAGGAACAAGGCCGAGAGCCTTTCCGACGCGCCGCACCTCGTCCTTGAAGAGCAGGCGCAGTGGCTCCACAATCTTGAGTTTCATGTCTTTGGGAAGCCCGCCCACATTGTGATGGCTCTTGATGGTGGCCGATGCCCCGGGCACTGCGGAGGATTCTATCACATCGGGATAAATAGTTCCCTGGGCAAGCCAGCGTACATCCTGTATCTTTTCCGCTTCGGCATTGAACACTTCCACGAAGTCGCGCCCTATTATCTTCCGTTTCTGCTCAGGGTCGGTAACTCCGCGAAGGTCGGCAAGAAATCTCTCCCCGGCATCCACGCCCTTCACATTCAGCCCCATTCCCTGGTAAGATGCGAGCACCGAGGTGAATTCGTCCTTGCGGAGCAGTCCGCTGTCTACGAAGATGCAGTGAAGCTGCGGCCCTATCGCCCTGTGAAGCAGAAGGGCGGCAACCGACGAATCCACGCCGCCCGAAAGCCCGAGCACGACTTTTTCGCAGCCTACCTGTTCCCTTATGCTTTTTACCGTGGATTCAATGAAACTGTCGGGAGTCCAGTCGCCCGCGCATCCGCAGATGTCCAGCACGAAATTGGCGAGAATCTGCTTTCCGAATTCGCTGTGGTGAACTTCCGCGTGGAACTGTATGCCCCAGACATCGCTTCCTTCAATCCTGAAAGCAGCATTCTCTACGCTCTCTGTGGAAGCGATTACTTTGTATCCTTCCGGAAGGGAATTGATGGTGTCGCCGTGGCTCATCCATACCCGGCTTTCGGCGGGAATCCCTTTCAGAAGGGGGTCTGCGGCATCCTTTACGGTAAGGACCGCGCGTCCGTATTCGCGGGTGTCGGAAGAATAGACCTTTCCACCGCGACTCCAGGCCAGCCACTGCGCGCCGTAGCAGATGCCGAGGACGGGAAGCTCCTTAGGAACTCCTGCGAGATTGGGCATGGGAGCGTCCGGAGCAGTTACCGAGGCAGGGCTTCCTGAAAGGATGATGCCCTTTACATCGCCGTCGATTGCGGGAACCTTGTTGAACGGAACTATGTCGCAGTACACACTGAGTTCGCGGATACGCCTCGCTATGAGCATAGTATATTGCGATCCGAAGTCAAGTATAAGTATCCGTTCCATCGTTACTTGTTGTAGTTAGGTGCCGGTTTGGCGATTGTGAGGTCGTGAGGGTGATTTTCAATTACTCCGGCGGAAGTGATGCGTACGAACTTCGCTCCGTGCAGCGCATCCAGGTTCCCGGCTCCGCAGTAACCCATTCCGGAACGGAGCCCTCCGAGCAGTTGATAAATGATGTCGGCAACGGGCCCCTTGGCGGGAACCTTGCCCACTATTCCTTCGGGAACCAGTTTCAACGCTCCTGTCTGGAAGTAGCGGTCGGACGAACCGGCCTGCATGGCATCCACGGAACCCATTCCGCGGTATATCTTGAAATTCTTTCCGTTCTTGAAATCCTCTATGATTTCGCCGGGAGTTTCGTCGGCTCCGGCGAGTATCGAACCGCACATCACGCAGGAGGCACCTGCGGCGAGGGCTTTCACGATGTCGCCGCTGTAGCGAAGGCCCCCGTCTGCAATGATGGGAACTCCGCTTCCTTCAGCTGCTTCGGCGCAGTCGAATATCGCGGTGAGCTGGGGTACTCCCACTCCCGCAACCACGCGGGTTGTGCAGATGGAGCCGGGCCCTATGCCTACCTTGACCGCGTCGGCACCCGCCTCAATGAGGCAGCGGGTAGCTTCTGCCGTGGCAACATTTCCAACCACGACATCCAATGCAGGATACTGCGCCTTCACTGCCTTGAGGGCATTTATCACTCCTTTGCTGTGGCCGTGGGCGGAGTCCAGCACTATGGCGTCAACCCCTGCCTGCACGAGCAGCGCCACCCTGTCGAGGGCGTCGGCGGTGATGCCTACCCCCGCAGCCACCTTGAGCCCTTCGGCCTTGACCTTGGCGGCTTCACCGGCCTGCTGCGCGGCTGTCATGTTCTTATGAAGAACCCCTATGCCTCCTTCCCTCGCAAGGGCAATGGCCATAGGGGCTTCCGTAACGGTATCCATAGCTGCCGAAGCAATCGGGATGTCGAGGGTTATGTTTCTGGAAAACCTGGTTTTGAGGGAAACTTCTCTCGGGAGTACCTCGGACCAGGCGGGAACCAGAAGTACATCGTCGAAGGTAAGACCTTCCTGGAGAATGCGTTTTTCGGTAAAAGACATTGTTCTAACTTCCAATGGGCAAAGGTACATAAAAAAGCGCCCCCCTGCAAGGGGAGCAAGCAGATTTTTGAACAAAGTTTTCAACAGCTGCATTTTGTGCCGCCCCTGCTGGCAAAATGGCAGCATTCCGGATTTGGACCGTTATTTGCTGTGGGAAGTGTAAAATACTATTGCCATGCTTACAATATGCCTTCTTCTTTTGCTGTATTCAATGTTGAAGAAACCCGTGGATTCCCTTGTTGACAAAGTAAAGGATGCCGACTGGAAACGCGCTGCCGGGAGCGCTTTCAAAAAGATTGTCGCCTATTCCGGGAAAGCCGGACGCGAGGCGACCAGGATTGTCCTCCGCTTCTATTATGCCCTTACCGACGGCGACCTTTCTTCCACCGACAAGGCTCTCGTGTACGCCGGTATTATATATATAGTGGTGCCTCACGACCTCCTTCCAAAGAAAACCCTCGGCCTTATCGGACTTGTCGATGATGCCGGAGTGGCCGCCTGGGTTTACAAAAAGATACGGAAGAGTATCAGCCCAGCCATCGAGCAGAAAGTCAACGACACCCTCAACGACTGGTTCGGATATGAGGTGAGCGTCAGTTGACTCCCTATTCAGTACCTATGAGCAGCTATTCAGAATTCGAAATACTTTTCCGTCAGCTTTACAGGCCTCTGTGCCTGTATGCAATGCATTATCTCGGCGACCTCGACATGGCCGAAGACGCCGTCTGCGGCTCCTTCGGAACGCTTTGGGAAAAATCCGGCAAAATCGGCAATCCCCGTGCCTGGCTGTATGCATCCGTGCGCAATGCAGCAATGGACGCGCTGCGCCGCGCCGGAAAAGAAAGCCCCCTTCCCCGGGACCTGGACGGTATCATCTCCGACGAAGATGCCCGCGACCGCAGCATCGAGGAAGCCCGGCTGTGGACTGCAATAGACAATTTGCCCCGGCGGCGCCGTCAGATTTTCCTGATGGCAAAGCGCGACGGCATGTCATACGCCGACATCGCCCTTTCCCTTGGCATCTCCGAAAGTACCGTGCGCAACTCCATGGAAGCTGCACTTAAATCGCTCCGTGCGCAGCGCCGCGAAATCCTCGGCTTCGTCCTCTGCTTATAAGTTGCAGCACTTATCTGCGTGATAATCAATATGTTCCCGGAAAACAAATCGGTAAATTTCGCCGATTTGTTTTCCGGGAAGTGCCTGGTAATCAATGATTTGGCTGCTGCACAATTTTTTTCTGTGAACGGATAGTACTTTTCCGGATTCTCCCGTCTTATAAACAAAAAGCTCAAATATGGAAGAAAACAATAAGGAACTCCGTTATGTGGCGGCGCATTACTCTGAGGACCGTCTTAATGCACGCAAGGCCCTGCGGCGGCTGAACATCGTGCCTGCAGGCAGAAGCACATTTTTGTGGGCGCTTCCTTTGGCAGCCGCACTGGTGGCAGGGGTGCTGCTTTTCAACGGGTGGCGGAATTCATGGACGCAGTATGGCCCCGTCGAAACCAAATCCATGGTTGCATTGGCAGATGGGAGCAAGATTACCCTTTCGCCGGGTGCTTCCATACGGGTCCGGCGTCATTCGGCTCCACGCCGGATTGTGCTGGACGGGCTTGCCTTTTTTGAGGTTGCGAGGGATGAATCCCGCCCTTTTGAAGTGTCAATGGACGGAGGATATGTGAAAGTTCTCGGAACAAAGTTCAGTGTTGATGCGGGAACCGGAACCGTGAGCGTAAAGGAAGGGAAGGTCTTTTTCGCGGATGGGCCGGATGGCGAAGGCGTGGTGCTCACAAAGAATATGAAAGCGGTAATGCGTGCCGGAGTTCCCCGCCTGGAGGAAGGCTTGCGCCTGAATGCCGATGCGTGGGTGACGGGGATGTTCGTGTATGAAGATGCGCAGCTTTGCGATGTGCTCGCCGAACTGGGAGAGTATTTCGGGGTATCCCTGCATGTGTCAGCTGAAGATGGGCAGCGCCGTCTTTCCGGAAGGTTCTCCGCCGACAGCCTTGAAGACATCATTTCTGCCATAGAAGCAGCATTGGAAATAAGCATAGAATGAAAAAAGCAATATCATTGGTCTTGCTGATTATGCTGACGGCTTCGGGGCTTCTTGCCCAGCCGTCGCTGAAAAGCAGGATGGTAGAACTCGAGAAGCATTTCGGGATACATTTCGTATATGAATCAGGGCTGGAACTGGACGCCCCCTACAATGGCAGGACGGACATTCTTCCCGGCCTGGAAGAAAACCTTGACGAACTGGTGCGCGAAACGGCCCTCACTTACTCCGTACGCAGGAATTATGTGTCCCTGAAGCGCGCCGCAATCGCGCGTTATACGCTGAAGGGGCATGTGTGCGATGCGCTCACATCGGAAACGCTCATTTCGGCGGGGGTCATCGTAAAGAAAAGCACCGGAGGAATTCCTGCCGGAACCGTCTGCAACGAATTCGGCTTTTACTCGATTACGCTGCCGGAAGGGGAGTACGATGTTGAATATTCCTATATAGGTTATGAAAAACAGACGGTGCATCTGAAGCTTGACCGTAACATCGTGATGAGCGTTGCACTCGGGCCGGAACCTGAACTGCAGGCGGCGCTCATTACCGCCCGGCCGGAAAGCGGCATACATGCCACGAGGGCTGGTTCCATGCAGATACCGGACAACATCATCCGCAACACCCCGGTGCTTCTCGGAGAGGCCGATGTGCTGAAGACCCTGCAGCTCCTTCCCGGAGTGCAGGGCGGTCTCGACGGCTTTTCGGGCATTTTCGTGCGTGGAGGCTCCGACGACGAGAACCTCCTTCTGCTGGACGGGGTGCCGGTGTACAATGCCGAACACATGCTCGGGATTTTCTCGGTTTTCACCCCGGAGTCCGTCAAGAAAGTTACGCTCTACAAAAGCGATTTCCCCGCCAGATATGGCGGCAGGGTATCTTCGGTCGTGGATGTGCGCACTAACGACGGTGACATGCACAATGCCCACGGCACCTTCTCGGCAGGGCTTCTTTCGGATAAACTTCATCTCGAGGGGCCTATAAGGGAGGGCCGGGATTCCTACAGCCTGAGCGCGAGGGTGGTGCACACTTTCCTGTTCACGCCGGTGCTCAAGGCCTTCAAGGTGCCTGCAAATTACTATTTTTACGACTTCAACGGCAAAATCAACCATCGTTTTTCCGACCGTGACCGAGTCTATGCCGCGCTTTACCATGGCAGGGATTATTTTCAGAATGATGATTGCGACGAGTGGTCGGAAAGGCCCGGTGCTGAGTATGACGATAAATGGGAGTCGTACATGCGAGCCTATTGGGGCAACACCCTCGGAACACTGAGGTGGAACCATGTTTACGATTCCCGGCTTTTCAGCAATGCGACGCTGTTCGTCAATTCTTACAGGGCCACGCTGGACGAATGGGATAAAAGCAGTCTCAGATACAAATCGGACGGACATATATCCTCCGACACCGATGAGTTTGTCTTCCGCTCCGGCGTAATGGATTATGGAGCGAAGATGGATTATGACTGGAATCCCTCGCCGGAGCACGCCGTGCGTTTCGGTGCCGCCGCCACCCTTCACACCTACTCTCCAAGTTCCGGCGGTACTGTCATTAGAGTGAAGGACGAGGCTTATCCGCAGCGCGATACCGTGCTCCGTACCGACGACGCATCGCACATGTCCGGATGGGAATTCTCCCTGTACGGGGAAGATGACTTCGTGCTCGGCCCGCGGCTTCGTGTGAATGCCGGAATGCATCTTGCGCTATTTTCGGCCCAGGGCAGAGTTTACTTTTCTCCCCAGCCACGGCTTTCGGCAAGGTTCGACCTCGGCGGGTCGTGGGCTCTCAAGGCAGGGTATTCGCGGATGGCGCAGTATATCCACAAGCTTGCTTCCGGCAGCATGGGAATGCCAACCGACCACTGGGTTCCCATCACAAGGAACATCCGCCCCGTTACATCGGACCAGTTCAATGTGGGATGCGTCTACTCCGGACAGGCTGGCTGGGAGTTCTCGGCGGATGCCTACCTGAAGGAGATGGATGCCGTGCTTGAATACAAAGACGCGGCGATGGCATCCGCAGGCGGCGCCGACTGGGACAGGTCCGTTGCCATGGGGCACGGCAGGGCCTACGGTATAGAACTACTGGCCCGGAAGACGGAGGGGAACACCACGGGGTGGATAGCCTACACGCTCGGCAAGTCGGACAGGATTTTCCGCGACGGCAGCGTCAACAACGGAAAGTGGTTCCCGTACCGCTACGACCGCCGTCATGTGCTGACCCTGTGTGCAAACCACAAGTTCAGCGGGAGGGTTGACCTGAGCGCCGTATGGAACTTCGCAAGCGGCGCGGCAATGACCATGCCCACCCGGACGACGGCGGTGGTCGGATATGACGGCAGGGTAGATTATACCTCGTATGTTCCGGCGCGGGGCAATTTCAGGCTTCCGCCCAGCCACAGGCTGGATTTGAGCGTGAATCTGCGCAAGCATAAACTGCACGGTGAGCGCATCTGGAATTTCGGCATTTACAATGTGTATGCCCGCCGCAACCCCAACATGGTTAACTATGATGTGTACGGCAACAACTATCATGATAATGAAAGCTTTTTTGCCAAGGTGAGGGTGAAAAAATATTCTTTCCTGATATTCGTGCCGTCTTTCAACTATACATACAGATTTTAGACTATGAAGAAAATATACTGTTTATTTCCCTTGTTGATTCTGTTCTGCATTTCCTGCGAAGAACAGATTCAGCTCCCCTCCGACGGCACCGACATGGTGATGATAGTGAACGGAAGCCTTTGCTCCGCCGATACGGTGCATGTGCTGTCGCTTTCGGCCTCTTCCGTAAAAGAGGGAATGGTGGTTCCGCCCGATGCAGTCGTGAGGATGTTCGTGAACGGGATGCAGTGCTGCGAATCTTCCGAATTCAGGGAAAAGATGTATTACGAAGGCTTAATTCACGAATATACCCTGGAGGGAAGCTTTGCTCCCGGCGACAAAGTCCGCATAGTCGTGGAAAGCAGCATAGGAACCTGCGAGATTGTTCAGACCGCACCCCCGGCTCCTTCCGTCGTCGGAGTGTCGGAAGGAGATGAAGAACTCCTGTCTTATTACGAGTACGGAAACATGGAGCGGCGCACTTTCGAGAAAATGTATCTCACGGTAAAAGACCCGGAGGGAAAGGGCGATGCCTACAGGGTGAAGGCGAGGGTCCGCTCCGATCTCGTTCTCGAAAGGAGTGTCTCCCGTGGCGGGAGCGTGTATCCCCCTTCGAGTACGGAGCAGATTGAAATATTCAACCTGCTGGAACCTGTGCTTCGCCTTCCGTTCAGT
Organism: Bacteroidales bacterium; assembly: GCA_017469425.1. Taxonomy (GTDB): domain Bacteria; phylum Bacteroidota; class Bacteroidia; order Bacteroidales; family UBA932; genus Cryptobacteroides. The sequence goes on from JAFUGJ010000008.1 coordinate 49,379, forward strand.
CCGCTGGAAGCTGTAAACGACTTCAACATTTTCTGCGACGATACTTTTGACGGTTCGCAGTATACCCTGACCCTGTGCCTGAACTGGAAAAACCATTTTGCCAGACCGACAATAAGCGGTTACACCAATGATGAAGGCGTGAATGTGAGCGAAATCTGGGTCCGGCACAACGAACTTACACTTACTGTCGAATCCCTTCCGCAGGCAAGTTATAGGTATTATATTGCTGTCGAATACGATACGAACAACAATACAATACCTATGGCTTACGAACCTTCGGTTTTCCCTTCGAATGTCAGGGGCGGCCTTGGTTATGTGAATGTCAGTTCAGGCATTGAACTGTCCCTCCCGCTTCGCGACATCTGGTACGACTGGGACCATATAGGAGGAACCGGACAGCCTTTACTTTAACAGGGCTTCGCTGCGGGCGATGAAGTCGCTCAGCGCCTTTCCCTTGAGAAGTCCTGCCCCGAGCAGGGCGAGGTCGACCACCTGCTTCAGCAGGTCCTGTTCGCCCGTTATGCTGTGGCTCTGTTCCTTGGTTTCCTTTCCTTCGGCATCGGTGCCTGCGGGAGCATCCACTACCTTTTCGCGTGCATTCCAGATGCGGGCCACGAGGGGATTTTCCATGTTGACCTTGATGTTGAAGGATTCTGGCATCTGTCCGTAGAAGTTCATGCCTCCGCCCATTGCGCTCATTTCGCGGTAGCGGCGCATGAATTCGTTGCGGGTGATGAGCACAGGAGCTGAATTTTCGCCAAGATTCTCTGCTTCAATGTAATAGTCGTTCCCTTCCGGGAAAGCGCCCTTGAATATGTCGTCGAGAGCCTTTTTCTCTTCTTCTCCCATCTCGGGCTTCACGCGGTCTTCTTTCCGGATGAGATTCGCAACCGAATCGGAATCCACGCGGGCGAAACGGGCGTCTTTCAGTTTCTGCTCCAGAAGGTTCACGAAGTGGGCGTCCAGTTCGCAGTCCATCAGGAGTACATCGTAGCCAAGATTCTTCGCGGCCTCAATCTGCACATACTGTTCTTCCAGGTTCGTGGCATAGAGGTAAACCACTTTCTTGTCCTTGTCGGTCTGTTCGGTTTCGATGGCCTTGCGATAGTCGTCGAATGCGAAGAATTTACCGTCGGTGTTCTTGAACAGGGCAAAGTTCAGTGCGCGCTCGCAGAACTTCTCGTCGGAGAGCATGCCGTATTCGATGAAGAGTTTGAGGTTGTCCCATTTCTTCTCGAACTGCTCCCTCTGCTCCTTGAAAATCTCTTCCAGGCGGTCGGCGACCTTCTTGGTGATGTAGGTGCTGATTTTCTTTACATTGGCATCGCTCTGAAGGTAGCTTCTCGACACATTGAGGGGGATGTCGGGGGAGTCGATTACTCCGTGCAGGAGGGTAAGGAAGTCCGGCACGATGTTATCCACATGGTCGGTCACGAACATCTGGTTGCAGTAGAGCTGAATCTTGTTCTTGTCGATTGCCATGCGCTCCTTTATCTTGGGGAAATAGAGTACGCCGGTAAGGTTGAAGGGGTAATCGACATTGAGGTGAATCCAGAACATAGGTTCTTCTTCGAAAGGATAGAGGGCCTTATAGAATTCCTTGTAGTCCTCGTCCTTAAGTTCAGAAGGGGCCTTGGTCCAGATAGGTTCAATGCTGTTCACTACATTGTCCTCTTCCGTCTCGACCTCCTTTCCGTCCTTCCATTCGGTCTTTTTGCCGAATACGACGGGAACCGGCATAAACTTGCAGTATTTGCCGAGCAGCCCGGAAATGCGCCCCTTGGCGGCGAATTCTTCGCTGTCCTTGTCAAGATGAAGGGTGATTACGGTGCCCCGGTCTTCCTTCTTGCCGTCCTCCATGGAATATTCGGGAGAGCCGTCGCAGCTCCACTTCACGGCCTTGGCGCCTTCCTGCCAGGAAAGGGTTTCGATGGTAACCTTTTCGCTCACCATGAAAGCGGAATAGAATCCGAGACCGAAGTGTCCGATTATGCTCTGGTCCTTGTATTTCTCGAGGAATTCTCCGGCGGAGGAGAAGGCTATCTGGTTGATATACTTGTCCACCTCCTCTGCGGTCATGCCAATGCCACGGTCGATGACCTTCAGGGTTTTCTTTTTCTCATCGAGCTCTATGCGCACGGAAGTGTCGCCCAGTTCGCCCTTGAATTCTCCGTTGGAAGCAAGGGTCTTTAGTTTCTGGGTTGCGTCAACCGCGTTTGCCACCAGCTCGCGGAGGAAAATTTCGTGATCGGAATATAAGAATTGCTTGATTACCGGAAAGATGTTCTCGGTGGTTACACCAATCTTGCCTTGTAGTTTCTCTTTGGCCATAATAAAAAATCGTTTCAGTTTTCTGCCGAAACGATTCTCAAATTATGCGCCAGTGACAAAATGTCACCAGGAGTAGCTGTCGTCCTTGAAGGTGAGCGTTATCTCGTCGAGCTTGGTGTTCTCGTAGTAAGTGGTCATCTGCATCTTCCCTTCGCGGAAAATGGAGTAGGAGATGCTGCTGTAGCCATAATAGGGGGTGCCGCTCTGGGCTTCCCATCTGAATTTGATGTCGCCAAGCGAAGAGAATGTGGCGGTGTACCCGTCGCCTTCATCGTAAGTTCCCCCAAAATCGCTGACGAAGACGGGCAGCTTTCGGCTGTCGCGCCCCGTCATCTTGAGGTTGCCCACATAGTCCAGTCTGGTTCCGTCTTCCAGGCAGGTATAGGTCCAGGTGCTGTCGGAAGGGCCTTGGAGAACAGTGATTTCATATCCGTACAGGGCGTGTACGGCGGTGGTGTCGAAGCCGTCGGCAAATATGGCTTCGTTGTCCTTGAGGTCGATGTTGCTCAGAAGGGTGACGGCGAAATCTGCCGTTGCTGCCATGATGTCGGCCTGCATGGAGGCGAGATTGGCATTGCTGCGCTGGCTCACCTCGTTGCTCTCGAACGAACATGATGCAGCGAGTATTGCTCCGATGGTGATGATGATAAATCTTTTCATATTGTATCCTCCTCCTTTAGAATCTGTATCCCACTCCGAGCCGTCCGCCGTTGTAAAGGGTGCCGAAACCGAGTTCTCCGAAAACGAAAACCTTTCTGCCGTACTCTATGCCGAGCGGAGTGCATTGCGCTTCGAATTTCAGTGTGTCATCCGATTCGCTGGTTACCGTGTAGCCGTAGGAATTGACGAACGATGTGCTGCTTTTCAGATTGTCGAAACCGGCGTACTTGCCAATGCCGAAACCGAAGGACCCGTAAAGCTTCAGTGAAGCCTTGTTGTAGTAATTGAATTTGCCTGCAGGGAGTACATACAGGGCATTCCCTTTGCGGTGTTTGGTAATCTGGCCGGTGATTCCGTTGTAGCTGTCGTGGGAGAAATGGGTGATGCCGAAGTTGAGTCCGAGGCTGAACCAGCTGGCGAGGGCGAAGTCGATTTCGGCGGTAATGAGGCCGGACGATTTGGTCGGCCCGTGATAGTCGCCGTAAATGCCTGAGAGGTTGTAGCCGGTGGCTCCGGTGTTTTCGCAAAAATAGTCAAGGGCGGAACTTGGCCTGCCGCCAATGCCCACACGGGCACTGATTCTGGGGCCGTCATAGCTTTCCGCCACAGCGAGGGTGCACAGCATGATTGCCAGTGCAGATAGGATAAATTTCAGTTTCATATAAGTATAAATTCCTGTTCAGGTATAATCTTGCACTGTTTAGATGCTTTTTTCGGCGGAAAGGTTGCGTAGCTGTTCGTCGGCTTTTACTTTGTCGATGATTGCGGTGACAATCTTGAAGGTGCGGGAGTCTTTCGTGTAGGTGGCAGGCGTGATGAAGTTCACCCTGCCCTGCCTCTTGAGTTTCACGGCAACTGCGCGCTTCTTTGCCGACTGGGGGTCGAATACCGCAATGGGATTGCCTCCGAACATGCCCACGATTTTCATGCAGGGGATGTCGGTTTCGCCGTCGCCGAAGTAAATCATGTGTGAGAAGGGGATGCGCTTTTTGTCGTCGGCTATGCTGGCGTTCACTTTCTTGGAGTCGTGCTGGCTGGTGATGCCTTTGCTTATCTTGAACAGGAACTGGGTCTTTGCCGTGTGGTCGACCGCGATGCCGGGCCATGCAGCTTCGCCGTTTTCATCATATATGAAGGTTCCTGCATAGATGTGCCTGAATTCTTTGGCGATGGGGGAGCCTTCTATGATTTCTTTGAGTCCGGAAGAATTGATGTAGTGCTCAACCTTCACTCCGTGCTCTTTCCCGTATTCGTTCACCAGGGAAAACCATTCTTTCACTCCGGGGAAAAGCTCGATGTGCTTGCCGAACTCCTTGAACTTGCTCCGCCTCAGGGGAATGCCTGCCTTGTGGGCCTCGTCGAACATCAGCTTCATGTAAGAGAGTACATTGCTGGCATCCTGCCCTACTGCGATTCCGTCGCTCATCTTCCAGAATTCCTCTTTTGTCTTTCCTACGGCCTGGATGAAACCGAACTCCTGCATGTTGCCCGGCGAGAGGGTTCCGTCGAAGTCGTAAATCAATGCCACGATGGGTCTTTTGTTCATAATCTTTACCCCTTATTTCAAAATTTCGCCACAAATATCGTTATTTTTCACCACAATACAGCCTTTTCCTTTGGATAACGGCACTTTATATGATACTTTTGTCCATCATCAATTAAGTTTAGGTTAAATATGTACAAACGACCTGCGGCTCCACGAGCCGAACACTTCCTTGGCAAACTCCGGAAATCCATGGCAACATGGTGGGACGGCCTTGCCGTCTGCGACTACCATGGCGTGGAGTACACTTTTGGCGACCTTGCCCGCAAGATTGAACGCATTCACATCGCTTTTGAGGCTGTAGGCATCGCCAAAGGCGACAAGATTACCCTGTGCGGAAAGAATTCTGCCAACTGGGCCGTATCTTTCCTTTCCATTTCATCCTACGAGGCAGTGGTCGTTCCGCTGCTTGCCGATTTCCTTCCGGAAGCGGTTGAGCGTCTGACCGACCATTCCGACAGCGTGGTCCTGTTTACCGACCCCGAACTTTTCGAGAAACTTGACATGGGCAGGATGCCCAAGCTCCGTTATGTGGTGAGTCTTGCCGACTTCCGGCCGCTTTGGGGCGCAGACGAGAAACTGACCGCCGCGTATGCATCCCTGGACGAGCGCTTCGCGGCCAAGTTCCCCGGCGGATTCGACGCTTCCTGCGTAAATTATCCTACGGACAACGACGGCGATCTTGCAGTCATCAACTATACCTCCGGCTCCACCGGAAATCCCAAGGGGGTGATGCTCCGCTACGAGTGCTTCAGCGCCACCATCGACTTCGGCCAGCGCTACATTCCCTGCAGCAACGACGACAATATCGTTTCCATGCTCCCCATGGGCCATATATACGGCCTCACTTATGAGTTCCTTTATCCGTTGATGAGCGGCGTCACCGTATACTATCTTGGCAAGACTCCTTCTCCGTCGCTGCTTCTCAAGGCGATGGCGGAAGTGCGGCCCTATATCGTTATTACCGTTCCTCTCGTGCTTGAGAAGGTGTACAAATCTTCCATCAAGCCCGTTCTGGGCAAGTGGTATATGAAAGTGCTCACTGCCATCCCCGGAGTCAATTCCGTTATCTATAAGAAAGTAGGTGAAAAACTTCAGACTGCCTTCGGCGGCAGGGTGCGCGAATTCGTGATGGGAGGCGCTGCCCTCAACCCCGAGGTTGAAAAATGCTTCAGGAAGATAAAACTTCCCTATACCGTGGGTTACGGTATGACGGAAGCAGCTCCGCTACTTGCCTATGAACATCCTGACCTCTATGCTGCCGGTTCCTGCGGCAAGGCCGTCGACTGCGCCGATGTGCGCATCGATTCCGACGACCCCGAGCATGTTGCCGGAGAAATCCAGGCCAAGGGAACGAATGTCTGCAGCGGATACTACAAGTATCCCGAGGCGGATTCCGCCGTTTTCACCGAGGACGGATACCTGCACACCGGCGACCTCGGCACTATCGATGCGGATGGAAACATCTTTATCCGCGGGCGTTCAAAGAGCATGATTCTCGGTCCCAACGGGCAGAACATTTATCCTGAAGAGGTTGAGGCTGCCGTGAACCAGCGCCAGTTCGTTTCAGAAAGCGTGGTGGTGGACCGTGCGGGCAAGCTGGTCGCCCTCGTGTACCTCGATGCCGATGCAATCAAGAAGGCCGGGCTCGACGAGGAGGCTGTTTCCGACATCCCCGAGCAGGTGCGCCGGGGGGCCAACAGGCATCTTCCCGCATACAGCCAGATTGCCAAGGTGGAGGTGGTGCTCCAGCCTTTCGAGAAGACTCCCAAGATGAGCATCAAGCGCTTCCTCTATAAGTAATTGAAAATTAATAGTGAAAAAGGAGCGGCATCCGGTGGATTGCTGCTCCTTTTTGCTATATTTGCAAGCAGTAGCGTATCAAGTATGAAGAAGGTTCTCAGGTTAATTCTTTTGCTGGTGCTGCCTGTGCTGTTTTCGGTGCAGCCTGCCCATGCCCAGATGCGGGGCCGGGGTGCGGGGAACAACCGCATGCGGTCCAATGATGTCTTCAATGTTTCCCTCTCGGTGGCGGATTCCCTGTCGGGTGAGGGCATTCCCTTTTGTTCTGTATATCTCAAGCCCGCCAAGGATACGATTATCACCAATTTCACCATTACCGACGCCGACGGCGCCGCCGTCATAAGTTCGGTGACAAGGGGGGATTATCTGCTGTTCGTGGAGATGCTGGGATACAAATCCCATGTCAGGCAGATTTATTTCAGCGCCAGGACCAATCTCGGCACCGTCCTGCTGCAGGAGGATGTGGCGATGTTGCAGGCCGCTTCGGTTACCGCGGCGGTTTCGCCCATGGAGATAAAGGGGGATACGCTGGTATACAATGCGGCGGCCTTCACCATAGGCGAGAACGACATGCTGAAGGACCTCGTGAAAAAGATGCCGGGCATGGAACTTGACGATGACGGGAACCTGGAAGTGAACGGAATGGCGGTTACGCAAATTACCGTGAACGGCCGAACCTTCTTCATGGGCGACAAGAGCGC
>JAFUGJ010000070.1 GCA_017469425.1 Bacteroidales bacterium
GCTGCTGTCCGACTTCTGGAACGAGTAATTCTTGAGGGGAATTATCATCTCCTGCCTCTCGAAGTCGATGTGCTGCAGTTCGCGGGTGGTGTCGCGCAGCTTGCGCGTGTTGCTTTCCTGATAGTTGGAGCCGCTGTAAAGGGTAAAAGTGAGATAATCCTTGTTCTTGCTCATCTTCATGAGGGCGGAATCGGCAAGGGTTACCGAGGTATTGCCCTTGTTGGACGAGTGGTCGTACACCATCACTCCGTACATCATGCCGCTTTTCTTGTCCTGCGATTCGGTGCGGAGAACATAGCCGTCGATTCCGTCGTAAAAAGTTCCTGCGGGAATCTTGATTTCGTTTTTGGTCTTGCCGATGTCGTCGCGCAGGGTGTATATTTCGTTCCATGCGACGGGCACGAGGTTGTTGCCCACATAAAAGGCTCCGACGCTGATGAAGGCCGAAGCAATCATGAGGGGAAGCATGACCCTCGAAAGCGAAACTCCTGCGCTCTTTATGGCCATGAGCTCATTGTTGTCGCCCATCTGCCCCATTACCATCATGGAACTGAGCAGGGTAGCAAGAGGGAGTGCCAGCGGAAGGATGGTACAGCCTCCCAGCAGCATGAATTCAAGCACGATTTTCAGACCCAGGCCTTTGCCCACGAGTTCGTCGATATACACCCAGAGGAACTGCATCATCAGGATGAATATGACTATGAGCAGGATCGCCAGGAACGGTCCTATGAAAGCCTTGAGTATGAAAGAATCGAGCTTTTTCAAATCTTTTCAACGAGTTTGTCAAGTGCAGCCCCAAGTCCTGCAATATCCTTGCCGCCTGCGGTTGCGAGCCCCGGCTGTCCGCCGCCGCCGCCCTGGATGAGCTTTGCGGCATCGCGGATGTCGGCCCCTGCATTCTTTCCCGCCTTCACCAGGTCCTGGCTGTACATGAGCAGGAGCTGGGGTTTTCCTGCGGTCTCGAAGGCGGCGGCAATCACAAGGTTCTCCGCTTCCTTCTGCAGCATGGAGGCGGCGTCGCGCAGCATGCTGAGGTCGCGTGCCTCTGCAATCTTTACGACATTGTGTCCGTTTATGAGTTCGGCCTTTTCAAGAAGGGCTTTCTTCAGCATCAGGGTCTTTTCCTTCGCGACTTCGGCAATCTGCTTCTTGTAGCCGTCGTTCTCTTCAATCATCTTACGGATGGCATCGGTAAGGCCCGGAGTGTTGTTGAACATGGCCCTTGCGGTGCGCACCACCTCCTGAAGCCCGTAAACCAGATTCTCGGCTTCTTCTCCGCTCACGGCCTCGATGCGGCGGATTCCCGCAGCGATGGCGGATTCGGAGGTAATCTTGAAGAAACCGATGTTGCCGGTGGCGGAAGTATGGCATCCGCCGCAGAGCTCGACGCTCGGGCCGAACTTCACCACGCGCACGCGGTCGCCGTATTTTTCGCCGAAGAGGGCGATTGCTCCCATCGCATTGGCTTCTTCCATGGTGGCGCTGCGGTTCTCTTCGAGAAGGAAGTTGCTGCGTATCATTTCGTTCACGCGGCGTTCAACGGCGGAAATCTGCTCTTCGGACAGCTTCTCGAAATGCGAGAAGTCGAAACGGAAGTATTTGTCGCACACGAAAGAGCCTTTCTGCTCCACATGCGTGCCGATTACCTCGCGCAGGGCCTGGTCGAGAAGATGGGTGCAGCTGTGGTTGTTCGCAATCTTCTGCCTGCGGGCGGCATCCACCTTGAGGGTGAAGGTTCCGCTGCAGTCGGCGGGAAGCTTGTCGGCAATGTGGATGGTGAGATTGTTCTCCTTCACGGTGTTGAGAATCTTCACCACCTCGCCGTCGGCGGCAACTGCAACTCCCGTGTCGCCCACTTCACCGCCCATTTCGCCATAGAAAGGCGTGCGGTCGAATACGAGCTGCAGCATTTCCTTGTTCTTCTGCACCACCTTGCGGCTCTTGAGAAGAAGGGCTCCGGCCTGCTCCACCGCATCGTAGCCGGTGAACTGCACATCTTCGCCCTCGTTGTAAACGGTCCAGTCGCCGAATTCGTTGGCGGTGGCGTTACGCGCGCGGTCCTTCTGTTTGCCAAGCTCCACCTGGAATCCTTCAATGTCCACCTTGTAGCCCTTCTCGCCCGCAATCAGTTCGGTGAGGTCGATGGGGAAGCCGAAGGTGTCGTAGAGCACGAAGGCGTCCACTCCGGGAAGCACCTTTGTGGCGGCATTCTTTGCCATGTAGTCGTCCAGGAGCCTGATGCCGCGGTCGAGGGTGCGCAGGAAGGCCATTTCCTCTTCGCGGATGACGCTCTCGATGAGCTTCTGCTGTGCCTTGATTTCGGGATAGGCTTCGCCCATGTCGTCGATGAGCTGGGGAACGAGCCTGCATAGGAAGGGTTCGCCGAAGCCGAGGAAGGTATATCCGTAGCGCACGGCACGGCGGAGGATGCGGCGGATTACATATCCGGCCTTCACATTGGAAGGAAGCTGCCCATCGGCAATGCTGAAGGCGATGGCGCGGATATGGTCGGCGCACACGCGCATGGCGATGTCGGTATCTTTGCTTTCGCCGTATTTGTGCCCTGAGAGTTCGCCGAGCCTTGCGAGAAGCTCGGAGAAAACATCGGTGTCGTAGTTGCTGTTCTTGCCCTGAAGCACGGCGCAAAGGCGCTCGAAGCCCATTCCGGTGTCGATGTTCTTGGCGGGAAGGGGTTCCAGATGTCCGTCGGCCTTGCGTTCGAACTGCATGAACACGAGGTTCCAGATTTCAATCACATGAGGGTCGTTTCCGTTCACAAGGTCGCGTCCGGGGATGCCGCTCGCGCGCTTTTCCTCCTCGGTGCGGATGTCGATATGGATTTCGGAACTGGGGCCGCAGGGGCCTGTTTCGCCCATTTCCCAGAAATTGTCGTGCTTGTTGCCGAGAATCACGCGCTCGGCAGGAAGATATTTGAGCCATGCCTGGCGGGCTTCCTCGTCGAGGGGTGTGCCGTCTTCGGCGCTGCCTTCGAACACGGTGGCATAGAGCAGCTCGGGATTGATGCCGTAAACCTTGGTAAGCAGTTCCCATGCCCAGTCGATGGCCTCGACCTTGAAGTAGTCGCCGAAGCTCCAGTTGCCAAGCATTTCGAACATGGTATGGTGGTAGGTGTCGTGTCCTACTTCCTCAAGGTCGTTGTGCTTGCCGCTCACACGGAGGCACTTCTGGCTGTCGGTGGCTCGGCGCATCTTGGGGGTGGAATTCCCGAGGAAGATGTCCTTGAACTGATTCATTCCCGCGTTGGTAAACATCAGCGTGGGGTCGTTCTTCACTACCATGGGAGCCGAGGACACTATGGTATGGCCCTTCGAGGCGAAAAAGTCGAGATATTTCTGACGAATTTCCTTGGATGTCATCATAACAAAAACAGTATCTTTATCAAACTGACAAAGATACTGCTTTTTTCTGAAATTGCTTCTTTAGAAAGAATATGACAATCCTGCCGTGAATCCTCCGCCTATGGTGTCGGAGGCGAGGATATAGGCTGCATCCAGCGCAACTCCCGCAAACTTGAGCCCCGCTCCAAGGGAAGCGAACGACGGCGGCACGGCCTCGCCGGACGCAAAATGATACCCTCCCCTGAGGAAAACGATATCCGCTATCCCGTACTCCAAAGCGGCGGAAGCCCCGAAGCCCCCGTCGGTGTTGTAAGTAATTTCCACTGCGGGAGAAAGCCCGGACACGCTGTATGCGGCCCCTGCCCTCACCTGCGTGGAAAGGGGAAGATTGCAAACTCCGGCTCCGACGCTGAGGGCATCGAGGCGGTAGCTTGCATTCACATCGAAGCAGACTGAGCTTTCCTTTACGCCGGGAGCCATGGAAGAACTTAGGAACTTGACGGCAGCGCCGAGGGAGAGTTTTTCCGACAGGGCATACGACACGCCAAGCCCGGCCACCAGGTCGGAAGGCTTGAAAGAACCGGTAACCACGCTGTTTTCATTGGTAAGCAAGGCTTCGCGGGAGTCGGCGACACGGCGTCCGAAAAGACCTATGCCGATTTTGCCTGTCCTGAAAAATCCGCCTGCGCCAATCACTCCGCTGCCGGAGGATTCAGGAGCCCAGCTGCCGTAAGAAGCTCCGAAAGAAAAAGTCTGCCCGCTGAGGGCAATGGCTGAAGAATTGTACTCCGCTGCATAAGCGGAAGCATCGTACCCCAGGGCTATGCCGGCCGTTCCCACGCGGGCGGGGTCGGAAGGGATATACAGCGACGAAGCATCCTGCGCATCAAGCGATAGAGAGCAGGCAATCAAAGCGACGAAAGCAAAAAATATCTTTCTCATGGCGTCTTACTTTTTGATGATTGTAAAAGTTTCGTCCAGGGCATTCCCTTTGTAATGCAGGTAATATACACCTGCCTTCAGACCGCTCAAATCGATGCTCAAAGGCTCGAACGGCGTCACTGCAAGGCCCTTGCCTTCATATACCGTGGCTCCGGCGCGGTTGCTTATCCGCACTTCCGCAGTATCGTCCTCTCCTGTGCGCAGGTACAGATTGTCCACGACAGGATTCGGATACACTTCGAGAGGACGGCTTCCGTCGCGCACGAGAACATCAAAATCCAACTGCGCAGACGCGCCCCTGGCATCAATGCCGGTAACCCGGAGGGTGGCAGTGCCGTAAGCTACGGACTTCACTATCAGGGAGCCGTCAGCAATGGTGCCGGACACTATGGTGCCGGAAGTGAGGCTGCGGACCCCGTAACTGAGGGTTTCGCCGTCTGCATCATCGAAGAAGTCGGACATTTTCACGACAAACGACTCCCCTACCTGATTCATGACCCTGCTTCCCACCTGTCCGGTAACCCGAGGCGCATTGTTGGCAGCAACGGTGAAGGAAAGGGGAATCTGCGTCACGGCATAGCTGTCCGAAACGGAGAGCTTTCCGGTATATGTGGCACCGTCCGGCACCGACAAGGCATTGAAACGCACGACCGCATAGCTGTCGTCTTCAATGCTCACAGTCGCACCGGGCACATCGACCGAGCAAGTGAGCGGATGCCCGTCGGCATCCCCGATGGAAAAACGATTCTCCGAGTTTCCGAAGGATGTAACGGAGAACGATGTTCCCTGCAAAGGAGTGATGGTGGGAGCCGTGTTCGCGAGAGTGTGGACGAGGACATCGTCGGTAAGGTCGGAATACCTGTTGAGAATGCTGAACGAACGCACCCGCACATGGTAATCCGTTTCGAAATCAAGCCCTTCAATCCTGTACTGCACGCTGCCGCCGACGGCTACATCCCGTCCTGGGATTACAACCTTCTGCACACCGGCCCCCGGATTGTCGGGATTCAGGCCGGAGAGTGAATTCCTGCCATAGAAAAGTTCATAGGCAAAGGGAACCTTGGCATCAGTGCTGCCGCCACGGACCCAGTCCAGATAGATGTAGTTCGCGACTGCCGAAGAATTGACTGCGGCAGGCTTTTCCGGATCAAGGGTAGAGGCATTCACGGCTGCAAAGGCATCTACGAGGCCGGCGCCAAGCTTGCCTGCATAGTTCGGGTTGTAGGAGTCGATGTCGCGTGCGGAATTGGTCAGAATGTCAATGAGGTTCTGCCTGGTGAATCCCACTCCCTTGAAATGGGAAACGACCAAAGCGGCCACGCCGGTCACATGGGGGCAGGCCATGGAAGTACCCTGCATCTGCGAATAACTTCCCGGCACGGTGGAGAGCACCTGCGCGCTCTTGCGGGAATCGCCGCCCGGAGCAGCAATGTCGACCCAGTCGCCATAGTTGGAATAATATGCCCGCCTGTAATCATGGGCTACCGCCGCAACTGCCAGCACGCTGTTTTCCATGCAAGGATAGGCGACATCCGAATCATCATTTCCGGCAGCGAATATTGCAAGGCCCCCGGCCATGGGACCCGTCTGGTTGCCATTTTCGTCAAAACCGGCATAACGGTTGAAATAATTCACGGCTTCGCGGAAAGCACTCATGCCGCTCGGGTCCGGAGTTTCGTCATATCCCCAGCTGCAATTCATCAGCACTGCGCCGTTGTCGGCGGCATAAACGAAAGGAGGCTGGATGTATGCACTGCCGCCGGATGTCTGGAGAGTCATGATGCGCACTCCGGACGAAGGGCTTCCGTTGCCGCCTGCGATTCCGCAGACGCCCTCGCCATTGTTGTTGACTGCGGCGATGGTTCCGGCAACATGTGTACCATGGCTGTCGAACACGATATGTCCGGGATTGTCCGTGGTGGGATGCTGGGCAAGGAAACAGTAGCCGTACACATCGTCCACATACCCGTTATGGTCGTCGTCAACCCCCTCAATTCCATTGGCTTCGGCTTCATTAATCCA
>JAFUGJ010000009.1 GCA_017469425.1 Bacteroidales bacterium
CCGAAAAGCAGGGTGCGAAGCTCCGTAACGCTCCCTGCGTAAGACCAGTCCTGTGAGGGCGCCATGGCCCTGTATCCCCATCCTACGGCGATTGCCGAAACGCCGCCATTGATGGCTGTCTGCATGTCGGTGCCGGAATCTCCTACGAACACTGCATCCGAGCGGGAAAGCCCCGATGCCCTAAGCACCTCTCCCACAATTTCCGGGTCCGGCTTTAGCGGGTATCCGTCACGGTTCCCGAGAATGGCGACGAACGGTATCCCCGGGAAGAACTCTGCAACCAGGTGCTCCGTTCCTGCCTGGAATTTATTGGATGCCACGGCCATGCGCACTCCCGCTGCGTGAAGGTCCTGCAGTAGTTCCACGATTCCGGGGTAGGGATGCGTGTGGACATCGATGTGGGAGTTGTAGTATGCCTTGAAGTCGGCCAGGGCCTCGTCGACAAGGCTTTCCGCCGAGCCGTCCGGAAGGGCCTGCGTTACAAGGTTCCGGATGCCATGGCCTACCATTCGCCTGTATTCTTTCATGTCGTGCAGGGGAAAGCCGCGCAGGCTCAAGGCGTGATTTACGGCTGCACCCAGGTCTTCAATAGTGTCTATGAGAGTTCCGTCAAGGTCGAAGATGACCAGATTATATTTCATGTTCTGCATAACCATTCGCGAGGCGCAAATTTACTAAATTCTTCTCAAGTTCTTTTCCTTTGTGATAGTTTTAGTATATTTGCATAGATATAGTTAATCTTTATTATGAACCTGAAAGAAACCAAGTACAGCCAGTTCCATCTCTGCAGGGAAATGATGGACACCGTAGATGTCATACGCAAGTTCAATCCGGCAGATGCCGATTTTATCGTAGATTCCGCCAGGAAAACCGGACATATCCTTTTCTCGGGGGAGGGCTCCAGCCGCATCATGCCGGCAAAGAACGCCATCCGCAAGGCCCTCAAGTGGGGGATTCCTGTCGTAACCCATACCGAAGGCTCCCACCAGGCAAGCGAGTACGAGCTTGGCAATTACACCGTGCTGTGCGATTCCAATTCCGGCCGCACCAAAGAAACCCTCATGCTTGCAAACCAGCTGAAGGCTGCCGGTCATAAAGACTTCTTCGGCGTAACCGCAAACGACGGCACTCCTCTTGCCGAAGTGTGTGTCAAGACCCATGTGCTCGGCTGCGGTTGGGAAGAAGCCGTTGCCGCTACCAAGAGCGTTGCAGAGCAGGCCCTTCTTTTTGAAAGCGTGGTATGGAAGCTCGCCGGAAAAGACATCGCTTCTGCCCTGAAGACTCTGCCCGAGAAGGTTGAGCAGGCCCTTACCCTGAACATCCCCGCTGAAGTTGTGGAGTGGGTCCGTGGCGCAAAGACCATCTATTTTGCAGGAATGAACGACGGTGTCACCGAGGAACTAACCCTTAAGACCAACGAAATCACCCGCCGCAAGAGCGACTTCCTTGAGGGAACCTACGCCCTTCATGGTCCGGAAGAGGTGATGGAGGACGGCGATGTCGTTTTCGTGGTGAATCCCATCGAAAGCGAATATGCAAAATATCAGACCGTGTTCGGCGGCGCAAATGTCCATGTCGTTGCCATCGATACAAAGCAGACCCCCTTCACCACTATCGTGGTGCCCGATGCCGGAGAGCTTCAGGCTTATGTATATCTCTGTGCAGGCTGGAACCTTCTGGTGGAGATTGCAAGTGCCGACGGCATCAACCTCGACAAGCCTACCCGCGCCCGCAAAGTTGGTAACGAAATGTAGCTGTCATGCCTAAAAAAGTATTTGTTTCCGGTTGTTACGACCTGCTGCACAGTGGGCATGTGGAGTTTTTCCGCCAGGCTTCGCAGTTCGGCGACCTCTATGTCGGAATAGGTTCCGACGCCACTGTGCTCCACTACAAGAACCACAAGACCCTGTATCCCGAGCAGGAGCGCCTGTTCATGGTAAAAAGCATCAAGTATGTGAAGGATGCTTTCATCAACCAGGGTGACGGCGTGATGGACTTCATCCCTACGGTGGAAGCCCTGAAGCCGGATGTGTTCGTGGTGAATGCCGACGGAAGCAATGAGCAAAAGCGCCGTTTCTGCGAGGAGCGGGGGATTGAGTATGTCGTCCTGCAGCGCACCCCGGCATCCGGACTCAAGGCACGCTCGTCCACCGACCTGAAAGCGGAAAGTTCCCGTATTCCTACGCGTCTCGACCTTGCAGGCACCTGGATCGACCAGCCCTATGTGAGCTATCTCGCTCCCGGCTGGGCCATCACCATCAGCCTCGAACCCACCTTCGAAGTGCGCGAGCGCTGCGGGCTCAGTACCAGCACCCGCAACATGATAAAGAAGATATGGCCTGTGAAACTTCCGGACATGGAACCCGAAATGCTGGCAAAGCTGGTGTTCTGTTTCGAGAACGACCCCGAGCGCAGCGACGGCATCATCTCCGGAGCCCAGGACAGCATAGGAATCTGCATGCCCGGTCTTGCGCGCCACTATTACAACAACCGTTTCTGGCCTGAAAAAATCGAGAGCTGCACCGACGAAAAGGTGCTCGCATGGCTGGAAGGCCATCTTGCGATGATTCCGCTCTCCCCCCGCAAGCCGGGTTGCAGCGTGATAGCAGGCCGCGACATTAACGAAGACAAGGTAAACGACCTTGCCGATGCCGCCGACGATTGCTGGAAAGCCATCCTTGCAATGGACCTCAATGCTTTTGCCGCCGCGTATAGGGCAAGTTTCGCAGCCCAGATTGCCATGTTCCCCGCCATGGTGAACCCCGTGGTGAATGGAGAAGCGGAGCCCCGGCCCGAGAATTCGGTGCAGCCCGCCATAGACCGCTGGTCGGCGGAGCCCGGCGTGCTTGCATGGAAGATGCCCGGTGCCGGTGGCGGCGGTTATCTCGCCCTCGTGGTGGACGATGCCGCAAGCTTTGCCGCAGCCCATGAAGAAGCCATAACCCTTACCATACGCCGCAAATAATCATGAAACGCTACTGCCAAACCCTTGAATTGATGGATGATCCGGACATGATCCGGCGTTACTGCGATGTGCACAAACATGTCTGGCCCGAAATCATGGAAGGCCAGAAGCAGGTCGGAATCCTGGATATGCAGATATTCCGCCGCGGCACCCATGTGTTCATGATTTGCGACACGGTTGACGACTTCGAATGGGAGCGTGATTGGGAGCGCCTTGGCGCCATGCCCCGTCAGGCGGAATGGGAAGCCTTCGTGGCTAAGGCGCAGGGTGCAGACCCTTCGCTTCCGAGCCACAAGAAATGGCGTCTGATGGAAAAAATATTTGAATTGGAAAAGTAGCGGCAACGCTACTTTTTTTCGTCACCCTTGGAATTCTTGTAGAGGAAGCGGCGTATCTTCTGCGTCGCAGTCTTCTCGAAGGGCTCCTTCATTGCATCCACCTCGCTTACCTGTGAATTCTTGCCCAGGAGTTTGTTGATGTTCTCCATGAGCGAGGCCGTGCGTGCCTGCAGGGTCTCATAGAACTTGTCTTCCTCGGCGAGATTCCAGTCCAGCACATTGTCTTCGAACTTCACCAGGGCGACCAACTTGCCGTCGCGCTCAACCACCAGGCTTTCGCTCACGCCTTCTTCGTTGTTGATGAGCTGTTCGATTTCTTCTGGATAGATGTTCTCGCCGGAGGCGCCCAGGATTGTGTTGTTGAGGCGTCCTTTGATGTAGTAGTTGCCGTATTTGTCAACCGATGCAATGTCGTTGGTGTGGAACCAGCCGTCGTCGTCGATGACACTCATGGTGCGTTCCGGGTCCTTGTAGTAGCCGAGCATCACATTGTCGCCCCGGCAGACTATTTCGCCTTCGCCGGTTTCAGGGTCGACATTGTCCAGCCTCACATCCACCTTGCAGGAGGGGATACCGATGGAACCCACTATGGTGCGGCCTACCATGGCGTTGCACACCAGCGGTGCGCATTCGGTAAGGCCGTAGCCGATGGCATAGGGGAAGTGGCATTTCTTCAGAAAACTTTCCACTGCGGGGTCAAGCTTGCTTCCGCCCACTCCGAAGAAATGGAGCTTGCCCCCGAAGCTCTTGTAAAGGCGCCCTCCCACGAGGCGGTAGAACAGCCATGGGATGTTTTTGCGTATCCAAGTAAGGGTGCGGCTCTTGTCGACCGTGGGTACGATGCTCTTCTTGTAAACCTTTTCGATGATGAGCGGCACGGCGCACATCACAGTAGGGCGCAGCTGCTTCATCGTTGCCATCAGCACCGACGGGGTAGGGGGCTTCTGTATGTAGTACACGCAGGCTCCCACATAAATGGGATAGAGGCATCCGATAGCCATCTCGTAGGTATGTGCCATGGGAAGGATGCTCAGGAACCTGTCTTTGGAGTAGCACCTTTCCGCCTTGTGCGAAGCCATGATGTTCTGGCAGAGGTTGCGGTGGCTAAGCATCACTCCTTTTGCCTTTCCTGTGGTGCCGGAAGTGTAGATGATGGCGGCGAGTTCGTCGGCGGTAGGGGCTTTTACCCATCCGTCGCACTGGAAGGCATCTTTTTCCTTTTTTATTATGTCGAAGGTTTCGATGTCGATTACGAGGGTGAGCATGTCGATGCACTCCTGGCTCAGCTTGGGCAGGAGGCGCTTGGAGATGTAAATGACTTTGCTCTCGGAGTGCCTGAGGATGTTGGTAATCTCATTCTCCGAACTGTCGGGCAGGATGGGGATGGCTACGCGCCCGAATGCGGTGGCGGTGAAGAATGCCACGGTCCAGTTGGGCATGTTCTGCGAGAGTATCGCAACCTTGTCGCCCGAACTGACGCCAAAGCGCGATAGGCGCAGCGACTCCCTGTCGCAGACATCGCGAAAGCGTGCGTAGCTGTATTCCTGGCTGCCGTCGGTATAGCGGTTGAGCGTGCGTTTTGCAAAGCGTTCGGTGGAATTTTCGAAAAGTTCGCGAAGCGTCTGCGGATAGCGGTCGCGGCGCGACGGAAGCAGGCGAAGGGGGTTCCATCTGCGGAAAACATTCCTTATCCTGTAGGGGTGTTTGTGTTTTCTCATGTTTGAAGTTTAGTTGGTCAGGTATTTGTCTTTATGCTTGCCCACCAGGCCGAGCGAAGCGTAGTGCTTCTGCACGGTTTCCAGGTCGGCCTTGATGTCGCCGCTGAGTTCGAGCTTCTGCCCGCAGCTCACGCGCTTGGTGCCCCAGTCGAAATATCCCGCATACACGGGCACTCCGGTTTCGGCTGCAATCTTGAGGGCCCCTGCCTTCCAACGGCGCACGGGTTTGCGCGTGCCTTCGGGGGCGATGGCGAGCTTGAATACATCATCCTGCTCCATCTGCTCAATGAGGCTGCGAAGGAGCGTAGAAGCATTGCTGCGGTCGACGGGTATGCATCCGCAGGCCCGGAGAATGGGCCCGAGGGGCCAGAAGAAAAGCTCTTTCTTTATCATCACATGGGCCACATCCCCGAAGCTGGTGTAAAATAGATAGGAAATTACGAAATCCCAGAAACTGGTGTGCGGAGCACCCAGGACTATGGCTTTTTTCTCGGGGATTGCTCCACCCACGGGAGTCCATCCGAGCCTGCGCAGACACCAGCCGCAGAAATTCGCCCAGGTTTTGCTGTATGAAGTCTTGTTCTTTGCCATCAGTTGAAGTCTATGTCTTCGAGTTCCTTTTCGCTCTTGAGGTTGCCGCGCAGCCAGTTCTGGCGCTCTATGGTGTTGTCTCCCATGTAGAATTCCATGATTTCGGCAATGGATTCCTCTTCCGCAAGGCTGACTTCGTCGAGGCGCATGCCTTCTCCGATGAAGTCGGCGAACTCGTCGGACGAAATCTCTCCGAGACCTTTGAACCGGGTGATTTCCACCTTGTTTTTGAGGGCGGCGATTGCTTCTTCCTTCTCTTCGATGGAGTAGCAGTAGCGGTTCTCCTGCTTGTTGCGCACGCGGAATAGGGGAGTCTGCAGGATGTGCACATGCCCGCGGCGGATGAGGTCGGGGTAGTATTTCATGAAGAAGGTGCACACCAGCATGCGGATGTGCATGCCGTCGTTATCGGCATCGGTTGCCACGATGATGTTGTTGTAGCGGAGGTTTCGATGTCGTCCTCCACTCCGAGGGCGGAGATGAGCAGGTTGAGCTCTTCGTTTTCCGCAATCTTCTTGCGGCTTTCCTTGTAGGAATTGATGGGTTTTCCCCGCAGGCTGAACACTGCCTGATAGTTTGCGTTGCGGGCCTTGGTGATGGTTCCGCTTGCGGAGTCGCCCTCGGTGATGAAGATGCTTGAGCGCTCTATGTTCTCGGCGTTCTTCTCGTTGATTTTGTCGTTGAAATGGAAACGGCAGTCGCGCAGCTTGCGGTTGTACACATTCGCCTTCTTGTTGCGCTCGCGGGTCTTTTTCTGTATGCCGGAAATCTCCTCGCGCTCTTTCTGCGACGACTTGATTTTCTCTTCGATTATCGGCACCAGGTCCTTGTGGATGCGCAGGTAATTGTCCAGCTGCTTGCCCACGAAGTCGTTCACATAGCTGCGTATGGTGGGGCCCACATCGAGCTTGAGCGTGCCGTGCTCGTCGTGGGTCTGCTTTTCCCACATGTAGTTGGAACCGAGCTTGGTCTTGGTCTGGCCTTCGAAGTTCGGTTCCTGAATCTGGATGCTGATGGCCCCGACGATTCCCTGGCGGCAGTCTTCGGGAGCATAGTTTTTCTTGAAGAACTCCTTGAAGGTCTTGGCGATGGCTTCGCGGTATGCTGCGAGATGCGTGCCTCCGTCGCGGGTGTTCTGCCCGTTCACGAAGGAGGATATGTTTTCGCCATAGGCGTTGCCGTGGCTCAGCACAATCTCTATGTCCTCGCCCTCCAGGTGGATGGGGGGATAGAGCGGAGCTTCTGACATGTTCTCGTTCACGAGGTCCAGAAGGCCGTTTTCGCTCTTGTAGGGGGTGCCGTTGAAGTTGAGCGTAAGACCCTTTTTGAGGTAGGAATAGTTCTTCATCATGGTTTCGACGAAGTCGAAGTTGTATTCGAACTTGCCGAACATCATGGGGTCGGGGAAGAAGCTTACCAGAGTGCCGCTCTTTTCCTTGGAAGGTCCTTTCCCGCTGTCTTTCAGCTCTCCGCGCTCGAATGTGGCCCAGGAGCACTCTCCGTCACGGTAGGAACATACATGGAAGCTCTCCGAAAGGGCGTTCACAGCCTTGGTTCCCACGCCGTTGAGGCCGACGCTCTTCTTGAATACCTTGTCGTCGAACTTGCCGCCGGTGTTCAGGATGCTCACGGCCTTCACGACGGAGTCCAGAGGGATGCCGCGGCCGAAGTCGCGCACTGTAACCTTGTTTTCCTTTATCTCTACATTAACCTGCTTGCCGAAGCCCATCGCAAACTCGTCCACCGAGTTGTCGATGATTTCCTTGAGCAGTACATAGATGCCGTCGCCGGGGTTGTTGCCGTTGCCAAGGCGCCCGATATACATGCCGGGGCGCAGGCGGACATGCTGCACGCCTTCAAGGGTACGGATGTTATCGTCTGTATAGTTCAAATTCTCAGGCATTCTACAAAAATAATAAAAAAAGCGCTATTTCACTACTCCCCGGAGGTGCAGTACGACGGGTTTGCGTATGTCGGACAGATAGACGGTGACGGTCTTGTCGAAAGGGTAGGGACCATCTTCATTGGAGTAGGTGGCCTCGATGGTGCCTTTTTCGCCCTTTTCGAGGGTGGTGCGGGTCCAGCGCACATTGGTGCAGCCGCAGGATGAGATGGCGGAAAGTATGGTGAGAGGCCCGTCGCCTACATTGGTGACGGTGAACCGGCATTCCTGCGGACCGGCATCCTTCGAAACCGTTCCGAAATCGTGTACCGTGCGGTCGAATTCGGCCCGGCCTCCTATCAGGACCGTAAGAAGAATCAGCAATATTTTCATATTGCAAATTTACAACAAATATCTTACCTTTGCGGACGATATCAGTTTTTAATTTTAAAGTATGGCATACAAAATTTCACCTGACAGCTGTGTAGCTTGTGGAACCTGTCAGGGAGAGTGCCCCACCGGGGCCATCCACGAGGGAGACGTTTACACCATCGATCCCGATGTGTGCATCAGCTGTGGCACCTGCGCAGGTGCTTGCCCCATGGGCGCTATCAGCGAAGAATAATACTCATTCTGGAAGTTCCAGATGAATATCGTTTCCGGAGGCCCATACAAGGGCCTCCTTTCCGTTTCCAAGAGTCAGCCTTGCAGGTTTGAGCCCCTGCGGATGAATTGCCAGGGGGTCCGGATGAAAAGCATCGTAAGCCACTTTGTACCAGTGGCTTATTTGTTTTGCATAACCCAGGAACTGTTCTCCTTCCGGGGTAAGCCCGGCTTCGGTGCGGGAGCGCTGCAGCAACTGCACTCCGAGCTGTTTCTCGAGTTCCGCGATATTCTGGCTTACTGCGGGCTGGGTGATGCCCAGTTTTCTCGCAGCGGCGGAGAAGTTGCCTTCTTCCACCACCGTTAGGAATATCCTGAGCCTGCTGTCTTCGAACATCGTCAGAGACTTTTTATAAGTTCGCTGAAAAGCCCCGTCATCTTCCTGGACGCGAGGTCGGCCTGGCGCACGATTTCGTTTTCGTCGGTAACATAGTCGTCGCCGGCTTCATGAGCAACATCGGTGATGACCGACATCCCGAGTACGCGAATGCCTGCATGCCTTGCCACGATCACCTCCGGGGTTACGCTCATGCCCACATCGTCACCGCCTATGGCGCGGTAGAATGCGTATTCGGCAGGGGTTTCGTAGGTGGGGCCGGTGCATGAGACATATACGCCACGCTGTAGTTTCACGCCCTGGCGCCCGGCAATGTCGAGCATGCGCTTCTGCAGCTGCAGGTCATATGCGCAGGTCATGTCAGGAAAGCGCGGGCCGAATTCGTCGAGGTTGGGTCCGATGAGCGGGTTGGGAAGGAGGTTGATATGGTCGCGGATGAGCATCAGGTCGCCGATTGCAAAGCTTTTGTTCATCGCACCTGCGGCGTTGGAAACGAAGAGGTACTTGATTCCGAGCTTTATCATCACCCTGACGGGGAGCACCACCGTGTCCATGGGGTATCCTTCATAATAGTGGTAGCGCCCCTGCATGGCGAGCACGCATTTGCCTCCGAGTTTGCCGCAGATGAAATTCCCCTTGTGGCCTATCGCAGTCGCGGCGGGGAATCCCGGCACCATCACATAAGGCACCACTATGGGGTTCTCTATCTGCTCGGCAAGCTGCCCCAGACCGCTGCCGAGGATTATTCCGGCCAGAGGCTTGCGTCCGTCCAGCCACGATTCGAGAAATGCCGCGGCATCCTCGATAATCTGCATTCTTTTATCCTTTCCTGCCATCTCAGAGCAATTCTACCATCTTTTCGAAGAGGACGCTCATCCACTGTGCCGCTTTGTTGGCCTGCATCACCACATCTTCCCCGTCATTGAAATTGCGTTCCACATTCTCGGTGTTGGCAACATTGGTCACCACCGACATTCCGAACACCCTGATGCCGCTGTGCCGCGCCACTATGACTTCCGGCACGGTGGACATGCCGATGAGGTCGCCGCCTATGGCTCGGAAATAGCGCACTTCCGCAGGGGTTTCATAGGTGGGGCCGGTTCCGGCGATGTAGATGCCCCTTTTGAGGCTGTGCCCGAGGCTCTGCGCAATCGCGTCCGCCCTGTCCTGAAGCTCAAGGTCGTAGGGGCAGGTCATGTCCGGGAAGCGGGGGCCGAAGTCGTCCATGTTGGCACCGATAAGGGGATTGGGCATAAGGTTGATATGGTCGCGGATGACTACGGTGTCGCCCACGGCATAGCCGGGATTGAGCCCTCCCGCGGCGTTCGATACGAACAGGTATTCGATGCCGAGCTTCTTCATCACCCTTACAGGCATCGTAACCGCTTCCATGGCGTAGCCTTCGTAGTAATGGAAGCGGCCCTGCATTGCAAGAACGCATTTGCCGCCGAGCTGACCTGTTATCAGGTTCCCCTTGTGTCCGATTACGGTCGATACGGGGAAGCCGGGAATCTCCGTATAAGGGATTACTGTTGCATCGGTTATCTTCTCTGCAAGGTTTCCGAGCCCGCTGCCGCAGATGATGCCGGCAATGGGTTTGCGGCCTTCCAGGCGTGAGCTGATGTACTCGGCTGCCTGGTTGATTCTTTCGATTCTTGAGTCCATTTTCCGTTTCATTTGATTTTGCTTATCACCTTCCGGGCTTCGTGCAGGATTTCGCGCTCTCCGGGAATCTCCCTTCCGCGCATGACTACCTTGCCTCCGGCGATTACGGTTTCGATGCAGTCGGAATGGGCCGAGTACACGAGGTTGGCAAGGAAGGGGCCGGGGGAAAGGAAGTAGCTGCTGTCGGTTTCCACGATGGAGATGTCCGCCAGGGCGCCTTCGCGCAGCACTCCGCTGTCGAGCTGCAGGGCCTTGGCGCCGTTGATGGTGGCCATGTCGAGCAGTTCGTCGAGCGGGAGCGCCTTGGGGTCGTTCCGCCAGGCTTTCTGGAAGAGGGCCGAGGTTTTCATGGCCTCGAGGATGTCGAGGTTGTTGGACGAGGCGCATCCGTCGGTGCCTATGCACACATTCACGCCTGCATCGCGCAGTTCGTTGTACAGAAACCTGTAGCCCGAAGACAGTTTGGTGTTGGAATTGATGTTATGTATGCAGTGGACGCCGTGCCTGGCGAGCAGTTCGATGTCGTGTTCGCTCAGCCAGAGGCAGTGTGCCGCCAGAAGGTTGGGGCCGAGCACGCCTATGGCGTCCAGGTATTCTACGGGAGTGAGCCCGCCGTGGGCTGCCTTGCAGTCTTCCACTTCCTTGCGGGTTTCGCTGAGGTGGATATGAAGGGGAATGCCATGGCTGCGGGCGAATTCCGCGGCCCATGTCATCATGGGTTCGCTCACTGAATAGATGGCGTGGAATGCGAGTTCGTAGATGGAGCCTTCCTTCTTCCAGAGGTCTTCCACCTCTTCATATTTGCGCTGGCACTGCTCCATCTGGCGTTTTGCCTCTTCCGGGTCGCCATGGTCGATGATGTCGTAGCCTACCGCGGGGCGTATTCCCATTTCGGCGGCGGCTTTCTGGCAGGCTTGGAAGAACCAGTACTGGTCGTTGAATGTGGTGGTGCCGGAGCGTATCATTTCGATGCAGGCGACCTTGGCGCTCCAGTAGACGAAGTCGTAGTCGAAATTGTCCTCAATCGCCCAAATCTTCCGTATCCAGTCCTGGAATACCATGTCCTCGCCTATGCCCCTCATCAGGGCCATCCCTGCGTGGGTGTGCATGTTGATGAATCCCGGAATCGCCACCTTGCCGCTGCAGTGCATCACTTCAAGCTCTCCTGCGAGGTCCCAGTCGACGCAGGAACCCGACGGCTCTATGCGGAGGATACGGCTGCCGCCGATGAGCACATCTTTGCGCTCATCGGCGATGGTTATGTCTTTCAGGAGAATGGAGACCATCAGAAAGCGTCCTCGCTTTCGGTCTCGGGCCTCTGGGGAATCTCTCCTCCAAAGCAGTTGTCGGTAATGTAGCGGATGACCTCGTCGAGCCCTTCCCTGAACTTCTCGAAATCCTCTTTATAGAGGAAAATCTTGTGCTTGTCGTAGGTGAAAGAACCGTCGGGATTGTTGCGGCGCTTGCTTTCGGTAATTGTGAGATAATAGTCGTTCTGCCCCCTCGTGGACTTGACATCGAAGAAGTAAGTGCGCTTCCCGGCCCTCACAGGCTTGGAAAAAACATCCTCGGCACCCCTTTCCTGATAACCGAACTGATCTCTGTCCTCTCTGTACATATTAGCAATTTTTACGATGTTTTATTTTTGCAAAAATATAATTTTTTGAGGATTAGATGCTATATTTGCACATTATTTTTGTTTGAAAAAGATGCTTAACCGCAGAATTCTTCGTATAAAGGCTTTCAAGGCCATATACAGTTTTACGGAAAACCAGTCTGTGACGCTGAAAGAACTCGAAGCCCAGCTGGACCGTTCCCTCGAATCCACGAGGGACCTTTATCTCTTCATGCTTGCATCCATAGGCCCCGTCACCACCGAGGCCGGCAACCGTATCGAGGCTGCCCGGGGCAAGTTCAATCCCACCGAAGAGGAACTTCATCCCAACCTTAAATTTACCCGCAACCTCATCGCCCCGCTTCTCGAGGAAGACCCTGATTTCCAGAAGCTCATCCAGAAGAAGAAGTTCAGCTGGGACCAATACGATGTGCTGCTCCGCCATCTGTACGAATCCATACGCTCCAAGGACTATTTCAAAGAGTACCTTGCCGCGGGCGAAAACACCCTCAAAGGCGACGCCGAACTCTGGGTGCGCATTTTCGAGGAGGAATTCGTGGACAGCGTAGAACTCGAAAGGATACTCGAGGACATGTCGATATGGTGGAATGACGACCTCCCCTATGCCCTCAGCTGGTGCTGCCGTACCATGGAGGACCTTGGCCGCGGCAAGCGCTGGAATCTGCCCCCGCTGTTCATGAGCGACCTTGACAAGACCGGCTCGAAGCAGAGCGACAAGGCTTTCGTAGTGAAGCTGCTTCGCACCGCATACGCAGGCTTTGAGCGCTACATAGGCGAAATTTCCGCCATTACTCCCAAGTGGGACCGCAGCCGCATCTGCACCACCGACCTCGCCCTCATAGTCTGCGGACTTGCCGAGTCGGAGGCTTTCCCGGAGATTTCTCCGAGGGTTACCATCAACGAATTCGTGGAAATATCCAAGTTTTACAGCACTCCCGAAAGCCGTGCTTTCGTGAACGGAATACTTGACAAACTGATAAATAAAAGATAAGCGTTATGATTAACATGCTTCTTCAGGCACAGGGCGCCCAGGGTGGCGGTGCCAGCTTTTGGATTATGATACTGCTGCTTTTCGCAGTGATGTACTTTTTTATGATTCGCCCTCAGCGCAAGCAGCAGAAAGAACTTGAAAAGTTCCGCAATGAACTCAAGAAGGGCGACAAAGTCGTTACCGCAGGAGGCATCTACGGCACTGTGGCCGAAATCCAGGAGCGCAGCGTGCTCATCAAGGTCGACGGCGATGTGAAGCTTCGCGTGGACAAGAACTCCATCGTGCGCGACTACGCCGCCGACGCACAGGCTGCAAACGACCAGGCCCAGCAGAAGTAGTCCTTTCCCGAGGTGAAGCGCTGGCAATCCTTCATCGTATGCCTTGTCGTTTCGGCGGGCATCTGGCTCATCCATAATCTGTCGCACATGCAGACGGATGTGGTGTCCGTGTCGGTAATTGCCGAGAGCAACATCGAAGGGAGGTCGCCCCGCTCCAGCGACATAGTCGTGCTTTCCGCCCGCTGCAAGGCGTCGGGTTTCCGGTTGCTGTACCTGGGCTGGAAGGAAGCTCCTGTGGTGGTGCGGCTCGAGCCCGAGGATTTCCAACAGGGGGAGGGGGATTATTTCTCCATCTCCGCACCTCAGCTCTACCGCTATGTGCCCGAAATTTTCGGCGCCGGGGTGAGCGTGGAGTCCTTTCTGTTCGAGAACATACAGTTCCGCTTTATCCGCGAGCTCAACCGCAAGGTGCCGGTGGTGCCTGTTAGCGTGCTGGGTTTCCGCCCGCAGTATATGCAGATGGGAGACCTGAAAGTGGTGCCGGATTCGGTGCTGGTGTATGGCCCTGCCGACATGCTCGGAGGCATCAATGCGGTCTATACGAAGGCCATAGTCAAAAGCGACATACGGGGCAATCTCCATGGCGAAGTGAATCTTGAGCAGCCGGAGGGAATGCGCCTTTCGGCATCCAGCGTGAGCTGGGAAGTGGCAGTCAGCCGCTATGTCGAAATAAAGGCATCCCTTCCCGTTAATCTCAGGGGCGCTCCCGCAGGTGTGGACCTGTCCATCTTCCCGTCTACAGTTTCGGCCACCTTCAAGTGTGTCTTCCCTCTCATCGCCGACCCGGTGGAGCAGGCCGAGTGCTATATCGACTATGACGATTTCGCGGGCTCCGTCACCGGGCGTTGCGTGGTCGGATGCGACCGTCTGCCCCAGGGGGTAATCAGCGTAAAGCTCAGCCCCGAGGTGGCGGAATGTGTTGAAAATATAGGCTCCGGGCTATGAAAACGATTCTGGTCACGGGCGGAATAGCCAGCGGAAAATCGGAAGTGTGCCGTTATCTCTCATCCAAGGGGATGCCGGTTTATGACAGCGATTCCCGCACCAAGGCGCTTTACGGCTCAGTGCCTGGGCTGCGGCAGAAAGTGGAGGAAGCCATCGGAGTGCCTTTTTCCCGCATAGGCATAATCTTCGAAGATGCCGCCAGGCGCGAAGCCCTGGAGGCCGTGGTTTATCCCGAGGTGCTGAAGGATTTCCTCTCCTGGCGCTCTTCCACCGGTGCCGGAACGGTTTTTTTTGAATCCGCCATAGCGCTTTCAAAACCAATCTTCGACGGACTTTGGGATGAAGTGTGGCTGGTGACGGCTCCCTTGGAACAGCGCCTTGCGCGGAGTGCCAAGGTGGCGGAACGCCTTGCTTCACAGCCTGATACGGACATCGCGCTTGCCGATGTGCTCATCAGCAACGATTCCGACATTGAATCATTACATTTGAAAATCGATAAATTACTAAATGATATGAAAACAGATCTCAGCAAAATCCTTTCCGTTTCCGGAAAGCACGGGCTCTATAGGTTCCTTGCCCTCTCACGCAACAATTCGGCCATTGCCGAGGCCCTGAGCGACGGACACCGCACCGTATTCGACCCTCACAGCCGCATTACCACCCTGGCCGACATCGCCATCTTTACCGACGAAGGCGAATTCAAGCTAAAGGATGTTTTTCTTGCTATCGAAAAGGCTCTCGAAGGGGCGGAAGCTCCCACTTCGAAGTCGGCCGATGCCGATATAAAGGCCCTCTTTGCAAAGGCGGTTCCCAACTACGATGCCGAGCGCTTCTATGTTTCGCACATGAAGAAAATCCTCGACTGGTACGGCGAACTGGTGAAATACGCTTCGCTCGACTTCGTGGAAGAGGAAGAAGAAGCAGCTGAAGGGGAGAATGCATAGCATTCAGGTCATAACCCTCGGTTGCAGCAAAAACACCGTGGATACCGAGCATCTGCTGGCGCAACTGCCTCCAGATGCTTTTACCATCCTGCCGGAGGACCATGAAGGCCCCGCAGACTATCTTCTCATCAATACCTGCGGATTCATAGGCGACGCCAAGCAGCAGTCCATCGATACCATACTGGCCCATGCCGCGAGGCGGAAAAGCGGGGAAGTGGGGAAATTCTTTGTTTTCGGATGCCTCTCGCAGCGCTACGCTTCGCAGCTTCCCTCTCTCATCCCGGAAGTGGACGGATGGTTCGGAGCCCGCGACCTCGACCCTGTGCTGAAGGCTCTCGGGGTTACACCGCAGAGGGCGCTGCGCAATTCCCGCCGTTTCGAAAGCGACGGCAGGGCCTATGCCTACATAAAGATTTCCGAAGGCTGCGACCGGCGCTGTTCTTATTGCGCCATCCCGTTCATACGCGGTGCGCACCGTTCCGTGCCTAT
The DNA here is from genome assembly GCA_017469425.1 of Bacteroidales bacterium. GTDB lineage: Bacteria > Bacteroidota > Bacteroidia > Bacteroidales > UBA932 > Cryptobacteroides. Next base: position 15,503 of record JAFUGJ010000009.1, read on the forward strand.
GGAAGATGTGCTCGAGGAAGCGCGCCTGCTTGCCGAACGGGGGGTGAAGGAACTCATAATCATAGCACAGGACACGACTTATTACGGGCTCGACCTTTATGGACGCAGGGCGCTCGCCGAACTTCTGCGGAAGTTGTCGGCTGTCGACGGCATAGAATGGTTGAGGCTGCATTATTCCTATCCGGAAGGCTTTCCCGAGGATGTGCTCGACGAGATGGCATCCAACCCCAAGATATGCAAGTATCTTGACATCCCTCTCCAGCACATTTCCGACAAGGTGCTTCACAACATGCACCGCGGCGTCACCGGGCAGTGGACCCGCTCACTGATTGCAAGACTCCGCGAAAAGGTTCCCGGTCTGGTGCTCCGCACTACCGTAATAGTAGGGCATCCCGGAGAAGGGCCGGAGGAATTCGGAGAACTGCTGGATTTTGCCCGCGAAGCCCGCTTCGAGCGTCTCGGCGCCTTTACCTACAGCGAGGAAGAAGGCACCTGGGGTGCGGAAAATCTTGCCGACGATGTGCCGCAGGAGGAAAAGCAGCGTCGCTATGATGAGCTGATGGCCATGCAGGAAGGCATTTCCGCCCAGTACAACGCCTCCCGCGTAGGCAGCATCGAAAAGGTGCTTGTGGATGATGTCGTGGGAGCTAAACTCATCTGCCGTTCGCAGTACGAAAGTCCCGAGGTGGACGGAGAGATAATTGTCAGCTGTCCGGAAGGCTCCGACCCCCGCTCTTTCGTGGGGAAGTTCGCCCAAGTGCGCATACTTGCCTCCGAAGATTATGATTTGATTGGCGAAATCATATAGCAATCATTAAAAATACTTGCTTTTTTACGCTGAATATCATATATTTGCCGGGATACTGAACCTGAGATGAGACCGTTATCTTACAACACCGCCGCATCCGCTTGCTTCCCGTCCGTTCCGGGGGGGGGTATCTAATCATCCAGTTTCCATTCTGCCAGACAAATTGAACTCCATGCATGGCGACCATGCGTGGAGGAGTTTTGTGCATCGCAACCAATAATGATTACCGATATGAACCCTAAAAAAGACATGTACGACCCGCCACGGGTGAATTTCGCCGACATAGAGCTTGGGCAGCTCGTATGCGCCTCCTCCGCCGAGGACAAGTATGAATTTTTCGAAAATCCCGGCCTCCCGGTAGGTGATGGCGGAGTGGAACAGATGTTTTAAAATCACACAGCCATGAAAAATATCAGCAAATACATTATTCTTGCAGCATCCGCGCTTGCTGCCCTCGCATGCTCAAAAACAATTGGGCCGGAGGAATTGACTGCTCCCGACAGCCCTGCCGCAGGCACCAAAGGAACGAAAGTCACCATCATCGGCCGTGAGGCTCCCGAGACCAAGGCCATTCATGGAACCGACATCGAGAGCGGTGAAAGCACCTTCAAATGGTTTGAGACCGAAGACCAGCTGGGAGTGTATACATACAATTCGCAGTACGAATACTGGAGCGGAGAGTTCGGCTACAGGTTCATGAATTCCGAAACCGGGGATGTCGCCAAGTTCGTTCCTTACAAAAATACGGAAGTGGAGCTGAATGTCGGAGACCGTATTACCGGCTTCTACCTCTGGGGCAATGCCTATGCAACCAGCACCTATACTGCCGACGGCGAGGCCAAGACTGTCCTTAGAAGCAACTTGAGTTCTCTTCTCCAACTTGGCAACAACGACACCGGGCACCTCACCTACGGCGATTACATGGTGACCAAGTCGCAGGTGCTGACGGAGGACAACTTCGACAGCGAAGGCAATGTAACCCTCGAGATGCAATTCCGCCACATCTTCTCAAAAATCAGGTTCACGGTCCGCAACAGCACCTCCGAACCCCTGGACATCTACAGCGTGATATACCGTTCCACCTGCGAGAGCGACATCCTGCAGGGAACGCTCTACATGGACATCGAGACCGGAGACATCGTGACCCCCGAGTACTATGAATACGGAGATGTCCAGCCCAGCAACTCCGGAGTCCTTGAAGTACAGGATGTACGAGTGCAGCCCGGAGAGGATGCATATCTGTGGCTCTGGATGCTGCCTTATGACTTCTCGGAAGGCAACAGCGCCGACCGCAAGGCCGATGTGATGGTAAATACCTCCGCCGGAGTGTTCCGCGTGCAGGACATCGTTTTCAACCAGCCTTTCGAGGCAGGAAAGGTTTACCGTCAGGGCATGGAACTCACCCCTGCAAAACTCCTTTCGGACTATGCTTATGTAAGCGACCCGAACTTCGTGAAAATGCTTTGGGAAGGCCCTATGAGCAGCGGCGACAGCTATTGCCCTGTATATAATCTCGACCTGACCCCGATGGACAGCCCTTCGAGCGATTACAGCGTGCGGGCGACCCAGCTGAGCGCCATCACAAGCGGCCGCTTCATCCGTCCGAGCGAGGCAAAGACCGTTACCGAAATGCAAGTGAACGGGTTCTCAAACAATATGCTGAGCCTCGACGGCCTCCAGTATTTTACCGGACTCAAGAATCTCACCATAATGCTGAACGGTGACATGTCAACGCCCATGTCGCTGAAGGCTTTCCATTTCGAGACCCTGACAGAGCTTGAGAACCTCAATATCCTCCAGTCCCAGATAAGGGGCCTAGACCTCTCCAAAAACAAAAAGCTCAAGAGCGTGGACTTAGGCACCGCTCCCTATCTGGAGTATGTCACCGGACTGGAGAACCTCTATGAACTGGAAAGTTTCAGCGTACGCGAAGCTCCAATCGGAGTGCATCTTGATTTCCGCCGCCCCGGCACTGTCAAGAAAATCTCGATAAGCATCGGTCAAAATGAAGTCTTCAACACATCCTACACCGGCCGTATCCTCATGCACGATCTGTCCCTCGATGTTCTTGAATTGAGCCTGCCGTCCACAATGGACGAGTGCGGGGTCAGCGTCAAGAACCTGAGTGCCAAGAGCGTCGCCTGCGACCTGGCCTTCCCCGAAGTTGTCCAGGGAGTGGAGAGGTTGACTTTCATGGTAGACAAGTCGACCGTGGAAAGGGGCTCCATCGTGGAGCAGCTCAACCAGATGGACCAGCTCCGGTACTTCAACCTTTCCATTTACAGTGGCGCCCTGCCTGAATTCTCGCTTCCCTTCACTCCTGCCCAGAGCAAGATAGATACCCTCTTAATGACTATTGACAGGAACCTGGATCTGGATATTTCAGGCTGGTCCAATCTTACGAGCCTCGACACTCTCTTCTATTATGGCCCGTCTCTGCAGAATGCCGACCTTTCCGCATCCACCCTGCAAGGCGCGAAGATTTATGCCGATGCGGTGAACCTCAAGATTCCCGGAACGGCCAAACGCCTGGAACTCGACTATCTGAGAACCGGAGTTTCGCTTGAGCCGAAGAATCTGGAGTATCTGGACATCCGCTCCAACAAAGGCAGCATCACGCTGGGCGATGCTCCTGCCCTGAAGACCCTCTGGATTGAAGGCGGAGGAAGTGGCAATTCGCTCACGCTCGGCAGCGCTCCCAGCTTGGAATTTTTCCACCTGGAGTCCTACTATGGCAACAGCGATAACGGCAGCTTCGAGAAAATCAATTGGGCCGACAGCTATCCATCGCTGAAGACTCTGTCCGTCGGAGGCACCAACATCCACCGGCTTCCTTCCGGGGCAGTCCTTCCGGCGCTTGCGGATCTTACTATCGGAGGCGTTGTCGGGTATCTTGTCCACTGCGGCATCGGCGAGGTCGACCTGAGGGAATATCCGAACCTGACGAACTTCAAGGTTACGAACCTCAGCATGAATTACCCCTATAACGGTTCCAGCAACCGCTATTACGACGAAGACGGATACCTGAGAATACGCATGCCCGGAAGCTTTACGCTGTCGGATGCCCAGTGGGAGGCAATCAAGGCAGGCACCTTCACAGTAAGCGGCTACAGGTCGACGACTGCAACCCTGGACGGCAATCCTGTCAAAGTGCATTATATCAACAGCGATTACGGAAAGAAGGATGCTGAAGGAAACATAGTATCCTTGCAGGATTTCGACTACTCCGACGGCGAAATCACCTATCTCGAACAGAGTAATACCTAAAAGACGACAGGTGTAACAGCATGAAAACAAATGAGACCGGCTGAAAAGTGATTTCCAGCCGGTCTCATCGCAATTATCATAAAAAAAGGCAGAGCCGTAAGCCGGTTTCTGTTTTTAAATCCGCCATTTATCTTCGCAACCTACCCCCCGGCATCAGGCGGGCCGCCCTCAACTGCCGGTATATTTGGTTTTGCAGGCCCCGGTGGCGTACCCGCATGGCGTCGCCGCCATACGCCGTGAGCTCTTGCCTCGCATTTTCACCCTTGCCTTGGCGCTCCCTTGCGGGGGCGGGGAAGGCGGTTGTTTTCTGTTACGCCATCCGAAAGATTACTCCCTCCTGCGCTTTCCGCAGCGGGGTGCCCTTTCCTGTCCGGACTTTCCTCCCTTGCGGGCGACGGATCGCTCTGCCTTATGAAAAGGTCTGCAAAGATAAACAATTTCATCTTTTTTTGCTACATTTGTTTTCTATGTACAAGTTGACGGATTATCTGCACAATGGATTGCTGTATGTGAACAACATGGCAAGGGGGCGGCACAAGAAACTCAGCCAGCTCATGATTTATGCCACGACCATCTGCCAGTCCCGCTGCAAGCACTGTTCGATATGGCAGAAACCCCACGAGTCGCTGACCCTCTCCGACATCAAGGCCATAGTCGGAAGCCGATGCGTGGGCCGCCGCACTGTCGTGGGGCTGGAAGGGGGAGAGTTCGTGCTGCATCCCCAGGCGGGTGAAATCATGCAGTGGCTGCATGAGAACCATCCCAACTACACCCTTCTCTCCAACGGCCTGGCTCCTGCAAAGGTTGTGGATGCTGTGCGCAGATATCATCCGGTGCGTCTTTACATCTCGCTCGACGGCGGGCGCGAAACATATAAAAACATGCGTGGAGTGGATGGCTATGAGAGGGTTGTCGAACTTATTGAGACCATCAAGGACGAAATTCCGGTTTCGCTCATGTTCTGCCTCTCTCCATGGAACGGTTTCGAAGACATGGACTATGTGATAGGCATAGCCCGCAAATACGGCGTGGATGTGCGCATAGGCATCTATGGCACCATGGCCTTCTTCGACACGAAGGCGGAGATGCTGAACGAAGACGACTTTGCCGCACGCATCCCCGACAGCATTCACGGCACCTCCGAAAACTACGATTTCGTCGCCCTATACGACGAGTGGCGGAAGGGCCGCCTCAATCTCCGCTGCCAGAGCATTTTCAGCAGCCTCGTCATCCACAGCAATGGCGATGTTCCGCTGTGCCAGAACCTGGATGTGGTGCTGGGCAACATTCACGAGAATTCCCTTGACGACATCTTCAACGGCAAGGCGGCCTGCAAAACGCAGTGCAGGTATTCGAAGGAATGCAACGGCTGCTGGATAAATTTCCACCGCAAGTACGACATCATCCTCCTGCGCAACTTCGAAAAGCTTCTTCCGAAGCGGCTTATAGAAAAGTTCTACGGCCCTTACAGCTGGACGGACGATGCCGGGATTACCTACAAACGCTATTTCGAGAAGATATGATAAAAGAACTGACAGGCCGATTCAAGCGCATCCGCAGCGAACAGTTCCTTTCCCGCACCTACTGCGCGGGCTATGCTTTCGTGGGGATGGGGCAGCACAGCCTTACCAATCTCTACCCGGTGCTTTCCTATCTTGGAATACCTCTCAGATATGTCTGCGTCACTTCCGAGGCAAAGGCACGGCAGATTGAAAAGAAGTATCCCGGAGTGAGGGGAACCACTTCGCTCGACGAGATTCTTTCCGACCCGGATGTGAAAGGGGTTTTCGTGGCTGCTTCGCCCTCGGCGCATTTCAGCATAGCTTCGAAGGTTCTGGGCAGCGGCAAGGCCCTGTTCATAGAGAAGCCCCCGTGCATGAGCTCTTCCGAACTGGAGAGCCTTATATCCATGGGAGGCTTTGCAGAAGTGGGATTGCAGAAGCGCTACGCTCCCGCAGTGCAGATACTCAAAAGCAAGCTTTCATCGCGTCTTGACAAGGCGCTCAGCTACGACATTCATTATGTAACCGGGGCCTATCCCGAAGGCGATGCCCTGGGGGAGCTGTATATCCATCCGCTCGACCTTGTAAACTGGCTTTTCGGCAAGGCGGAAATCCTCTCTTTGCGGAAAACCGCCGACAATGATTATGTCCTGATGCTCGACCATGGAGGGGTTGTCGGAACGATGGAACTTTCCACCGGCTTTTCGTGGGATGATGCCCGCGAGGACCTGACCGTCCGCACCCGTACAGGCATATATCAACTGCACAATACCGGCAGCCTTTCCTTTACTGCCCGTCCTGCGGTGGTGCTCGGTGTGCCGCTCGAAAAGATTGGCCTCGCGGAACCGCGCGAATCGGTGCTTGCCGAGCGCAATTCCTTCAGCCCCGTGCTTGCCGGGAACATAGTCTATACCCAGGGTTTCTATGACGAAATCCTTGCTTTCGCGGAGGCGGTGGAAGGGCGCAAATCCTGCAATCTTTCTTCATTGGAGTCGCTTCGCGACACATTCTCGTTGATTGAATCTTTACGCAAGGCAAAATGAAAACCGGAAGATTAGTCTTTTTGGCAGCCATGCTGCTCTTTTCCGTTTCGTGCAAGGCCGGAGGCCCCGTCCGCTATGGTGTGGAGGTGGTAAAAGAATATCCGCATGATACCGGAGCCTATACCCAGGGGCTCTTTTTCAACGGCGGGCGGCTTTACGAGAGCACCGGGCAGTTCGGGGAAAGTTCTTTCCGCATCGTGGACATCGAAAGCGGAAGGGCCCTGCGGAAATTGGATTTTGCCGCGCGCTATTTTGCGGAAGGTTCGGTCATGCTCGACGGAAAGCTTTATATCCTCACCTGGACCAACAAGGTTGCGTTCGTTTATGATGCCGCCACTTTGGAGTATCTTCAGACATACTCATATCCCCGGGAGGGATGGGGGCTCACTACCGACGGCAAGAGCCTCATCGCATCCGACGGCTCTTCGCGCCTGTATTTCCTTTCGCCTGAATTCAAGCAGCAGAAGGCGCTTACCGTGAAGCTGAACGGGCGTCCGGTGCGCAATCTCAACGAACTTGAATGGATAGACGGACGCATCTGGGCCAATGTCTATATGACTGACCTGATTGTGATTGTGAATCCTTCTTCAGGAGAGGTGGAGGCCACCGTGGACTGCGGAGGGCTGCTGCCTTCTAAGCTGCGAAGTGCCGATACCGATGTGCTCAACGGCATTGCCGTGTCGGAAGATGGCAGAATATATCTGACGGGAAAGAACTGGCCCCGCATGTATGAGATAAAATTGCGGAAAAAGTAGTATATTTGCGCCACAAATTGCGGGGGTACCCGGCTGAAGTCCGGGTTGAGATTATACCCATTGAACCTGATGCGGGCAATGCCGCCGTAGGGAAGCAAGCATAATTCTCGCACCCCTTGCATCAATATTAATTATTATGCGAGGTTTTTTTATTTGCGCAGCGCTTCTTGCCTGCACCATGCTTCCTGCCGCAGCGCAGGAGCAGGACGAAAAAGTGGAACAGCTTGACAGCATCGTCGTGAGCGTATCCCGTGCCGGACGCAACACTCCGGTAACTTACACAACCGTCGGGCGTGACGCCCTTCGGGGTTCTTCTTCCGTGAATTCCCTTCCCATGATTCTTTCCCTTCAGCCGTCGGTGGTGAGCTCCAATGAGGGAGGTACCGGACTGGGATACTCCAAAATGACCGTGCGTGGTTCGAAGGGGTCGCAAATCAATGTCACCCTGAACGGTATCACCCTGAACGACAGCGAGTCGCAGGAGGTGTTCTGGGTAAACATCCCCGCGCTCGGCAACATACTTTCCAATGTGCAGCTGCAGCGCGGCCTCGGCACTTCCGCCAACGGGGCCGGAGCCTTCGGGGCCAGCATCAACATGAGCACTGCCTATGTGCATCCCGAGCCTGCATTCAGCTACGAATTGAGCGCAGGTTCTTTCGGCACTTTCAACACCACCATATCCGGTGCCACCGGGCTGACTCCTACCGGAATTTATGCCGACCTGGCCTTCTCCTATGGCCGGACCGACGGCTATATACGCAATGCCTGGGCAGATGTATATTCCGCGTATGCCGTTCTTGGATGGATGCGTGGCAGCAATTCCCTGAAATTTACCTTCCTCTCCGGCGACCAGCATACCGGCATTACCTGGGAAGGTATCTCTGCTGCGCAGATGGATGCCGACCGCAGGTACAATCCCGCGGGGGAGTACTATGATGCCGACGGCAATGTGCGTTACTACGACAATGAGTCGGACAACTACGCCCAGCGGCATTTCCAGCTCAACTACACCCACCAGTTCGACATGCCTCTCTTCTGGAGCACCACCGTCAATTTCACCAAGGGCGACGGCTATTACGAGCAGTACAAGGCCGACAAGAAATACGGCAAGTATGGCTACAGCCTGTCCGGAAAGGGTGATTTCATTACCCGCAAGCTGATGGACAACGGCTACTGGGTGCTTAATTCCAATCTCAAGTACAAAGCCGGTGCCGCCGATTTTACTGCCGGAGTGTATGCTTCCACCTATTCGGGCGACCATTTCGGAATTGTGGACTGGAACAGCGCGATGGGGGAGACCTCCGACGAATGGTACCGCAACAACGGACGGAAGCGTGAAGCTACGGCTTTCCTTCGTGCCGAGGGTCAGCTCGCAAATTGGCTGACGCTTTATGCCGAGGCCCAGTACAGGGTTATCGGCCTCAGGATGAAAGGTATCGACGACGAATTTTCCGACCTTGCCTACAGGCATACATGGTCGTTCTTCAACCCCCGTGCCGGTCTTACCGGAAGGTGGGGAGCCCACAAAGTCTATGCTTCATTTGCCATGGGGCACCGCGAGCCCGGAAGAAGCGACCTTAAAGAGCAGATAGAATCGGTGAATACTTTGAATTCGGCGGGCGTTGCCGCAGAGGTGACCCTGCGTCCCGAGCGCATGTTCGACACCGAACTCGGTTATGAGTTCGCTTCCGACAATCTTACTGCTGCCGTGAACCTCTATTCGATGGAATATCACGACATGCTTCTGGAAACCGGCAAGCTTTCCGATTCGGGTTATGCTATAAAGGAAAATGTTGACCGCAGCTGGCGCAGGGGAGTGGAGCTTTCCGCGGCTGCCAGGCCCCTTAACTGGCTGACACTTAATGGCAACCTTACGCTAAGCACCAACAAAATCAAGGACTATGTCTGCTATGAGGACCAGTACGACAATGCTACCGACTGGCATCCTGTCGCCCAGAAGAGGATAGAGTACGGCACGGTGGATATGCTGATGTCGCCTTCGCTTGTGGGAATGGCCGGTCTCGCTTTTCTTCCCTGGAAAGACGCGAACCTTGGCCTTGTGGCCAAATATGTGGGCAAGCAGTATTGGGACAATTCACAGAATGCCGACCGATGCATACCCGCATATTATGTGCTGAACGCATCTGCCGAGCAGGTATTCCGTTGTGCAAAAAGCCGTCTGACGCTGGGAGTTTATGTGAACAACCTCCTCGGAAGGGAATATTATGCCGACGCATGGGTGTATCGTGCCGCTTTTGCAAACGGCGACCCGGAGTATGTTGAGGAGGGACTTTTCCCCCAGGCGCCCCGTAATTTTTCGGTAAAGCTCAGACTGGAATTTTAGCATGGAATCAAAATTTCGTATATTTACCGAAATTTTGATTCTTTGCGGATGAAACGCTTTATTATCACGCTGTTGCTTCTCGCCGGATGCTGTGCCGCCGGTGCGCAGGGGCTCTATCTTACGGACAGGTTCCGGCCCGTGGATTCCAAGAAATATGAGGCGGTGCCATCAAATGGAAGCGTCTCCATGTCGCTTGCCGCTTTCCCCTATAAAGGGGGATTTACGCTGAGCGCCGGCGGAGGCGGACTGATTGCCGACGATGTCGACGGATATGCGGTCTTTCATCTCGGGGGAGACTATGAGAAACTCTCTTTCGTGGTCGCTCCCGGAAGCAAGTCGGAACCGCGCTCCGCAAGTGACGACGGACACACAATAATGACCGTTAAGGGAGACGGGCGCATCCTTGCAGACGATGTAATCCGTGTTCATGACGCTCCGAAGGAGTATGTGCTTGATGTCAGGGGAGTCGGTGAACTGTCCTTCCGCAATTACAAAGGAGACATCTCCCTTGCTTTTGGCGAAGTGCGGCTCTGGAGCGCCGGACAGACACCCGTTCCTGCCCGTGATCCGCAGGCCGGAACCCTTCCTGCCGGAAAGGTGAAACTCGGTACGCAGCTCAAGCCCTATTTCATACGGCACGGCGGATGGGTGGCGCTTATTACGGGCGACGGAAGTTGGAACCGCTCCCACAAGGAAAGTTCCATAAGCATCAACCGCCACGAATACACTTCCGGCCTGCAATTTACCGCAGACCAGGCATTCATGGGGCACAATACGGCCTGGGCCTATTTCTGGCTTCAGAAAAAGTACGACAAGGTCTCCTTTATAATCGGCCCGCGCGACAACCAGAGCTCCAACGCCAACGGCTGGCTGACCGTGAAGGGGGATGGCAAAATCCTCTATGAGCGCTTGATAGGCCAGAATGAACTTGCCGAGCAGATCGTGCTTGATGTGCGCGGCGTGAACCAGCTTTCCTTCGACAGCATCGACGAGGGCAGTGACTTCCTGGGCGGCCTTACCTTCGGGGTGGTGGATATTTTCGCCTATAAAGCCGGAGATGCATCGGTTCCGCCCCCCGGTGTCGTCAACGCCAACAAGGACAAAGTCTCCCGTCTTCCGGATGCCACGAGGCTCGCCTCCAGCATCCAGCCTTTCTCCGTCCGAGGGGTTGGCAAGTACAACGACACCTATTTCAACGGGGAATCTTCCCATTACACCTTCTCCATGGGTGGAGAGAAGTTCAGCGAAGGTTTTGTCCTCACCACGGGCAACACCCTTTTCGACGACAATATCTCCTCCTATGCAAGCTTCGACCTCGCCGGAGAATTCGACTGGGTCACATTCACCGTGGGCACCCTTACCAACCACCGCGTGCTCGATGAAGACCGCATCATGGTATATGCCGACGACCGCCTGATGCTGGATGTCGATGTGCATTGCACCTGGCCCAACCAGGTCTTCTCCCTGCCTTTGGGCAAATGCCGGGTCCTCAAGTTCGTAAAGCCCGGAACAGGCAAGAAAAAGCAGACTTACATCGGTGTCGGCGACATCATGGTCTTCCGCGGCGAGCCGCAGGATACGGCGCCTTACTTCTATCATCCCAAGCCGGATTTCCCGGAAACAGCAGACCTCATCGACCTCTGCGGACGCCCTTATTTCCACTATGTAGGACGCTTCCTTTCGAGTCTCACCAATTTCGACTTCAACGACTGCTTCAAGAACGGCAGTTCGCAGCGCGAGTTCTTCCAGATGAAGGACGGAAGCAAGATTTACAAGGGTGTCATGCTCGAAACCAATATCCCTCCGGCATTCACCTTCGAAGACATCTCGCTGCAGGAAGCCCTCTTTATATTCCTCACCGGTGCCGGAAGTTCCATCTCTTCAAGCGCCGTGGGAGCCGTGACGGGAGTTACCGCCGGAGCCGCGCTCGGAGGTGCTTTGGCGGGAGGATTCGCTGCGCTGAACCTTGTGGATGACCACCGACAGAGTTCCGCTGCAGCCTTCAATCCCTACGGACAGTACGAGACCCTTACCTTTACGGTTGCAAACAAGATCGCTTTTGTGGATACCGATATTCTGGGCGCCAGGCAGGACCCTGACAATCCGGTCAAGTTGAGCGTGTTTGCCGACCTGCGGAAAGTGGGAGAGTTCTGGCTTACGAACTCGATGCAGCCCACCACATTCACCCTTCCCATCCATAAATGTACCCAGCTGATGTTCTGGATGGAGTGCGGCGAATCCCGTTCGGGGCAGTATGTGCTGTATGACATGACGGTGTCCAAGACACCGCTGCAGAATGCCTCCCTACCGGTTGCGGACCAGCCTGCAAGCACCGCATCTGCAGCTGCGGGTGACACGGTCCGTCCTTCATCCGTTGCAGCCCCTTCGGGAAAGAACAAGGGCAAGAAGGAGAAGAAGGCCAAGGAACGCGTCGTGTGGAAACACCCCTCAAGGGGTTCCCGTGTCGCTGCCATCGACCAACTTGTCTCCGATACCGACGAACTTTGGGCCCTTACCGCCGAGTGCATCGAAAGGGCGCAGGCTCAGAACTATCGCGTGACCGAAACTTACCTCCAGAGCCAGAGTGGAGGCATCTTCAAGGCCGTGTCGCTTGTAAATGCAGCCGGAGAACGCCTGAACATCCGTGAGGTCATCCAGTACAACAAAGATATTTCGCAGACGGCTTCGTCCATCCAGCTGAAAATAGCGACCGCGCTGATTGGAGTGCCAGCCGCCACCCTCGGGATAGCGTCGCTGGAAGGGGATAATCTCTTTGAGTTCCCCAAAGTGGTTCGTCTTGCTCCCAAAGCCCTGAATCAGTGCCGTTCCGACCTTTCCGGCCTCATTTCCGCAAAGGAAACGGAAAACGACGGGCTTAAACTCCTTTTGGACAATGCCGTAGATGTGGGAACGGTTGCATCCACCGACTATGTCCTGATTCACCGCCTTGCTCCCGGCGAAGCCGCCCCCGACGGCAACACACTTCAGCGTCTGGAATACTACAGGTAATACTTTCATCATGCACGCTCATCGTTTTTCCGAAATTCTTGCCGAGGCCGCCCGCAACGACTGGGCCGCCGTCCTGCAGCTTGCAGGGGCAGAGTATTTTGTTCCAAGGCTCTATTTCAACTGGGGCTTCAGCTTTTCATGCCCCGGGAGGCTTGAGGCAGACGAGGTCATGCCATTTCTCAAGAGCCAGGGGGATGAGGCGGTTTTCTGCCTTGATTCCATTTCCTTTGAGCCCGTAGTCGAGGCTTCCGGGGAAAAGAGCGGTGAACCGGGTAGCTATAAGCCGACGATTTCTTATAGAGGAGACGAGGGGCCCCGCTGGCAGGAACTGCACCTTCGCACCGCAGGAAAAGAAAGTGCCATTTCGCGGACAAAACTCCATTCGGGCTGCAAGGTGGCCGATACGCCCTCGGGAGAGCTGAAAGCCCTTGTCGTCGATGACAGGAGCCTTATCCTTGTAGGACCGTCCGGGGCCGATTCCGTTGAGCTGCGCGAAAATCAGGAATACTGGCATGACTGTTTTCCCGGCGTAGAGGCGTATCTTCAGTACGACCATAAGGAGTTTCCGGCCCTGTGGAGCTGGCTGCATGTGGATGATGACACCGAAGGGGGAGAGAATCCCTGGTACACCCGCCATCATTTCAGCAAATCGGACCTTTTCAAGGGTATGGAATGTATAGCCTATGCCGGAAAGGTGGACAAAGTGATTCCCCAGGTGACGGTGTTGAAGATAGGGGAGCGCAGTCTGACCCTCGGCGTCAAGGGAAAGGGCGTTGACAAGGAAGTGGTGCTGGATAAGCCCAACCATCAGGAAGTGATATGGGAAAAGGGAAAACGCTCACTCAAGGCGGAGCTGTATGTTCCGGCGCCGGATATGCGCAAGGCCTGCCATTATTATGGGGAACAGACCCCGCCACCCGGCTGCCGCGCTGAAGTAAAGTACCAGTATAAAGACGGTGAACTCTCATTCCGCTCCGATGTGCGAAGCCTTTACAGCTATCTGTGTCCGGAAGAGTGTCCTTCCGGCACACCTTCGTGGAACTGGCCGTGCGTGTGGGGATTTGTTGGCGGCAAAATGGTTCTTGCTGATGAAAGCCCCAATGTAAGGGCAAAGTTCAAAGGGCTTCTGGCGGAAGGTGAATGTTGTAACGATGGCGACATCAGTGTCCGCTGGGAAAATGTGGCCCCGGGATTCGAGGTGGAGGATGGTGTTCTGAAAAGCATTCCCGACTGTAAGGAACTCGTTGTTCCGGGCAGCGTCAGAAAAGTCGATTACGAGGCGCTGCTTACGGCTCCTTCCCTTAAGCGCATTACAATTCACGGAGCCGTAGAGAGATTTGCCTCTGCGTTGGAGAATTTTCACCGGGAGCGTCACCGCAAATTGGACATAGTTTTCGAAGGCTCGCTGCAGGACTGGTTCAACCGCGGAGTGGGGCTGTGCGGTCAAATCGGAAAGCTTTATATCGGCGGAGAGGTGCAGGATTTTTACGACAGGAAGCATCTCGTAATCCCCGCAGGGATAAGCCGTATCGGTGCCGATATGTTTAACGGTAGTGAGATGCTCGAGAGTGTCGTGCTGGGGCCGGAGGTGGTTTCCGTAGGGGATAGCGCTTTCCGTAACTGCGAGGCGCTGGTGAAGGTTGAGGTGCTGGGCCCTGCCGAAATTGGACCTTCAGCCTTCTGCTCCTGCGGAGCCTTGAAGGAAGTGTATCTCTCCGATGGCGTGAAGGCCCTCTATGACGGATGCTTTGACTTCGTGACGACGCTTAAAAAGCTCTATATCCCTGCAAGCGTGGAGATTGCGCAGTGTCTCAGCAGCCAGAACGACGGCTCTCACCTTGCACCTGTCTTCTACTGCGCCGCGCCTTACCGCCCTGAGGGTTGGTGGAACACCTGGAACCTTGCCTACAGTGACCCCCGCTTCGGCCTTGGCCACGGCCACGACCACTACCACGCCGTCCGCTGGGGCGCTGAGCGATAAACTTCCTTCAGCCTATTCAAATTATATCCCTGAATCTTTCAAAGAATGCTTTAAGGCGGAACAGGACTGTTTCTTTCTTGGTGGTCCTGTCCTTGCTGAATCTGGACATCGGAGGTAGGATGGATGCCACCTCGGTACCGTTTTCGCGGATGGCCCCGTCACGGAAAGAAGCCTCTACGAAACGGCGCGTTTCTTCGGGCTTGAGCTTTTCTTCGTTGATGATGTCCTCCAGTTCCTGCTCTTTCCGGCGTTCTATATACTCCCGCCAGACGACATCCAGGTCGGTGATTTCCGGTGTAAGGGAGTCGATGAAGTTCTCGATGAGGTCTTTCTTGTTGCGAAGTTCAATACTGGAGTCGATAGCTTTGGTGATAGACAGGCGGATTTCCGCATTTCCCGTGTGCTCACTCTGGTATTTCGTTACCAGCAGCATGATGTAGTCGATGTTGACTTCTACCTGCTTTACGAGCTCGATTTCAAATACGAGGTCTTCGGTGATGTCCTCCTTGTCGTGCTTCTCGCGGTTACGGAACTTGTTGTACACATCGATGTACATACTCTGGTAGTCCTGCATATCCCGGTCGCTAATCAACACTTTGTCCTTGAATTCATCAAAGCATTGAAGGAGATTGATGGCTTTTAAAAGATTGCCAAAGAGCTTTGCAAACTGTTTCTGTTTTTCTTCCGGCATGATAGGCTGGCCAATCGGAAACTCCCGGAGGAGTTCTTCTACAAGTTCGGTATAGCCAAGATGGTGCTTATCGTTCTCATCGTCGAAACCGTTGTAATAGTCCTCGAAATTCCTGAGCACCACGATGCCTCCGGCTTTTTCATCACCAAAAAGGGCAAGGCTTGCATTGGTATTCTCCTCCAGATTTCGGAAGCAGACAATGTTGCCGAAGGTTTTGACGGAGTTGAGTTTGCGGTTGGTGCGGGAGAATGCCTGCAGAAGTCCGTGCATCCTCAGATTCTTGTCCACCCAGAGGGTATTGAGCGTTTTGGCATCGAATCCGGTGAGGAACATGTTCACCACAATGAGCAAATCCAGTTCCCGGTTTTTCATCTTCTCCGAAACATCTTTGTAGTACTTCTGGAAACCATCGCCTGATGTGTCGTAGCTGGTATGGAACATCTCATTGTAGTTCTTGATGGCCCTTTCCAGACAATCACGGGAAGTTGCATCCAGCCCGGTGGTATCGTCCGAGTTCTCTTCGCTCATAAAGCCTTCCTGCTCCAGTTCCGCTTCATTCTGGCCGTAGCTGTAGATGAGGGCTATCTTGAGTTTCTTATCCTCCGGAAGCGCCTCCATCTGCCTGATGAACTCATTGTAGTAAAGGATGGCGGCAGGGATGCCGGAGGTGGCCAGGATGGAATTGAAGGATTTACGCTTGGTCTTCTGGTCGAAGTGCTCAAGGATGTAGCGGGTGACATTCGTGATGTTCTCCGGTGACATGAAAGCCTTGTCGGTATCGATGCCCCAGACCTGGTCTTCCCGGACACCGTTCTTTTCCTTCATCGTCTTGATGTAGTCGATACGGAAGGGCAGGACATTCTGGTCGTTGATGGCGTTGACGATGGTATAGCTGTGGAGCCTGTCGCCAAAAGCCTGTTCCGTGGTCTTGAGATTGGGCAGGCCGTTACCGCCGGAATTCTGCGGGAAAATGGGCGTTCCGGTGAATCCGAACATGTGGTAGCGCCTGAATGCCTTGGTAATGGCCGCGTGCATCTCGTTGAACTGGGAGCGGTGGCATTCATCGAAAATCAGGACTACATGGGCCTCATAGACCGGGTGCTTCTTATTCCCGGCAATAAAGCGGCTTAGCTTCTGGATGGTCGTAATAATGATACGGCAATTCGGGTCTTCCAGCTGGCGTTGAAGTATGGCGGTGTTGGCATTGGAGTTGGCTGCGCCCTTTTCGAAGCGGTCATACTCCTTCATGGTCTGGTAGTCCAGGTCTTTGCGGTCCACCACAAAGAGCACCTTATCTATCTCCGGCATCTTGGAAGCAATCTGAGCCGTTTTGAAGGAAGTAAGCGTTTTGCCGCTTCCGGTGGTGTGCCAGATGTAGCCTCCTGCCGCGAGGGTGCCGAGTTTCTTCTTGTCGTAGGTGGCAATCAGGATGCGCTGCAGGATTTTCTCGGTGGCTGCAATCTGGTAGGGCCGCATTACCAACAGCTCCTTCTCGGCAGTGAACACACAGAATCGCGTGAGGACATTCAAGAGGGAGTGCTTGGCGAAGAATGTGGCCGTGAAGTCCACGAGGTCGTATATAGGATTGTTCTTTTCGTCGGCCCAGAAAGAAGTGAATTCAAAGCTGCCGGAAGTCTTCTTCAAACTCTTTGCCCGGAGTT
Source organism: Bacteroidales bacterium (assembly GCA_017469425.1). Classification (GTDB taxonomy): domain Bacteria; phylum Bacteroidota; class Bacteroidia; order Bacteroidales; family UBA932; genus Cryptobacteroides. Next base: position 32,564 of record JAFUGJ010000009.1, read on the forward strand.
CCTGATTCTTTTTTACATGGGCATTTCGGGTGGTATTGGAATAATACTTGGTAAAAGTGCCATTGCTGATGACGAAGAGCTGAACATACTCGAAAAGGCCGGAGCCGGCCCAGAAAGAATCCCGCTGATAGCGGTTAATTTGGTTGAATGCCTCTTTGATGTCCACACCCCTGCGTTTAAGCTCTACATGCACAAGTGGCAGGCCGTTTACAAGAATGGTGACATCGTAGCGGTTGGGCCTGGCGCCATCGTCCACCACATACTGGTTGATGACCTGCAGGGAGTTGCGGTGGATGTCGTCTTTGTCGATGAGCTTGATGTTACGGAAGATGGAAGAACCCTCGCTTTTGGTAATGGTGGCGACCTTCACATAGTCGTCCTGGATGGTATTGGTCTTCTCTACGATGCCGTCGTTGCGGTTGGCAAGGTGGATTCTGAAAAACGCATCCCAGTCTTCATCGGAAAAATGATGATTGTTGAGCTTTTCCAGCTGGTGGCGAAGATTGGCAATGAGGGCGGCCTCGTCCTTGATTTGGATATACTCGTAGCCCTGCTCCCGGAGCTGCATGATAAAGGCATCCTCCAGCATGGCCTCGCTCTGGTAGTTGCGTTCCCTCTTCCGGTCGGAGACGAATTCGGCCACCAGGGTACTTTCAGGGTTCCGGGATATTATGTTCAAGCGGGAAGACATGGCGTTACAGTTCAAGGTGTTTGTAATTGACAATCTCTATATCCCCGGCGGAATTCTCAAAATCTCCCGCATATACCACGGCTCTCCGACATACAGGAGTTTTAATCCACCCGGGAAGTTTATTAAGGGCATCTGCAAAAGAAGTGGAATAGGTTTGAGACGACTTCACTTCCAAAGCCGTAATTTCTCCCTCTTCTTTAAGAATCAGGTCCACTTCATTCTTGTTGGAGTCACGATAAAAGAAAACGCCACCGTCCTTGCCAGAGTTTACCCTATGCTTGACTGCTTCCATCACCACAAAGTTTTCAAAGATATTGCCACGCATCTTGTCTCTTGCAAGCTGACGGGGGCTTTCTATGTCCAGCAGGTAGCAGGCAAGTCCGGGGTCGCAGAAATATAATTTAGGCGACTTGATGAGGCGTTTGGAGATATTCTCATAATAGGGAGGGAGCAGGTAAATGATATAGGAAGACTGCAAAACCGACAGCCACGACGCAATTGTCTTGCTGTCAACCCCCACTTCACCCGAAAGTTCCGATGCATTGAAAATCGATCCGATGCGGGCGGCGCAAAGCTTCATGAAGCGGAGGAACTGCATCATGTCTTTGATATTCAGCAGGTCACGGACATCTTTCTCCAGATAGGTTTTTACATACGACGGGTAATACAGCGTCGAGATATTTTTCCCTGAACACACCGCAGGGTAGAACCCGTCGAACAGTATGGTGTCCAGATCCTTTTGCGAAAATATTCCGGAAGTCTCGGCAAATGACATCGGAAGGAGTTCAAATACTCCGCTCCTCCCGGCAAGAGACTCCGATACGCCTTTCATCACTTCAAACTGCGAGCTTCCTGAAAGAAGGAATTTTCTTTCAGGGTGATTGTCCACGATACCTTGAATATACTCGATCAGTCCTGGAGCCTTCTGGATTTCATCAATGAACAGGGGCTTGTCGCTTTGGCCCAGAAAGGCAACCGGGTCATTCAGGGCAAAGTCCCTGACTTGAATATCTTTAAGGGAATAAGCTTCTGCCTCAGGGAACAAATGTCGCAGCAGAGTGGTTTTACCTGACTGACGCGGGCCGGTTAGAGTTATCACCGGGAAATACTGCCACGCAAATTGCAGTGTTTTTTCTATTTCTCGTTCAATGTAAACCATATTTTATGCATTTTCGGAGTCGCACTCCAAAAATACATAAAATAATTGAGATTGCAAAAGCAGCGTATACTTGTACGAAAAGGATTTCAATACAACATTGAGGCTGAAATTCAAAATGTTGTTTTGAACTTTTGCCTTATTTTATGCAATTTAGGAATTGCACTCCGAAAATACATAAAATAATCTCGGACTTAGCAGGCTTTGCGGGGGAAGGACAGTAGAGAGTCGCGGTAGTATTCGTATTGCTGCTGCCGGGCTTTGATTTCGGCAGGAAGGCCGGAGGTGAGGTCAGTAGTTAATGCGGAAAATTTATCAAGAATGGCAACAATTTGAGATTGGCGCTCAATGGAAGGAACTGCAATTACCGTGTTTTTCAGATTGTCATTGTATAGTCTCTTAATTGTACCACCTTCCACTTTCCAATCAATGATTTGATATAAGTAACGAAGATATGTATTAAGAACAGACCGTTCGTCATTGTCAACCCACACAATATTGGAATCTTGGTAATAAGCATCGGATCCATCATAAACCACTGCACGGCCAATAGTTCCTGCTGCCGAAATTAATATGTCTCCCACTTTTGGGAAAGGATACTGTTGTTTGTATTGTTCGTAAAGAGTCCTGCTGATAAAGGCATCCGGAGTCTTGCCAAAGGTCCCTATTTTATAAAATGGAACACCGTCAGTAGTGTTGGTCTGATTCTTCATGACGCGCTTACACATTTTTACCTCACCGATATCTCCTATTGTTATGTATTTTGCTTCATAGGGGGGGGTAAAGTGGTTGAAATTCAATAAGTTGTCTCTATAATACTCATATTGTTTCTGTCTTGCTGTGAGCTCCGCTGTGAGCTCCGCTGTAAGCTCCGAAAAATTGTCGAGTACCTCGACAATTTTTCTCTGAGCTTCCAGAGGTGGAACAGGAATTTCTATCTTGGCCAAATCATCAACCTTGATGTCAATTACCTTTGCGCCCCGAGCATATTTCTTCTTCTGCTGGAAAAAGAAATCGGACTGGAAGAAATATGAAACATATTTGGGGTTAAGAGAATGCCTGAAAACAGCAGAGTGACCACCTGTTACTATCTGCTCTTCTCCTAACCAGGCAACCGCTTTGCAAACATCTTCAATGTTCTCGCTCGTACAAGCTATTACCAGATTCCCCTTTTCTATTTTTAGCAACTTGTCGGCCAATTCGCTGGAAACCTTTGATTTTGTTGTATATGCAAATACCCCGTAGTATGTGTAAATCTGACCATAATGAATACACCCCACTCCCTCTTCGACAAAATCCTTCTTCTGGAGTCCATTCCCACGGACAAATGTTCCCACTTCCCCCAACTTCTTATACTCCACCCCATCCGGGCAGAGCCTCGCTATCATATCTTGTAATTCACTCATATCACAAAGTCAAAATAGTTTTAGGTTGATTTTGCTCAAACGGCCAAATTCATGCCTATTTTGGCCGTTATAACAGCCAAATTCGTATATAGTTTGGCCGTTAAGCCAAATCTTCTATGATTTTGTCGATAGCGGCGCGAAGGCGCTCCTCCCGCGTGACAATCTCCTTTATCTGCGCGTTAAGGGCGTCAATGTCTATAGCCTCCCGCTTGTCTTCTTGCTCTACATAGGAAGACACCGAAAGGTTATAAGCATTGTCTGCAATATCCGTATTTGCCACAAGTCGGGCGAAATGGGCCTCATCAGACTTGGCCGCATATGCCTCATGAATCCGCTTTATA
>JAFUGJ010000071.1 GCA_017469425.1 Bacteroidales bacterium
CCGGACTTCTCGCCGGTGCCGGAGCCCACATAGCGGAAGAAAATCTTCGGGGCAGCCCTGACAGACGGGAAGCGCTTGACCGTATTAGATGTTCCACTCCATCGCGGCTCCTTGCAGGGAGGTCATTTCCTTGTAGAAACCTCCTTCTGCAAGCAGGACCGCTGGTGCGCCATTCTGCTGCACTTTTCCATCCTTCAGCACGACAATCTTGTCGGCCCCGGCCACCGTGCGCATCCGGTGGGCGATGACTATAACGGTCTTGTCCTGGATTAGGCGGGAAAGGGATTCTTGGACAAAGGTTTCGTTCTCAACATCGAGGGAAGCCGTGGCTTCATCCAAAAGAATGATCGGCGCTCCTTTCAAGAAGGCCCGGGCGATGGAGATTCGCTGGCGTTCGCCGCCGGAAAGGGTGCACCCGTTTTCGCCGATGAGGGTATCCCAGCCCTGCGGGAGCCGTTCGGCGAAGACATCCACATGAGCCAGCCTTGCAGCCTCCATGACCTCAGCGTCTGTCGCATCCTTGCGTCCGATTCGAATGTTTTCCATCACCGAGTTGTTGAACAGTGTTACATCCTGGAAGACAATGGAATAAAGTGACAGCAGCGTCTCCGGATCCACCTTTGAGATGTCCATGCCGCCAACGGAAATCCGGCCTCCCTGAATATCCCAGAAACGGGCGGCAAGGCGGCTCACAGTAGTCTTTCCACAGCCGGAGGGGCCGATGAGAGCTGTCACCTCACCCTGTCTTGCAGTGAATGACACTCCGTCCAGCACGGTCTCTCCGGTATCATAGGCAAAAAGGACATTCTCGAAGCAGATGTCGTAGCCCTTATTGGTCAATTCCCCCCGTCCCTCTTGTTCTTCATGGCTCAGGATGCCATCCATACGTTCGCAGGGGATATTGAGCGAGATGGCGGCGCCGAGGTTGGTAAGAGCTCCGGACATCGGGTCATATAGGCGCGAGGCCACCAGCAGGAACATGAAGAAGGTCAGAAGGTCCAGGGAACCTCCCCTGAGCAGCAGTCCACCTGTGAGTGCTACGCTGACGATGCCGAACCGGAGAAGAATCTGTGCCGACACCACGAAGTACGCAATGCCGAGTTCGCTGCGGATGGCAGACTTTTCCACTGCTCCCACCTTGCCCCGGAATGAGGAGAGCCACTGTCCTTCGGCATTGGCGGAACGGATATCCTGAAAGGCTTCCAGTCCTTCCTGTATATTGTCAGCCAGCTCCACGACAGCCTTGCTCTGACGGCGTGTCACACGGTTTTGCACCTTGGAGGAGCAGAGCACGATGGCAATGGCAACGGGGGCAGGCCAGAGAGCAGCAAGGGACATCCGCCAGTCAAAGGTGAAGCATCCGACACAAATGAGCACTGTCGATATCATGGACCCGATGAGTTCCGGAATCCAATGCGAGGTACCCGTTTCGATGGTAGCGCAGTCGGCCATGATGGTGGAGGTGAGGTCGGTCAAGTCCTTCTTGCCGAAGTACGAAAGCGGCAGTTTGCGCAGCTTTTCGGCAAGGGAGATGCGGCGTTTGCCGCTTTCGATATAGACCGAAACAAACTGGGCGTTGTATTTAACAAGGGCTACGGCTGCGATAAGAACAAGCATGGCAAGCGCGGCCCACAGGTAGAATGCGGGACGGGATATGCCGCCGGAGAGAAGGTCTTTTACCAGCAGGTACAGAAGACCCACCGGCATCATCAGCACGATGTCCTGCAGGGCGCAGGCGCAGCAGGACCACACGAGGTCTTTCGCTCCTTTTTCCGTGAGAGCATATTTATGACGCAAGAAATTGATAATACTCATTTTATGTTCCATTTGACGGTTTCACAATATTCTTTCCACATGGTGGCGTAGGTACCTTCTGCGGCAAGGAGTTCCGCATGCGTGCCACGCTCGGAGATGCTGCCATCCTGAAGGACGCAGATGCAGTCGGCGCTAACGACCGAGGAGAGGCGGTGGGCAATCATGATGAGCGTCTTTTCCTTGGAAAGTGCCGAGAATGCCTGCTGCACACGGGTCTCGTTGTCCGGGTCGGCAAAGGCCGTGGCTTCATCCAGGATGACGACAGGCGTATCTTTGAGCATGACCCGGGCGATGGCGATGCGCTGCTGTTCGCCTCCGGAGAGGTATGTGCCCTTGGTCCCGAGAATGGTGTCGATTCCATTCGGGAGCTTGGCAAGTATGTCATCGCACTGGGCGCGGTGCATAGCCTCCAGCACCTCCGTCCGAGTGGCAGAAGGCCGTCCGAGGCGGACATTCTCCAGAATAGAGGTCTTCAGCAGCCGACTGTCCTGAAATACGAAGGAGATGTGCTCCATCAACTGCTTCTTCTCAATGTCCTTGATATCGACCCCACCTATGGTGATTTCTCCGGAGGTAACATCAAAGAAACGGGCAATGAGGCTGGCAAGGGTGGTTTTTCCACCACCTGAAGGACCGACAAAGGCAATCTTCTGACCTGGTTCAATTCGAAGCGTCACATCGTGTACCGCATCCCTTTCGGCTCCGGGATAGCGGTAGGATACATCCTGAAGTACGATTTCTCCACCATCCGGACACGGAATGCCCTTGTCTGTCAGCGGCTCGATGGAAAGAATATTGTCCACCTTGCCAAGTGCATCGGTCACGATCATTTCGTCCTCGCTTGCGAACATGATGCGGGAAAGAGCCAGGGAGATGGCAGGTGAAATGATGATGTAGTAGAGCAGGTTCAGCAGGTATTCCCCCGTAGGCGCATCCTTCACCATGATGAGGGTGAAACCGATGAGCAGGGCGAATACGGCATTGATGATGACCGTATAGAGAATCATAGGGCGACGGAGATCCAGGGTATAGGCGATGACCCATTTCTGGTACTCGTCGATGGAGGAGCGGAAACGCTTGAAGGAGAAAATGGTCTGGCCGAATGTTTTCACTACCGGTACGCCCCGGACATATTCCACCGCCTCATTGCTCATATTGTCGAGGGCTTTCCCGTACTGGGCCATCTTCTCCTTGAGCATCGGCCCGATCATAAACGCGAACATGACGATGAGGGCAAGCACAGCCGTGGCGATGCACAGAAGTCCCATCCTCCAGTCGAACAGGAACATCAGCACGGCAAGCCCCACGACGGTGGCATACATCCCGGCCTTGTCAGGGAGGCGGTGGGCAAGGTAGGTTTCCGTAGCGGCGGTGGATTCCTGCACCCATTTGCGTACTTTGCCGCTACCCAGGGTGTCCATAAAGCCGAGAGGCAGGGTCATGATGTGGTCCATCATGGTTTTTCGCAGATTGGCGGCAATGCGGAAAGCGCTCAGGTGCGAGCACTTCAGGCCGCCTATCTGCAGGATGATGGAAATCACCGCCCAGAGCACCGCCATCCACCCGTAGTGGCCGATGTGGATGGCCGCATCATAGTCCGGCGAAACGGCAATGACTTCCTTGAGGATTGCCCAAATATAGAGGAACGGCACCAGTGCGGCGAGCGAACTCAGCGCCCCCAACACCAGCGAAATGTAGGTGAGATACCTGCGTTTCCCGGAGTAAGTCAGGAGACGCAAGAGGTTTGATTGTTTTTTATCCATATAATTGATTTTTAATGAAAAACGAACGAATTTCAAATTTGTTCACCCAAAAAGAAAAGGACCCGCACCGCGTGGTGTGAGTCCTCCTTCGGGATTTGTATTTTATAATGTCAAACATGCAACATGGCCCTCCAGCCGAGGATTTGGAAGCGGACATAATCATTCATAAGGACCTCACGGCGCTCCGGGACAATGTCATTTCGGAGCAGTTCATCCATCAGGGAAAGCATCCAGACGGTATTGAGGCGGACGAATTCATCGCTGACGCTGATATTGATGTCCGGACAGCGTTCTTTCATGGCATTGAACCACAGGCGCACCTGAGCGGTGGAAATGGAGATATATTCTTCCTTGAAGCCTTCCCTTGCCGAGCCTTCTGCACCGTGCAGCAGGATGCGGAATTCATCACCATAGCGGTCCACAAGGGCCACATATTCGTCCAGCGTCGCTCGATAACGGGCTTCGCTGCAAAAGTCCATCACATCGGTTCCCTTGATGCCATGATGCTCGGTGAGCATTCTCATCAGGTGCTCTACAGCGGGCGCCGTGACCTCTGAGAAGATAGAATCCTTGGAGTCGAAATAGTTGTACAGATTAGCAAGCGAGGTGCCGGAAGCCGCGGCGATTTCCCGCATGGAAGTTCCCCGATAGCCTTTATTCAGAAAGAGCCTCCGGCTGGCGGCGAGGATTCTGCTTGAAATATCCTGTTTGCGAATCTGCATGCTTTTCGTGTAATCCGGGGCAAAGGTATCGCGATTCCGAAGATCGGTCAATCCCAAAAAATTGTGATTCGCGCTCATGGTCGCGTCCGCAGTGAGCCGGTGTGCGGCGTTGACCGTTGAGGTAATGGTCGTGGTATCAGCGGTGAAGGTCAAGTCCTATGTCGCCGATACCGCCTTCGGCGAAATTAATCCCTGCCGGGGCCTTTTTACACCTATAAATTCGAATTTAGCGGCCTAATTGTATTGCTTTCCATACCACCTGCCAATCATTATCATTTGCATCGACATGATACTCATAATAACGACTGTCCCTTGCTTTCAGTACTTCAACAACGACATTCCTCTGCTCGGAAGAATCATTGGCCGGGACGGTGAAATCAACCTTAAAGATGTCACCTTCATGTATGTGTTCATTGGTAAGAACTATATTAACCATTTGCTGGTTGATGATAATGTTGTCGATTAATACTCTGTATTCAAAACTCCATAATCTGGTCGAAAAGGAGGTCTTTGTTTCGGGGCCTGCCGTTACTTCGAAATAATATGAACCTTCAGTAGACGGGATAGTGACGACTTCGCCATTATCGGGAAATCGCACATCATAAATATGTGACAGACAACCTGTAAATATAAGAAGACCTGCTATTGCAAGTATAAATAGTTTCTTCATAACTTATATCTAAATGCATTAGTTCTGAATATCTTGCATGTATGATAAAACTAAAATTTCGATTTATCAGCGCAAATATACTTACTTTCTGCTGCATAGCCAAAAGAAAACCCCGCTGGATGCTCTCCAACGGGGTTAACCGGTTCAGGTTTCAGCCATGAGGGCCGGGAGGTCAGTCACCGCCACCAGCGGGCTCTTCACCGGCTGCAGCAGCCAGCGTGCGTGCTTACACGATGCCCTGACACTCCGTAAGAATGTCAGGGCCGAAGCTATGCCTGAAAAACAGTAATTTATTCAGTAGAAAATGTGACGGAAACAGTGCCGGTGCCGAAGAATGCTTTCAGTTCCTCGGCGGACTTTCCGTCAACCTTCCCAAGCGGAGTGTAGGCCCAGCTGTTGCTGCCGTAAAAGATGCAAATGTTGTCGCCGTTGTAGAGCATGATGTCTCCGGAGACTGCCGAAATCTTCTCATCCTGTCTTTCAAGGGAGAATCCCAGCGGCCCGTAATGCTCAAAACCATTGGCCTTCATCTCTACGGTTACAGGGCCCGATTGCAACTTGTCGGCCAGCGCTTTGGCTGCCATATTATCTGCCAGTGTGGCCGTAATGGCCTTGCCTCCGGCGGTGATGTTCATTGTCATAAACTGCGTGTTTTCGTTTTCATCCTGCTGTCCTTCGTCTTCCGTCTGTTTCTGCTCTTCCTGCTCCGCTGGAACGGGAAACTTCTCACAGGCTGATAAAGACATGGTGAAGACAGCTGAAAATATAAGTGCTGTAAGCCGCATTATTTCAGGTATTCGTTGAAGAAAGCTTCCATCTTGTCGTAAGGGATAACACCCTTCACATCATCATAAAGGTCTACATGGGTGGCACCGGGGATTATCATCAGTTCCTTGTTGTCGCCCTTTAGAAGTTTGAAGGCATCTTCACCCATATAGCGGCTGTGGGCCTTTTCACCGTGGATGATGAGCACGGCGCTGCGGATTTCTCCGGCATAACGGAGCAGGCGTGTGTTCATCATGGGCATCATGCCTGCAATGGCCCAACCGTCAGTACTGTTTCCGCTGCGGGGATGATAACCGCGGGGGCACTTGTAATAGGCATGATACTCTTTCACGAACCATGGGGCGTCATCCGGAAGCGGGTCAACCACGCCTCCGGCACGAGGGTGTTCGCCGGTAGGGAAGTCCTCGGTGCGCTGCCTGGCCACCATCTGACGCATCGCATAGCGGGCATCTTCACTGTCGTTCTGGTCAAAATAGCCCTTTTCATTCACTCGCGTGAGTTCATACATCGTAGAAGCTACGGTCGCTTTGATGCGAGGGTCGACGGCGGCTACATTCAAGGCAATGCCGCCCCAGCCGCAGATGCCGATGATGCCGATGCGCTCGGGGTCAACCAATTCGTGATTGGAGAGATAGTCAATGGCGGCGGAAAAGTCCTCCGTATTTATATCTGGAGAAGCCATCCTGCGAGGTTCACCTCCGGATTCACCCGTAAAGGAAGGGTCAAAGGCAAGAGTAACGAAGCCGCGCTCGGCCATGTGCTGGGCATAAAGGCCGCTCGATTGCTCTTTCACTGCGCCAAAAGGGCCGCAGACAGCGATGGCAGGGAGACGGCGGGGAGATTCTTCACTTTCCCTTCGGTTCCTCAGGGCTGAAGGTTCAGAATGACACTTGTCATCCTGAGTGTCAGCGAAGGATCCGGGGACATAGAGGTCCGCTGCCAGGGTAATACCAAATAGATTGGTGAAAGTGACTTTGCAGTGGTTTACGAGTTCCGACTTCGGAAAGGTCTTGTCCCACTGCTGTGTGAGATTCAGGGTATTCATATTTCTGTTCTGGTTGCAGCCGAGCAGCAGCATGGCTGCAAGGACTGAGGTTACACATTTTTTCATTGTGCAAATGTCGGTGTTTCCTTCCAACTTTTTCTACAAATATGCGCTGACTTTATACCAATTTCGCAGATATTGCTATCTTTGCAACGCAATGAAAAAGATTCTGAAGGTGGACAACCCCAATGTGTATGCCGAGTATGTAGGTGCCCCCGTACTGCACCAGCAACTCTCGCTCATTAGCTATGACGAGGTCTCTCCTTTCCGGAACAGCCTGAACAACTATGGCGTATATGGCCTTTTCATTCAGCAGCAATTTCCTAAGTATCTGTCTTACGGCACCAAATCCATTCTGGTGGGCGACAGTTCCATCATCGCGGTCGCGCCCGGACAGATTGGCGGTGCAGAAGACAATGGCACGCCGCTGTACATCAACGGATGGGCGCTGCTCTGGTCGCCCGAACTGCTAAAGGGTTCACCATTGGAAGGCGAGATGGACAAATACCAGTTTTTCTCCTACTTTGATACCGACTGGCTGCGGATGACCCCACAGGAATGGGAACGGATATCACTTCTTTTGGCAACGATGAGAAAGGAAATGCAGGAGAACCAGGATTCTCCTGCGCTCCGGGGCATCCTCACCAGCTACCTTCAGCTCATTCTGGATTACTGCCAGCGCATCTACCTCAGGCAACTTACACAAAACGAAAGCGGCGAAAGCGACATCCTCAAACGCTTCCACCGCCTGCTGGTTGATTATTTCTCCAAAGGGATGCAGCGCGAAACGGGACTCCCGACCGTTTCCTGGTGCGCCGGTGAACTCTCTTACTCGGTCCGTTATTTCGGCGACATGATTCATCAGGCTACGGGCGGAACTGCCATCGGCTACATCCACGCTTTTGTCATCGATCAGGCAAAAAATATCCTGATGAAAGGCCTCAGCGTGGGCGAAACAGCCGATCTGCTGGGCTTCGAATATCCGCATCACTTCAGCCGGCTGTTCAAAAAGGTGACGGGGATAACCCCTACGGAGTTCCTGGCATAAATATAACTGCAAGAGACCCGGCTTCATTTCTCCTTCAACTGCAAATCCCTGATACTCTATCGATTATGCCATGGATTGTTAAGGCTGCATGATTAATGGTCGGGCGATACGGTCAAACTTATCAATGGGCATGGGCCGAAAACTGCGGACAAGGGCGATGACTTCCACCTGCCGGTTAAGCGCGTATGTGTAGTTGTCGAGGCGGACGGTGATGTCGCAGAAATCCTCATAGCTCCATCTTTGGTCGACTATAGTATGTCCTTCACCCATTCTGTCGGAAATCAGATAAAAAGAATGAATGCTGATGTGCCAATCCTTGAAAGCGACCTTTTCCACATAAAACTTCTCCCCGTCCAGATAGACAATTTCACTTTTGAGAAGTTTTCCCTCCCGCATGATTCTTTGCGGCTTTCGCTGTTTCCTATACATGATGATGGCGGCCATTATCAAAATAGCTACGACCATCAGAAACAACAAAAGATTACTCATACAAATACCTGTTTGACAGTGCAAAATTACATATTTTTACATCACGGTCAAACTAAAAGCCCCTGGGAGCCCGTCGGTACATGCCTTCACAGGCTTTGCGTAAGATGGCCGGTAACAAATTTTTTGATTTGGGATTTTGATGAAGAAACCTTGGAACCTTGTATTGCAAGTCCTCTACCGATTGTAGCCATGGGCAGGGCGGCTTTCAAGTCGCGCAGGCTGCTGCCCCAACCGCTTCCTTCGTGGGTGGTAAAGGGAATGACGGTCTTGCCAGTCCAGTCGTGGGACTCCAGGAAAGTGAAAACACACATCGGCATCGTTCCCCACCAGCAGGGCCAGCCGAGGTAAATGGTCTCGTACTTGGAAATGTCAATATCGGCCTTCAGGGCAGGACGGGCCCTGGCATTCAGTTCTTCCTTCGCCTGCCGGGTGCATTCATGGTAGTCAACGGCATATTCCTTGACGGTTTCCAGCCGGAAGATGTCGGCGCCCGTAAGGGTCTGAATCTTCTCAGCAAAAACCTGCGTATTGCCTTTCCCAAGGTTTACAATTCCGTCGGAGGTATAGTTCTGACCGCTGCGGGAATAATAGACCACAAGAGTCTGTGCTGATGCTGTGAGGGCACAGAGGGCGATGACTGCGGTGATAATAATTCGTTTCATAAGATTCTTCACTTC
>JAFUGJ010000072.1 GCA_017469425.1 Bacteroidales bacterium
GAAGGGATGGCGCGGACGCTGTAGAGAACATCCTCGCGGATGATGCGGGCGGCATCGTAGCCATTCAGCCATTCTTTGGGATAAACGGGCATGTATTCGCGCCAGGCGGCAAGGTCTTCGTCTATATAGACATTCACGACCGCAAGGCGTTTTTCGTCCAGCATCTGCCCGACGAACTCGTCTGCCTTCAGCCTTTCGATAATCTCAAGGCAATTATTGCATCCGGGGTTGCTGAAAAAGAGCAGCGTAAACTCTGCCTTTATGGAATGCATGCGCACTTTTCCGCCGTCTTTCAGGGTAATCACAAAATCCGGGGCCACGCTGCCTCGGGGATTCATGATGCACTGCGAATATTCGTAACTGTAGGCCCGGCGCATATCATCCCGGGTGAGTGGCGACCGGGCCATCGCATTCACGAAAGGAGCGTAATAGTCTTCGTCGCGAAGGGGAGAATTGGGGTCGTAGAGATACTTCGACACCATATCGGTCATTGCCAGATACACCCGCGAGGATGTGTCGGCAAGCTGCCTGGCGCTGATGGCATCGAACAGCCCGGCCATGCCTTTCTGCGCTTCGGCAAGGGGAAGATAATCGAGGATGGCGAGATAATTGGCAAGGGCCTGCTCCACATCGCCGGTACGCACTCCGAGCACACGGGCGGAATCGGTGGGGCCGCCGCCTGCAAAAAAGGCATCCCAATAGTGCAGCCCCAGATACTGCATGACTTCCTCCTGGGAATTATAGACCGACGGCACGCTCACATTCGGAAACGCCCTGTCCTGTTCGGGCACGCGAACCGCCTTCCTTCCTTTTCCGCCGGAGCAGGAAAGAAGGACCGGGAGCAACAGGGCCGCAAGGATATGTCCGGTGCGCATCTTCATGTCAGGAACGCCGGAAACTTACAAATCGCGGACGCTCGAAAAGGTCCTTTATTATCTCGACCTGCACGAATCCCGCCGCGGAGAAAACGGCTGCGGTTTCGGATGCTATCTCGGTATTGAGTTCCACGATTGCGCTTCCGCCGGGGGCGAGAAGTTTCATGGCGGTGACCGCAATGGCCTTGTGGAACGCCAGCGGGTCCGTGTCGGGAGCGAAAAGTGCCATGTGCGGCTCCCATCCGAGCACATTCGGACGCATCTCCGGCTTTTCGGAAGTCATCACATAGGGGGGATTCGCCGTGATGAGGTCGAAACAAGGCTCTTCCACGGCCTTTACCGTGCCTTCCACATCCAGAAGGTCGGCCTTCACGAAGCGGGGGCGCACAGCTTTCTTGGAAATGCGCCGGAACTGGCGTGCGGCAAGCTCGAGGGCTTCCTCCGAAAGGTCGGTAGCCGTAACCTTTGCTCCAGGAATATCCAGAGCGAGGGTCCAGGCGATGCATCCCGAACCAGTGCAGAGGTCGAGTATCTTCAGTTCGCCTGCGGGCTTCTGCCCAAGGACCATTTCTTCCGCCTTAGTGCACAGGAGTTCAGTTTCAACCCTCGGGATGAGGGCCCTGTGGTCTACATTGAACACCCGTCCGCAAAACTCGGTGTATCCCAGCACATACTGCAGAGGTTCCGCCTCCGCAAGGCGGCGCATGTCGTCCTGCGCCTGCTCCAAAAGCTCGGCTGGCACTTCGGTTCCCGGTTCGGTAATATGCTGATAGGAAGGGAAGCCGAACACATCGCTGCAATAGAACATCACCATACTGCGGGCCTCATCCTTGGGATATAGGGCCGAGAGAGAGGCGATTCCGTCTTTAATAAAATCCTTCAAAAGCATATTTTACCTTGGTTTGGCGCTGATCTGGGCCTGGGAGATGTTGATGATGAAGTCGCCCATCTTTTCGAGCGCGTTTACAATATCCATGTAGAAGGCTCCGGTCTCGTAAGGGTAGTTGGCCTTTTCCACATTGGAAAGATGCTCTTCGCGCAGGGTATCGCGGTATGCGTTGATGTTCTGCTCGGCATCCTCGGCGTTGGTAATGCCCTCCAACTGAACCAGAGGGGTTTCGAGATTGAAGTGCATGGCTTCGTAAGCTTTGTCGACCAGGACGAGCATCCTGTCAAGCTTGCGCAGCATCTCTTCGGTGAATGTCTGCTTGTGCGCCCAGGCGCGGGCCATGGTCTTGCCTATGCTCTCGCCGCTGTCGCCAAGCGACTCCATCTCCCCGATGATGCGGTAGAAGCTGCGGATGCGGATGGTTCCGGCGTGGCTCATTTCGGTGCGGGTGGCTTCGTTGAGGTAGTTGGCGATTTCGTGCTCGAGGTGGTCGGTAATCTCTTCGTACTTGACGAGTTTTTCATTCGCTTCGTCGAACTCTTCCTGGCTCTTGGCCTCAACCGCAGCACGGATGTAGGCGAGATCCTCGCGGCAGATGTCGCCATAGCGCACAAGTTCCATCTTTACGGAACTCAGGGCCATGTCGGCAGTACCGACGGGGCCTGCACTGATGTATTTGAGCTTGAAGGACTCTTCCTCTTCCTTGGAAGGGAATATCCAGGTCACTATCTTTACGATGACGGGGATGAACCAGACGAGCAGCAGGGTATTCACCACATTGAAGAGGGTGTGCATGGTACACACGCTGTAGAGGAGCGAGGTGCTGATGGCCTCGGCATTGGCCGTGTCGGTGAGGTCGGCGGTGTTGGGGTCGGGAAGGCCGAACATGGTGACGATGCTTCCCACGAGCTTCAGCCACAGGGGGAAGATGCAGAGCACCCAGCATACGCCGAAGGTGTTGATGACGGTATGGGAGATTGCGGTGCGCTTTGCGGCGGTGTTTCCTACCGATGCTGCAATGTTGGCTGCGATGGTTGTGCCGATGTTCTCACCCAGGATCATTGCCGCGGCAAGGCGGAAGGGAATGACGCCCGTGGTGATGAGAATCATGATGATGGCCATGGTTGCCGCCGAACTCTGGAAGCATACGGTGAGCACAATTCCTATTACAAGGAATATTGCAACGGAACCGGCTCCGAGCTGGGTCCAGGAGTTGAGGAAGCCCAGGGATTCGGGGGTGATGAGGCTCTGCGCGGTTGCCCTCAACTGGGCGAAACCTATGAAGAACAGGGCGAAGCCAATGATAATCTCACCTATATTGCGGTTGCGCTGGTTCTTTTTGTTCTGCAAGAGAAGGAAACCCACGAGTATGAGCGGGAAGGCAAAATCGGCCATGTTGAAGGAGAAGCCGAACACCGCCATTATCCAGGAGGTGATGGTGGTGCCGATATGGGCGCCCATGATAACCCCGATTGCCTGGCCGAGCAGGAGAAGACCCGCGTTCACGAAACTCACCACCATCAAGGTTGTGGCCGTGGACGACTGGATGAGGGCCGTTATGCTGATACCGGTAATAATCTGCTTGAAGGGGTTGGATGTCATCCTGGCAAGGAAACTGCGGAGTCCGTCGCCCGCAACTTTCTGCAAACCGCCGCTGAGAAGACTCAGCCCGTAAAGGAACAGGGTAACAGCTCCAAGCAAGGTCAGAATCTGTAATAGTACACTCATAATACGATGTTAAAAATCGGATAAATTTACTAAAAATAATTAGATTTGTAACTATTATGCGTCGTCTCGCCTTATTTACATCCATACTCTGCATGTTCGGCACCGCGGCATCCGCCCAGATTTATACTTCGGGTGCGGAAAACCCTGAGATTCGCTGGAACACAATAGAAACCCGCAACTACCGCATCCTTTACCCCGCCTGTGCCGACTCCCTTGCGCTGGAGTACGCAAAGTCGCTGGAGTCGCTGCGCGAGGCGCAGAAGACAAGCCTCGGTTTTGCCCCCAATGAGTTCTATACCAAGAAGATGCCCGTGCTGCTGCACGCCTACAGCGCCACATCCAACGGCATGGTTACCTGGGCTCCGCGAAGGATGGAACTATACGCAACGCCCGAATCCATCAACCCGGAATCGACTCCCTGGGTCACCCAACTCGCCATCCACGAAGGAAGGCATGTCGCGCAGATGCAGCTCGGCAAGGCAGGCAAAGGATTCGGCATCTTCAACATCCTGTCCGGCGAACTCTGGGCAGGGGCAGTATCGGCCCTGTATCCCGGTCCTGCCATTCTGGAAGGCGATGCCGTGGTGGCGGAAACGGCACTCAGCAACACCGGACGAGGGCGCACCGCCGACTTTCTGGAGTACTACCGCGTGAGCTTTGCCGACAGTCTCTGGCGCAACTTCTGGCAGTGGCGCTACGGCTCGCAAAAACGCTACACCCCGGATCACTACAGGGTGGGTTATATGCTTCTGGCCGGAATGCGCACCACTTTCGACGAGCCGTCATTCATGAACCGCTACAACGAGCGAATCGCAAGAAGGAC
>JAFUGJ010000010.1 GCA_017469425.1 Bacteroidales bacterium
ATCATACCCTTGCTCTCGATTCCGCGGATGGTGCGGGGCTTGAGATTGGCGAGGATACAAATCTGCCTGCCGACCATGTCCTCGGGGCTGTAGTATTCGGCGATTCCGGAAACGATAACGCGCTTGTCGATGCCCGTATCGATGGTGAGTTTGAGGAGCTTGTCGGTCTTGGGCACGCGCTCGGCTTCAAGCACGGTGGCGGTGCGTATATCCATCTTTTCGAAATCTTCAAAAGTACATTCTTCCTTCTGCGGAGCAACCTGCCTGGCAAGTTCCGCCTTGGCCTCGGCCTCCCTTTGGGCGCGAATCGCATCAAGGCGGTCGAGCTGCTTGCGGATGGCTGCGTCGTCAATCTTCTCAAAGAGGAGTTCGGCAGTGGCGAGCTGATGGCCTACCGGAAGAATGTCGGAGGCTCCAAGTCGCTCCCAGCCAAGGGCTTCCGCTTCCGTGCAATTCAGCATCTTACGCAACCTTTCGCAGGCAAAGGGCGTGAATGGCTCGAAGGCAATGGCCAGGTCGGCGCAAAGTTGCAGGCAGACATTGAGAATGGTGCCGGTGCGTGCGAGATCGGTCTTGGCAACCTTCCACGGCTCGCTGTCGGAAATGTATTTGTTGCCGATGCGGGCAATCTGCATGGCATCCTTGAGGGCTTCGCGGAAACGGAACCCTTCGATGTTCTTCTCCAGGCTCTCCTTCAGGGGGGCGATTGAATCCAGGGTTTCGCGGTCGATGTCAAGCAGTTCCCCTGCAGCGGGCACGCGGCCTTCGAAGTATTTGTGGGTGAGCACGACGGCACGGTTCACGAAATTGCCGAAGATTGCCACCAGCTCGGAATTGTTGCGAGTCTGGAACTCCTTCCAGCTGAAGTCATTGTCCTTGGTTTCAGGAGCGTTGGCGGTAAGCACATAGCGCAGCACATCCTCCTTGCCGGGGAAATCCCGCACATACTCGTGGGCCCATACCGCCCATCCGCGCGAAGTGGAAATCTTTTCGCCCTCGAGGTTCAGGAACTCGTTTGCAGGCACATTGTCAGGAAGCACATAACCGTCGCCATAGGCTTTGAGCATCGAAGGGAACACGATGCAGTGGAATACGATATTGTCCTTGCCGATGAAATGCACGAGGCGGGTGTCGGGGCTCTTCCACCACTTTTCCCACGAATCCGGCAGAAGCTCGATTGTGTTGGAAATATATCCTATCGGTGCATCGAACCACACATAGAGCACCTTCCCCTCGGCTCCCTCGACGGGAACGGGAACACCCCAGTCGAGGTCGCGCGTCACGGCACGGGGCTGAAGGCCGCCATCCAGCCAGCTTTTAACCTGGCCATAGACATTGCTGCGCCACTCCTTGTGGCCGTCCAGCACCCACTCCCGCAGCCATTGCTCGTAATCCTGCAGGGGCAGATACCAGTGGGTGGTCTTCTTCTTGACGGGTTCGGTGCCGCTGAGCTTGCTCCTTGGATTGATTAGTTCTTCCGGGCTGAGGGTGGAGCCGCAATGCTCGCACTGGTCACCGTAAGCTCCTTCGTGGCCGCACTTGGGGCAGGTTCCCACTATGTAGCGGTCGGCGAGGAAGGTCTTTGCTTCGGGGTCGTAGAACTGCTCGCTTTCGCGGGTGACGAATTTGCCCTCGTCGTAGAGCTTGCGGAAAAACTCGGATGCGTTCTTTTCATGCACCTTCGAGGAAGTGCGCCCGTAGATGTCGAAATGGATGCCAAGCGCCTCGAAACTGTCTTTTATGATGTTGTGGTACTCGTCCACGATGTCCTGGGGGCTGCATCCCTGCTGACGCGCCTTGATGGTGATGGGCACGCCGTGCTCGTCGGAACCGCACACATAAAGCACCTCCCTCCCGCGCATACGAAGATAGCGGACATAAATGTCGGCGGGCACATACACTCCTGCAAGGTGCCCGATGTGCACCGGGCCGTTGGCGTAGGGTAACGCACTGGTTACCAGGGTTCTTTTAAACTTCTGTTCCATTTATGGTTTCTTTGAGTTTGTTCTGGCGTCGCTGGATTTCGCGGATTTGGAGCAGGATGCTCCCCTGGGCCTCTTCGTCAGCCCCTTTGAGGCTGTGTTTGAGCTCAAGATATTTCGATTGCAAACGGCGCTCCGCCAGTATAAGCATGGTTTTGGGTACGAATGCGGCAAGCCAGTACTGTTCCGAGGTGAGGGCGCTTTCCAGGCGCTTGACGGAAAGGTTGTACTTGCGGGTGGAGAACTCCGCGGCGAGGGTGGCGAGCAGCCTGTCGGGAGAATCGAGAAGGCTGCGGACTATGGCGTTCTGCCCGAGCCCGCGGTCGTAAAGTTCTATGTATGAGTCGTAAACACGGCGATACCCGGAGTTGGCAAGGGGCTCTCCCGTAGATTCGACGGCCGAAGCAATGAATCCCGCCACGGTGTCGGTCACCTCCGGGTCGTAGTACGGGGAATCGGTTTCGAACTGCAGTTCTTCGGACCCGTATTGCAGCAGAAAAGCGAGTATATCGCCCTCCACCGCCGCGAGGACCTTGTTTTCCGGGCTGTATGCGCCATTGAAAGAAGGCGGTACGGCATCCCCTTCCGGCACTGCGTCCTGCACGGGAACGGCAGGAGCCGGGCCTTCGGATGCAGCGGCGTTTCCTTCCCTCTGCCGGTCGCGGGCTTCGTCGGCAAGAAGCTGGTCGCGCGTGGTTTTCACCCGGGTGAAGATGACATCCGGCGCCACGCCGAACTTCTCCGCGGCGGAATTCACATACACCGACCTCTTCACCGCATCCGGAATCCGGGCGATGGTGTCGGCAATATCATTCACGAAATTGGCTTTCTTGAGGGGATTGTTCCCGGCATCCTTCAGGAGGATGTCGGCCTTGAAATCCAGGAAATCCCTTTCATTATCGGCCATGTAGCGCTGCACCTCCTCGAGCGTATGGCTGCGCGAGAACGAATCGGGGTCCTCCCCGTCGGGAAGCAGCACCACGCTCACATTAAGCCCTTCGTAGAGTATGAGGTCGATGTCCTTGAGCGAAGCGTGGATGCCCGCGCTGTCGCCGTCGTTCATGAGCAGGATATTGTCCGTAAACTTATGTATCAGGCGCACCTGCTGCCGGGTGAGGGCGGTTCCGCAGGGGGCCACGACATTCCGTATGCCAAGCTGCTGCAGCATCACGAAATCCACATTCCCTTCCACGATGATGCACTTGTCAGCACGGGAAATCTCGCTCTTCGAGAACCAGATGCCGAAGAGGATATTGCTCTTGTGGTAGATTTCCGTATCGGGCGAATTCACATATTTCGCGGGATTGTCGGCCTTCAGGGTGCGTCCGCTGAATCCGAGCACACGCCCGCTCACCGAATGGATGGGGAACATCACCCTCTCGCGGAACTTGTCGGCAAGAGTGCCGTCGTCGCGGCGGACTGCAAGTCCTGCATCCAAAAGGTATTCTTCCTTGTAGCCAGCCTTGCGTGCGGCGTCAAGCAGGTCACTCTTGCCGGAAGGTGCCCATCCCAGGCCGAATTTCGCAATGGTTTCATCCTCCAGGCTGCGGGAATGATAGTAGGCAAGGGCCACATCCTTTCCTTCCCGGGTGCCGAGCTGTCCTGTGAAGAACTTCTGCGCGAAATCCGTTACCAGCAGCAAACTCTCGCTGCGCTGGCGTGCAGCCGTCACCTCCGGCGACTCTTCTTCCTCAACCACATTGATATTGTAGCGCTTTGCAATGTAGCGCAGCGCCTCGGAGTAGGAACTATGCTCGTGCTCCATGAGGAATCCCACCGCGGAGCCGGACTTGCCGCAGCCGAAACATTTGAAGATACCCTTGGAAGGCGACACATAGAACGAAGGCGTCTTCTCCTGATGGAAGGGGCAGCACGCCACATAGTTGGCCCCGCGGCGCTTCAGCGTCACGAAATCTCCGACTATGTCCTCTATCCGCGCGGTATCCAGGATGAGGTCAACTGTGTCTTTAGGTATCACGATGCAATGTCACATAGGAACTTGATGCGCACGAGGCGGATTTCCAGCTCTTCGAAATCGCCGCCAAGAGCTGCGATGGCCGCGTCCACGGAGTCGGATTCGGCTTCCTCGCGGAAGTAGTCGTAAATTTCCTCCACATCCTCGTCGTCGTATCGTTCATCGATATAATAATCCAGATTCAGCTTGGTGCCGGTGGAAACGATGCCCTCGATTTCGGTCACGAGTTCGGAAAGGTCCATCGAACGGGCGGAGGCAATGTCCTCCAGGTCCATCCTGCGGTCAATGCTCTGGATAATGAAAATCTTGTTTGCACTGCGGTTGGGAGCCGATTTCACCACAAAGTCGTCGGGCCTCGTGATGTCGTTCTCCTCCACATATTTGCTGATTATCTCAAGGAACTCCCTGCCGAACTTGCGCGCCTTGCCTTCGCCCACTCCCTGGCAGTTCTTGAGTTCGTCATAGGTCTCCGGATAAAGGATGGACATGTCCTGCAGGGCAGGGTCGCCGAAGATAATCCAGGGCTGCAGGCGCAGGCGGGCCGCCATGTCCTTGCGGAGGTCCTTTAGCATCTTGAGGAGAGTCTGGTCGCCTCCGCCGCCGTTGCGCATGGCATTCGCAGCCGCGACGGACTCCTCGTCCTCCTCGTCGTCACCTCCGCCTTCGCTGAACACTCCGTCCTCCACCAGCTCCAGCTTCCAGGGGTTGATAAGGAATTCGAGTCCGAGGCCGGTCACGGAAATGAGACCGTAGGATTCGATTTCCTTTTCGAGCAGATGATGCACCAGACCCTGGTGGATTACGGTAATCCAGTAGCGCTCGTCGTGGGCGGAACCTTTGCCGAAGAACTCGAGTTCGTCGTGCCGGTAGCTCTTGATGAGGGCGTTTTCCTTACCTGAAAGGATGCCTGCGAGGTGCTCTACCTTGAAGTGCTCGGGGAGGCTGGTGATGAGGTCGATTACCAGCTGCATGTCCCTGCGCCCGTCGAACACTGGCTTGGGGTGCAGGCAGTTGTCGCACCCGCCGCAGTTGTCCTGCGGGTACTCTTCGCCGAAGTAGTTGAGAAGCAGCCTCCTGCGGCACTGCCCGGACTCTGCGTAGGCCACCACCTCATTGAGAAGCTGACGGCTTATTTCCTGCTCGGCCACAGGCTTCCCCTGCATGAACTTCTCGAGCTTGCGTATATCCTTGTAGGAGTAGTATGTGATGCAGACGCCTTCCTTGCCGTCGCGCCCCGCCCGACCGGTTTCCTGGTAGTAGCTTTCGATGCTCTTGGGAATGTCGTAGTGGATGACGAAGCGCACATCTGGCTTGTCGATGCCCATGCCGAAAGCTATGGTGGCCACGATGACATCGATTTCCTCCATCAGGAACTTGTCCTGGTTCTCCGCCCTCACCCTGGCATCCAGCCCGGCGTGATAAGGCAGGGCGCGGATGTCGTTGATTTGCAGGAAGGCAGCCATCTCCTCGACCTTCTTGCGGCTGAGACAGTAGATGATGCCCGACTTTCCGGCATTCTGCTTGATGAAGCGCACGATGTCCTTTTCCGGCTCCTGCTTTGCGCGGATTTCGTAATACAGGTTAGGGCGGTTGAAGGACGACTTGAACACTTCCGCCCCATGAATGCCGAGGTTTTTGAGAATGTCGCTCTGGACCTTGGGCGTAGCGGTGGCGGTGAGGGCGATGATGGGAGCCCTGCCTATCTGCTCCACAAGGCTGCGGATACGGCGGTATTCCGGGCGGAAGTCGTGCCCCCACTCGGAGATGCAGTGGGCCTCATCCACGGCATAGAACGAGATTTTGATGCCACGCAGCAAATCCACATTCTCCTCCTTGGTCAGCGACTCCGGAGCCACATACAGGATTTTGGTTTTGCCATTGATAAGGTCTTCCCTCACCTCCTCCATCTCCTGCCTTGAAAGGCTCGAATTCAGGAAATGCGCGATGCTTTCCTCGCCGTTCACAAATCCCCGCAGCACATCCACCTGGTTTTTCATGAGAGCGATGAGGGGCGAGATTACGATGGCGGTGCCGTCGGCCACGAGGGCAGGAAGCTGATAGCAGAGCGATTTTCCCCCGCCGGTGGGCATCAGCACAAAAGCGTCACCACCGTTCAGGAGATGATTGATGACCCTTTCCTGGTCGCCTTTGAAATTGTCGTAGCCAAAGAAAGTCTTGAGCGTGCTGTGTATTTCGGCAGAGTAGTCCTTATTCATACCCAAATTTAACAATATTTCGGGAAATAAAAAACAAGTGCCCATGTTTTTTGCACGGGCACCTGTCCAAATCAATCCAGCGAATGTATCGCGAGTCCGGACCTGAGCTTTGGCTCGAACCAGGTGGTTTTGGGCGGCATGATGTTGCCCGTGTCGGCAATGTCGGTAAGCTGCTTCATCGACACGGGATAGAGGGCGAAGGCCACGGCCATCTCGCCGCTGTCCACCCGGCGTTCCAACTCTCCGAGGCCGCGGATTCCCCCCACGAAGTCGATACGCTTGTCGGTGCGAAGGTCCTTGATGCCGAGGAGCCTGTCCAGCACCAGGTTCGAAAGGATGGTGACATCCAGCACTCCGATGGGGTCGGCGTCATCGTACCTTCCCGGCTTTGCAGTGAGGCTGTACCAGCGCCCGCCAAGGTACATGCTGAAGTTATGAAGCCCTTTCGGCTCGGGGCTTTCAGCAGGTGCGAGTGCAAAATCCTCTTCGAGGGCTTTCAGCAGACCTTCTGGAGTGAAGCCGTTCAGGTCTTTAACCACGCGGTTGTAGTCAATGATTTTTAGCTGGCTCTCCGGGAAGCACACCGCCATGAAGTAGTTGTATTCTTCATTTCCGGTATGGGCGGGATTGTCAGCCCTCTTTTCTTCGCCTACGCGGGCGGCAGCTGCGGTGCGGTGGTGTCCGTCGGCAACATAGAAAGCTTCCACCTGCGTAGTGAAGAGTTCGCTGATGCGGGCTATGAGCGCATCGTCATCGATTACCCAGAATTCGTGTCCGAAACCGTTCTCGTCGGTAAACTTGTATTCCGAGGGGCCGGAAGCGGTTTTGGCAACTATCGCGTTAAGCTCGGCGTTGTCCTTGAAAGCAAAGAAAACCGGTTCGATGTTGGCATTCTGGATGCGCACATGAATCATGCGGTCGTCTTCCTTGTCCTTGCGGGTGAGTTCATGCTTCTTTATAAGCCCGTTCCGATAGTCGTCGCTGTGGGCGCAGAGCACGATGCCGTACTGGGTGCGCCCGTCCATGGTCTGGGCATACACATAGTAGCAGGGTTTGGGGTCGCATACCAGCCAGCCGCGCTCTTTCCAGAGACGGAAGTTCTCCACGGCCTTGTCGTAAGTGCGCTGCTCATGCTCGCCTGCAATGGGTTCGAAATCTATCTCAGGCTTGGTGATGTGCAGCAGGCTCTTCTCCCCTGCCATTGCCTTCGCCTCGGCGGAATTGAGCACATCGTACGGAGGCGCCGCCACTTCCGTCACCAGATTCCTGGGAGGCCGTATGGCCTCAAAAGGTTTTACTCTTACCATAATCCCTATTTGTTTACCTGGAAACGGGTGTTGCCGGTTGCGAAGTAGTCAACTATCTGACGGGCGGCGGCAAGACCGGCGTTGATGTTGGCTTCCGAGGTCTGTGCTCCCATCTTCTTGGGAGTGGCGAACACGCGCAGCCCGAACTTCTCCTGCAGGGCCGCGAGGTTGTCGGGAGCGACATCTGTGACATATTTGAGGTCCGGACGGTCCTCCAGGGCCTTTTCGAGTCCGGCTTCGTCAATCACTTCCTTGCGGGCTGTGTTCACCAGGGTCGCGCCCTTGGGCATCTTGGTAATCAGTTCATAGTTTATGCTGCCTACCGTGGAAGGAAGTGCAGGTATGTGGAGCGACAGATAGTCGCTGCCGCCGTAAAGTTCGTCGAGGCTGTGCACGGGCTCTGCTCCGCCTGCGAGAATCTGCTCGTCGCTGAGGAACGGGTCGAGGGCCTTCACCTTCATCCCGAGGGCCTTGGCCTTTACTCCTACCAGACGGCCTACATTGCCGAAAGCCTGGATGCCGAGGATCTTTCCCTGGATTTCGGAGCCGGTGGCGGGAGTGAACTGGGTGCGGGCCATGAAAATCATCATGGCGACGGCGAGTTCCGCAACGGCATTGGAGTTCTGCCCGGGGGTGTTCATCACCACTACTCCGTGTGCGGTGGCAGCGGCAAGGTCCACATTGTCGAATCCCGCGCCTGCGCGCACGACTATCTTGAGCCGGGGAGCTGCGTCAAGAACCTCGGCGGTAACCTTGTCGGAACGGATGATGAGGGCGTTCGCATCGGCTGCGGCCTGAACGAGGTCGGACTGTGCGGCATATTTCTCGAGAAGCACGACTTCATGGCCCGCTCCCTCAAGAATCTCGCGTACCCCCTTCACAGCAACGGCGGCGAAAGGTTTCTGGGTTGCAATCAGTACCTTCATTTCTTCAGCGATTCAAATTCCTTCATGGCGGCGGTGAGGGCATCCACATCCTCCTGAGTGCAGGCGTTGTAGAGCGATGCACGGAATCCTCCCACGCTGCGGTGCCCCTTGATGCCTACGATGTTCCTGCTCTTTGCGAATGCGAGGAATTCATCCTGCAAAGCCTCGTAGCCGGGAGCCATGACAAAGCAGATGTTCATGATGGAACGGTCTTCCTTTGCAGCGGTGCCGACGAAGAGGGGGTTGCGGTCGATTTCGGCATAGAGCGATGCGGCCTTTTTCTCGTCGATTTCATGGATGGCGTCGATTCCTCCCACGCTCTTGAGCCATTTGAGGGTCTCGTTCATCACGAAGATGCTGAAAACGGGAGGGGTGTTGAACATAGATTCCTTGTCGATGTGCACGCGGTAGTCGAGCATCGTGGGAATGTAGCGGCTCACCTTGCCGAGGCTGTCCTTGCGGATGATGGCGAACGCCACTCCGGCAGGGCCTGCGTTCTTCTGGGCGCCGCCGTAAATCATCTCATACTTGCTCACATCCACCCTGCGGCTGAGGATGTCGGACGACATGTCGGCAATGAGGGGAACGGGGCAGTCGATGTCGTGCTTGATTTCAGTGCCGTAGATGGTGTTGTTGGTGGTGATGTGCAGATAGTCGAGGTCAGTGGGGATTTCGAATCCCTTGGGGATGTAGCTGTAGTTCCTGTCCTTGGAGCTGGCGATTGCATAGGCGTTGCCAAGACCCTTGGCTTCCTTCAGGGCCTTTGCAGCCCAAACGCCCGTGTCGAGATATGCAGCCTTGTTCTCCAGATAGTTCATGGCAACATAGAGGAACTGCAGACTGGCGCCTCCGCCGAGGAAAACGGTTTCATACTCTTCGGGAATGTTCAGAATCTCACGCCACAGGGCGCGGGTCTCGTCCATGGTTTCCTCCCATTCCTTAGTCCTGTGCGAAATTGATATAAGGGATACGCCGGTGCCCTTGAAATCCAGAAGGGCCTCGCGGGCATGTTCTATAGCCACCTGCGGCAGAAGGCAGGGGCCTGCATTGAATACATGGATTTTGCTCATAGCATTTTGATTTTATCTTTAAAGATACCAAGTTTTTTCATATGTTCCAAAAAAGCATGCTCTTTCGAGAGAGGGATGCGCAGGGTGAGGGCGCAGTCTTGGGCGAAATCGCGTGCAGTCACCTCATATCCTCCGGCCTTCTGCGCTTCCATCACGGCAGGCATCAAGTCGTATCCAAACTCCAGCCGCCAGCAACGGGAAGCCGTCTTTTCTACAATCTGCGCCTTGTCGAGGGCATCGGCAGTGGCGCTCTTGTAGGCGCGAATCAGCCCGGGAACCCCGAGAAGGATTCCCCCGAAATAGCGGACCACCACAACCAGCACATCCTGCAGCCCGCGGGAATCTATCTGCCCGAGTATGGGCCTGCCCGCAGTGCCGGAGGGTTCGCCGTCGTCGTTGGCGCGCCAGATGCCTTCCTGATTGAGCCGAGGCCCTCCGGGGCCTTCCTCGACCTTTGTGATGCGATACGAGTAGCAATGATGCCTCGCGGAGTGATGTTCCTTGCGCAGGGCATCGACAATCGGCTTAACCTCTGATTCAGAAGAAATTGGAAATGCATACGCGATAAAACGGCTGCCGCTGTCCTTGTAAAGACCTTCCGAGCAGGCGGCAATGCTGCTGTATTTATCGCACGAAAGCATAACCAAAATTAGCAAAAATCTCGTATATTCGCACTGTATTTGTTAAAATTAGTTAGAAGATGACTTACCGCTACCGCGTCACCCTCGAAGGAATCAAAGGTTTTTTCCGGGTTTATCTTGTAAACTCCGCCAACTCTTTGTACACGCTTCACAAACAGCTTCGCGCCGACCTTGAATTCCCCCAGGACCAGCAGATTCTGTTCAAGGCATTCGACGAAGAGGGCAATGTGGCCGGGCGTTTCGCCCTCATGCCCCTGCTCGGCAACAAAGCGGTGGACGAAGTCACCCTTGCCGACACTCTCAAGCTCGGCATCCGCAGCTTCCAATATTTCTACGATGTAGTCTCAAAGAAGAAAGTGATAGTCACCTTCGAGGGCGAAGAACCCGGCAAGGAAGCGGCTCTTCCAATCTGCGTAGAAAGCAAGGGTCCGCTCCCCATCGAATTCGAACACGGATATGTGGCATTCGAGGACCTGCCGGACAACCGCCGCAAACTCCCCGGCGAAAAGAAGGAAGGCGGCGGAATCCTCGCCATGCTCGGCCTTGACGAAGACGATGAAGACATCGACGATGAGGACGACGAGGACGCTGACGAAGACGACGAGCGCGAAGAAGAAGAGATGATCTACGACGAGAACGAATAGTCGGACTTGGTCTTGCCTTGAGCGCTCCCGGTCTGCCACAATGCGGGACACTGGGAGCACTAATGAAGGGATTCAAGGAAGGAATATCCCAATAGATAATGACAAATTCTGATATTTTGAATCTCCAACTTCATAAAGGCTATAAGGGCGCTCTTTGCCAATCTTATTGAAATTTCTTCTGTAGCTAACCGAGAATTGGAAGGATCTCCATTCAATTCCAAGCCCGACACATGTACCGAACTCAAAACGATTTAAATACTCAGATTCTATTCTATTGCCATTGAAAGCGATAAGAGTCATATCAGGCAGGCCAATGTCACTTGGGTCAAACAAAAATCCTTCGGCTTTTGCTCCGAGGCAATAGCCGACAAAAGGCTCTACAAAAATAAAGGGAAGAAAACGGGAATCCCGAACCGGGTAGTATTGCAGTTGCAAGGGAATTTCCACTAAGTGTGAATTCATCGAAAAGGAGGCCGACGAAACTTCTCCAGCGACTGCACGAATTTGAGTTTGACGATACCTCAACTGAGGTTTCAGATTGAAAGACGAACCGGCAATTGGCAATTGCACAAAAGCACCAATAGCATATAGGGGTTTTGCCTTACTTGTGAGGAAAGCATCTGTCGGAATAGCTGCCTCTCCTACTCCAATTTCAGCCTCAACCCCATAAGCGACTTGAATATACAATGTGCGCGTACCCTGTCCTTTGGCGGAAAGGCTAAAAACCATGATTAAGGCAATAATCAACGCTTCTTTTTTCATGATGGTTTCAATTGTGGATTACTAATACTCTGTTAATTCTGAAGGGTTATTAACGAACCAACCATCTATTCCTGCTGTATACTGAGACAGTTGAGCGGGCGTATAATAAGTACCGGCACTTGCTGTTAATAATGATTTGCAAGAATCCCAAGTCGTAGACGAAACAGCCAACTGCCGTATAATAGGATAAGTCATTCCGGAGAGATCATCATTCAAATATGCAACGGAACTGATCGATTGGTTGTACGAATCACATAAATCGATGAACAATGGAGAGTAACGGCCATAAGTTGTCTGCGTAGCCACCCAGTTCTGATGTTTTTGTTGATTGATATAATTAAATGAATCATTGACTGTCTCCCCCAAACTTACATAAAAGCAAGATGATAGATACCAACCCATATAACAAGCAAAAGATTCATGAAGAAATTTAATCATTGAAGTAAAATTAGTATAACTACCCTTATCTTTAAACATAGTCACATGCCCCAACTCATGGAATGTGGTTCCAATAATATCGGCACTATTGTTTGAATAATCATAAAGATATATGTAAGGATCGCCGTTGGATGGTATATATGTTTCTCCATAATTATTTCCGAGAGTATAAGAATTAAAAGCACGTATAAACAACTCAGAAGAGAACTTTGCCGGAGTCACATCATGTGCCAGGCTTTTATAGTAATAAGAGACCGCGCGTTGAACACAATTGATTATATGCGGTGCTGAAGGATATAAATTCAAATTATAATTATACTGAACTCCATTGCCGAGAACACTATTGACAGAGCCAAATGAATAGTAATACGAAGACGACGCGTTATTTAAGCGTATTACCCAATGCCATATCTTTGAATAATCGCAATAGAAGGATGAATGGTCAGGAATCTCGGCCAATAAATAAAAATGCCCATCCGAAGTTGTTTCACTATACTGAATATACGAGCCGAACTGAGCCCGGACAGATAATCCTCCTATTCCTTGATATGAATTAGTATGAGTATCCCAGCATTTTATATATCCGGCCAAACCTTTATATCCAGCGGAATCCCCCGGATCTTCCATTGCTTTTGTTTTATAAGCGATTCCTAGCGTTTTTCTGATTGCTTCTTTCTTTATAATCCTATAATTATCTTCGTTATCTTGAGCACTGCCAGGCAAACATACTTCATAATCAATTCTATAATCCAAAGTGTCAGGTATTTCTAGTTCTATTGGCCAAACAACATAGAGAACAGGTAGTTCATCATACATCACTGGTATAATAGAGTCGTTTTCAGTACTTAAAACATTTTCATATTTCATGACATGAGGATTCTTTTCCGCAACATAAGCATCAAACTCCCCGCGTATACCTTCTTTAACATTACCTACTATACTGTAATTGAACGGATAGTATGCCACATTAACACCCTCATTTCTTTCTATTTGAGATATTTCCTTATAACTTCTAGGAAAAACTGTCAGTGCAAAATGAGTGGGTTTTAAATCATAAGAAGAGATTTCATTTAATTTGACTTTTGTAAATATCTGAGACCCCTCTCCATTAATCAACTCATTCTTTGCATGATTAAGCGCATTCAAAGAAAAAGGATCGTCTTGCATTTTAATAATAACTCCGGTACTTGAATCCAGTAGCAATTTAGAGCTATTAGCATGCATATCATCCAATTGAGTAGAGTAATCCTCTTTATATTGTGTGCACTCAAACAATAATAATAGATAAAAGCATAACAAAAATTTACTCCTTATAAAGCGTCGATAATCTATGCCACAGCTAACGCTCATTTTGAGTTTGTTAAAACTATTTCTCATAACTCTACCACCAGTAGTTGAAAATAATACAAATAGTATAAACAATTGGTACCGCTTCAAATATACAATTTCCTAAAAATAAAAACAATATAGCTTCAGTTCCCTGCATATTTCCCTCAGCCAGAATCACCCGCCATTCCACGGATGACTCTCAAGGTATCCGGAAATTACGTGGAGCATAACTACAAAGTATATCAGGCGATTAAGCACCTTTTCTGTGTTCGGAATCGGGCTGGGAACCCAGTGGGGTGGACCAAGTCCAGCCGGAAAGGTAAGTCAACAACGGGTGCACCCAAACACCAACCGACAAAGAGGGCCGGCTCGGAATTGAGTCGGCCCTCTCGCAAAAGCTTTCCGGCAAAATTACTCTTCAGCCTCTTTCTCTACGAAAGGAGCGACTTTGCAGAGGTCAACGACGAAGTGCAGAAGCGAGTTGGGTTCGATGCCCTGATTTCCGCGCTCACCGTAGCCGAGCCTGGCGGGAACGAAGAGTTCGATGGTTCCGCCTTCGCCGACCTGCTGGATACCTTCGGTCCAGCCTGCAATCACATGATTGAGGGTGAAGGAAACGGAGTCGCGGTCGGGGGTAACCTCGTCAAACACATTACCGTCGAGGGTCTTGCCCTGATAGCGTACCCATACGGTATCCTTAGGGCTGGTGGGCTTGACGCCGCCTTCCTTGATGATACGGTACTGCAGACCGCTCTCGAGGGTGACGACACCGTCCTTGGCCTTGTTCTTCTCAAGGAACTTCTCCTCGGCTTCCTTGTTTACGAGAAGCTTGAGCGAACGGCGGTTCTCGAGGAATTCACCGAACAGACGGTTCATCTCCTGAGGGTCAACCTTGAACTGCTTGCCGAAATCTTCGTCACGCATGTTGCCCTTGGCCTTGATGAAGTCGTTCATACCCTTCTTGATTTGGGAGTAGTTGAGGTCGCCGAAATCGTATCCCTTGATGAAGGAACCGAAGTTCACGCCCACGAGATAGGAGACGGAATCAATCTGCTTCTTGCTGGGGGTGAAATCCTTGGCGGTCTTTACAACCTCTTCTACAGCCTCAACGGCTTCGCCTTCAACTTCTTCGGCAACAGCCTCCGCCTTGGGAGAGCATGCTGCCAGTGCGAGTCCTGCAGCGAGGACTCCGAACAAATAAAACTTTTTCATTCTATATAACATTTAACAGTTTATCCTAAAGTTCCCACGCAAGGGCCGAAGCGCCGAGGATGGCGGCATCGCTTTCCTTGAGCTGGGAGAACAGCAGTTTGACCTTGCCCTTCCAAAGGTTGAGTACATTGTCGTTCATCGCATTAAGGGTCGGTTCGTAGATGAATTCCTTGGCCCTTGCCAGACCGCCGAAGAGCACTATGGCCTCGGGAGCGGAGAATGCGATGAAGTCGGCAAGTTTCTGTCCGAGTATGCGGCCTGTGTAGTCGAACACGCGGAGAGCCACCTTGTCGCCTTCCTTTGCAGCTTCGTACACATCCTTGGAAGTGATGTTGTCGACCTCGCGAAGAAGCGAAGGTTCACCGCTGATGTCCAGCCACTCGCGGGCGGTACGGGCAACGCCGATAGCGGAGCAATATGCCTCGAGACAGCCGTTGCGGCCGCATCCGCAGGCGCGCCCGTTGTGGCGCACCGCGATGGTGTGTCCAAGCTCACCTGCAAAACCGTCGCTGCCGTAAAGCACCTCGCCGTTCACCACGATGCCGGAGCCGACACCGGTGCCGAGGGTAATCATGATAAAGTTCTTCATGCCTTTCGCGACACCGTAGGTCATTTCGCCGACGGCTGCGGCATTTGCGTCATTGGTAAGGCTGACGGGAATGCCTCCGCATGCTTCCGAAAGCATCTTGGCGAACTTCACTTCTCCATTGGCAGCCCAGGGGAGGTTGGGTGCAAAAGCGATGCTTCCCGTATAATAGTTTCCGTTGGGAGCGCCCACTCCTATGCCGCGGATCTGACCGTGCTTGCCCGACTGCGCTACAAGACGCAGCACCGCTTCGGCAAGTTCCTTGACGATTACGGCAGCATCGGCGCTTGGATTAGCCTTTACCACGCTCTGGGCGAGCACTTCGCCCCTTGCATCGACGATGCCGAGCTTGCTGCTCTGCCCGCCGATGTCTATTCCTACTACAAAATCCTTATCCATGGTCTTAGTCAACTTTTATGTCAGTGTTAACATTCTTGGAACCTGCAAAGGCATAGTAAACGAGGAATGCCAGGCAGGCGATGATGAGCCAGTAACTCTGCAGCGAACCTACATGGTCGGCAAGGAGGTTCTGGAAGAAGGGGATGATGCCGCCGCCGCAGACCAGGGTCATGAAGATGCCGGATGCAGCCGCAGTGTATTTGCCGAGTCCTTCTACGGCAAGGTTGAAGATTGCGCCCCACATGATGGAGGTGCAGAGGCCGCAGAGCACGAGGAATCCGAGTGCGAGCGGAATCACATTGCTGCCGACCTTGATGGTCACGGTTTCGGGAATGAAGATGGCACATACGACGAGCAGGATGGCCACGGCGCTCATGACGCCGAGCATGGCCCTGCTGCTGACCTTGGAACCGGCGGAAGCGCCGACCAGACGGCCGATAAGCATGCTGAACCAATAGCCTCCGATCATGGTGCCTGCAAGTGCGGGGCCGACATTCTTAAGGCCGGAGAAATAGACATTGGCGGTGTTGGGGATGCCCACTTCGATGCCTACATAGAAGAAGATGGCAACGGCGCCGAGTACGAAGTGACGGAAGGAAAGGGCGCTGTGAGGATCCTTGACCTTGTTGCCGGAGAGGCGTGCAGCCTTCTCTTCGGGGGTTTCCATGTGAGGTTCGGGAATCCGGGTGAACCAGATAATGCAGAATGCAATGGCGAAGATTGCCATGGCGATGATCATTACGGGAGCAGCCTTGGCAACGCTTGCATCGTCAATGCTTCCGCCAACGAGCCAGCCTACGAAGATAGGTGCGAGGGTGCCGCCGGTGGAGTTGCATGTGCCGCCCCACTGAATAAGCTGGTTGCCCTTGTTGCCGCCGCCGCCGAGGGTGTTGAGCATGGGGTTCACCACGATGTTGAGCATGCACATGGAGAATCCGGCAACGAATGCGCCGAGCACATAGACTGCAAAACTCTCCACATATCCGGAAAGGAACTGGATGCCTACTCCGACGAAACCTACGGTAACAGCTGCGAGGGAGGTGAATTTATAGCCCTTGCGCTTGAGGATGATTCCGGCAGGAATACCCATGCAGGCGTAGGCGATGAAGTTGGCGAGGGTTCCGAGCTGCGAGAGAGCCTTGGAAGCGCCGAACTGTTTGGTGACGATTACACCCATCGAACCGGCAAGGTTCGTAACGAATGCAATCATGAAGAACAGGGCGAACATCACCACGATGGCCGGGGTGAAATTCTGTTGTTTTGTTGCGTTTGCCATATTGTTTTTAGTGTTAAATAGACTCGATATTCTTTTCGTTCAGCAGGTTCTTCCCTTCGGGAGTGTATGCGTAGGCGATGCGGTCGGCATAATGCTCCTCAACCTTGCCGCGAACTATTTTCATGGTGGAGTTCATCATCTTGTTGGCGATGCTGAATGCTTCGTCGCAGATGACTACGGCTGCAGGCAGCCATCTTTCCGGGAACAGGCCCTCGTGGGCTCCGCCTTTCCTGTAGGAATCGATTTCCGCCTGGATTTTGCGGAGCTTGGCTTCCTTGCCTTCGCGCGATGCGGGGTCGAGGCCCGCCTTGCGCACGAACTCGTCGAGTGCATCCTTTTCGGGAACTATCATCACGATGGTGTAGGGGTTCTGGTTGTTGTGCAGCACCACCTGGTTAACGAACTTGCTCACTTCGGGAAGACTGTCCTCGAATCCCTCCGGCGAATACTTCTCGCCGTCGGAACCTATCAGCAGGCTCTTGAAGCGGCCCACCACATAGAGGAAGTCGGTGTCGAAGGGGCAGATATAGCCCATGTCGCCGGTGTGCAGCCAGCCGTCCACCACGGTATCGGCGGTGGACTTGGGATTCTTCCAGTATCCCGCCATCACATTCTCGCCGCGGATGACAATCTCCCCTTTCTGCCCTATGGGAACCTCGTTCCCCTGCTCATCGCAAATCTTGCAGTCCATGGGCTTCACGATACGGCCCGACGAACCGAAGATGGCGTGACCTGTGGAGTTGGCGCAGATGATGGGCGTAGCCTCGGTGAGGCCGTATCCCTGGAACATGGGCATTCCCACCGCGCAGAAGAAGCGCTGGAGTTCAATGTCGAGCAGGGCGCCGCCTCCCACGAAGAACTGCATGCGTCCGCCGAAGTTCTCGCGCACGGCCTTGAAGATGAGCTTGTCGAAGAGCCACATGAGCGGCCTGCGCCAGCAGACTGCAAGCCCGCCACGGTTGTAATATTCTTTGTTATAGGCGATTGAGTTCTTAACCGCAAAATTGAAGAGCTTTTCCACCGTGGGGCCTTTCGCCTTGATAGCAGTTTCGATATTCTTCTTGAAATTGCGCGCAAGGGCAGGCACGGAAAGCATCACATGCGGACGGGTTTCCTTGATGGCGGAAGGCACATTGCGAAGGGTGGCGAGAGCATTCTTTCCTATGGGCACGAAGGCCATGCTGGCACCGTAGTACATGGTGGTGTACATGCCCGCCACATGAGCGAAGCAGTGGTCAAGAGGCAGAATCACCAGCATCACGGCCCCTTCGTCAACATTGATTACCGAAGCGCCCTGTGCCACATTTGCGGTGTAGTTGCGGTGGGTGAGAAGGATGCCCTTCGGGTCGGCGGTGGTGCCGGAAGTGTAGCTGATATTGGCGTAGTCGTCGGGCCCTATGCTCTTGTAGCGGTCCACGAAAGCCTGGCGGTCCCTGGCGAGGAAGCCGTCGCCCAGGGTCATCACCTCGCTGATGCGCATTTCTCCCTCCTGGAGGGCGTCAACATTGAAAGCGGTGTCGTCGAAGACTATCACTTTCTTCACTTCGGGGCACTCTCCGATGATGGAGCGTATCTTGGGAAGATGGTTTGCGGATACGAGTATCCACTTGGTTTCGGAATGATGAATGCGGAAAAGCAGGTCCTGCACTTCGCTGAGGTTCACGCTGAGCGGCACATCCACGGCTCCTGCGTAGAGGGCGCCGAGCTCCGCGAGTATCCACATGGAACGGCTCTCGGAGAGCAGCGCTATCTTGTCGCCCTTCTCCAGCCCGAGGGCCATGAGACCTGCGCCTATGCGGTAGGCTGTTTCGCGGGTCTGTTCCTGGGTGATTTCCGTCCACTTGCCGTCCACCTTTTCGCGGAGGTAGGGATGGTTTGCATATTGATGACTGTACTTCTCTACGAAGTCGATGATTGTAGGTCTGTCCATATATGTGGTTAAAAATCAGTTTGTTTCGGTGCGGGAGCAGAAAAGAGGCCGAACATCTGCGCATCAATCATGTCGGTCACCTTCTCGAAGTCTTCGGGACGGTTGCCGAACTTGATGTTGTCGGCGTCGATTACGAGCAGATTGCCCTTGTAGTCCGCAATCCAGTTTTCGTACTTCTCGTTCAGGCCGGTGAGATAGTCGATGCGGATGCTGCGCTCATACTCGCGGCCGCGCTTCTGAATCTGGGCAATCAGGTTGGGGATGCTGCTCTTGAGGTAGATGAGAAGGTCGGGATAGCCCACCAGGCTCATCATGAGGTCGAAGAGATCGGAATAGTTCTCGAAATCGCGCGAGCTCATCAGGCCCATGTCGTGGAGATTGGGCGCGAAAATGCGTGCATCCTCGTAGATGGTGCGGTCCTGGATGATGATGTCGTTGGTCTTGGAGATGTCCACCACATCCTTGAAACGCTTGTTCAGGAAGTAAATCTGAAGGTTGAACGACCAACGGGCCATGTCCTCATAGAAGTCGGCCAGATAGGGGTTGAAATCAACCGACTCGAACTTGGGTATCCACCCGTAGTGGGCTGCCAGCATCTTTGTGAGAGTGGTCTTGCCGCTTCCGATATTTCCTGCTATTGCGATGTGCATATACTGTATTGTTTTGTGGTTACTTGAAAAGGCCGAAGAGCTGCGCGTCGATGCGGTCGGTGATTGCCGCGAAGTCCTCCGGAATGTTCTTGAAGTCGATATTGTCCGTTTCCACCACGAGAAGCGGGCCCTTGTAGCCGGAAATCCACTCTTCGTAATGGCGGTTGAGCCCGTCGAGATACTCGATGCTGATGGACTGCTCGTAGTCGCGGCCACGCTTCTGGATGTTCGCCACGAGATGCTCGATGCCGGACTTGAGATAGATGAGAAGGTCGGGCTGCTTCACGGTGCTCATCATGAGTTCGAAAAGCTGCATGTAGGTGCGGTAGTCGCGCTCGGAAAGGTTGCCCATCTCGTAGTTGTTCGCCACGAAGATGTAAACGCCTTCGGAGATGGTGCGGTCCTGGATGATTACTTCGTTGGATCTGGCGATTTCGAGCACATCCCTGAAACGCTGGGCAAGGAAATATGTTTCCAGATTGTACGACCAGCGGGGGATGTCTTTATAGTAATCCTCCAGATATGGGTTGTAGGTGACGGACTCGAACTGCGGCTTCCAACCGTAGTGCTCGGCAAGCATCCGCGTGAGTGTGGTCTTTCCGCTGCCTATATTTCCTGCGACTCCGATATGCATCAAATATTCGCTTTAATCCTAACCTACAAATTTAACATCAAACCTTGTCAAAAGCAAATCTTTTTTTCGTATTTTTGGCTTATGAAAATCAAACGATTCGTTTGCAACGCCATTGCCGAAAACTGCTATGTGGTTTCCGAAGGAGGCAGTTGCGTTATCATAGATCCGGGATTCGACGGGCCGGACGAACTCGCCGGACTTTATTCATATCTGGAAGGCGAAGCGCTCACGCCCACGGCCATCCTGCTCACGCACACCCATTTCGACCATGTCCTCGGCGTTCCCGCCCTGGTCGGACGCTTCGGCATCCCGGTTTTCCCTGAAAAGCATGCAGGAGAAAGACTGGCGGCAGAAAGGCCGGAGGAAGTTTATTCTGGCGAGCATTTTCCCTGCGAGCCAGAAAAACTGCCCTCCGGCACCCAGGCAAAAGACGAGGCGGAAGAAGAAAAACTACCCTCCGGACTATGCGAAGGGATGGGCTTCAAGGTAATCCGCACCCCCGGCCACACCCCCGACAGCATCTGCTTCTACTCCGAAAAAGAGGCCGTACTCTTCACCGGCGACACCCTGTTTGCAGGCACGATAGGCCGCACCGACCTCCCCGGCGGCGACTACGACAGCGAAATCCGCTCGATAATGGAAAAACTCATCTTCCTCCCCGGCGAAACCGCCATCTACCCGGGACACGGACCCGCCAGCACAATAGCCCGCGAGCGCATGTCCAACCCCTTCCTCGAACCCTTCAACGAAAGGGAAGAAATGGATTTTCAGAGCGTCTGACCTCCGATGAATTCGCGCATGATGGAGGTAGGAGGGATGGCGGCGATTTCGGCAGGCTTGAGGGCGATTACAGGTTCAATGAAGTGAAGCAGCGACTGAGCCTTTTCGTAGGCGGGCGACGCTTCGGTAACCCCATACAGAAGAGGCTCGGCATAGTATTTCAGCAGCGGAAGGTCATAAAGCGTTGAGGAATTGAACACGACGCGG
The DNA here is from genome assembly GCA_017469425.1 of Bacteroidales bacterium. Taxonomy (GTDB): domain Bacteria; phylum Bacteroidota; class Bacteroidia; order Bacteroidales; family UBA932; genus Cryptobacteroides. The sequence continues at coordinate 20,965 of JAFUGJ010000010.1, forward strand.
GCATTCTCCTCGAAGGGGAAGATGTTACGCGTTTCGCCCCTGCGCACGCTCGGCCAGCGGAGGATGTTTTCTTCCGGATTGATGCCACGCACGCGGTTGTCGCGCACGATGCGGCGCAGAAGCCTCTTGTCGGTGGTGGAGCCGTGCACCTTGGTTCCTCCCGGCAGGGCGGAAAGGGCCGAAATGTAAACATTGAAAATGCGGCTGCGGTCCACATCCGGAGTCAGTTCGGGATTCAGCGCATGAATGCCTTCCATGAAGAGCATGTCGTTCTCTTCCAGCTTCATGCGGCGGCTCTCGTCGAAAGTGGTCCTGCCGGACTTGAAGTCGTATTTGGGCACGATGATTTCCTTCCCCGCAATGAGGTCGTTCAGGTTCTCGTTTAGAAGCTTCACATTCATGGCGCCGAGGCTCTCGAAATCGTATTCCCCGTTCTCATCCTTGGGAGTATGCTCACGGTCCACGAAATAATTGTCGAGTTCTATCACCTTCGGGCTGATGCCGAGCACGGCGCACTGCTGGGCAATGCGGAGCGAACTGCTGGTTTTGCCGCTGGACGAGGGGCCCGACATCATCACGATTTTCGTCTTCTTCTTATTCCAGAAAATCTGGTTGGCAATCTCGGCATATTTGCGTTCCTGCCGCGCCTCGCAAAGGTTGATGAGGCGTATGGCCTGCCCGTCGGCAAGCACAGCGTTGAGTTTTTCGATACTGTCGATGCCCACAGCCGAACACCAGTCGGCATATTCACGGCGGGCCGCTTCAATCTTGGTGATAGTTTCGCTCATATTCAGTCCAGCATTGATTCAAGGTAGGGGCCGGTCACCGAAGCCGGGTCGGCGGCCACCTGTTCCGGAGTGCCTTTTGCCACTATCGTTCCTCCCCGGCGCCCGCCTTCAGGCCCCATGTCAATGAGGTAATCGACGCTCTTCAACACATCCAGATTGTGTTCTATTATAATAATCGTGTTTCCCTGGTCGGCAAGCTGCCCCAGCACGCCGAGCAGAGTCTTGATGTCTGCAAAATGCAGGCCCGTCGTGGGCTCGTCAAGTATATAAAGGGTGTTTCCCGTGCTCTTACGGAACAATTCTGCGGCGAGTTTCATCCTCTGGCTCTCCCCTCCGGAAAGGGTGACCGAACTCTGGCCCAGCTTCACATAGCCGAGCCCGACATCTGCGAGAGCCTTTAATTTCGGCGCTATCTTGGGGTGCTTGCCGAAGAATTCGTAAGCTTCGCTGATGCTCATTTCCAGAACATCGTCGATGCTCTTGCCTTTGTAATGCACCGCGAGGGTATCTTCCTTGTAGCGTTTACCGCCGCAGACTTCGCAGGGCACCATCACGCTCGGGAGGAAATTCATCTCGATAAGTTTGATGCCCGCCCCCTTGCATTCCTCGCAGCGTCCTCCGGCCACATTGAAGCTGAACCTGCCCGCCTTGAAGCCACGGACCTTGGCGTCCGGGGTATCCTCGAACAGGGCGCGGATGTCGTCAAACACTCCCGTAAAGGTTGCGGGATTGCTGCGGGGGCTGCGTCCTATGGGGCTCTGGTCCACCTCGATAACCTTGTCGATGCAGCGTATGCCTTCGAGCTCCCTGTACGGGAGGGGTTTCTGGGTGGTTCGGTAGAACTTCTGCTTGAGTATGGGCATCAGGGTTTCGTTCACGAGGCTGCTCTTGCCGCTGCCGCTCACTCCCGCCACGCCTATGATTTTTCCGAGGGGGAATTCTACCGTGACATCCTTCAGATTGTTGCCGGATGCGCCCTTGAGTATCAGACTCTTGCCATTGCCCACCCTGCACTGCTGCGGAACGGGGATTGCGTCCTCGCCGGAAAGGTATTCCAGGGTTAGAGACCCTTCCCTCTCTGGCGAATGCGCCGCAGGGCCGTTGTACACGATATGTCCTCCTTCCGCCCCTGCACCAGGCCCCACATCGGTGAGCCAGTCGGCTGCGCGCATAGTGGCCTCGTCGTGCTCCACGACAAGCACGGTATTTCCTTCGTCGCGCAGCTCCTTGAGGGAATTGATTAGTTTTATATTGTCGCGCTGATGAAGCCCTATGGACGGTTCATCGAGTATGTAGATAACATTTACGAGCCGGGAGCCGATCTGCGTGGCAAGCCTTATGCGCTGGCCTTCGCCGCCGGAAAGGGAACCGGTTGCGCGGTCGAGGGTGAGGTAATCCAGGCCCACATCCATGAGGAAACCGACCCTGTCGCGGAGTTCCTTCAGTATGTCGCGGGCAATGGTTCCGGCCCTTTTCGACAGTTTTCCGTCGAGCTGGCCGAGCCACTGCCGGAGTTCGCTTATCTCCATTGCAGAAACCTCTGCGATGGTTTTGCCGTCGATTTTGAAACAGTTGGTTTCTTCCTTGAGACGAGTGCCGTGGCATACGGGGCAGACGATTTTGTCTTCGATATGGTCCACTATCCCCGGCCAGTTCACCATCTGGCTGAGATTACCTTCGCCCACGCGGAAAAACTCGTCGGAGCCGTAAATCAGCAGGGACACCACCTCGTCGGGCAGGGCCGCGATAGGGTCATGAAGCGAGAAATTGTATTTGCGTGCTATGGAGCGGATAATCTCGAAGCGCTTGTTTTCACGCACCTTGCCAAGAGGCACTATCCCCCCTTCGGATATGCTGAGCGAAGGGTCGGGCACTATGGTATCCATGTTGACATCCACCACCGTGCCAAGGCCCTTGCAGTGGGGGCAGTACCCTTCGGGCGAGTTGAAGGAGAAGGTGTGCGGTGCCGGTTCCTGAAGCGAAACCCCGGTTTCGGGATCTACCAGATGTTTGGAATAATGATGGAGCTGTCCGCTTTCGGCATCGAGTATAGCGAGCGACCCCTTTCCCATGCCGAGGGCCGTCATCACCGATGCGCGTATGCGTTTCCCGTCGCCCGCGCCGGGCTTGAGTTTGTCGATGACAAGTTCGATGAAATGTCCTTTGTAGCGGTCGAGGGATTCAACTTCATTCAGGCTTTCGATGCTGCCGTCGATGCGCACCTGGGTGTAGCCTTTGCGCCGCAGCGAGTCGAAAAGCTCGCGGTAGTGCCCTTTGCGTCCGCGCACCAGGGGCGAGAGCAGCAGGCACTTCCGTCCGTCGAATTCCCGGAGGATGAGGTCGACTATCTGTTCGTCTGTATATCGCACCATCTCCTTTCCGCTGACCGGGGAGTATGCGGTGGATGCGCGTGCGTAGAGCAGACGGAGGAAGTCGGATATTTCGGTGATGGTTCCCACCGTGGAACGGGGATTGTTGCCGGTGGTTTTCTGTTCTATGGCGATGATGGGGCTAAGGCCCTCGATGCTTTCAACCTCGGGCTTGTCAAGTATGCCCATGAAGTGCTTTGCATAGGGTGAAAGGGTGTTGAGATAGCGCCTCTGCCCTTCGGCATAGATGGTGTCGAACGCCAGCGAGCTCTTGCCGCTGCCGCTCAGCCCGGTAATGACGGTGAACTTCCCCCGGGGGATGTCCACATCCACATTTTTGAGGTTATGCGCTTTCGCCCCCCGAATCTTTATGTATTCCTCCTTGCCCATAGCGAAGGGCGAAGATACGAAAAAATACTGATGTTCCGTAATTATCCCAAAAGAACATCCAGAACCATCATAAGGGCGAAGCCGATGGCAAAGCCCACGGTGCCGAGATTGGAATGCGACCCTTCGGAGGCTTCCGGGATGAGTTCTTCGATTACGACATAGAGCATGGCTCCCGCGGCGAAAGCAAGAAGGCAGGGCATCATGCCGGTGACGGCCGAAGCGAGCAGGATTACCAGCGCCCCGCCGATGGGCTCCACGATGCCGCTGAGGGCGCCTATGAGAAACGACCTCATGCGACTGTTTCCCGCTGCGCGCAGGGGCATGGAGATGATTGCCCCTTCCGGAACATTCTGTATGGCTATGCCGAGCGACAGGGCGAGGGCCCCTGCAAGGGTGAGGCCGGAAGCGGCACCCAGTGCGCCCGCTATGGCAACGCCCACCGCCATGCCCTCCGGGAGGTTATGGATGGTTACCGCGAGCGCAAGCTTGGTTGTGCGAGAAAGGCTGCTCCGTGGTCCTTCCGCTTCGCCTGAAGCGTGGATATGGGGCGTGACATAGTCTATTATCAGAAGGAAAGCAAATCCGGCAAGAAGCCCGAGGGTGGCAGGCAGGACATTGCCGGGCGTCATTTCCATTGAGGGAATGAGCAGCGACCACACGCTTGCAGCCACCATCACCCCTGAAGCGAAGCCCAGCAAGGCTTTCTGGAGAACTGCGGGCATATCCCTGCGCATGAAAAACACGAAAGCCGAGCCCAGCGCCGTACCGGCGAAGGGAATCAGCAAAGCCATCCATACCGCTTGAGTAAACATAGTGTAAAGGTAGTATTTTTCTCCTTATATTTGCAACATGAAACGCTTGGGATACCTGATTCTTGTGATTCTGCTGGCGGCAGGATGCAGCCGCAGCAAAGATGTCCGCCTGCAGAGCGGCGACCTCATTTTCGTGGGAATTCCGCAGGATTATAACCTCGACCGGGATTCCATGGCGGACGCTATCGGCGACGCCACCGGAAACGGCAGCCTCAACCTCATCCATGTAGCCATTGCCGAAGTGCAGGGCGACAGCGTCTGGATTATCGACGCAACCATAAAGCACGGGGTGGACAGGCATCCGCTCGACACCTTCCTCACCGACTTCACCTTCAAGGACGGTTCGTATCCTGTTTTTATCGTCAAACGCCTGAAGGACAACAGCAAGGCAGCACAGTTTGCAGAGAATACCAAGCGCTTCCTCGGACGCCCCTACGACCTGTGGTTCCTCCCCGACAACGAGGCCATGTACTGCTCCGAACTTGTCCGCGAAAGCTACCGCCCCTCTGACGATTATCTCTTCGAAAACAAACCCATGAACTTCAGGAACTCCGAAGGAGAATTCCCAATCTACTGGCAGCAGCTCTTCGCCCGCCTCGGAGAACCCATCCCCCAGGATGCCCCCGGCACAAATCCCCAGGACATGAGCGCATCGCCCTTGCTCCGCGATGCAGCAGTCAACTTATTGACCTACAGCACTTTGCCGGAAAACAAATCGGCAAAATAAACCGATTTGTTTCCCAGGAATCAATTGACAACCAACAATTTAAGCGCTGGAGAGAATCTGAACCGTTCTTATCGGTCTAAAAACCAGACCACAATACGGGAATTTATAATATTTTGGCGTATGAAATGCGACTTCTATAGAATCATTGCAGTAACAGTAACCGTCTTTGCTCTCTCCTGTGCGGTGCAGCACGGCGAGTGCACTAACGATTATCTTACAAAAGATTCAGGTCTTATCATTTTCTCAAAGAAACCGAATAGAAGTACTCTAACTTTTCTTGGCATCGAAAATGATCAATATGTCTATTCATCATTTGAGATTATTGTCAGTAAGAAGTCACAGAATATATATGTCAGGAAAGAAGATGGTATTATACTTTCAAAAACGCCAATAGAGGATTACCATTGTTACACAGCATCGGAATTCGCGATATTTGAAGGTATTGAGTCGGAATACAAAAAATATACGGCAGTAAATAAAGATTTCTTTCGGTTATCAAATAATGAAAAGAAAAAGGCATTAGAGAGATACATTGAGATGAATACAAATAAAACTGACTGATTTTATTGCAATTCATCTTATTACTCATTATGTGTCAGCCGCCTTTGTCCAATGGTTCAAGAATAGTTTGCAGCGCTTAGCAACAGCCTAAAAGCTATCCACTTACGCAAAATGCTCAGCACGACACCTATCGCTAAATAAACGCTAAGCCTTCTGATAGAGTAAAGCCTGATTTCTGGCACCATTTATTCTATGATGCAGCAGCTAAAGTACTGATAGTAAAGGAGTTAGCTGCCGCACTAAATATACGCCTGTGTATTGAGTGGCGTGGGCTTGTTTCAATGGTAAAGTCGGAGGGTGTCGAGGATAATCTATTCTTCACGGCGAAGCAGCTGGAGAGTGGCGTGGACAATGCGTCCGTAGGGGGTGAGGCCCTCGGCGGTGAGGTTGTAGGGAACGATGGGGTCGGCGGTGCTGAATTCGATTACGGCTGTGCCGGAGGGCGATATCTTCACTTCGGGCGCCCAGAAAATGGTGGTGCGAAGGTCCGGAAGGGCCGGGGCGTCGGGCATGCCGTATGCCGGGGTGTAGAATTCCGCAGGGAGCTGGTAGCCGAGAGGGGTCACGCGGGAGATATTGTCGGACTTAACCACCCGTCCATCGGGTCCGGAGGTGGTTTTGATGACCAGAGCTCCGCTGTAGCCGGGATAGTAGCCGAACATGGAGGTTAGGTCCTTGATTACGAAGAGGTTGTCGATGTCACCGGGAGTCATGGAGAAAAGGTCGTATTCGGTGAGCACCACATCGTCGATAACGGGGAGAACGGGAAGCTCGGAGCGGGTGGTGGAGAGGTAGCTGCCTCCGGCATTGCGCCGTATGGTGAGGCCGGGAGTACTCATGAACACGGCAAGGATGTCGGTAAAATGCCGGTCGCTGATTTCCCGGGCGGTGAGGGGTTCCGACGAGGTGACGGGCGAATACCACTTTGAGTCGGTAGGTTTTTCTTCGCGCTCGGCGGACACGAAGGCCGCATCGAGCATGGTGGCTCTCATGCCGTGTTCGAGAAGATAGGCTTCATCGGCTTGGGAAATGTAGTTGACGGGAACTTCCGTTCCGCCCCGGACCGGAATGGCTGCTCCGGCGGGAGAAGGCCAGATGCTTTCGTCAAGTTTTATTACATTGCCTTTGCCGCCTTTGCGGGTGCGGGTCTGCACGGTGATGGCAGTGCCCTCAGGAAATTCCACATCAAAAGAAAACCGTCCGTCGCGAGCCAGCGGCGCGGAGTTGACGGAGGACAGCGAATCTTTTGTGGCATAGAGCGCTACGCCGCCTCCATCCATGGAATTGAAAATATAGGCTTCGGCCCTGCCGCTCACCTTTTGCGAGCGTTCGGGAGGGGTAGCGGGAAGGGTAATATCGCCTTTCAGCACGGCGGGAAGGTCGTAGCGGCGCCATCCTTGGGTTAGCATCAGGGCATCCAGGTCGAATGCTTTGGCATCAGGAGAGAAATATTCCGCAGGGGCTTCGATGTTGCCGCGAAGTTCCGAGCAGAGAAGCAGTTCCGACGCGAGACTGCGCGCCTTTTCGGGAAGCGCAGTTTCGGCATCGGTTACCGCCACCGCGACAAGGGCTCCCGCCGCCGACAGAGGGAACTGCAATTCCAGTCTGACCGCTTCCCTCGGGCCAGGGATGGGCGGGATTTCATTCCCTATGTTTGCAAGGATATCGGATTCCTTTACATTAAAATAAAGCCTTTCGCTCAGGATGTCGTTGGAACCATTGAGAAGGCAGAAGCCCAGGACGCCGGAGGGAAGGGAAGCAAGGGGAAGGGAATAGCTGGCACGGCCTTCTTCCCAGGCTTCGTGGTAGATGGGCTGTCCGCCGCGATGTATAAGGAGCGACAGCGTCTCCTGCGGGGCATCAATTCCTTGCGCGAGGTTCACGAAGAGATTCTTCCCGGAACGAAAAAGTTGGAGGATGCGCGCCGAGGAGGATGCCTGTGGGAGGGAAAAGCTGCGCTTCGAGCCGTCGGAAGAAGTGCAGACGGCAGTATAGCTTTCGCCTTCCTCGGCCCGCAGCAGAAACGAGCCCATGCCCCTGTGGAGCGGCCCGAACGCTGCAACCTGTTCCCCTTTTGAATCCAGTACTACGCCGGAAATGTCGGTTCCAAAACCGTCGGAAGCAAGAGCCTTCACTCCCACCCGGCAGGCGCGTCCGGCAATGATATATCCCCCTTCCGGAAGAAAAGCCACATCGTACTCTCCCGGCAGCGAAGGAACGCTCACATAGCGCTGGTATCGCCTCTTCCCGTCGCGAACTCCGAGAAGCAAAGTCCTTGCCCCTTCCGGCACACGGAAGACATACTCCCCTTCCGACTGTCTCAGGCGCGATTCACCCTTGCCCATAAGCCTGATTCCCACGAAATCAGGGGTACGCCCGCCTGCGAAACGAAGTCGCATCAGGGCGGTCTTCCCTCCCGCGGCGCTGAATGAGAATTCGGGGGCGAGCTTCACGGAATAAGGGTCCAGCACGGCAATGCTTTTACGAAAAAAACTGTCGGTGCCCTGGTTTTCCATGTAACGGGTATAGGCCCTGATGGTGTAGGAGCCTTCCGGGAGTTCTTCGGCAAGGTCCAGGTGCCCGGCGAAAACCCCGAGGGAATCCGTCCTCAGCATGATGCGCTCCACTATCTCGCTGAAAGGATTCAGAAGCTCCACATACACATAGCGGCTGCGGCCCATCGGACGGAGGGTGGCGGCGTCGGCGACATGGGTACGAAGCCAGATGCGTTCGCCTGAAAGATAGGCCGCCTTGTCGGTCTGCACATACAGCTTTTCCTGCGGCCAGGCGGCAAGCTGGCGCTCCATGCGCACGGTCACCGAATCGGCGTCGGAAGTCCGTTGTAGAACGGCAGTGCTTCCGGAAGACGGTGCAGCAGGCAACATGGCAAGGATTGCGATTATGAGGAGGGAGGCGCGGCGCATATATCTGCAATGATACATAAAATAATCGGATTTGTTGCTAACTTTGCGCCGTTATGTGGATTTGGATGGCACTTGCTTCGGCGGTTCTTCTCGGCGTTTACGATGTAGCCAAGAAGAGCGCCCTGCGCAACAACAATATTTACAGCATCCTTCTCGTTGCTACCGCCCTCAGCGCCCTTTTCGTGAGCCCTTTCATCACCGCAGGCACCCTGTCCGGGCATCTCCGCCTGATACTGAAAGCCCTGCTGGTCACGGCTTCGTGGGTGAGCGGCATGTATGCGCTGGAGCTTCTTCCCATCACCACGGTGAGCACTTTCAAGACCTCGCGGCCCATGTTCGTGGTGCTCTTTTCCATCATCCTTTACGGCGAACGCCTCAACTGGATGCAGTGGGCGGGGGTCGCCGCAGTGCTGCTCGCCCTGTGGCTTCTCAGCGTGTCGAGCGAGCGCGAGGGCATCAGTTTCAAGGGCAACAAAGGCTTCTGGGCGCTTTTGATTTCCGTCGTCACGGGAGTGGCTTCCGCCCTCTACGACAAGCGGATAATGACGGGCATGCAGCCCCTTTTCGTGCAGAGCTGGACCAACATCTACATCACCCTAATCCTTGCGGTGCTCACGCTGCTCAACAGAAAGCGCGAAGGCGTCAAGCCTTTCAGATGGGACTGGACCCTGCTTCTGATTGCCGTCACCATTACCGGAGCCGACATGCTCTACTTCTTCAGCCTCAAGGCCGAAGGGTCCATGCTCTCTGTAATATCGCTGATAAGGCGCAGCTCCGTAATCATCACTTTCGTGCTCGGAGCAATCCTGTTCCGCGAGAAACGCATCGCCCAGAAATCCGGCGTGCTTGCGCTCATGCTCGCGGGGGTAGCCCTGCTGATGGCAGGTTCGCTCTGAACCAGAGAATTATTTTGCCGCCCGGCGCTTGTATTCCTCATATTTGTCGAGGACCTTCTGCACATAGGCTATGGTTTCCACGCCCTTGAACTTGCCGAAGCGTATGGTGTCGAGTTCCAGGATTTCGTCTGAACTCATTTCGGGGATAAGTTCCACGACGGCATCCCACGACAGGCTGTCCACTCCCCTGTAACGGGCGTAGTTGATACAGTCGAGTATGCGCCCGGTGCCTGCATTGTATGAGGCCAGCATGAATTTCAGGCGTTCGGAAGGGCTCTGCACATGGCGGTTCACGCTGCGGCGCAGATGCCCGAGGTATTTCACCCCGGCTTTCACGCTCTGTATGGGGTCGGAGAGGTCGTCAGCGCCCATGACCTCGGCAGTGGAAGGCATCATCTGCATGAGCCCCGCGGCCCCGCGGCGCGAGCGGACATCGTTGTCAAAGCCGGATTCGTGGTAGACTATTGCCGACACCAGCCTCCAGTCAAGACCCGCGGAGTCGGAATAAACCTTTATCAGGGAATCATAAGGGCTGATTACATACTGCGCGCTCATCCCCCTCGGAAGCGCCGGGGCCGAATCCGGTTCAGGCTCAACTTCAGGAGTGCGGGGAGCGATTGCCCCTGCAAGGGCCGAAGCCGCAATGAGCATGATGGATATCAGCAGCACTGCCAGGCTGTGGGGTTCTCTCAACAGCTGCTTCATGGCTTAACGGGAAAGGGTGCGCATACTGTTCGCCCCGCCTGACTGACCGCCCATGCGCGAAGAAGCGTTTGCATCGCCACGGCTCGCTGAAGCGCCTTCCGCACCGCCGCCGCTGCTCTTTCCGGGGAGAGTGTAGAAGGGCCAGTACAAGCCCATCTTGACGATTTTCTGCGTATTTATGTAACGATGTGCAGTGAAGTAGTCGGCCTTGTCGAGTGGCCATCCCATGTTCATGTTCTCCCACTTTACAAAGATGCAGGCGCGTTTCCACTGGGCATTGACGAACAGGTCGACGATGGGCCCGTTTTCGTATTTGACATTGCGCTGGTTGTAGAACACTCCGATATTGGGATTCCATCCCGGGGCATACCAGGATGAATTGTAGAATGCGTTGGCGCCAATCTGCATTTCGAGCACCTTCTCACCCTCGTCGTTGCGCTGCACGATGAACTGCAGGAAATACTTGCCGTTGAGTGCGAATCGCGGCAGGGGCACGGTTTGCTGGTCGGAACTGAACTGCACGAGCAGCTGGTTGTCCAGATGTACCAGGCCGCCGAGCACGAAGTCCTTGCGAAGCGTTGCGCTGAGGATGCTCACTGCGGAGCTGTTCTGACGGACTGTGAGGGAATCGTAATACACGCCGTTCACGAGCAGGGAGTACCCGATGCCTGCCGACATTTTCCAATAAGGGATGTCGATTTTGCCGCGGAGCTTGGTGGAGGATATTTTGTCGAAACTGTTGTTCCAGGCAAAGTGGTTGGCATGCATGTGCTGCTGGTAGTAATCGGGGTCGCTGAGCGTCTGCTCAAACGAAGCGGACACGCTCACAGGGCTCTTGCGGGCCCTTCGGAAGGGGTAGAAGGCATAGGAAGCGTTTGCCTGCAGGGAGAAATCGCCTGCATGGTAGCCGCCGAGATAATACTTGCCTTTGGCATCCCATTGCATGTTGCGCAGCAGTCTTCCGTTGGCTCCGGCATAGGTGTAGAACGAATTGCCACGGGTGCGGGAGATTTCTCCGGTGTCGGGGTCGATGCTGTCGAACCATGTCTGGACGGTATATCCGAGTCCTGCATCCAGCTTGGACACGGGAGCTTCGGCCTTCCATGGCTGGAGGCGGATGAAGACCTTGTTGTCGAGCTCGTTCAGGCGCAGAGAATCGGAGGACGCAGTGTCGTCATAGTTGAAAGCGTCGTGATAGAATGCGCGTTCGGCGGCTTTCGATGCGGAGATGTTGTCGACATACTTGCGCATGTAAGTGGTGTACTCGGTGCTGTGGCCGATGAATGCGGTGGTGATGTCGGTGGCGGTGCTGTCGAAAGTGAAGGTGGTGTCACGCGCAGCCCTCAGCCTGTTTATGAAGGTGAATGGTATGCGGTACTGCTGGTCGAGGAAGACGCTGTGCTGCTGCACCCGCGAGGAGGCGTCACTCAGGCTGATGGGTATTTCCCGGGCGTCTACGATGGTATCGCGCACCATGTCAAGGTCGGACACTCCCCCGTTTTCCTTGCGGTTGACGGTATTTGCCACATAGCCCGCATGCATGAGGTAGCGCTTGCCAAGGTGGTTGACCCCCACTGCAAGAGTCTTGTTCTTGGTGGTTTCGTTCACCAGCATTCCTCCGCCTCCCCAGCGCTCATACAGGATGGAGAAGTTCAGCGAAGGAAGTATGTTCTGGGTCGTGAAGATTCGGATGTTGTCAGACTCCTTGGCCTGGTCGGCAAGCAGGGTGCCCCAATATGCAAGCTCGGTGTACGGGGTCTTGGAGTTGTACATTGCAAAGCCCTTGGCCGTGGTGCTCCAGCTGGAAAGCGGGGCGTAGAACACGGGCATGGAGGAGGGCTCGCGCAGGAAGTAGTTGTAGGTCAGCACCGGAGAGCCCGCCACGCCGAGCCAGGTGGCATTCACATCCTTGCGCCGGAAGGCGTAGTCGTAGAAGTATTTGTTGAAAGTGGTGTCCGGCACGCGGGCGTTCACATTGTGGAAATCCTGGTCGGTTTCCCAGGTGATTATGCGTTTGTATAGCAGTGAATCCGGCAGAGCGAAGGTTTCCAGAATGCGCGGAGTGTTTTCAATGACGCTGTCACGGTAGTCTTTCTTTTCTTCCTTGATTTTACGGAGCGAGTCGGAGACGGCCATGCGGCGTTTCATCTTCTGCTCGAAGTCGTATTTCTTGCGTTCCTCCTTGCTCAGGGAATTGTACCAGGCAAGGAAGGCTTCGCGGGCACGGATGGTGGAGTCGCGGTAGTAGAGCGAGTCCAGCATGTGGCGGTCGGCGGAATCGAGCCTCGCGTGCAGGGTGTCTTCTTCCGCCATGAGGTCGATATAAGATTTCTGCAGGGAGTCGCTAACAATGCGATGAATGAGCGAATCGATGAGGGCCACATAGTATTTGTAGCGGAAAGGGTCGGTTTCCCGCAGGGAGTCGGGCACTGGGATGGTGTCGCGGGCGGTTAAGCGCGGGAGACTGTCGTCCTCGTCCTCAAATGTGAGGGTGATGCCGAGGGAGCGGAGCACGCTGTCCGGAAGCTGCTCGGCGGTGAAGTCGCCCCTGCGGCGGAGCTTGTATCCGGCTATGGGATATTTCACCGTATCGGCAAAGGGAGACGCCCCTTCCAGCCTGATTTCGGTTGCGACGGGAGCGACACTGAAAGAGCTTTCCACGGGGTCGGTGGACATCACGGTGCCGAGGGTGGCGAGACCCACCACCGCAACCGGGAACCACATCCGTGAAAACATACTCATAACTTGCAAAATTAAGGCTTTTTTCGTTCAACGCCAAATCAGCGCACGCGCATGGTGCGCGCGGGGTCGACCTTCGAGATGAACATGGCGGGGAGAAGCATCAGCAGCATGATGGCCGCATAGGCAATCACATCCACCGCAATCAGCTGCGCCCAGTCCACATGCACTGGCACGAAGGATACGAAATAATTGTCCGGATTGAGCTTTATAAGATGCGTTTCCCCTTGCAGCAGGCAGAAGCCCAGCGCCAGCGCATTCCCCGCCAGCATCCCCCGGAGCACCACCCGGGAAGCCACCCGGATAAAAACTTCGGAAATGGCCCTGTCTCCCATTCCCAGGGCTTTCAGGGTGCCTATGGTGGAGATGTTGCGGAAGAGCATGATGAGCAAGCCGGAAATCATATTGAAACCCGCCACCAGTATCATCAGCAGCAGGATGACCAGCACATTGAAATCGATGAGGTCCAGCCAGTCGAAAAGCGAGGAATAGCGGTCTACTGCGGCCACGGCAATGACGGGGTCGTTGTCCTGCGTGCTCTTGCCGTAGGCTGTGCTCGCAAGGTCTACCGCGGCGAGCTTTTCCTTCTGACGGGATGCCGCCCACGACGGAGCGAGCCTCACTTCGAGAGCGGACGCCTCATCTTCGCCCCAGGCATTCACCCTGCGAAGGTCGGAGATGGGCACATACACTATCTGGGCATCGCCGGTGCCGAGCAGCGAAGGGTAAATCTCCCCTACCGTAAATTTTCGCGCCTGAACCCTTTCCCCGATGAAATAGGCGGTGAAGCCGTCGCCCTCCGAAAGCTGCAGGCTGCGCGCAAGGGTATGGGGGATGCGGGCCGTGAGGCTGACGCTGTCGCGCTCGGGCATTCCCTTGAAGACCACGCCCTGCAGGGATTCGCCGCTGCGCACCACTCCGGCCCTGTAAACCACCGGAAGTATCTGTTCCACGCCGTCGGAAGCAAGCATTTCCGGCATGAAGGACGGAGCTGCATTCACCGCGCCGTCGGCAGTGTAGTAGTTGGTGGATGCGCCGGTGAGCTGTATGTCGCCCGTGAGGGAGCCAAGAGCATCGCGCACGCTCTGGCGGAACCCCCCGGAAATGGCCAGCGAGATGATAATGACAAAAAAGGAGACGGCCACCGAAACGACGGCCAGTCTCCCTTTGAAACGGAGTCCGGATGCTATGAAAGCAGGGGCTTTCAAAGCTTACCAGATATGTACCCTCTCGCTTTCAGGACGCCACATCGGGTCACCTTCCTTGATGCCGAATGCCTTGAAGAAGGAGTCGAAGTTGCGTATGGACACATTCACGCGGTTCTCGGCGAGGGAGTGAGGGTCGATGTTGGTGAGACGGGCCTTCTCCTCGTCGGTGATGTTCTGGGCCCAGATGGCGCCGTATCCGAGATAGAAACGCTGCTCGGGGGTGAAGCCGTCGATAAGGCCGGGAGCCTTGCCTGCAATGGCGTTCTGCATAGCGGTGAAGGCGATGCTGAGTCCGCCGTGGTCGCCGATGTTCTCACCCATGGTGAAGTGGCCGTTGGCATGGACGCCGGGCAGGATTTCAACTGCATCGAACTGTGCTGCAAGCACTTCGGCCTTTGCTCGGAAAGCAGCGTCATCGGCATCGGTCCACCAGTTGGTCATGTTGCCGTCCTTGTCGAAGAGGCGGCCCTGGTCGTCGAATCCGTGGCTCATCTCATGGCCGATAACCACTCCGATTGCGCCGTAGTTCACTGCGTCGTCGGCATCGGGGTTGAAGAAAGGAGGCTGGAGGATTGCTGCAGGGAAGCAGATTTCGTTGGTAGTGGGGTTGTAGTAGGCGTTCACCGTCTGGGGAGTCATGCCCCACTCGGTCTTGTCGGTAGGCTTTCCGAGCTTGGAGAGATTGTCCGCCACGAACCATTCGCCGGCGGCCCTGAGGTTTTCGTAGTAGCTCTTGGAAGCATCCACTTCGAGGGTGCTGTAGTCCTTCCATTTGTCGGGATAGCCGATTTTGACGGTGAAGTTGTCGAGTTTTTCATGAGCCTTCACCTTGGTGCTGTCGCCCATCCAGTCGAGTCCGTCGATGTGCTGGGAAAGCGCAACCTGGAGATTCTTCACGAGTTTTTCCATCTGCTTCTTGCTGGATTCGGGGAAGTAGCGCTCAACATACATCTTGCCCACTGCTTCGCCAAGCACTCCGTTGGGAACTGCCATGGCGCGCTTCCAGCGGGGCTTGTGCTCCTGGATGCCTGCCATCTGGCGGCTGAAGAATTCGAAGTTGGCAGCGTAGAAGTCGTCGCTGAGGGCGCCGCACCCTCCGCTCACGAGATGGGCGGTAAGGTAATCCTTGAGTATCTGCAGGTCGGAAGCGGCAACGCATTTGCTGAAAGCATCGAAGAAAGAAGGTTCGCAGACGATGATTTTGTCCTGTGCCGGGATACCTCGGGCGGCAAAATAAGCGTCGAAGTCAAAACCGGGGAAAGCGGCAGC
The DNA here is from genome assembly GCA_017469425.1 of Bacteroidales bacterium. Taxonomy (GTDB): domain Bacteria; phylum Bacteroidota; class Bacteroidia; order Bacteroidales; family UBA932; genus Cryptobacteroides. Next base: position 36,353 of record JAFUGJ010000010.1, read on the forward strand.
TATCTCACTGCTGCTCATGGGATTGTATTGCGCCACCATGTCGCGTTCCTGCTCGCGGGTCCAGGAATTCTGTGCAAGGTAGTCTTCAATCGCGAGGGTATTGTCCGCAACCTGTGCGGCTTCGCCCACTCCTGCGAGCTCGAGCACCTTGCAGAGGAAGTTGCGATAGCCTTCCCTGAGAGCAGCGTTTTCCGGCTTCACATAATAGTCGCGGTCACCGATGCCGAGCCCGCCCTGGCCGAGATAGAGAATCTGGTTTCCGGAATCGCGGAGGTCGGCTTCGACATAAGCACCGAAAAATCCCCCTTCAGAAGCGTTGTGCAGTTTGCCGAGGGCTTCGGCAAAAGCCTTCTTGTCGGCAATGCCGGCAATCTCGGCAATGTATTTCTGAAGAGGCGCGGCACCTTCTTCATTGAGGCGGGTGGAGTCGAGACCCTGCTTGTAGAGGTCCACTATTTTCTGCTCGATGCTGCCGGGCGTTGTTTTCAGGGTGGTCATGGAGGCGAAGAGGTCGTTGAGGCGCTTGACATTGTTTTCGCGCAGCTGGTCGAACGAACCGAAACGGGCGTACTCCGCGCCGAGAGGGTTGGCCACCTGCCATCCGTGAGTTGCATACTTGTAGAAATCCTCGCCGGGGGCTACCGTGGTGTCGAGGTTGGAGAGGTCGATGGCGGGAACCTTCACTCCTGCCGTTCTGTTCTGGCATGAAGCCAGCATCATCATTGAAAGCATAAACAATACTGTCCTTTTCATATCTTTGAATTATTTCTTTTTCTTTTTGGCATTGCGCTCGATAACCGCCATGTTCGCCTTTGCCGTAGCGTCGGAAGGGTCGATTTTGAGGGCCTTTTTATAATATTTCGCCGCGGTTTTGTCGTTTCGTTTCGCCACCTGCCAGTAGGCCCCCAGGTTGTTCAGGAACAGGGTGCTGCGGGGATTCACCTTGAGCATGCGTTCGGAAATGACGCGGAACGACTCATACGAAGAAGCGCTGCCGATGCGGTAGAACACGAAGCAGTATTCCTGCACCGCGCCTTCAAACTCCTCGCGGGTGACAGCCTCGCCGTCCGCAATCCATGCGGGGCGGGCCTTCTGGTCGTAGTCGATGAGGTTCAGCATCTCGGTGGCTGCCATGTCCGGGCTGTCCTTCTCATAGGCGGTGAGGGCCGCGATTTTGTCGAAACGGTAGCGGATGAGGTCAGGACGCAGCTCCATGGCGCGCTCGATGCACTTCTGGCTCATGCGGAAGAGGGAGTCGTTGAACTGCGGAACCACAAAGTAGTTCACATCGGCCCCGAGCGAATCCTTGAGGGTGAGCACGGGCTTCTGCCCCAGATATTTGGCGGCATCGACACGCTTCACTTCCTCTGTCCGCGATTTGGCAAAATAGTATTGGTATCGGGCCTCGAGCATATCCGTGTCGTCGGGATATGCGGCAGCCCATTTGTCGAGCAGATACTCAACGCCCACCCCGGCCTCACCGACATTGGCAACCAGCTTTGAGTAACGGGCCTTGAACTGTTCCGCAGTGGTCTGGGCCGATGCCGCAAGGCAAAATGCGAGGGCCGCAACTGCTAAAAATCTTTTCATATATCCATCAAAATCCTCCGGCTTTTGGGGTACAGATTGTTGCACCTCGAGCCTATATTCTTGACAAAACCAAGGGGATGCGAACGGTAGCACACCACCAGCATCCCTAAGGGAGCATCGGGCAGCCGAAGCACATCCCGGTGCAGGTAACGCAAAGCGTCCTGCAAATCCAGTTCCACACGGGGCGTCGCCGGGTCAAAAATCTGCATCCGGCTTTCGAAAGGATGCAAATCCGCCAGTCTTGCTCCCGGGCTATCTTCCGAAGGAGCGGTTTTGCGCAGGGCCCCGACCCACTGGCCTTCGCCCGGCGCCACTCCCGCTTTCAGCAGGTTACCGTGGCGGGTGAGCTGCACTCCGAAGGGCTCGAATTCGTTTTCCGGGGCGATTATCTCCCCTCCGAGTTCGCGCGCCGCCCATTCGAGGTTGGCATCGTTCTCGGCATCCTCGTAAGTGCAGGTGGAATATATCAGCAATCCACCCTGACGAAGCGCAGGCCACACATCTGCAAGGATGCGCTTCTGCCTTGCAGCACAGAGGTTTACGAGCTCCGGGCTCCACTCCTCCACGGCCCGGGGGTCCTTTCGGAACATCCCCTCCCCGCTGCAGGGGACATCGGCCACGACAACATCGTAATACCCCTTCATGCGCTGCCCTATGATTGCAGGGTCCACGCTGGTGACGGCCACATTCGAATCGCCCCACACAGCGACATTGTCCGCCAGCACCGACGCGCGCGCCTTCATCACTTCATTGGCCGTCAGTTTGAAGGCATCCCCCAACGCCTCGCGAAGGGAACATGCAAGGTCGGTTGTCTTGCCTCCCGGGGCGGCGCAGAGGTCCAACACCCGTTTAGGGGGCGTCGGCAAATCCCACGCATTACCGAGGGCGAGCTTGCGGAAAACATGGCCCACATACATAGCGGATGAATCCTGCACATAGTAACAGCCCGCATGGAAACGGGGGTCGAGGGTAAAATTCGGGCGTTCTTCCAGGATGCGGCCATGGCGGTTCCAGGGCACGGCGACGCCTTCCGGCCCGTCGCAACCCTTGAACGGATTCAACCTGACAGAAGTGGACGCCGCCATTCTCAGAACTTGAAATCCTCCGGCATCCCCTCGGGCCTGCGGCCTTCGGAAACGGCCACCAGGCCGTCCACAACCTTGTCGAGCGCTTCCTGGAGCTTTCCGCCCAGCATCATCTTCATCATGAAATTAAGCTCCGCATCCAGTTCCACCCAGAAATCGGTCCTGGAGGCATCGTCGGCGGCATCGAAATGGATGCCCACCACGAAATTGAACGGAGCGCCATTGTCCTGCAGTTCTATATAAGAATAAGGTTCGCGCCGGGTAACTTTCACCCCGATGGTAAAGCCCTGCACCGTGGCGCTGATGGTGTCGAAGTCGGCGCTGACGCCCTGCTTCTTGTCCTCCGGCAGCATCGCCAGGAAGTTGCGCATGTCCGTGAAAGCCATGTAGAGCTCTGCCGCAGGACGCGACACGATGCCATGTTTACTTTTGTATTGAGCACTCATAATGAGGATTTTTATTAATTTTGCAAACAGTCGCAAAGATAGCAATTTTTATATGCACAGGATATATTTCGAGAAACGATGCATCATCATTTGCGAGCCGGGCGACCAGGCTCTCGCCGACCCCAATGCCGTGGAATTCCACATTGGGGAAAGAATCGATTTCCATACCCTGGTGCTCATGTTCGAAGCCTCGCGGGAACTCAGCCGCATCTACATCCCCGCAGCCAATACCGACAAAGTATATCACCGCCTCTGCGCCGAATTCAAGGAAGTGAATGCCGCGGGGGGCCTTGTGAGCAACCGGCGCGGCGACTATCTGCTCATCAAGCGGAACGGCCTCTGGGACCTGCCCAAAGGGCATCAGGAAGATGGCGAAGACATCAAAGTGACGGCGCTGCGCGAGGTGCAGGAAGAAACCGGGGTGGACAAGCTCGAACTCGGGGAACTCATCTGCATCACCGACCACTGCTACCTGCGCGACGGCATCTGGCATCTCAAACACACCTGGTGGTACGAAATGCTCTACACCGACCCGGTGGACCTCACCCCCCAGCGGGAAGAAGACATCACCAAAGCCGCCTGGGTCGCCAAATCCGGCCTTCCCTCCTGTCTCACCAACACCTATCCTTCAATCCAGGAAGTATTCCGCGAGGCGAGGGTGTGATGGTCCTGCTTTCACTTTTGCGGTGATTTGCTCCAGAATCTCCCTGGAACCAAGAAGACGATAACCATGTCTCAGGCTGTTTTCATCAGCCTCCTCGTCAAGGTAATCATCCACTATATATCAACCAAATCTCGCTGCGCGGGCATTTACGGCTGCACCACGGAAAAGCAAATAAATTTGTTCTTCTCTCGGTTTGCAAGTAAATTTGCATTGTTTCCCGGCATCTATATGCATGAATACTAAAAAATTATGGCAATGGAGATCAGGCCTATACCTGTAGTGACAGGTGATGATGCCAAAAGGTTCATCCAAAAGGCTGAGCAGGCGGAGAAGAATCCTCACACGATTAAACTCAAAATTAGCCGTGAAGAGTTTGATAAGATGATGTCCAAGGCGAAGCTCAGCTAAGATGGGATTTCTGCCACGATGCTACCCTCTATCAGGAACAATTGTTAGGCAAAACGCCTTCGCCGTTACCCGCCAGGTCAATCTCAGGGATCATCTTCTCACATCCGCTAAGCCCTG